>NZ_JBEZFY010000001.1:0-820961 GCF_040649765.1 Micromonospora sp. NPDC048894 | reverse complement strand
TCCAACACCAAATCACCACCGCCAAAAACACCACCACCGACACCCCCGAACAACAACTCACCAACCTCCTCCACACCGGCGACACCTGGACGATCAGCTAGTCGCCCGTCGACACGTCGAAGTGGCCGTTCCCCGCGCAGGGGGCCGGCCACTCGTCGGTTCGGAAGACCAGCCGCGTCAGGCGCGGACCAGCCGGGATGCGGGGCGGGACAGCCAGCGTCAGGCGCAGCCAGCCGGGGTGCGGGGCGAGCCAGCCGGGGTCAGGAGCTGGTGGTGGCGGTGGGTCGGTCGTCGCGGACGTGCACGAGCATGTCGCCGGTCTCGATCACCGCGCCGGCCCGGTCCGCCAGGGTGACCACCTTGCCCCGGCGTACCAGGGCGATGACCAGGGACTCCAGCTCACGGGGGGACTTGCCCACCTCGTGCCGCTCGGCGGAACGCATCGCCAGGGCCATCCCCTGCCCCGGGGTGAGCAGATCCTCCACCACGTCGATCAGCGGCGGCGCGGAGGTGGAGAGGCCGAGCAGTCGACCGGCGGTCGCCGAGGACACGATCACGTGGTGCGCCCCGCTCTGCCGCAGCAGCGGGGCGTTCTCGGCCTCCCGGACCGCCGCGATGATGCGTACCTGACCGGCGGTGAGCTGCCGGGTGGTCAGCGCCACCAGCACCGAGGCGTCGTCGCTGTCGGTGGCGATGATGACGGCCTTGGCGTTGCGGACGTGCGCCTCCTCCAGCACCGACGAGCGGGTGGCGGAGCCCTCGATGGCGACCAGCCCGGCCGAGGTGGCCTGCCGCAGGGCGGTGCCGTTGCGTTCCACCACCACGATCCGGGACTTGTCCAGCCCGTTCTCCAGCAGGGCGGAGACCGCACTGCGGCCCTTGGTGCCGTAGCCGCAGATGATGACGTGGTCCTTCACGGTTCTCCTCCACCGACCCAGCCGACGGCCGGTCCGGTACTGCTCGGTCAGGACTTCCAGGGTGGTGCCGACCAGGATGATCAGGAAGATCACCCGGGCCGGGGTGATGAACAGGACGTTCACCAGCCGGGCCGACTGCTCGAACGGGGTGATGTCGCCGTACCCGGTGGTGGAGAGGGTGACCACCGTGTAGTAGAAGCAGTCGAGCAGGGTCAGCCCGTTCTCGTCCACGTCGCGGTAACCGTCGCGGTCGAGATAGACCACCGCGACGGTGAGCAGGACCAGACCGAGGGCGGCGGCCAGGCGGAGACTCAACGCGCTGAGCGGACCGCGCCGCTGCGCCGGGAAATGGATCACGGTCGGTCCTGCTCCCCCTGGGTCGCCTGCACGAGCACAACATAGCGGTTACCAGGCAGGTCGACCCGCCGGGACGTCGACCTGCACCAACGGTGAGCACCCCGTCACCTCGTACCCGCCGGAAGCGGTCGGCGGTAGCCGGCCCGTCACCCCCGTACCGGCCGGTGCGGGGGCCCGGTGCCGCAGGCTCCCGGGGCCCCCGGTGCGGTCGGCTTGCCGTGACCCACCGGGGCCGCCGACGGGGCATGATGGGAGGGTTCCGGGACACCGGCCACGAGGAGGCCCGCATGTCGCTGCTGCGTCGGGTGATCGGCGGGGTGCTACGCCGGGTACGGCTGCGTCAGGGCCGCACGTTGCGCGAGGTGGCCGCCGCCGCCGGGGTGTCCCTGCCCTACCTGTCCGAGGTCGAGCGCGGGCGCAAGGAAGCCTCCTCCGAGGTGCTGGCGGCGATCTGCCGGGCACTCGGCATCAACCTGTCCGACCTGCTCGAAGAGGCCCGCGACGAGCTGCGCCGGGTCGAGCGTCGGGTCCCCGTGCCGCCGGGCGGGAGCCTCGCCCGACTGGACCGGGTGCCGACCGCCCGCCAGGGCCGAACCGGACCCGGAATGACGACCGTGGGCGGGGCCGGGCCCTGGGGGACGACCGTCGGCGGGGCCGGGACGGCAACCGTCGGCGGCGCCGGGACCGGGGTGACGACCGAGGGCGGGATCGGGATGACGACCGTCGGCGGATTCGGATTCGGGTTCGGGACGACGACCGTCGGCGTGTCCGTCCGGGTGGTCGCCGTCGTGTCGACCGCCCGCCCCGCTGCGCGTACCGCCAGGGTGCCGGGACGGCGGCGGGTCGGCACGGGCCGGCGGCGGCTGCTGGTCGGGTAGGCCGGCCGGGTTCTGCCGAGGGCGGATCTGCCGGGGGCAGAAAGGCTGGGGCGGTGGCCGCCCGACGGTGCAGGCTGGACCCGCCGGTCCCCGGGCGGAGCGAGGTCGCCCGCCGGCAACGCGGAGGGTGGTCACCATGATCGGGTACGACGTGCGCATGCTGGACGGCGGGCAGCCGGCCTTCGGCGACCAGGTCTTCGAGCGGCTGCTGCGGGAACGGATCATCTTCCTGGGCACCGAGGTCACCGACGCCTCGGCCAACCAGATCTGTGCGCAGATCCTGCTGCTCGCCGCCGAGGACAGCAAGCGGGACATCTATCTCTACATCAACTCACCGGGTGGTTCGGTCAGCGCCGGCATGGCCGTCTACGACACCATGCGGTACGTCCGCAACGACGTGGCCACCCTGGCGTTGGGGCTCGCCGGGTCGATGGGGCAGTTCCTGCTCTGCGCCGGGGCGGCAGGTAAGCGGTTCGCCCTGCCGCACGCGCGGGTCATGATGCACCAGCCGTCCGGGGGGATGGGTGGCACCGCCGCCGACATCACCATCCAGGCGGAGAACATGCTGCACGTGAAGCGGACCATGCAGGAGCTGATCGCCGAGCACAGCGGGCGCACCCTCGACGAGATCCAGGCCGACTGGGACCGGGACCGGTGGTTCACCGCCGAGCAGGCCCGGGAGTACGGCCTGATCGACCAGGTCCTCACCCGGGTCGACCAGCTCCCCGGCTGACCGCCAGGTCGACGAACCGGTAGCCCGACGCCGTCGGCTCCGGGGCGGCCCGGCCCAGTGCCCCACCCACCTCACCCGGGGACGGCCGATCGACGGTCAGGGGCAGGGCTCGGAGGTGATCTCGTGGAACTCGGTGTAGGCGCCCCAGTGGTAGCTCGGGTCGCCGGGGCACTCGCTGAAGGTCGAACCGCCGACCAGGTTGGAGTGGGCGGCGTTGTCGAAGTAGGCGACGAAGACGATCACCCCCTTCGCCTGGGCGGGCGCGGCGGCACCGACCAGCCCCAGGCAGGTCACCGCAGCGACGACGAGGAACGAGGTGATCCGACTTCCGAACCGGCGCATGTCTGCCTCCTCGAACGAATCAGGACTGACATCCTAAGTGGACCGAGGCAGATCGAGAAAGGCGAACATCAATCAGACAAATCCGGGCGGGCGATCACTCCCCCTGCTCGCCGGTCCGTATCGTGCGGGCCGAGCAGCAGGTCAGCGTGGTAGCGATCGCCGACCGGCGCGATCGGCGTATGCGACGGGGTCGACCGCGCCCTCGCCAGAAAGGACCTTTCCCCGAATTCAACGGCGGACGCGGCCGTACGGGACAAGCGGGTCGTACGGCGATTCCGCCGCCATTCCCACCGGACTCCCCGGTGCCGCCCGGCAAACGGGAGGCACCTGCCGGACAGCGGCTGCACCTTGACCGGCCCGCACCGTCGTGACAGCCTCACGGATAGATCATCGTCCATGGTCAGGTGAGTCGACGAGGGGGTCGCCGTTGCGCGACAGGGACGTCGTCCCGGTGAGCGACCGGGTGTCCGCACTCGCCCGCCGGTTCCCGCACCGGGTGGCCCTGGCCGACCGGACCGGGGAGGTCACGTACGCCGATCTGGACCAGCGGGCGGACGTGCTCGCCGACAGCCTGTCCGGGGCCGGCGTCGGGCCGGCGACCGTGGTGGCGGTCGTCCTGGAACGCGGCGTTCCCCTCGTCACGGCGGCCCTCGCCACCTGGCGCAGCGGGGGCGTCCTGCTACCCCTCGATCCGGCCAGCCCGCCGGCCTGGAACCAGTCGGTCGCGACGGCGGCGGACGCCACGGTGCTCGTGTCGACGTCCGTGCTGCACCGGGCCCCCGGCATGCGCCAGGTGGACCCGACGCGGCCGGCCGCCGGGCCACCGCGACCGGGAGGCCGGCCCGCTGCCGGCGACCCGACCGGGCTGGCGTACGTCATCCCCACCGCCGGCACGACCGGCACCCCGAAGCTGGTCATGATCGGCCACGACGCGGTCGCCAACCTCATGGCCGCGCAGCAGCGCTGGTTCGGTGACCTCGGCGACGACGCCCGCGTCCTGCTCCATGCCAGCCCGGTGGCGGACGGCTGGATCTTCGAACTCCTCCTCGGCCTCGGTGCCGCCTGCCGGCTGGAGGTCGTCGACCGGGATGCACTGGTCGGTGCGCCGCTGGCGCGGCTGCTCGCGGAGCGGGCCGTCACCCACGCGGTCCTGCCCGCCGCCGTGCTCGACTCCCTGCCGGAGGACGACCTCCCCCGGCTACGGACCATGCTCAGTGTCGGCAGTCCGTTGGCACCGGCCACGGCGCGGCGCTGGGTCGACCGGTGCGAACTGGTCAACGGCTACGGCCCCACCGAGGCCACCGTGGCCAGCACCCTGCACCGGGTCAGCCGGGCGGACACCGACGGCGAGCGCATCCCGATCGGCCGGCCGATAGCCGGATACGACGTCCTCGTCGTCGACCCCGACGGCCGGGTCGTCGCCGACGGGCAGCCGGGCGAGATCGTCATCGTCGGCCGTGGCGTGGCGCGCGGCTACCTCAACGCCCCCGAACTCACCGCCGCCCGGTTCGGGCAGGTCGACGGCGGCCCGTCCTACCGCACCGGGGACCGGGGCCGCCGGGACCCCGACGGCCTCGTCCACCTGCTCGGTCGGCTGGACGCGCAGGTGAAGGTCCGTGGCTTCCGGGTCGAGCCGGCCGGCGTCGAGGCCGCGCTGCTGCGGCTACCCGGGGCCCGCTCGGCGGCCGTCTCCGCCGTCGAGGCGGACGCCGGCCCGGTCTCGCTCGTGGCGCACGTCGTACCGACACCGGGCTACCGACCCTCCGGTACGGCGCTGCGGGCGGCCCTGGCCCGCGCCGTCCCCGCCCACCTGGTGCCGGACCTGGTCGTGGTGGTGGACGCCCTGCCGCTCACCGCCGCCGGGAAGGTCGACCGGCGGCGGTTGGCGGTACCGGCCGGGTCCCGACCACCGCACACCCCGACCGAACGCGCCATCGCCGCGATCGTCGAGGAACTGGTCGGCGTCGACGGGGTCGGCCTGGACGACGACCTGACCGACGTGGGCTGGCACTCGCTGCTGACCACCCAGGTCGCGTTCCGGATCGAGCGACGGCTGGGCATCCGGCTCACCCTGGAGGAGATCGTGCGGGCCGGCACGATCGGGCGGATCGCGGCGGTCGCCGCCGACCGGACACCGGACCCCCGATGAGCGGCGGACCAACCGTGCCCGGCCTGCTGCGGCAGCGGGCGGCGGACACACCGGACGCCGTCGCCCTGTGCCACCCCGACGGCGCGACGCTGACGTTCGCGCAGTGGGACCGGTCGGCGGACGCGCTCGCCGCCGCGCTCGTCGACGACGGGCTACGGGTCGGCCAGCGGGTGGCGTTGCTCTTCGACGAGCGGGAGTGGTTCGGGTACGCCACCGCGTTCTGTGGCGTGCTGCGGGCCGGTGGGGTGGCGGTGCCGCTGTCGGCCCGGCTCCCGCCGGGACAGCTCGTCGAGCGGGTCAGAGTCGCCGGGGCGGTCGGGATCATCCGGGAAGGCTGCGCCGTCCCCCCGGAGCTGGGCGGCTGGCAGCGCGGGCCGGCCGGGACCGCAACCGACGCCGTGCCCGACCGGGCGACCCCGGACGGCGCGGCCCAGATCATCTTCACCTCGGGGACCGAAGGGTCGGCCAGGGCGGTCGTCGCCACCCACGGCAACCTCACCCACGGGCACGACACCGCACCCGGCCGGCGGCAACTCGCGCACTCCCGCCATTTCCTGCACGCCTTCCCCATCGGGACGAACGCCGCCCAGACCATGCTCCTCACCGGCCTGGCCGCCGAACCCGCCGCGCTCGTCGTGCCCCGGTTCGACGCCGCCGAGGTCTGCGCCGCCGTCGAGGAGTTCCGGGTCGGCACCCTCTTCCTCGTCCCGTCGATGGCCCGGGAGCTGCTGGCCTCCGGCGAACCCGACCGTCGTGACCTGTCGTCGCTGGTGCTCGTGGGAACGACAGGCGACGTGCTGCCCGCCGCCGTCGCGCGGGCCCTCGGCGACGCCCTGCCGTACGCCACCATCGTCAACACCTACAGCTCGACCGAGGCGGCGCCGGCCCGCACGACGATGGTGTTCGACAGCCGACGCCCGGACGCGGTCGGTCGGGGCACCGTGCGGATCACCGACGACGCCGGCCGGGAGGTCGCTGCGGGCGAGGTGGGTCAGGTCTGGATCGGCTCCGACGCCCCACCGCGCCGCTACCTCGACGGTGGTGACGCCGCGACGTTCCGCGACGGTTGGACCCGCACCGGTGACCGCGGCCGGCTCGACGACGAGGGCTACCTGCACCTCACCGGCCGCGCCGCGTCGACCATCCACTCCGGCGGCACGAAGGTCTCGCCGTTCGCTGTCGAACAGGCGCTGCACGAGCACCCCGACGTCCGGGACTGCGCGGTGCTCGCCCTCGCCGATCCGGTGTTGGGCGAACGGCCCGCCGCCGTGCTGGTGACCCGTACCGGTGCCGTACCGGCGGACCTGCGGGCCTTCCTCGCCGGCCGGCTGTCCGGCGCGGAGATCCCGCAGCGGATCGTCTGTGTGGACGCGTTGCCGCGCAACGACGGCGGCAAGGTGGTCACCCGGTCGCTGCGGGACCTCTTCCCGCCGGCCGGATCGACGCCCGCCGCCGCCCCGGTGACCGTGGTCGAACGACGACTGGCCGACATCTGGGCGACCGTGCTGGGCGTGGCCGCCGTGGGCCGCGACGACGACTTCCTCGCCCTGGGCGGCAACTCGATGTCGGCGTTGCGGCTGGCCCGTCTCGTCTCCGACCAGTTCGCGGTCGCCACGCCGGTGTCGGCGCTGTACGCCCGGCCGGGCTTGGCCGCGCAGGCCGCCTGGATCGCCGACCGGATGTCCGGGTCACCGTGACGCAGTTCGTGCCGACCTCGCCGCTGCAACGGGGCATCTGGTTCAACGAGCAGCTGGTCGCGCTCGGGTCGGCGTACACGGTCGCGGTCACCGCCCACCTGCGCGGCCCGGTCGACGTGGGCCGGCTGGCGCGGGCCTGCACGGCGCTGGCCGCGCGGCACCCGCTGCTGACCGCCGGCTGCCACAACCTCGACGGCCTGCCCTGGCTGGCGGTCGGCGAGCACCCGCTGACGCTCGCGGTCGAACCCGCCGCCGACGGGACCGTCCGCGAGCGGGTCGAGCGGGCCTGCCGCACTCGGTTCGACCTGTCGGCCGGGCCGCTGGCCCGGGTGTGGTGGTTCCCCCTCCGGAACGGAGGTGGGGTGCTCGTCCTGGCCGCCCACCACCTGATCGTCGACGGCCGGTCCAAGGACATCCTGCTGCGGGACCTGGCCGACCGCTACGGCCCCGACGCACCGGCGGTGGCGGCGCAGCCGGCCGAACCCGGGTACCGGACGCCGCCGGAGCACCTGGTCGTCGCGGCCACCGAATACTGGTGGCGGAACCCGCCACGACCTGTCGAGCTGCCCCGCGACGGCGGGGTACGCCCCGGCGACACGGTCGTCCGCGCGCTGACCCCCCGGACCCGTACGAGGCTGGCCGAGGCGGCCGTCGCACTGGACGCGACCCGGTTCGAGTTGCTGCTCACCGTGCTCGCCAACTGCCTCGCCCCCGACGACGGGCCCACCTCGATCGCGATCGAGCTGTCGGTGCGTACGCCGGCCGAGGCGGACCGGATCGGCATGTACGTCAACGAGCTTCCGCTCACCCTCCCCACGCCACCGACCGGCTCGTACGCGGCGGCGCTGACGACCGTCCGCGCCGGCCTGCGGGAGCTGTACGCCCACCGGACGGTCCCGTTGGCGATGTGCCGGCCCGGGACACGGCCGTTCCTGGCCACCGCCGCCGTCTCGGTCAGCTACCGGCGGATCGCCCCCGGCCCGGTCTTCGCCGGCGTCGCCACCACTGTGGACTGGTCGGCGTTCAACGGGGTCGCCCGCAACGCCCTGCACGTCATGATCGCCGACGGCGAGCAGACCCACGTCACGTTCCAGTTCCCGGCGTCGGCCGGGGCACGCCGACGGGCCGACGCCCTGATCGACCGGGTCCTGGTGGTGCTCGACCGCAGCCTCACCGCGCCGCAGGCGACCCTCGTCCGGCCGCAGGAGGAGCCGCCCCCGTGGACCTGAGCCTGTTCTTCTTCTCCGCCAGCGCCGACGACGCCCACGACCTGCTGCTCGACAGCGCACGGTTCGCCGACGACCACGGCTTCGCGGCGGTCTGGACGCCGGAGCGGCACTTCCACGAATTCGGCGGCCCCTACCCGAACCCGGCGGTGACCGGTGCCGCCGTCGCGGCGGTCACCCGGCGGGTCGGTGTCCGCGCCGGCAGCGTCGTACTCCCCCTGCACGACCCGTTGCGGGTGGCCGAGGAGTGGGCGGTCGTGGACCGGATCTCCCACGGCCGGGCCGGGGTCGCGTTCGCCTCCGGTTGGCACGCCGTCGACTTCGTCCTCGCCCCCGACCGGTACCCGCACCGCAGGTCGGCGTTGCCGGAGCTGATCGACGAGGTGCGTGCCCTGTGGCGGGGCGGCACCACGCCACGTCCCGACGGCACCGGCGGTCGCGTCGACGTCGAGGTGTTCCCCAAGCCGGTGCAGGCCGACCTGCCGGTCTGGATCACCAGCGCCGGTGACCTGGCCACCTTCGAACTCGCCGGGCGGCTCGGCGTCGGCGTCCTCACCCACCTGCTCACCCAGAGCCTCGACGAGCTGCACACCAAGATCGGGCGGTACCGGCGGCTGCACCCCGGGCAGGGCCGGGTCACCCTCATGCTGCACACCCTGGTCGGGCCGGACGACCAGGGCGTGTCCGCCCTGGCCCGGGAGCCGATGACCCGTTACCTGCGGTCCTCGCTCGACCTCGTGGCGGGGATGCTGCCCGGCTCCCCTTTCCACGACTCCACGATCACCGAGGACGAGGCGGACTTCCTCATCGGCCGGGTGCTCGACCGGTTCCTGGCCGAACGGGGGCTCTTCGGCTCGGTGCCGACCTGCGCCCGTACCCTGCGCCGGCTCGCCGAGGCGGGCGTGGACGAGGTCGCCTGCCTGATCGACTTCGGCCTGCCGGCGGCGGCGACCAGATCCGGCCTCACCCACCTGGCCCGACTCGTCGAGCGGTGACCCCGGCGGCGGACCGGCGCCCCTGCCTACCGGCGGCGTCCGCGCCACCGGACCCCCGGCGAGGCCGGTGCCCGCGTCGGGCGGTGCCCACACCCACGTCTGCCGATCGAAGGAGCGCTGATGGACGACGACCTCCCCGCATTCCCGCTGCCGCCCGCGTCGGGGCTCGCTCCCGCCGCCGACTTCGCCCGCCGACGCGAGCAGTGCCCGTTCGGCCGCGTCCGGCTGCCCAGCGGCGACAGCGCGATCCTGCTCGTCCGGCACGCCGACGTCGCCGCCGCCGTCGCCAGCCCCGCGCTGTCCCGCAACCACCTGCTCGCCGACGCTCCCCGGCGCAGCGGCGAACCCAACTTCCTCTACGACCCGGACCTGCTCATCAACCAGTCCGAGCGGTCCCACACGGCGGTGCACCGGGTCGCCACCCGGGCGATGGACCACGCGCGGGTCGCCGCCCACCTACCGGTGGTCCGGCAGGTGGCCGGCTCCCTTCTGGACGCGATGACCGCCGACGGCCGCCGCGACGGTGACCTCGTCGTCGGGTACACCGACCGGCTCCCGCTGCTGACGATCACGCGGCTGCTCGGCATTCCGCCCGAGGACTGCGACAGGATCCGCCGCTGGTCGGGGGCGTACACCCATTCGCATCCCGGCACGCCGCAGGAACGGGCCCGGCTCGTCGCCGAGTTCGGCGCATACGTACGCGGGGTCGTCACGGGCGGGTCGGACGCTGCGCTGCTGGCCGACCTGGTCGACCCACCGGACACCGCCACCCGGCTCTCGACGGACGAGCTGGTCAGCCTGACCAGGCTGATGCTGTCGGCGGGGGTCGAGGCCCCGGCGACCGTGCTCGGCCGGGCGATGCTACGGCTCCTGGGGGACGACGCGGCGGACTGGCGGGCCTTCGTCCGGCACGGCACCGACCCCACGGCGATGGCCGACGAGCTGCTCCGCCTGGTGTACGCCGGCAACGTGGCCGCGCTGCGGACCGCGACCACCGACCTCGTGCTGCCCTCCGGCACCGTGCCCCGGGGCACGGCCGTGCTCCTCGCCTGGATCTCGGCACTGCACGACCCGGAGGTCTACCAGCAGCCGGAGGCGCTCCTGCCGCACCGCAGCGGCCCGAAGTTCGTCGGGTTCGGCGGGGGCCGCCACTACTGCCCGGGTCGACGGCTCGGCCGGGCGATCCTGGCGGTGGGGCTGGAGCGGCTGCGGGCCCGGTTGCCCGGCCTGCGCCTCGCCACCGACGGGCCGTTCCCCATCGCGGAGCGGGAGGTGGGTGGGGTCGTCACCACGTTACCGGTGCGCTGGTAGCGCCGGACACCACGTCGGCCGCCTCGGGCAGGTGGTCGGCGAGGGCGGTGAACTGCGCCCGGGTCAGGTACGACGGGTTGGCCGCCTGTGGCTGGCGGAACACCTCCAGCCCGGCCAACCGGGGGTCGGCGCGCAACCGGTCCCGGTGCAGCCGTCGTGGCTCGGGCAGGACGGTCAGGTCCAGTGGCACCGTCCAGGGCGCGCGGGCCTCCCCGCCGGGCACCGGCTCGCCGGTGAGCCGGCCGATCCCCCAGACGCCGTACGGCAATCGACCCCGGCTGCCGCTGGCCCAGAACACCACGGGCTGACCGGCCCGCATCAGCCGGGCCCGGTAGCCGGGGCGTACGCACCAGCCCGTCACCCGGGGGTCCCGGGCGAACCGGCCGGCGAGGTCGACCAGGTCCGCATTGCCCTTGATCAGCCAGGCGCCCAGGTCGTCCCGGGTCACCTGACGTTCGTCGGTGCGTGCGTGCGGCACGTCGGGTCCTCCTCGGCAGTCAGATCAGCCCCTCCCGGACCGCGTAGGCTACCGCGTGGGTGCGGTTGCGCAGCTGGAACCGGCTGGTGATGTCGTGCAGCACGTTCTTGACGGTCCGCTCCGAGTAGCTCAGCCGGGTCGCCACCTCCCGGGTGTCCATCCCGTCCGCCACCAGCCGCAGGATCTCGCTCTCCCGCACCGAGAGCCCGTTGACGTCGATGCCGCGCGGGGCGAGCACCGTCTGCTGGAGCCGGGTCACCTGCTTGACCAGCAGACCGAGCACCTCCGGGGGCATCGCCGCCCCGCCGGAGGCGGTGCTGACCACGAGTTGGGCCAGCCGGTGGCCGGTCGCCTCGGTGCGTGAGGCGAGGGCGCGTACCCCCAGCTCCACGGCGGGGATCAGCGCCGAGTCCGACTCGACGGTGGCGACCAGCACGAAGCGCCGGCAGCCCAACCGGCGCACGGCCCTGAGCACGTCGAGCGTGTCCCGGTCGAGGGTGTCGGCGGCGACCACACCGACGGTCTCGGCGGTGATCATCTGCGCGGGTACGACCTCGATCTCGGCCCGGCCACGCAGCGCCGCGGTGATCCCGGCCGTGGAGATCGGGTCGGGGGTACGGATGTAGGTCTGGGCACGTCCGTTCATGGCGGTTCCTTAGCTTCCGGGCTGAGGCGGGCGTCGGCTGCCAGGCTGACGCTCAGCAGGGGCAGATCGGTGGTCCGGAGGCCGGTGCCGAGCGGTTCCGTGACCGGGTGGGAGTCGCTTCGCCGAGATGGACACCGGCCAGCGGGTGGTGGCGGTGCCCGTCGTCCACGGTAGAGACGGCGGTCGGTCGCGCACTGGAGGCCGGCTGGACGCCGGCAGATAGACATCCTTGCCGGGTGACAACGTTTTGAGCTGCTCAAATGCCCGTGCGTCCACAAGTGAACGATGGGGGCACCGGCAGAACCGGCAGAACCGTTGCCCCCAAGGGCGGACGGCCCTGCCCCATTGGCAGGTTTGACCTGCGGGTAGCCCGGTGATTCAGTGGCGAAGATCATGGTCATCCGACCGGTCAACCGGCAGAATCATGTGCTGGCAGCGCTGGTGGGACGGACGCGCAGCCATGACAGGGAGGCCCGTTGATGGCCGACAGCGGTGGTGAGATCCGACGACGACGACTGGGTGCCGGACTGACCCAGGAGCAGCTGGCCGAACGGGCGGGAATCAGCGTCCGGGCGGTGCGCGACATCGAGCAGGGCCGGGTCCGCAACCCCCGGGCCGAGTCCCTCCGGCGGATCGCCGCCGCCGTCGGTCCGCCGCAGCTGAAGCCACCCGGCCCGGCGCCACCCGTCGCCACGCCGGCACCGACCCTGCGCATCGACGTGCTGGGGCCGCTGCGCATCCAGGTCGGCGTCGAACCGGTCACGCTCGGCTCCAACCGCCAACGGATGCTGCTCGGCCTGCTCGCCCTGCACCCGGACGCGATCGTGTCCCGCCACGAGATCGTCGACGTGCTCTGGGGTCACGACCCGCCGGACAGCTGCCTCAACCTCGTCCACACCTACGTCGCCCGGTTGCGTCGGGTGCTGGACCAGCCCGGCGGCCCCGCCGCCACCATCACCCACGTCGGCGGCGGCTACCGGTTGAGGGTCGACCCCGCCCAGCTCGACCTGAGCCGGTTCGCCGCCGCGATCGAACGCGCCGAGGGCAGCGTCGCGGGCGACCTGCCGAGCCTGGACCGGCTGGCCGGGGCACTGGCGCTGTGGCGGGGGCCGGTGCTGGCCGACGCGGCGCCGAGCCTGACCCAGCACCCGACCGCCGCCGCCCTGAACCGACGTCGCATCGCCACCGCTGTCACCTACGCCACGCTCGCCGTCGACCTGGGCCTGCCCGACCGGGCGGTCCGGGAACTGCACGCGGTGGCCAGCCACGAACCGCTGCACGAGCAGGTGCACGCCCGGCTGATGCTCGCCCTGGCCGCCTGCGGCCAGCAGGCCCGCGCGTTGGCCCTGCACCGCAACCTGCGCGACCGCCTCGCCGAACAGCTCGGCGTGGAGCCCGGCCCGGAACTGCGGGAGGCACAGCTGCGCATCCTGCGCCAGGACCTGCCCCGGATGGTCACCCACCCGGGCGGGCCGGTGACCGGCACCGTGCCGGCACCCCGCCTGACCGAAGTGGCACCGCGCCGGCCCGAGGTGGCGCAGCCGACCCCACCGTCGCGCCACCGGTCACCGGCGCAGCTGCCGCCCGACGTCGCGTACTTCACCGGGCGCAGCACCCAACTGGCCGCCCTCGACGCGCTGCTGGTCGGGGCGACGGCGGCCCGGGGGCCGGTGGTCATCTCCACCATCACCGGGATGGCCGGGGTCGGCAAGACCGCCCTGGCGGTGCACTGGGCGCACCGGGTCCGCCGGCACTTCCCAGACGGGCAGCTCTACGTCAACCTGCGTGGCTACTCGACGGCCAGCCCGGTCCGCGAGTCGGAGGCCCTCGCCGGGTTCCTGCACGCGCTCGGGGTGCCGGCCGACCAGGTGCCGGTCGACCCCGGGCAGGCCGCCGCGCTGTTCCGCACCATGCTGGACGGTCGCCGGATGCTGGTGATGCTGGACAACGCCGCCAGCGCCGACCAGGTCCGCCCGCTCCTGCCGGGGGCCGCCGGCTGCCTGGCGCTGGTCACCAGCCGGGACCGGCTCAGCGGGCTCGTCGCCGTGGACGGAGCACGCCGCCTCGACCTCGACGTGCTCACCGTGGACGAGGCCGGCACCTTGCTCACCCGGATCATCCCGCCCGACCGGGTGGCCCGCTCAGGTGAGATCGCCGAACTGGCGACGGTCTGCGCCCGGCTGCCGTTGGCCCTGCGGATCGCCGCCGCCAACCTGATCGACCAGCCCCAACAGTCGATCAGCGCGCACACCGCCCGGCTGACCGCCGGTAACCAACTCGCCGGCCTCCGTGTCGAGGGAGACGACCAGGCGGCCGTCCGGGCGGCGTTCGACCTGTCGTACGCCGCGCTGCCCGCCCCGGCCCGCCGGCTGTTCCGGCTGCTGGGCACCGCGCCGGGGACGGACGTCACGGTGACCGCCGCCGCCGCCCTGGCCGGGATCGGTGAGCCGACCGCCGCACACGAGCTGGACCGGCTCGCCGCCGCGCACCTCGTCCAGCAGGTCACCCCCGGCCGGTACGCCTTCCACGACCTGCTACGGCTCTACGCCCTGGAGCGGGCCACCGCCGAGGACCCCGCCGGGCAACTGCGGTCCGCCATCCGACGCCTCTACGGCTGGTACCGGCAGCGCACCGACGCCGCCGCCGCCACGATCTATCCCCACCTCGTGCGGTTGCCACCCGACGGGGCCGAACCGCACCCCGGTGGGTCCCCGTTTCCCAGCTCAGCCGGGGCGATGGCCTGGCTGGAGGAGGAGCACACCAACCTGATGCGGGTGATCGCGCACGCCGCCGAGAACGGGGCCGACCCGGCCGCCTGGCGGATCCCGGACGCGCTACGCGGCTACTACCAGTTCCGCCCGCACAGCGACGGCCTGGTCGCCGCGACCAGCGCACTGCACGCCGCACAGCAGGTCGGCGACCATGCCGGTGAGGCCGCGAGCCGGCTCGGGCTGGCCAGCCTGCATCTGCGCCGTGGCGAGTACGCGGTGGGTCTGTCCCACGCCACCGCGATGATCGACGCGGCCCACCGGGCGGCCTGGCCCGAGGGGTTGGCGGCGGCGTACGGCACCTGTGGGCTGCTGCACCTGCGGGCCGGCCGGCTGGCCGAGGGGGCCGAGTTGACCCGGCTGGCGGTGAGCATCCACGAACGCCTGGGCGGCCCCGAACGGCTCAGCACCAGCCTCGGCAACCTCGGGGTGATCTACCGGGACATGGGGCGGCTCCGCGAGGCAGCCGAGGTCTTCCGGCAGTCCCTGGCGCTGACCCGCAGCACCGGGATGTGGATGAGCGCCGGGATCAGCCTGAGCAACCTGGGCGAGGTCCAGCACGCCCTCGGCCAGCACGGCGAGGCTCTCGACCACCTGCGGGAGGCGCTGGATCTCAGCCGGCGGACGGGCTACCGGCCCACCGAGACGGAGAGCCTGCGCCGGTTGGCGGCGCTGCGCGTGCAGACCGGCGACCTGGGCCCGGCGACGAAGCTGGCCGACGAGGCACTGGCCCTCGCCGACCTGATCGGCGACACCGCCCAGCAGGCTGCCGCCCGCAACGTGCGCGGCGCGATCCACCAGCGCAACGGCGACCCGGCGGCGGCCATCGAACACCGGCGGGCACTCGAACTCGCCCGGGCCGGTGGTGCCCGGGGTGAGGAGGTCGAGGCGCTCATCGGGCTGGCCGAGGTCTTCGGCGACACCGACCCGACGGAGGCGGTCGCGTTGGCCCGGCAGGCCCGGACGGTGGCCCGCGCCGCCGGCTACCGGGTCTGGGAGGGGCACGCCCTGGTGGCCGCCGCCGAGGCGATGCGGAACACCGACCCGGTGACCTCGGCGCGGACCGCCGAGGAGGCGCTGGCCACCCACCGGGAGACCGGGCACCTGCTCGGTCAGGTCCGGGCGCTGCGGTTGCTGGTCGCGCTCGGCCCGGCCGGTGGCGTCGACGCCGCCCAGCAGTCGGCGTACCGGCGGGAGATCACCGAGCTGTCCCGGCGGGTCCGCCCGGTGGTCGACGAGGACCTGCCGGTCAGCCCGTGACGGTGAAGTGGCGGCGGCTCTCGTCGTCCAGCGGGGTCAGGGTCGGCCGGCCGCCGTCGTCGGTCCCGAGCGCCAGCAGGCCCTCGACCGGGGCGTCGTCCTGGTGCGACGCGTGCCACCTGATCCGCAGCTCCGGCCCCCGGTCGTCACCGCCCGGCTCCCACCGGGGGGTGAGGGCCAGCCGTACCGGGGATCCGGTGCTGTTGCGTACGGCGTCGGGGCCGCCCCGGCCGGGTCCGCCGTCGACCCCGGCCACCAGCAGCGTGACCTGCCGGAAGCCGAGGTGCCGACGCCCCCGGTGCCACAGCACCGGCCACGACTCCCGGTTGGCCGTCGGGTCGTCACCGTAGTGGGCGTCGATGCCGACATCGTCCCCGACGGTTCGGTGGGTGACGCTGCGGTGGACGCCGGCCGGGGCGACCAGGTAGCGGTGCATGGTGCACCGGAGCCCCAGCAGCAGCCGGACCGTCCCCCGGAGGGCGGGCCCACCGTGGTAGGTCAGCAGCACCGCACCCGGGTCCGCGGCTGCGAAGTGCAGCATCGCCGACCGTGCCTGACCGGCGGCGTCGCGTACCGCCAGGGTCTGTGGACCGTCCAGGCCCTGGAAACCGGTCACCGTGACGGTGTCGTCGACGTAGGGCGTGGGGTGGGCCTGCGGCAGCTCGGCCGGCGCGGCGGTGAGCCCGGTCGCGTGCCACGCCGGGCGGCCACCGCCGGGCCGGCGGGCGGCGTGCACCGGCACCGCAGGCCGGTCGTGCACCCCCGCGTTGACCGGGGTGACGAGGAAGTGGGTACGGGTGGCCAGCGACTGGTCGGCCACCTCGAAGAGACCGTCGCTGTGCACCAGGAACGAACCCGCCTCGTCGTGTTCCGGGGTCAACCGGACTCCCCCGACCATGGTCTGCTCGTGGTGCACCCGGTAGCCGACCCGGATCGCCGGCACCGTGCCGTGGGCGGCCTCCAGCCGGGCGGTGAAGACCAGCGAGCCGACCTCGTTGAACTTGTTGAACGGGTTACGGCCGGCCTCGACGGCATGGGGCGACACGCTCAGGTCGGTGATCCCCCAGCAGGGGAAGTGCGACAGCGCGCTCTGTCGGAGCACCAGCGCCCCCACCCCGACGTCGGCCACCACGTAGTCGAAGGTGCTGAACCGGACCAGCAGGTCCACACAGACCCGCTTCGGGCCGGCCGGGCCGGATCGACGGCGCAGGTAACGCAACCAGTAGGAGTGCTGCCGTTGCTGGTCGCCACGGACCATGATGGTGCCGGCGAGGTGGGGCTGCGCCGGGGAGATCAACTCCCGCAGCGTCGCCTGCTCCGGGAAGCCCGCGCCGCCGAACCCGGTCACCGTGAAGGCGTCACCCACCGGCTCGTCGGGCCGGTATCCGGTCAGCCGTATCCGACCAGGCACAGTTTGTCTCCGCTCAGCTCAACACGGTCAGATGCTGGTAGGTCTGCTCGTCGGCGAAACGGACCACCGGCCCGCCGGAGGCGTCCACGGTGATCAGGAACGCGCCACCGACCGGCACGGCGGGGTCGGCTGCCGGGCCCACCGCCTCCTCGGACCAGCGGACCAGCAACCCCGGCACCTCGTCGTCGGTGCCCTCGTACCACTCGGGGACGAACCGCAGCCGCGACCCGACCGGCCCGGTAGGGGCGGCGGCCCCGGTAGGGTCGCCGTCGTCGGGCAGGGGACGCAGCGACACGTCGACGAAGCCGGGGTGCCGGCGGCCGTGGTGGAAGACGACGGCGTCGGCGAACTCGTTCTGCTCGATCAGGTAGCAGCGGGTGCGCAGGTGCAACGCCAGGCGGGCCCGGACCCGGCCGGCCCGGCGGTCGTCACCCCGGTCACCGGCGCGGGCGTACTCCACGATCATCCCGTCGTCGCGGATGTCGCCGCCCATCGACGCGCTGTACCAGCGGGGGTGACCGGTGTGCCAGACCCCGATCTGGTCGGGGCCGGCGACCCGCTCGAATCCCTGCACCTCGACCGCGCCCCGGCGGGCCCGACCGGTCGACACCCGCATCGCGGTGACCGGTGGCGGGGCCGTGACGCCGGTCGCCCGGTAGACGGTGAGGCTGCGCCCGGGTGGCGGCTCGGCCCCGACGATCGGCCGGTCGTGCACCGACCCGCTGACCGGGACGATTCGCCACGACGAGCACCCGGGCGTCCCGGACGCCGGCTCCAGGGTGATCCCGCCGTCGCTGTGCACGGTCAGCGCCCCGGTCTCCTCGTGCCCGGGGGCGTACCCGTCCCCGACGATCGGGTTGGCCACGTGCCGCACCCGGTGCACGACCCGGATCGCCGGCACCGCGACGCCCGTGCCGGCGGCGGGAACGAACCCGATCTCCGGCTCGAAGACCAGCTGACCGGCGTCGTTGAACTTGTTGAACGGGTTCCGACCGCCGGCCCCGGTGTCCCGCAACGAGATGCTGAGATCCTCGATGCCCCACAGGCCCGGCACCGGCAGCGTCGACCGGGGTGAATACCGGTCGGTGCCGGGTCGGACCTGGTAGGGGAAGGTGCTGAACCGGATCACCAGCTCCACCGCCACCAGCTTCGGGTGCCCCGGACCCGGGCCCCGGTAGCGGTACCGCAGCCAGTAGCAGTGCCGCCGGGTCTGGGTGCCCCGGTCCAGCCACACCGCACCGTCCTGCTCGTCCGGCCACAACTCGTCGGCGAGGAACTCCCCGACCGGCAGGGCGGCGTCGCGGAAGCCGGTCACGGTGAACCGGTTGCCGGAGAGTTCCTCGGGCTCGTACTCGATGGTGGTCACGGCGTGCTTTCCCTCTGTCCGCCCGGTCGGGGGTCCGGGGTCGTGGCGGTGACCGGTGGGTCCGTGGGGTGGGGCGGACGCCGGGCCGGCAGGCGGGGTGCCGGCCCGGCGTCGGCGGTCACACCAGGTCGTACTCGCGGGCCAGGTACTGGAACTTCTCGTCGGTCAGCACCGTGGCCAGGACCCGCTGGTCGGCCTCGGAGAGATCGTCCACCTCGTCGTCCAGCACGCGGTCGAGCACCTCCCGGGCGGCAGCCGGGTCGAGGTCGGCCAGCGGTTCCGGCGACGACGCGTCCGGCTCCGGCTGCTCGACGGGGTACGCCGACCCGCCCGACCCGTCGGGGCCCGGCCCGTCGTAGGCCTGCCCCTCGTAGGCCTGCCCCTCGTAACCCTGCCCGTCGTAGCCCGGCCCGTCATAGGCCTGCCCCTCGTAGCCCTGCCCCTCGTAGCCCTGCCCGTCATAGCCCGACTCGTCGTAGCCCGGCCCGTCGTGGGCCTGACCGTCGTACGGGTGCTGGTCGTCAGCCTGCTCGTCGTAGCTCTGCTGGTCCTGCTCGGCGGCCTGATGGGCGGCGGCCACCCAGTGCTGGGTCACCGAGTCGATCATCCGGGCCATCTCCGCCGCCGGCTCACCCAGCTCGTCGACGGCGAAGACCTGCACCGGCGTGAGGGAACTGGCCTGGTGGTAGACGGTGTCGTAGAAGTCGGCCAGCCAACCGTTGCGCTGGTACCAGTCCGGGTCGCCCCAGCCCTGCCCGAGCAGGTCGGGCAGCAGCTCCCAGCCGGTCTCCGGCTGCTCGGCGATGATCCGGTGCGCACTGACGACCGCCCAGCTCAGATAGGCGTACGAGTCGTCCAGACCGGCCGGGCCGGTGGTGTCGAAGTTCTCTGGATAGTTCATCGCTCGTCTCCCGCTCAGCCCGTGACGGTGAAGTACTTGTTGCTGTCGGCGTCCAGCAGGCGCAGCACCGGGCTGCCCGACTGGTTGACCCCGAGCCGGAACTGACCCTTGTTGCGGTGGCTGCGGGAGCGGCCCTCGGCACCGGCGTGTTCGGCGGCCCAGTCGATCCTGAGCTGCACGCCGACCTGCCCCTCGACCTCCTCGACGTACGGCCCGAAGAACAGCGTCGACTCCTCGTGGTGCCGGTTCTTGACCGCGTCGACGTCGTACCGTTCGCCTTTCTCCCCGACCACCGCCGCCTCGCCGCGCCCCACCTCCAGCACCCGCAGGGAGACGTCGCGGAAGGCGGTGTACCGCACCCCGTTCACGTAGACGATCTGCCGGTTGCCCTGGTCGTCCGGTGCGGTGAGGTAGGGCACCAGGGTGAAACGCAGCAGCAGCAACGCCCTGATCTTGGTGCGGACCTTCCGGCCCAGCACGGCACCGTCGCGGACGTACTCCAGTCGCAGCGCCGCCTCGTGCCCGTCGGCCGCCGCCGCCGAGGCGACGACCGGCTGCTGGCCGTTGTTAAGGACGGTGATGGTGTTCGGGCCGTTCATCCGCTCGAAGCCGATCACCTGCATGCCCCGGTGCTCGTGCGGGTCGAGCATCCGGCCACCGTGGTCGATCCCGCCCAGCTCGATGCGCTGGGCGTTGAGCACGGTGGTGGTGCCCGCCTGGCCGACCTGGTCGACCCGGGTCGGGCGCTGGTGCACGCTGCCGCTGAGCGGGGTGATCCGGAAGTGCTTGTCGGTACGCCCCTCACCGTGGTTGATCTCGAAGCTGCCGTTGCTGTGCACCAGGAACGCGCCGGCGTCGTTGTGGCTCAACCCGAGGGGTGCGCCGAGCAGGTTCTTCGCCTGGTGCTGCACCCGGTAGTTGATCCGCAGGTGGGGCATACCGTCGTTGGCGACGGCCGCGTCGAAGGTCAGGCTGCCGGACTCGTTGAACTTGTTGAACGGGTTGCGCCCCCGGCCGGTCGGCATCAGCGACACGCTCAGGTCGGTGATCCCCCAGCACGGGTAGTCGCGCAGGACCGCCCGTTCCTGCGCGGTCGGGCCGTCGTCACCGTCCTTCGGCACGTAGTCGAAGGTCGTGAAGCGCACCAGCAGCTCCACACAGACCCGCTTCTTGTCCGTGACGCCGATGCCCCGGCGCAGGTAACGCAGCCAGTAGACGTGCTGCCGGGACTGGCCGCCCCGGACCATGACGAGCTGGCCGTCGGCGATCGGCGCCGGTGAGATCAACTGGTTCAGCGGCACTTCCGTCGGGAAGCCGGCGTTGCTGAACCCGCTGACCTGGAACACCCCGTCTGTCAGCCCCTTGGCCTGCCCCTGCGCGAACCCGATCATGTTCGCGGTGGTGTTCAGGGCGATGGCGACTTCTGTCACGGATACACCTCCGACGTGGGACCGTCGGGCCCGTTGGCCGACGGTGGTGGTGGTTGTCAGGTGCCGCTCCCCGGGGCCGCGCCCCGGCGTCACCCGCTGCCCGGCACGCTCACTCCCGGGCGAAGAACTCGAATTCGCTGACCGTCACGTCGGTGCCCTTCTCGGCCCGGTGCACGTCGGTGACCTGGATCTGCACGCTGGTGACCCCGTCGGCCCCGTCGAGGGTCAGCGTCTGCGGTTCCCCGGTGTCCTCGATGGCCAGGGTGTCCGACCGGTTGGTGGAATAGACCAGGTGCAGGGTCTTCGGCCGGTGCGACGCGGTGTAGTCCTCGGCCGTGCCGGCGGTCACGATGAGCCGCTGGAGGTCGACCTCGGCCGCGAAGCGCAGGGTGACCGTCGGCGGTTTCTCGGCGTCCCAGCGCACCTGCCAGTGCGTGTTGCGGTACTGGTCGACGCTGAGCGCCGGCCCGTGGTCCCGTACCGACGCGCCGCCGGTCACCTCGACCGGCCGGACGGCCACGAACCGTGGGTTGATCTTCCGGTCGGCCCAGTCCCGCGCCCCGGTCACCGGCCCGGAGACCGCACCGTTGATCCGTTCCCGCAGCGGCGGATAGATCAGGTAGGCCACCCCGATCGCGAAGAGCAGCACCGCGGCGACCGCGTTCGACCGCTGGTAGATGGAGTGCAGCACGCCGCCGACCCCACCCGCCCCGCCACCGCCGGGGGTGCCGGGGCGGGCCCCGGCGGCGGTGACCCGGGGGCCCCGTCGCGGCAGCAGGCGCTGCCACCAGCGGCGGCGGGCCACCTCGGCGGTACGCAGCGAGTCCCCGCACCGGCTACAGAACCGGCGGGTCGGCACGTTGCCCTCGCCGCACTCGCCGCAGACCAGGTCACCGGGTTGCAGGCGTCGGGTGGGCGGCTGGTGGCCGACGGTCGCCGCCCGGGGGCGTACCGCCTGCGGACTGACCTCCCCGGGTCCGGTCGTCGCCGCAGCGGTGGTCGCCCGCCGCGCGCCGACCCGCCCGCCGGTGGTGGTCGACCCGGGCGGCGCGGGGTCGGCCGGGCCCTCGGCCGCGACCAGGGCACTGGTGTGCGGCGCGGCGCGCGGGTCACGGCGGGCCGGGGCGGTCGGCAGGCGGGCACCCGCCACCCCGGGTGGCGGTGGCGGCAGCCGACGCGGCGGCACCGCGACCTCCGACGCGGTGGTGTCCGGGGTGCCGTCCCGCGCCGACGACGCGTCGGTGGACACCGCGCCGGTGCCGGCCGACCCGTCGACCGCTGGCGGGGCGGGCGGACCACCGGGTAGTCCCGCCGGGCCGGACGTCGGCGGACCGGGGCGGGCCGCCCGGTCCGGCAGCCGGGCCGCCGGCACGCCCGGCGGTGGCGGTGGCAGCCGGCGCGACGGCACCGTCACCGCCGCCGGCCCGTCGCCCGCCACGACCTGCGCGGCCGACCCGCCGGCACCACCCGGCGGCAGGCCCCCCGGCGGGCGTGACCCCGGGGGTGCGGGCCGCGCCCCGGGAGAGCCGGCTCCCGGCGGGGCGGAGCGCACGCCCGGCGGACCCGACCCCGGCGGACCCGGCCGCGACCCGGGCGGACCCGACCCGGGCGGACCGGAGCGGCCCCCCGGCGGTGTCGTCCCCGGCGGACCGGGACGCACCCCGGGCGGGCTCAGGCCGGGTGGCCCGGGACGCACCCCGGGCGGTGTCGTCCCCGGCGGACCGGGACGCACTCCGGGCGGACCCGCGCCAGGCGGCCCCGGACGCACCCCGGGCGGGCCGGGACGCAGACCCGGCGGTCCACCGGCCGACCCCCGGCCCGTCCCGTCACCGACCCGCACCACACCCTCGTCGACCGGGGAGCCACCCGGGGCCGGTGCGATCACCCCGGCGATGCGCTGCAACAGCGTGGGCTTCTGCCGGAACTCCTGCTCGGCCTCCCGTACCGTCTCGACCGGGATCTTCGGCGCGGTCTTCTCGCCGGTCCACTCCAGGAAGCTGCCGCAGGAACCACAGAAGGTGTCCGCGTCACCGTTGTGGTTCCCGCACTCACGACAGATGATCACGGTCGAGCACCTCCAGGGTCGTCGTCACGTGCGCCGGTACGACCGCGCGGCACAACTCGTCGAGGGCGTGCCCGGCGACCCTCCCGGGCTCGGCCACCCACACCCGTACGTGCACCCGGGCCGGCGGCAGCGCGGCCGACGACGGCTCCGGCCGGGTCGACCAGGACACCCCGGTCGAGTCGAGGACCTCCACCTCACCCCCGGTGGCCAGCTCCAGGGCCATCTGCAGCCCGGCGACCGTCCCCCGCAGCCGGTGCGCGGCGACCGCGCCGGCCACCATCGCGCGTTGCCGATCCACCGGCCAGTTCTCGTCGAGGTGGGCACCCACCCAGGCACCGAGCCAGAGCAGGAAATCCGGCGGGGCCAACCACGGGTCCAGGTACGCGTCGAGACAGTCCAGCGTGGACACCACCGGTGCGAGCACCTGGTCCAGCCCTTCGGTCCAGCGCACCAGCAGGTCGTCCTCCTGCAACAGGGCGGGCAGGAAACCGGCGATCGGGTACGGCATCGCCACGTCGACCGGGCCGCGCATCAGTGCTCCTCCACCCGGAGCTGGTGGTCGAAGGAGAAGACCAGACTGTCCGGTTCCAGGTCGATCCGGCCGGCCTCGGTGCCCCGCTCACCGGTCACCGGGTTGGCGGTGAACAGCCGCAGGTCCTCCACCAGCTCCACCCCGCGTACCCGCTGCAACACGGCGAAGAGTTCACCGGCCTGCACCGGACGCCCGAACGGCCAGCCCTGACCGTCCGGGCCACCGCCGGCCAGCGGGCTGAGGAAGCCGTACAGGGCGGCCAGGCCCTCCTCCCGGACCCGCTCGACGACGACCCGGGGCCGGGCGACGACCCGGGCCACCACGGTCACCCCCCGGTAGCGGGGTGGCTCGACGACCACCCGGGTGCCGATCAGCCGCGTCTCGTCCAGCCGGCCGGCCACCCGGGCGAGGCTCGACTCGGCCGGGATCAGGTCCTCCAGCCGCAGCCGCCCCTCCTCGGCGGGGGCTGCCGGCACCACCAGCAGCCGCGCCACCGGCGGCCCGTCCCCGTTGCTCGGCACGCAGCGGACCCGGGCCAACTCCGGGGCGGCCTCCCGGGCCAGCACCTCGTGGTCCTCGGCGGTCACCGCGCGACTGCGGCTGCGCAGGGTCAACGGGCCCCGGCGACGCGCCTCGTCCAGGGTCTCGCCGTCCACCCCGCCGCTGGCCGGGTGCCGGTTCTCCACCCCCGCCACGTACGGGATCGAGGCACGCAGCGCGGTGATCGCGCCGACGCCGACGTTGCCCCGGCTGCCGCCGCCGACCGCGTACCGGCGCAGCCGCAGCCGGCCGCCCCGGGGCGGCACCGCGCCGTAGCGGCGCAACGTGCCGTC
This sequence comes from Micromonospora sp. NPDC048894, assembly GCF_040649765.1. NCBI lineage: Bacteria > Bacillati > Actinomycetota > Actinomycetes > Micromonosporales > Micromonosporaceae > Micromonospora > Micromonospora sp. NPDC048894. The sequence goes on along the minus strand of NZ_JBEZFY010000001.1, from coordinate 796,666 downwards.
GGGTTGCCGGACGGCCGGGCCGAACACCACCTCACCGGCCACCCCGTCGAGCAGGAAGTGCCGGTCCCCGGGGCCGCTACCGGCGAAGTGCTCGACCGGCGACCACCGCTGCCAGCCGTCGTCGGAACTGACCTCCAGCACCGGGTCGCCGAAGCCGGCCAGCACCGGCCGGCGGGTCAGCGTGAACCGCTGGCCGGGCACCCCCTCGGAGTCGCCGAACTCCTCGTCGTCCACCAGGTCGGCGTGCACCGCCTCGGTGGTGCCGCCGACGGTGTTCGCGGCCAGCCCGAGGACCACCGGTGAGGCGCTGTAGCCGGGCTGCCCCTCCTGCGGGGTGACCACCCGGGCCCGCAGCCAGCCGGCCAGCACCCCGTCGACCAGGCTGGCCTGGTGCCCGTCGGGCACGTGCAGCAGGATCGCGCCGGGCCGGTTCAGCGCACCGGTCTCGTCCAACCCGACCTCACAGTCGAGCCAACCGTCGGCACCGCGCGCCTCCCAGCGCAGCGGCGGGTGCAGCGGGTTGACCCCGACACCGTCGACCCGGCCCTCGAACTCCAGCCGCACCGCGCAGCCGCCCACCGGCCGGTCCAGCCCGATCAGCAGTTCGTCGCCGGGCTGCGGCACCGGGGAGAACGCCACCACCGGCCCACCCAGTTCCAGGGCGCCGGTCTGGTCGGTGACCCCGTCGGCGGTCCGGACCCGCAGCTGGGTCAGCGCGCACGGCGGCACGGCGAGGTCGGTGAGGGTGGCGAAGACCAGGGGGTCCCCGCCGTCGGCGACGGTCACCGCCCGGGTCCCCGCCGGGACGAGCTGGGTGGCGCGGGCCGGCGTGGACAACCAGAACGTCAGGGTGGTCCGGGCGGCCGTGGGCGGCACCAGGCGTACCCCGATCAGCTCCAGGAACTTCACGTAGAGCCGGTCGGGCACCCGGTTGAGCCGGTAGATGAGCTGGTCGGTCAGGGAGGCGAACGTCTCGATCAGGGTGATCCCCGGATCGGCGGGGTGCAGGTCCGTCCACTCCGGGCAGCGGTCGGCGATCAACCGGCGGGCGTCACCGACCAGGTCGTCGAAGCCCCGGTCGTCGAGGTCGGGGGCGGGCAGTGCCATCAGCCGAGCACCCCCGAGCCGGTCAGTTCCCGGTCCCCGGGCAGGGTCTGCAGGTTGAGCCCGAGGGTGCCGGGCTCGTCGGTGTCGCGTACCCGGTAACGGACCTCGATGTGCAGCAGCCCGTCACCACCGGCCGGGTCCTCGGTGACGGTGACGTCGTCGATCTCGACCCGGGTCTCCCAGCGTTCCAACGCGGCGCGCACCTCCACCGCCACCGCCCGCCGGGTCTGCCCGGTGACCGGCTCGAAGACGAAGTCGCGCAGCCGGGAGCCGAACTCCGGGCGCATCGGGCGCTCACCCGGGTAGGTCGCCAGGATCACGCACATCGCCTGCTCCAGCAGGGCGGTACCACTGATCATGGCGAGTCGGCCGTTGGGCTGGACCCGCAGCGGAAAGGCACACCCGGTGCCGATGACGTCGGCCTGCATGGCACTCCTCAGTTGAGCTGGATGGGTTTGCCCTTGATGGCGGTCGACGCGGTGCCGCTGATGTTGACCTGCGTACCGCTGATGTCGACCGTCTTGCCCTTGAGCTTCAGGCTGGTGCCGCCGTCGAGGGTGAGGCTGCCGCCCGGCCCCGCCTTGATCTCCACGGCGGTCTGCCCGGTGCACTCGATGATCAGCTTGCCGGGTTTGTCGGGGGCGCAGCGCAGGGTCACCGTGCCGGCAACCTGGTCCATCGCCAGCGACAGCTTGTCGCCCTTGGTGCCGAGCACCACGTCGGCGGCGGTCGGCTGGCCCTTGCCGCCGGGCGGCACCTCGTCGTGGAAGACCAACCGGCTGCCGGCGGGTGACAGCAGGCCGCGCCGGATCACCGAACTGGTCTGCCCCACCGACTTCACCCCGGTCGCCCCGGGCTTCGTCGACGACGACTGGCCGCCGTCGAGGCCGTACCCGGTGTGCCGGCTGGGCAGGCTGCCGAGCACGTACGGGCGGCGTACGTCGCCGAACTCGAACGCGACGAGCACCTGGTCACCCGGCTCCGGCACGAAGAACGCGCCCCCGGTCGGGCCGGCGAAGAGCTGCCCCACCGGCGCCCAGTCGGTCTCGTGGTCCGGCGACAGCCACGGCAGCGCCAGGGTGACCCGGCCCAGGTTCTGCGGGTCCTTGACGTTGCTGACCACCCCGCAGACCACCCCGTCGATCCGGGCCGGATCACCGCCCCCGCCGGTCCCGCCGACGTTCGTCAGCCCGAGCAACGAACGGTCCTCGGCACCGCCGACGGTGAACTCGGTGCGGTAGCCCTCCCCGGTCTCGTCGAAGACGTGCCGGGCGGCGCTGAGCGTCCAGGTGCCGGCGAAGGGTGCGGGCACCCCGTCGACCTTGACGGCCTTGCCGGCGACCAACCGGGCGTCGCCCAGCGCCTCCCCCTCCGCCTCGGCGAACCCGCCACCGACGCTGGCGGCGAGCCCCTTCGCGACCTGGGTGACCGCGCCGTCGGCCCGACCGGGCACGGGCAGCCCCCGGCCGACCAGGACGTGCGCGCGGGGTCCGGGGGCCGGCCCGACGTCACCGACCGCGCTGTTGCCGGCCCGTGGCGGTGCCGCCGCGCCCCGGGGGACGAAGGTGTCGGCGGCGGCGGTCGGCGTCCGGCCGGCCAGGCTCACCCCGTCGGCGGTCGTCGCGGTACGGCTCGCCACCACCGTCGCGGCGACCGGGTCCCAGGCGCGCACCTCGACCTCGGGGGCGAGGTTGCCGGCGCTGACCCGGGGCAGGAAGCGGCGCAGGTTGCCCCGGAAGGTCAACGGCACCGGGCTGCCGGCCCGGCGGGCGGTGGCCGCCCGGCGGAAGTGGAACCGGTCCCCGTCCGCGCCGATCTCGTAGCCGATCTCCCGGGCGCGGGCGCTGAGGAACTCCCAGTCGGTCTGGGCGACCTGGGAGAGGTGGGCCAACCGGCCGGTGGTGGCGTCGATCGTGCCGACCGACAGTTTCGCGGCGGTCGCCACCTGCCGGGCGACGTCGGCATCCGACTGGTTGAGGAAGGTACGCGTCCGCCGTACCCGGTGCAGCCGGTGGTCGTGGGTGTAACCGCGTACCACCACGTGGGCGCTGACGTCCACGAAGTGCCCCTCCACGGCGGTCACCTCGCCGCTGATCAACCGGTGCTCGGCCGAGCCGTCCCCGGTCGGGCCGAAGACCTGCACGGCGGTGCCCAGCTCCAACCCGGCCGTACGCAGCACACTGCCGTCGAGGTCGGCGAAGGTCAGCTCGAACATGTCCGGCAGGGCGGCCTGGGTGTCCACCACCACCCGTACCAGCTGGTCGGCGGCGGCCGTCGGCAGCGCCCGGCCGGCGGTGCCGACGGTGACCCGGGGGCGCAGGGTCGCCGTACCCCAGAGCAGACCGTGCCGGTCGATCGCGGTCATCGTCTCGCCCCCACTACCGCCGCGCCCCGACGGACGCGCCCCTGGCCTGCGCCCGCATCGGGTCGTCGAGCCCGCTGGCCAGCGCCCGCTGCCGCCACTGCGCCGGGTCGGTCCGCACCGACCGGGTCGGCACCGGGCCACCCCGCTTGGGGAAGATCTCCCCTTCGATCACGATCAGGTCCAGGGTGGCCTGCGCCCGCACCGGCTGCCCCTCACCGTCGAACCGGGTCAGGTTGACGTTGAGGGTGCTCAGGTTGACGGCCATCGACAGCTTTCCCCAGGTGAACGTCAACCGGGGCAGCTCGATGCTGGACGCGCTGCGGCTCTGCTCGTCGACGCTCGGTGGGCCGGAGAAGGCGATCAGCTTCTGCACGTCCTGGGCCACCCCGGCACCGACCAGCAGCACCTCGCCGGCCATCACCCGCAATGCGGTGTCGGAGGTCAGCTCCACGCCCCGGCCCCGACCGACGAGCTGACTGGCCCGGGAGGAGCGGGTGATGCCCATCTTGGCCGGGTTGTAGGAGAACGTGACCCGGCCCAGCGACGGGGACGACAGGGTGGCCGTCTCCGCCTTGGCCTGCAGGTCGGGGAAGAACCCCTCGTGCACCAGTTCCAGCCGTTCCACCGCGACCTGGTTGCTGTCCGAGGAGAGGTCCGGCCCGGTCCACGACGACGGCCGTACGCCGTAGAGCAGCCAACTGTTGACCGGTTCGCCGTCGGCGTCGAGCAGGGTGATCCGGGCGGTGGTCCGGGTGTCGTCGCCGGTGCCGTCCTGCCATGAGCGCAGCACCCCGACCAGCCACTGTTGCAGTTGCGCGGAACTCTCCCGGTGCACCGCCCGTTCCAGCACGACCGGGGCGTAGCTGACCTCACCGGGCAGGTGGTACTGGCCGACGTAGTCCCCGGTCACCCGGACCACCTCGGGCCGGAAGTCGGCCCGCAACCCCCGGCAGGACCGCCACAGCCCGATCGGGACGTCCCCGATGGTCACCTGGAAACGCATCGCCAGGCCGAGCTTGAGGGTCCGCTTGACCCCCGGCCCGTCGCGGAACATCTGCAGCAGGCCACCGGAGGCGAGCCCCTGCGCGGTCTGGCTCGGGTCGCCCAGCATCCCGCCGAGCTGACCTGCGGAGATGGCGGCCATCAGAGCGAGAACTTCACGTCGTCGTGCAGGAAGCCGGTGTGCGCCAGCTCCAGCGTCTCGACCGCCACCCCGCTGTGGCTCGGGTCGAGTTCCGACACCGACCAGCCGACCGGGAAGAAGTGCTTCAGGTCCCAGCCGACGATCTTCAGGCCGACGCTGTCGACGAGTTGGATCGTGCCGCTGAGCGGGCGGTACCGGTTGGCCTGCTGGCAGAGCCACTCCTGGACGACCTGCGAGTCGAAGCACACCGCCCGGCTGAGCCTGATCCGGCTGTAGGTCGGCTCACCCACGTACGTGAAGACGTCGTTGCTGTCCCCGGCCCGGTACTCGCAGACCTGCCAGGTCACCCCCAGCCCGGAGACCCGGGACCAGGAGCCGAGGTTGTACCGCTCGTCGTCGATGACCACGAGGTACCTGTGGTTGACGCCGGTGACCTCGAAGAAGCCGCCCATCAAGCGGGCCGCGGTGGAAAGACCGCCTGCCATCGTTTCGCCCTCCTCGTCGCCTCGTCCTGGACCCGCGTCCGTGCGGTCGTGCCACCTGCCGTGCGTCCTGCCGCCTGCCGTGCCTCGTGCCACCTGGCGTGCCTCGTGCCACCTGGCGTGCTCAGCGGAACTGGGTCAGCCGCCCGCTGCGCTCCCGGTCGACCAGCAGCTCCTGCCGGAGCCGCCCGCGTAACCGCCCGTACAGGCGGCCGGCCAGTTCCTCCAGGTCGTCGGGGTTCTCCAGGTCGACCGGCCGGCCCGGCGACCGGTCCGGCACCCGGTCGGCCTCCTGGTCCAGCCGGGCGGCAGTGGCCCGCCCCCGGTCGGCCACCGTGCGCAGCTCGGCCCGGAGCCGCTCCACCGCGTCGCGTACCTCGGCGATCCGGCCCGCGCTGCGGTCGATCGCGGGCGTCGCGGGCGCTGCGGCCACCTCGGCCCGCAGGGCGTCCGACGGCGGCCCGGCCGGCGGATCGGCGGCCTGGTCCTGCTGCTGGTCGAGTTCGCCCCGCACCAACGCCCGCAGGTCGTCGAGGGTGGCCGCCGAGGTGTCCATCGACGCCCGCTGGAGCGGGTGGGCCGCAGCCGGCGGGCCGGTCGGTGCGGCCGGCGGGCCGGTCAGTGCGGCCGGGGGCACGCCTCCCGCACCGGGCTTCGCCTGCCAGGTCAGCCCACCGCCGGGGGTGATCCCCCAGGTGCCGGCAGCACCCGCAGGCGTCGACGCGGCACCCGCAGGCGTCGACGCGGCACCCGCGCCGGTCAGCAGCGCGGCAGGTGGCAGCGGACCTCCGACGCCCGGCCCGCCGCCGTCGCCGAAGGCGTGCTCGGCGGCGAGCGCACGCGCCTCCAGGTCCCGGCCGGTGCCTGTCGACTCGGCCGGCGGTGTCGCCCCGAACGCCCGTTGCTGCACCACGTGGGCCAGCTCGTGGGCGAGCAGCGCGCGGGCGGGCGGCGCGTCCAGCGGCCCGGCCGAGGCCGGCAACAGGACTTCACCACCCCGGGTCGCGGCCCGTGCCCCGGCCTGCTGCACCACCTCCGTGGCCGCCGCGCCCCGCCACACCGGCACCGCCGCGACGTCCACGCCGTACCGCTGCCGGAAGCCGTCCACCAGGGCGGCCGGCACCTGCTCCGGCAGCTCCGGGTCGCCCACCGCGGTAGGCGGCGGACCCGCGCGGTGCGCCAGCGACCCGGGCCCCTGCCCGGTGCTCGGTATCGGGCCCGGCCGGTCGGCCGCCACCGTCGGCACGGCCGTGAAGACCCCGATGGGGTACGCCGGGACCTGCTCGTCCATGGCTGGTACGACCGTCGGCCGGTCGACCCGCTCGGCCGACGGTACGGGTGGGTGCGGGACGACCGACGGCACCGTTTCCGCCTGTTCCGGGCCGGCCGGCGGTCCCTGCCCGGCCCCGCCGTGCTCCCGGTCCACACCCGACGGAGGGCCGGCCGGCGTGGGCTGCTCCGGACGCCGGGTGAGGAAGAAGGACGACGGCGGGGACACCGGCTCGGGGCGGTGGGTGTCGCGCCCCACCGGTGGGGCGGGCCGATAGTCCCCGGTGTCGTGCGCTGCCGCCGGACCCGGCCGGTCGTCCGCGATGTCGGGCCCCGCCGGTCCTGGCCGTCCCTCCGATGCCGGCCGCTCCGCAAGGTCCGCGAGTGTCCGGATCCCGGACGCCGACCGCTCGGCAGGGTCCGTGAGTAGCCGGTTCCCGGACGCCGACCGCTCGGCGGGGTCCGCGAATGGCAGGTTCTCGGACCCCGGTCGCCCGGCCGGGTCCGTGCCCCGGGTCGGTGCCGTGGCAACTGCGACCGGCGAGGTCACGCCGTCCGGTGTTCCTCCGGGCGGGTGCGCCGACGGTGCGGCTTCCGATCCGACCACGGCACCTGCCTCGTCGAGGGTCCCGCCCCGGTGGTCCGCCGGCCCGGTAGCCTGCGCCGGATACTCCGGCCGGTCCTGCCCGACGCCCGCCGGCCGGTCCTGCCCGACGCCCGCCGGCCGGTCCTGCCCGACGTCCGGCGAGCCGTCCCGCCGACGGTCGACGGGGGCGTCGCGGCCACTGCCGGTGGCGTCGTCCGGGCCGACCCGGCCGCCCGGGTCGGGCTGGTCCCGGATGGCGGACCCGGCTTCCTGGGTCGCGGGCCCGGCGAGCCACCCCGGGGCGGCGGTGGGCGGGTCGGTAGTGCCACCCGAATCGGCTGGTCCCTGTTCCGCCGGGGAGGCCGGCTCCTGGCCCGGTCGCGCGGTCGTCGGTCGGGCGGCGCGACCCCGGCGTCCGGCGAAGGCCACCTCGACCGGGCGCACCTCACCGGCCGACGGCGGGGTCCCCTCCGGGTCGCTCCGACCGTCGTGACCGGGGGCGGCGGTGTCCGCGCCCCGGCCGGTGTCCGGCTGCGCCGGCCGGGCACGCCCGCTGCCGCCCGATGCCCGGGACTCCTCGGCGGCCCGGGTGGCCTCCGCCGCCAGGTAGGCGACCTCGAATCCCGGTGGCGGCCAGACCTGCGCGGTGGGCAGACCGGCGGCGGCGAACTGCGCTGCCGTCCGGGCGGCTGCGGCATCCACGTCGGCCCCGTCGGATCGCCCGGCGGACGTTGGTCCCTGCGGATTCTCCGGCCCAGCCGACGGACCCGGTGCCGGGAAGGCACCCTCTCCGCCGGGCCTGCCCGCCGCCCCGCTCGGGCCATGCCCCACCGTCGAACCCTCGTCTACGGCCGGACCACCGGCCACGTTCCACCCCACCTCAGGCGACGAAAAGCTGTCTCCCGCCGGACCCGCAATCGCCCCCGGCACCACCACCGGCCCACGGTCGAGGGCCGAACCGTGGCCGGAAGTCACGCCACGGCCGGGGTCCGAACCGTGATCGGGAGCCAGACCATGACCGGGGTCCGAACCGTGATCGGGAGCCAGGCCACGGTCGAAGGCCGGACCGTTGCTGCCCCACCGGGTCGGAGCGGTCGGCGGGCGGTGGGCCGCACCGGTGTCGTACCGGATCGGGGTCGGGTCGGTGACCGCAGCCGGCCCGACGGACCGCGCGGAGACCACCGGGACCGGGCCGGGGAACGGGCGGTGAGCGGAGGTCGGGGGCCACGACGGGTCGTCCGTGGCCGTCCCCGGTTGCGGGATGGTCACCATCGCCGCGGCGGGTGCCACGGTCAGCAGAGGCAGGCTTGGCAGGACCGGGTACCGGTCGGTGGGCACCGACGACGCGAGCGGCACCGGCGCGACCGGAGCAGGTGCCCCGACCGTCCGGCGGCGACGTGGCCAGAACGGCTGTCCGGGCCGTAACGACCAGGCCATGCCCACCTCCTTCAGATTCCGGTACGGGTGTGCGGCGTCGGGCTGCCGGGTGGGTCAGGAGTCGCCCGGTCGGCCGCCGGCCAGGTCCACCGCGAAGCGCCCCCCGCAGCTGGGGCAGGCCACCTCGGCCCCGGTGTGCCCCTGCTGGTTGACCCGCCGGTAGAGGTCCTGGAGGAAGGCCAGGTCGGAGGCGAAGAGGTGCTCGATCACGTCGACGTCGACGGCCTGCACCCCGCCGATGCGGGTGACCGTCCGGGCGAGCAGCAGCACGATGAGGAACGCCGGATTGTGGCGTACCCGGGGATCGCCCTGGGGGGTGATCTCGTCGCGGGCGGTGGCCAGCCGCATGGTGCCCTCGCGGTGCACCCCGCCCCGGTCGTCGACCAGCCCGCGCGGCAGCACGAACGGGTACTCGGTCCGCAGACCCGCCGCCGGTCCGGCGGCGGGCTCGGCGAGGCTAGATGCGCGCATTGAAGTCGAACAGGTCGTCGCACATCAGCGTGACCGTCTGGTAGACGATGTCGGTGGCTCCGGCCTTGACTCCGCTGACCTCCACCCGTGACGGCCAGGCGTTGGTCATCATGTACGTCAACCGGGCGTCGCCGTTGAGGTCGTCACCGGGGCCGTAGAGCTTCAACGCGCAGTCCCGGTAGGCGTCGTACATCATGTTGCGCACCTTCTGGTGCCAGAGCCACAGGTCGCCGTTGAGGTCGAGGCCCCGCTTGAGGGTGACCGTCGGCGGCTTGGTCCGACCGAAGTGCCGGGAGAAGATCGGCCCGGTCGTGCCGGCGGCCATGTACTCCGCGTTCTCCACCTCGCTGCTGATCCCGACCAGTTCGGCGAAGTTGATCGCCGACATGCCCGGCACCTCCAGCCGGAAGACGGCGGCACTGATGATCTGGGTGTTCTGCTTCGGGTCCTGGGTGCCCTGACCGGCCATGCTCGGTTCTCCTGGTCTCGTCGTCGCTCAGGTCGGGTGCTCGCCGCGGGCCGGTCAGTCGCCGGAGCCCTGGGAGAGCTGGGAGAGGCGGAACACCACGAACTCGGCCGGCTTGACCGGGGCGATGCCGATGTCGACGGTGAGGATGCCGGCGTCGAGGTTCTCCGGCGGGTTGTTCTCGGCGTCGCACTTGACGAAGAACGCCTCGGACCAGGTGTCGCCCATCAGCGCCCCACTGCGCCAGACCCGGCGCAGGAACATCGTGATGACCCGGCGTACCGCGTCCCAGAGGCGGGGGTCGTTGGGTTCGAAGACCACCCAGTTGGTGCCGAGCAGGATCGACTTCTCGATCCAGTTGAACAGCCGCCGGACGTTGAGGTAACGCCACTCGGCGTCGCTGGACAGGGTCCGTGCGCCCCAGATCCGGATGCCCTGCCCGGGGAAGGCCCGGATGCAGTTGACCCCGATCGGGTTGAGCTGGTCGTGTTCGCCCTTGGTCAGCCCGCTCTCCAGGGCGAGCGCGCCCCGGATGATCTCGTTGGCGGGTGCCTTGTGGACACCCCGGGTGTCGTCGTTGCGGGCCCACACCCCGGCGACGTGCCCGCTCGGTGGCATGAAGACCGCCCGGCCCTGCGCCGGGTCCATCACCTTGACCCAGGGCCAGTAGAGGGTCGCGTACTTGGAGTCGTAGCCGGCGACGTCCATCCGCCATTCCTTGAGGCGCTGCGGGTGCAGGCCGGGCGGCGGGTCGAGGATGGCCACCCGGTCACCCATCAGCTCGCAGTGCGCGATCATCGCCAACTGGACGGCCTTGAACGCCTCGTCGTCGATGGCGCCCTGCTGGTGGGCGGCGGCCAGGTCGGGCACGCAGAGCATGGTGATGTCCTCGATCGCCTCCAGCCCGGCGAAGCCGGTCCGGTCGCTGACGTCACCGACGTAGTCCTCGGCGCGTACCCGCAGGTCGCCGGTGCCGGTCGTGGTGGCCGGCAGCGCGGGCGCGGCGAGGGTGACCTCGGCGCCGCGTCGGGGCGGGGCGAGCGTCGCGCCCTTCGCCTCCTCGATCTGGATCAGCTTGGACTGCTGACGGACGGCGGTGACCACGTTGCCCGCACCGCGCTTGGTGGTCAGGTTGTCCAGCGTCTCGACCGGCTTGCCGGCCTGTTTGACGACGAGCTTGAACGCGTCGTCGCCGCCCTCGGAGGCGTCGGCGACCTCGACCGAGAGGTCCTGCCCGGCCGGGCCGGGCAGCGCGGCCCGCACGGTGAAGGAGAGCCGCCCGTTGTCGCCGGCCGCCGGTACGGCCGCAGCCGGGTACGACTCACCGGCGGCTTCGGTGGCGGCGGAGTCCGCACCGGCACCACCACCCACCCGGACCACGTACGCGGAGCCGCCGCCGTTGAGGAAGTAGCCGTAGACCGACAGTGGCAGGAAGCTGCCCGCCACGAAGCCCCCGAAGGTGCGGGTGTACTGCGTCCAGTTCGTGATCAGTGTGGGCTCGTCGACCGGCCCCTTCTCGGCGAAGCCGACGAACGCGGCGACGGCCGTCCCGACCGCTTCGATCGGCCTCGACCCGGAGGAAACCTCCTCCACGTAGACGCCCGGCGACAGATACGTCGGCATCGAACCTCCTGTACGACGGTGTGATGGGGCCGAGCTTGCCAACGCCGGCCGGCCGCGAGGGCTGCCCGCCGGACCGCCGCCGGGGTAGGCAGTTCTGCCCCCAAGGGCAACCGATCCGCCCCGACGGCCTGCCCGGCCGCCGGGCGCGGTGCCGTCCGGGCAGCGGGCAGGGTGGGTGGATGATCTGGGATGTCGACCTGTCGGTCCGGGCCTGGCTGGGCCACTACCTGCCGTCGGACGTGCCGGTCGTCTTCGACCCGCCGGACCGGTGTGCGCAGCGCGGCGAGGGTGACCTGGTCGCGGCCTTCCTGCTGGACGTCGAGGAGGACTCGGCGGGCGTCTCGGCGACCTGGGACGAGTTGCGCGACGCCACCGGTCAGCTGGTGGGGCGTCGCCCGCCGGGCCGCCGGTACCGGTTCAGCTACCTGTTGACCGCCTGGGCCACTGACACCGAGCGGGAGCACCGGCTGCTGGGTGAACTGCTGGTCGGCTGTGCGAGCTGCACCGCCCTGCCGGCCCGGTTCCTGACCGGTGCGGTGGCCCGGGCGAACCAGCCGGTGGTGGTGCGCTCCGCGCCCCGGCGCGAGGGGGACACCGGCTCCGCCTGGGTGGCGCACGGCGGGACCGCCCGGACCGGGTTGCACCTGCAACTGCTCGTGCCGTTCGTGCCCGAGCCGCAGACCGACCTGGCACCGCCGCCGCGTGAGGTCAGCGTCAACAGTGGCGGTGGCCGCCCCGGCGGTCCGGGTGGCCCGCCGGGGCCCCGGCCCAGGGGTGGGATCAGCGAGCCCCGCTGACGCCCCGCCGTCTTCTCGGTCGCCCGGGCCGCCCCTGCCGGTCCCCGGCCACCCGGGCGAGGGCCGCCCGTCGGGTCGCCGGTTGCCCGATCAGGCTTTCCGTTGCCCGTTCAGGTAGCCACGGCTGCCCCTTGGTGTTCCTCGTTCGTGGTTCTGCCGGCCCACCCGCACGGCGAGACTGCCCGCATGAGTGTCGCTGTGGGACTTGTCGAGACCGACCTCACCGTCGCCGCGGGCGGCACGGTCGGCTGCACCGTCCGGGTGCGTAACACCGCCGCCGTCGTCGACCGGTTCACCCTGGACGTGGTCGGCGACGCCGCACCGTGGGCCGAGGTCGAGCCGGCGACGATGAACCTGCTGCCCGGCACCGAGCAGGAGGCCCGGGTGACGTTCACGCCGCCGCGTGCGGCGACCGTGCCGGCCGGCAGCGTCGCCTTCGGGGTACGGGTCCGGGGGCGGGAGAATCCCGAGGGTTCGGTGGTCGAGGAGGGCACCGTCACCGTGCAGCCCTTCGTGGAGCTGGCGACGGAGCTGGTGCCCCGTACCTCCCAGGCGCGTCGCGCCGCCCGGCACCAGCTGGTGATCGACAACACCGGCAACGTCGAGACCACGGTCGAGGTGCTGCCGGCCGATCCGGACCGCCTGCTGACCTTCCGGGTGCTTCCGGTCGCGCCGGTGCTGCGTCCGGGCACGGCCACGTTCGTGAAGCTGCGGGTACGCCCCCGGAAGCGGTTCCTGCTGGGCCCGGACCGCAACCTGCCGTTCCAGGTGGCGGTGACCCGTCCCGACGCCGAGCCGATCACCAGCGACGGACTGCTGGTGCAGCGGTCCGTCCTGCCGGCCTGGTCGCCCCGGGTGGTGCTGGTGGCCGCCGCGGTGGCGGTCGCCCTGGTCGGGCTCTGGTTCGCGGTGCTCAAACCCACCGTGCAGTCCACCGCCAAGGAGGCTGCGAAGGTGGAGACCAAGGAGTTGTCCCAGGAGGTGGCCGAGGTGAAGACCCAGGCCAGCGAGGCGGCGGAGACCGCCGAGAAGGCCGAGAAGGTGGCCATCGTCGCGGCCGGCGCCAGCCCGAAACCGAGCGCGGCCCCGAGCCCGACGACCGAAACCGGAAAGGGCAACGGCAACGGGCCGGGTGCCCAGGGCGGGACGCTGGACAACGCCGACCCGGAGACCGCCGCCGACTTCCGGGTGGCGACCAGCGCTTCACCGACCACCGCCAACGAGTTCACCCTCTCCACCTACCGGCCGGCCGACAAGAAGGTGCTCTGGGTGACCGACATCGTGCTGCAGAATCCGCACGGCGACGCCGGGCTGCTCCAGGTGCGGCGGGGCGACACCGTGCTGCTGGAGACCGGCCTGAACAACTTCCGGGACCTGGACTACCACTTCGTCCAGCCGTTGCGGTTCTCCGCCGGCCAACCGGTGACCGTCGCGGTGAAGTGTGCGAACCCGGGCACCACGGCGTGCACCCCGGCCGCGTACTTCGCCGGACAGCTCGTGCCGGTCGCGCCCACCCCGAGCCCCTCCCCCAGCCGATGAGCGACCCGCACCCCACCGTCGGGCAGGTCCCCGGTCCGGACACCACCGATCCGGCCGCCAGCGCCCACCGGGCGGGCACCGCCCCGGGCCCGGCACCGATCCGTACGGCGGTCCGTTCCCGCGACCCGATCTCCCAGGCCGGTGTCATGGCCCAGCTCGGCACTGCGGCGACCGACGACCCGGTCGGCGCGCGCCCGGTGGTGCTGGCCGAACCCGACGACACCCCGGACATCCTGGTGATCGTCGCCGACACGGTGGACGGGTGGCTGCTGGCCCAGCTCGACGCGTTGACCGGCCGGCCGGCCCCCCGACCGGTGCTGGTGGTCGGGCAGCTCGACGACACCGCCGGGTTGCAGGCGATCGAGGCGGGTGGTCTCAGTCTGGTACGCCGTTCGGAGAGCACCGCCGCCCTGCTGCGCGAGGTGGTCCGGGCTGCCGCCCGGGGCGAGGCGAGGCTCCCCACCGACCTGCTCAGCTCGCTGCTGACCCGGGTCGGTCGGGCCCAGCGGCAGGTGCTCGCCCCCCGGGGGCTGACCATCCTGCCGCTGTCACCGCGCCAGCTCGCGGTGCTCCGGATGATCGCCGCCGGGGCGGACATCGCGACGATCGCCCGGGAGCTGTCCTACTCGGAACGCAGCATCAAGAACATCGTGCACGAGATCACCACCCAGCTCGGTGTCCGCAACCGCACCCAGGCGGTCGCGCACGCCATCCGCGAGGGGCTGATCTGACCGGTTCCGCTGCCCAAGGGAGGGTTCCATCGTGGGCGTACCTGCCGCGAAGCTCGGTGACAAGGTGGTCGGCACCGACACGCACATCATCATGGTGCCCTCGCCGACCGGTCCGGTGCCGACACCCACCCCGATGCCCTTCGCCGGGACCATCGCCAACGGGTGCAGCACCGACGTGCTGATCGAGGGCAAGCCGGCCGCCGTGGTCGGCAGCGTCGCGGTGAACTCCCCGCCGCACCTGCCGACCGGGGGGCCGTTCCAGACGCCACCGAACAACCAGGGCACGATCATCGCCGGCAGCGCCCTGGTGCTGATCAACGGTAAGCCGGCGGCCCGGCACGGCGACAAGGTCAACACCTGCAACGACCCCGCTCCCCTGCCGGCCGGCAGCATCATCGCCACCGGTCAGGTGCTGGTCGGCTGACCGGGGTACGGGCCCCGGGCGATCCCGCCGGGGGTGGCTCGGCGGTGGCCCGGGTCCCGGGGCGCCCCGGCCGTGGCCCGGGGCCGGTGCGCCCCGACGGGTGGGCCGGTCAGCGACGGCGGGTGAAGGGTCCCGGCTGGGCGGTCGCCGACTGCACCAGGAAGGTACCGCTGGTCACCTGGCCGACCGCCGGCACCGAGGCGAGCGCGGCCCGGGGACCGGCGATCCCCTCCTCGAAGACCACCATCGGCACCGCGAACCGGCCGGACGCGTCGGCGACCACCGGCACCGCGCCCGTGCCGTCGACCCAGGTGACCAGCACCTCGGCCCCCGCCGGAAAGCCCTGGCCGAGTGCGGTGACCACCTGGCCGGGGCGGCCGACGCCGGGGTTGAACTGCAACGTCGGGCTGCGACCCGAGACGCTCAGCGCCAGCGACTGGGCGGCGACCCCGCCGGTGTCGGTGGCGCTGGCGAGGCTGAGCACCGACGTCGCGGCCCCGATCGCCCGGGGGGTGGCGGTGAGGGCCACCGTGCAGGACCGGGCGACGGCCAGGGTTCCGCCGCAGGTCGAGGCGGTGACCGCGAACACCGCCGGGAGCGGCTGTTCGGCGAGGGCGGCGGCCACGGTCAGCGGGTAGTCGCCGGTGTTGGTGAGGGTCACCGTCCGGGTCGCCGAGGGCACGCCGAGGGGGGCCTCCCCGAGGTCGAGCGCGGTGGCGTCGGAGTGGAGCACCGGTACGTCCGGTGCCGCCCCGCTGACGTTCACCACCAGGCGTTCCGGTTCGCCCTGCACGATGCCGTCCACGGAGACTTCCAGGTGGCAGGCGTACTCCCCGTTGCGGGCGGCGGCATCGACCGCGACGGAGACGGTGAGGTCGACGGTGCCGCCACTGTCGACGGTCTGCTCGGCCGGGGTGACCGAGGCCGAGAGCTGCGGGTCGCAGTCGGTGGTCCGGGCGCTGACGGTGGCCTGGATGGCGCGGATGCCGGCCAGGATGGCGTTGGAGACCTCGGCCGGGCCGGCGGCGTCGAGCAGCACGCCCCCGGTCTGCCGGGTGATCTCGGTGAACTGTCCGGACTCGTCGAGGGAGTAGCTGCCCGGGTTGCCGACGTCCACGGCCACCACCCGCACGCCCCGGGTGGTCAACGCCTGGATCGTCCCGGCGAGGTCGTGGCCGACGCTCGGGTCGTGCGACGGCGCGTCCCCGAAGATCACCACGATCGGGCTGCTCTCGGTCCGCAGGCCGACCGCTCCGGTGGCGACGGCGTACAGGGCGTTCAGGCCGGCCTCCGGGCCGTCGCCGCCTCCGGCGGCGGTCCAGACGTTCACCGCCTCCTGCACCTCGGACGGCACGGCGGTCAGGTCCCGGTTGAGCCGGAAGACGAACTCGTCGCCCTCGTCCCGGAATTCGGCGACCGCGAAGCGGGCGTCGGGTTGGACGGCGCTGATGTCGCCGATGATCCGTTTCGCGTTGACCCGGACGTCGTTCAGCGCCGCCTGCATGCTGCCGGTCGTGTCGGCGAGCAGCACCACGTCGGGGCGGGGCGGGATGGTCGCGGTGGTCACCGTGCGGGTGACCACCGCCGAGCCACCGGGGGTCAGCCCGAGGGTCGTCCCGGCCGGCTCGCCGACCAGCGGGGCGGCGCCGTCGCTCACGCTGATCCGCAGCGCCGGGCCACCGGCCGGTCGCGGTGCCGCGAAGAACTCGGCGTACGCCGCCGGCGGTGCCCCGGCCACCAGGAGTGCCACCACAGCGAGCGCCGACGTGGCGCGCAGGGACCGGGACGCTGATGCAGCCATGGGGGCCAGTGAACGCGGCCCGCCCGGGTCGGCCGCAACCCCACGGGAAGCCCTCCGGGCAGTCCCGCCTGCCCCTTCGGGCACCACCCCACCACCGCCGGCGGTCGTCACCCTACTGCGGCCGGGCCGACAGCACCCGGACGTCGAGCCCACCGGAGCAGCGCCGGACCACCGCCGCCACGCTCTGCTCGTGGCTGGTCCGCACCGGGTCGACAGTGAAGTACGCCTTGCGGCCCCGGCCGTGGCGCACCACGTAGCTCTCGGCCGTGCCGCCGGCCCACGGGTCCCCGAACGTCTTGAGCACGTTGTAGATCGGGGTGTCCATGTCACTCTCGTCGGTGTAGAACATCACCAGGTCCTTGAACTGCACGTAGTGCGCGTACGCCCCCTCGTCGGTGAGGGTGGCGATGATCCCGGTGTTGTGCGCGTTCAGCGCCGAGTCGATCGTGACCGTGATGAAGACGTACTGCGGGAAGACGTGGATGGTCATCCGGTCGTCCCGGTACATCCGGGGCATCCGCTCCATCGCCGAGCCGATCATGGTGGCGAGTTCGTCCACGTCCACCCCCCACAGGCCGACGAGGGCCTGCGTCTGCGCCCAGGAGTAGAGGCCGGCCAGGTTGGAGTTGGCCTCCGGGTTCAGGGTGAAGGCCACCCCGATCTTGAACTCGCCGTGCTGCCACTGCGGCGCGTCCTCCCCCTGCACCAGCGGCTCCGCGAACCGGACCGACTTCTCCGGGCCGGGGGCCACCACCAGGTCGTCGTCGGACGCGATGTGCCCGAACGCCCGGTCGTACCCGGAGTAGTCGTAGCTGGCCTCCTCCTCGTCCTCGCTCTCCTGCTCGCTCTCCTCCTCCTTGCCCCTGTCCCCATAGCCGTGTGCCTCCGCCGCGAGGGTCTGGCAGGAGGTGACGAAGGCGGGCATCACCTCCGGGACGGACAGCGCCATGACGGCAGCCTGCTGCACCTCCTCCCGCCAGAGCGCGAAGAGCTGAGCGTCGTCGCGCAACTGCTCGGCCAGGGCGGCGAAGTCGTCGTCGTCGCGGAGTTCGACCGGCACGTCCGGGTTGCGGCGGGCGGTCTCCGTCAGTGCCGTGGTCATCGCCCAGTCGTCCCACGGCCGGGGTAGCTGGCGCTCGAACGTGTCCAGCGTCGCCTGCACGTCATCGCCGTGCCGGTAGGTGACCAGCAGGTACTCCAGGCTGCGGATCAGGTCGTGGCGGTCCGGATGCATCTGCGCGATCCACCGGCCGAACATCCGGGTGCCGTAGTCGCCGTCGAGGACGGTGGCGAACTCGACGGACTCGAAGTAGTCCGGGCTCTGCGTGGCATCGTCCCAGTAGTTCTCGCGCCAGGTCATGACCGCTCTTTTCACGTCGGCGACAGTCAACCCGGCCACCCTGCCCCGGGCACCCGCCCGCGGGGTACGCGACCGCCGGCCGCCTTAGGGGCAGTTCCTCCTGCCCCTGCGGGCATGCGGGCCGACGGATGACCCCGACGCCGCCGCCGGGACGCGGCAGCGGCGCCCGGACGCGCGGCACCGCGGCCACGAAGTGGACGACGGCGGCGGCGGTCGTCACCCGTCCCACGCCGAGAGTCGGAAGATCAGTTATCCGTTGCCCCAAGAACAACTCCACCGACGCAACGGATAACTGATCTTCAGCTCCGCGTCAGGCACGTCCCATCTCTTCCGGCCAAGACCACTTCACGTCACCGTCCTATGCCGAAAGTATTGACGCCAACACATGTCAAGACATACCGTTCGTTCGGGGGTCGTCACCGTAAGCGATACAATGATCACAGATCTTGGCGCGCGACAGCCTGACACCTTCCCGGCACGGGTCACCCCGCCCGCGCCCTCGGCACCTGCGCACATTGACCGCAGTTCACGCTGAATTCCCGCCATCCCGCCACGGAAGGACGCACCGTGCCAAAGGATCAGCAACAATGGAGCTGGCAGCAGGACACCCATCCCGCCGTTCTCTACAGTTCCCGCCCGGACGGAACGGTCCAGTGCCACCTCTCCCCCCGAAACTGCGTCATCCGCCCAGGAGCGGTCGGGTTCTGCCGGGTACGCGCCAACCGCGGCGGTGAACTGGTGACGCTCAACTACGGCAAGTCGGTCGCCATGACCGAGGAGACGATCGAAACCGAGGCCGTCTACCACTACGCCCCCGGCGCCCGCATCCTTTCGATGGGAAACATCGGCTGCATGATGAACTGCGACTACTGCCACAACTGGCAGACCTCGCAGGCGCGGTTCGTAGAGGACCAGTCGGTGCATTACTACACCCCGGAACAGGTCGTGCAGAGCGCCCTCGAAAGAGGGATCCAGGTCATCTCCTGGACCTACAACGACCCGGTCGTCTGGCACGAATTCGTCCTGGACACCGCCCGGCTCGCCCGCGAGCACGGCCTGGTCAACCTTTTCAAGTCGGCGTTCTACATCTCGCTCGAAGGGGCCAAGGAACTCTGCGAGGTCATCGACATCTTCAGCATCTCGCTCAAGTCGATGGACCCCACGTTCTACAAGCGGGTGACCAAGGGCCAGCTGCAGCCCGTCCTGGACGCCACGGCCTACGTGTTCGACCGGGGCAAGCACGTCGAGGTTTCCAGCCTGCTGGTCACCGACGCCAACGACACCGAGGGCGACGCGCGGAAACTGTCCCGCTGGGTGCTCGACCGGCTCGGCCCCGACGTGCCCGTGCACTTCGTCCGCTTCCACCCCGACTACAAGTACACCCACGTCGACCGGACCCCGGTCGAGCGGCTGGAACGGGCCCGGGAGATCGCGCTGGAGGAGGGGGTCCGCTACTGCTACCTCGGCAACGTCTACGACAACGAGGCGACGAACTCCTACTGCCCGCACTGCGGTCTGCTGGTGGTCGAGCGGTACGGGCTGATCGCGTCCCCCGTCGGGCTCACCGGGGAGGCCCACTGCCAGGGGTGCGCCAACCCCCTGCCGTTCCGGCTGCTGGCGGCACCGGACAACACCGCCCTCGACATTCTCGACGTCGACGCCGCCGACCTGCACCACATCGAGCACGAGTGGCGCGGCGACGTCAAGGCCGTACACGTGGAGTTGTCCAGTGAGGCGTCCGCGGCGCACGAGGTGACCGTCCGCGTGCTGGGCGGGGCCTCCCACGGCCGCGAGGTCAAGCGGGTGCCCATCCTGCCCGGTTCGCAGTACCGCTTCATCGCGTGCAAGTCCGCCTCGGACGACCGCGGCGTCAGCGTGCAGCTGCCCCCCGGCGTCCACGCCAACCTCTACGAGGTGTACGACCGGGCGCACTTCCCCATCAGCACGGTCCTGGAGATCCAACACTCCAGCGACGCCGTCCCCGAGGCCGCGATCCGACTCCAGGAGACCCGCCGTGCGTAGCGGCACCGACTACTTCGTCGTGCACCTCGACGAGCAGGAGTCCGCGGTGCTGGTCACCGGCAACCACCGCATCGCCCGAATGCCACGGGAGGTGGGTGAGCGCCTGGAACAGGGGATCGAGCACCTGCGTGCCGAGGAACACTCGGCCTGGGAGGCTTTCACGCTGACCCCGGACGCCGACAGCAACGCCGAGACGCTGCGCGCCAGCTCGCTGGCCGACGGCGCGGACTTCGCGGTCAACGTGAACCTGACGAACATCTGCAACCTGGCCTGCACGTACTGCTTCGCCGAGGGCGGCGACTACGGCCGGATGAAGGAAGCCATGGGCGAACACTCCGTGGCGTGGATCTTCCGCTTCATCGACGAGAACGTGGCACCCGGCCAGCGGGTGCGCTTCGAGTTCTTCGGCGGCGAGCCGCTGGCCAACTTTGCCCTGATCAGCAAGATCTGCGAGCGGGCCGAGCGGGTGGCCGACGAACGGGGGGTGACGTTCGTCCACCGCATCTCCACCAACCTCACGCTGATGCCCACCGGCGTCATCGACCTGTTCCGCCGGCACCGGTTCATCGTCTCCGTCTCCCTCGACGGGCCCCGGGAGGTGCAGGACCGCAACCGTCCGTCCAAGAACGGCAGCGGCTCGTACGACCGGATCATGCGCAATCTGTGGACGCTGCGCAGGGAAGCGGGCGACAACGTCATCCTCGTGGCCCGGATGACCATCGCGACGGAGACGCCGACCCTGCTCGACAGCGTGCGCGAGCTGTGGGAACTCAACCTGTTCGACTTCTTCCAGATCTACCCCGGTGTCTATCCGGTCGACCAGCAGGGGCGCAGCGTCGCCCTCACCCTGACCCTGGGCGACAAGGTGCTCAGCAGTCCACGCCAGGTCACCTACGTCAACCACTTCCTGCGGCCCGGCATGATCGAGCAGTTCCGCGACTTCCTGCACGCCTACCCGTCGTTCTTCACGCCCGACAACCGCTTCGCCGGGGTGCTCGAGTACGAACGCACCGCCCAGATGATGATCGAGGGTCTCACCGCGTTGTCGTTCTGTTCCGGCGGGCGGACCTACTACACCCATTCGCCGGACGGCACCATCAGTCCCTGCCACCGTCTCGTCGGCGACGAGGCGTTCGACGTGGGGACCGGCGAGGACGGGCTCACCGTGCCGCACCCGGAATGGCGTCGCACCGTCGACGAGCACCCCGTCTGCGGCCAGTGCTGGGCGCGCTACCTGTGTGGTGGCGGCTGCCGCCAGGAGAACTTCGTCGCGAGCGGGGACCTCAACGTGCTCAACGAGGAGTCCTGCCGGTACCAGCTGATGCTCGCCGAGGAGATGGTCCGGCTGGTGGGCCGGTCCGGCTCGGACTACCGGGACCGGCGGCGCGAGGTCTTCGACGACCTTTTCGTGTCGTGCGGCCGGCCGGTGGTCCCGAACGGTCGGGTCAGCAATGCGCTGCCCGACGTAGCCACGCAACCGTTCACGCCGATTCACTGAGCGAAGCGGAGGAATCGCAGATGTATCAGCCCGAGGGCCAGATCATCCGCCGCAACATCCACACCTACCCCTTCAAGTACCGCTACGTGGACTACGACGACTACTTCCGGCGGCAGAGCGCGGTGCTCTATCTGCACGTGCCGTTCTGCATCAAGAAGTGCGGGTTCTGCGACTACACCGTCTATGTCAACAAGAACGAGTCACACTTCGCGCGGTATGTCGACGCGCTGGAGAAGGAAATCCGCAACTTCGCCACCAACCGCACCTTTCCCGGATTCTCGATCGACGCCGTTTACTTCGGCGGTGGGACGCCCGGAATCCTGACCGGTGAGCAACTGGTCCGCCTGCTCGACGCGTGCCGGGAAACGTTCGAATTCAACGACGGCTGTGAGATCGCCCTGGAATTCGACCCGTCGACCGTCGACCCGCACAAGGTCGAGACACTGGTGGCCGGCGGATTCAACCGGGTGAACGTGGGGGTGCAGGCGTTCGACGACCGGCTCCTGGAGATCTGCAACCGCTCGCACGACGTGGCGACCGCCGAGAACGCGTACCGCATGGTGGTCGACGGTGGGTTCCGGCACACCAACATCGACCTGATCTTCCCGTTGCCGGACCAGTCCCTCGACGACTGGAAGCGCAGCGTGGACCGGGCCATCGAGCTGGAACCGGCCTGCATCACGGCGTACGGCCTGGAGATCTGGCCCAAGACGGCCTTCCACACCCTGATCGGCTCGGGCAAGATGCAGCTGCCGTCGCCGGCCGAGGAAGCCATGATGTACGAGTACGCCATCGACGCGTTGGAGGCCGCCGGATTCCGTCGGCGCAGCTCCACCGGGTACTTCCACCCGGACCGGTGTCCCGATCTGTCCCGCTTCCTGGAATACTACTGGCGCACCTGGCCGATGATCGGTTTCGGGGTGTCGTCAAAGAGCGTGATCCATGACCGCCTCTACGTCAACGTCCAGCCCCTCAAGCGGTACTACGAGATGGTGGACGAGGGCAGGATTCCCATTGACTTCGCCACGGTGCTCACCAAGGAGCAGGAGATGCGGCGGGTCATGATCCGTGGCCTGAAGATGTGTGAGGTATCTCAGACAGAGTTCCTACAGCGCTTCGGCGTACCGATGGAGTCGGTTTTCGGCAGCGAGCTCCAGGAACTGGTGGACAAGGACTGGCTACGCCTGGAGGGCGACCGATACGAGCTGACCAGGGCAGGTCAACTGTATTCGACCAACGTCTATGAGATGTTCTACACCCGGGAGGACCTGAGCCCGGCGGACGGCGACGAGGTCAGATTCGGGATATCTGAGCTTATGGAATAGCCCATACCTGGTAGTGTCCCGCAGTGTCGTAACGCGCGCACTGACGGGGGACGCTGCGATGTCTGTCATGATGGGATACCTGCTGGCCGGGCTGTTGGCCGGGCTGGCAGTAGCGGTGCCACTGGGCGCCATCGGGCTGCTGGTCATCCGCACCGGTCAGGCGCGGGGCCTACGGGTGGGCCTGGCGGCGGCGCTGGGCGTCGCCACGACCGACCTGGTCTTCGCCGCACTGGCGGTCTCGGTCGGCGGCGGCGTCGCCGCCGCCGTCGGGTCGCTCCTGACACCGATGCGGATCATCGCCGGTGCCGTCCTGGTGCTCCTGGGGGCGCGGGAACTGCTCGCCCTGCGTCGGATGAAAGGATCGACGACCCCTGGTGGGCCGACGGATCGTGGCATGCCGACCACCGGGCTGCGCGCCTACCTGCTCCTCCTGGGCCTCACCGCCGCTAATCCACTGACCATCGGCTACTTCGCCTCGGCGGCGGTGGGCATCGGTGGCACGATGTCCTGGGGTGCCGGCGTGCTCTTCGTAGCCGGCATCTTCGCCGCCTCGGCGGGCTGGCAGGGGCTGCTGGTGGGAGTCGGGGCGGTCTCCCGCAAGCTCATGACGCCGAGGGCCGGGCAGGTCCTCACGGCAGTGTCCGGCACCCTCATGATCGTTCTGGGCATCTACGCCGCGAGCGACCCGTACCTCTGATCCGCCCGCGACAACACGGACCGCTCAACGGCCTGCAACACCGCCCCACCGCCGTCGACGACGCCGTCATGACCCGCATCGCGGCTTTGACGGCGTCGTCGGAGTTCGGGCAGCAGGTTCACCGTGGGCGGCGATCCGACAGCGGTGGTCCCGCAGCCGGTCGAAGTTCATCGACGATCGGCACTTTGCCCGCTGGACCTCAACTGGTGCCCCCGGCAGGATTCGAACCTGCGACACACGGTTTAGGAAACCGATGCTCTATCCCCTGAGCTACGAGGGCGCGAGCGCCTAGTCTAGCGACCGGCGGGTTCACCTGGGGTGGCAGGGAGTGGCCCACGTTCGCCCGCAGCACCCGGACCGCCGTTCGCCCAGCCCAGGACCACAGCTCGAGCACACGAACCCCCGTTTGCGACCACGAGCGGCTGCGGTGACCCGCGTCGGCACCGGATGACCCGGGTTGGCATCCGCTGGCGAGCACACGTCGCGCACATGATCGAAGATCAACGACATCCCTCAGGCTATCCACCTTCGGCGTCGCCGTCATA
Source organism: Micromonospora sp. NPDC048894 (assembly GCF_040649765.1). Classification (NCBI taxonomy): domain Bacteria; kingdom Bacillati; phylum Actinomycetota; class Actinomycetes; order Micromonosporales; family Micromonosporaceae; genus Micromonospora; species Micromonospora sp. NPDC048894. The sequence continues at coordinate 772,977 of NZ_JBEZFY010000001.1, read as the reverse complement.
GGAGCACGGAGCGCTCATCCCCGGAGTCGCTCGGGTCGCCCTATGTCTGCAGCCATCGCCGAACCGCCAAGCGTGAGTCGACGACCGACGCCGCCGAGAAACCACTCTCGCAGCAGCTCGACGACCCGCACGAGCAGGTACGCCGCCGCGACGAACAAGATGATCCGCCACGCCCAGGCGCCCGCCGTGCGTACCCCCGGGGGAGCCCGTCGTCGACGGTGCCTGTCCGCTCCTCGGCCGGGACCGGCGCGGTCGTGCCGCCGATCGGTGGGCCGCCGGTGAACGCCGGCGGTTGCCACCCCCGCCGCACCGGGACGAGACGACTTCGCGCCCGCCGTCGCGCGGTGTCGACCCAGGTGGTGCCGAATTCCGGGGTGGGGGGAGGTGTCACTTTCATCGAGATCCTCTATGTACTGCGGGGTTGCCCCATTGCTCTTGCACGGCGGGACGGGGAAGGGAACGCGGCCGGTGTCGGGTATTGCCGGGAGAGGGGGTCAGTCGACCCCGCCGAGGACGGGCAGTGCCTCCGGTCGTGCGGCGCCGTGCGGCATCCAGTAGCCGGACGGCGGCAGGTCGCCGCGCATCCTCACCAGCTGCCCCACGTTCGTCATCTCCAGCAGCCGCCGGGTGTGGCGTCTGGGCCGGCACACGACCAGGGCCGCGTCGGCCGTGAGGGCGACGTGCGCCCGGGCGAGGAAGTTGAGCAGCGTCGAAGAGGCGAAGGTGACGTCGCCCAGATCCACGACGACCTCGGACGGGGCCACGGCGGAGAGCCGGTCGACCACGCCCGACAATGCCGGGTCGGCGTCCATGTCGATCTCACCCGCCAAGCACACCAGGGCGGCAGGAGGTCGCGGGGAGGTCAGCACGGTGATGACGAAATGGTCACCGGACACCTGAGCCATCAGCCTCACCTCGGCATGAGTCACCTGATGCCGGGGGCTTGGGCAACGACCGCGAAGGGCCGCAGCTCGACACTACCGCCGCATGACCCGATGCGCGAACGCTCGGACGGTCGGGGCGTCCGAAGGTCGCCATGCGTTGGCGTCGATTCGGGGCTAGGCTGGCCGAAACACTTCGCGCGTTCTGCTGCCCCAGTCCTCCGGCGGCACCGCACCGGGAAGGTGCCGCTGTGCTCGATCCAGATGTCATGACTTCCTGCCCACTGTCACCGCCCAACCTCGGCGGGCCGGCCAACCGCGCCGTCGGTGCGAGTCGTGAATGACCGCGTCTCGTACCTCAGGAACCTCATCCTGCGGCAGCCCCCCGGGCCCGACGGCAGGGACGACCTGCTGCGGCGGGTGTGCGATGTCGCCGCGCGGGAACTGTCGGCGTCCGGGGTCGGGATCAGTGTGATGACGGAGGACGGGATCCGGGCGGTGACCGCCGCGTCCGACCCGGCCAGCGAACGCCTTGAGGAGTTGCAGTCCATGTTCGGTGAGGGGCCCTGCGTGGACGCCTACACCAGCCGCCGTCCGGTGCTGATCTCCGATCTCGGAGACCTCATGGTCAAGGAGGGTGGTCGCTGGCCGTTCTACGCTCCCGCCGCCCACGCCGACGGTCTCCGCGCGGTGTTCGCGTTCCCGCTACAGATCGGCGCCACCCGCCTCGGCGTCCTGGATGTGTTCCGGGACCGCGCGGGGCGGTTGCCCGCTGCGGAGTTCGCCGACGCCCTCGCCTTCGCCGACCTCACGGTGACCGCCCTGCTCGACCGGCAGGAACAGGCGGAGAGCAGCGGCATCGCCGACATGGACGACGACGCGGCCGAGTACCGTGCGGAGTTGTTCCAAGCTCAGGGCATGGTCATGGTGCAGCTCGAGATCCCCCTCGGTCAGGCGATGGCGCGGATCCGTGCCCACGCCTACGCGGAGAACCGCCGCCTCAGCGACGTGGCCCGAGACATCGTCGCGCGCCGGCTGCGGCTCGACCGCGACGGGCCGTAACCCGGAGGATCCCCCATGACCGCCCACAGCTGGACACGCCGGGAGGCACGCATGACCATCGTCTCAGCCGAACGGATGGCGACGATCTTCGTCGAGGTCGCTGACACCCTGGTGGACGATTTCGACCTGATGGACTTCCTGCACATGCTCACCGATCGGGCGGCCGGCCTGGTCGGCGCGGCGGCGGTGGGGCTCGTCCTCGCCGGCCGGGACGGCCGGCTCGAGTTCATGGCCGGCTCGAACGAGAACGTCAAACTCGTGGAACTGTTTCAGCTGCAGACCCACGAGGGTCCCTGCCAGGAAGCCTTCCGGACCGGTGCGCCCGTCATCAACGTCGATCTGGACGAGGCGAGCGACCGGTGGCCCCGGTTCGCGCCCCGGGCCACCGCAGCGGGTTTCCAGTCGGTGCACGCGTTCCCCTTGCGGCTGCGCACGCAGGTGATCGGGGCCTTGAACGTCTTCGGCGACGTCAAGGGCGGCGACTTCGCGGGCACCGATGTGCCGGTCATGCAGGCCCTGGCAGACGTCGCCGCGATCGGACTGCTGCAGGAGCGCGCCATCCGACGGGGTGAACTCCTGACCGAACAGCTGCAAGGCGCATTGAACAGCCGCATCGTCATCGAGCAGGCCAAGGGCGCGGTCGCGCAGGCGACCGGCCTTGATGTCGACGAGGCGTTCGCCGCCATCCGCGGCTACGCCCGGCGTCACCACCGCAAACTGACCGAGGTGGCCCACGGCGTCCTCAGCGATCCCGCGATGCTCGCCCACATCCTCGACGCGTAGCGGACGACTGTCCGGCCGGCGGCGATCCGCGGTCCCGCCTCAACGGCATTCGCGCAGAGGCGCGCCGATCCGGTGCAAGGCGCCGCAGCACCTAACGGTACGACCTGTGGCTCACGCGGGGCAGCCGGGCTCTGATACCGCCGCTGCCATCGGTGCCGGCCGGCATCTCGGTACGAGGTGTCTCTCGGGCCGGGTTGGCGACGCTCTCGGGCGGTTACGGGTTGGTGCGGCGGGCGGCGAGGCGTGCCGCGTCGGGCCAGCGGACGTCGTGGGCCCAGCCGAGCTTCTCGAAGAGCCAGATCAGCCGGGCGGCGGGATCGATCTGCCCGCGCAGCACACCGTGGCGGGCGCCGGTGGGGTCGGCGTGGTGGGAGTTGTGCCAGCTCTCCCCGAATGACAGGACCGCCAGCGGCCAGAAGTTCGTGGCCTTGTCCTTGCTGGCGAACGGCCGCTGACCCACGACGTGACAGATCGAGTTGACCGACCAGGTGACATGGTGCACCACCGCCATGCGGACCAGCCCGGCCCAGAAGAACCCGGTCAACGCCCCGGCCCACGAGCCACTGACGAGACCGCCGATCACCGCCGGGAGCAGCAGCGACGCGGCCACCATCGGTCCGAACAGTCGGTCCACGACCCGGATGTCGCGGTCGGCGAGCAGGTCAGGGGCGAAGCGGGCCTTGTTGGTGATCTCCCGATTCAGCAACCATCCCAGGTGGGAGTGGAGCAGCCCCTTGGCCAGCGCGGCGACACCGGTGCCGTAGCGCCACGGCGAGTGCGGATCGCCCTCCCGGTCGGTGAACGCATGATGGCGGCGATGGTCGGCCACCCACTTGGTGGGGCTTCCCTGCACGGCGAGACTGCCGGCCACCGCCAGCGCGATGCGCAGGCCCCGGCGGGCCTTGAACGATCCGTGGGTCAGGTGCCGGTGGAACCCGACCGTCGCGCCGGCCATCGCGATCACGTAGCCCGCGACGGCCATCGAGGCGTCCAGCCCGGACAGACCGTGGCCCCAGGCCAGCGGCACCGCCGCGATCAGCGCCGCGACCGGCAGCACCAGGAACACCCACAACATCACGAGGGAGCCGGCCGACTGGGTGCCCTCGATCAGCGGCTTCGGCGCCGGACGGGGCACACTCGCGCGGACGGTGGACAGTTCTACGCTCATCACCACATACCTTCCGAGACCGGTCCGGTGATCACGTACGTCCGCTGCGGAGCGCTCCAGCGTGTGATCCCGAACTGGAGGACTGACGAGGGGAAGGCCGCGAGGTCTGGGCAGCCGTCCGCTGGCGTTGCGGTAGAAGGCACCGCGTTGCCGGCGCATGTTGGAGTCGATGACTCCGATACAGAGATGCCCTTCAGCCACCGGGCGAAACACCGCCCGTCTCGACTTGGCCGTGATCCTTCCGAGGTGGCGGTGGGGTCGTGGTGGTCACGAATGGCCCGGCCAGAACAGGCGCGCCCTCCGTCTGCCACGGCGAGAGTCGGTAGATCGGTGCGCATGTGCAGGGTCTGGGCGAAGACGTAGCTGTCGTCGGCGTCGGTCTTGCGTTCGCCGCGGTGACCAGTGCGGCGTTGACGGCACTCATGACCAGGTAGTAGGTCGGGCACCGCTCGAGCAGACCCGCCTGCCGCACCCGGCTCAACAGTTCGGCGTAGTCGCTGCCGCGACGGCACCGCGACCCTGGCTGCGCCGCTCCGATGGTCTGGTCGATGATGCTCATGGATCCTCCCGGCATGGACGCGCAGCACGTCGCCGGGGCCTGGGGCGAATGCCCCCAGCTTACTCCGCCGCCGGTGCGGCAGGGCGGTGCGGCGATCGTGCCATCGCCCCGATGAGCGCGGCCACCGGCACGGTGGCGATACCGATCCGGGCGTCGCTGGCCCCGTACGGCAACCACAGATCGCCGGCGTGGACGAGCCCGCCGCAGGAGTAGACGACGTTGGGCACGTATCCGTCCCGGTCGGCCTCGTCGGGTGACAGGAGCGCGCCGGGAAGCCGTGCGAGGACCCGTTCCGGTCGGTGCAGGTCCAGCAGGAGCGCGCCGATGGCGTACCGGCGCATCGGGCCGACACCGTGGGTGAGCACCAGCCAGCCGTCGTCGGTTTCGATGGGGGATCCGCAGTTGCCGACCTGGATCAGTTCCCAGCCGTCCCGCGGGGCGTGCAGCGGCACCGGTTCCTGCCACCGGTTCTCACCGTCCAAGCAGGTCAGGCCGAGGGTCTCGCCGTCGGCGCGGCACAGGGCGAGGTGCCGGCCGCCGACGGTACGGGGGAACAGCGCGACGCCCTTGTTGCGGACACCCGGCCCGCGCATCGGGGTGCTCTCGAAGCGGCGCAGGTCGCTGCTGGCCAGCGCGCGGGTGGCGATGCGCCGTCCGTCGTAGGCGGTGTAGGTGGCCCGGTACAGGGGTCCGGACTCGTCGGTGAACCTGACGAACCGGGCGTCCTCCATGCCGTTGCTCTCCGCCGGAACGGCCGGCCAGAGCACCCGTTGGTGCAGGGCGGTGTCGGCGGGGAAGGTCGTGGCGTAACTGGCGGCGTTGGTGCGGCGTACGTGTTCGAGGGTGTCCGGTCCGGTGCTGCGGGAGAGCAGATCGGGTGGCAGCTCGCCGAGCACCCGCTCGAAGGTGGCCTCGTCGTACCGATCGGGCAGGGCGTCCAGCACGGTGGCGGTGACCTCGTTGTCGCAGTCCTCCTCGGTGAGGCCGGCGGCGAGAAGGTCCCGGCGGTGTCGTACGGCCATCCGCTGTCCGACGACCGGTGGGCCGGACCGGTCGGCGACGGCGAGCCGGCGCCCGGGGCCGAGGACCGCGGTGGCGAACCCGATGGACGACCGGTGGCCCTCGCCGATCTGGCGCAGGCTGATCGCGACCCGCAGCTGCCCGGCGTCCAGACCGCTCTGGTCGGGGTGGACCGTCATCGACGGGTTGCACAGCGCGGCGGCCTCGACCGCGTACTCGTGACTGAAGTAGGCGCCGACCAGGAGACGCACGGCGGGCGAGAGGTCCCAGGCCCGGGCGGCGCGGTGCCGGACGAGGTCGTAGTGGTGGTGGAACGTGCCGTCCAGGTCGCGGTGCCGACCGCCGAAGCGGTCGAAGGTGTCCCGCAGCAGCCGGCCGGTCTCCTCCTCGTCGAGGTGCGCGACGCGGGCGATGAGCGCCGCCGCGCGGCTGCGTACCAGGGCGGCGTCCTCACCCGGGACGAAGAGCTTGATGATCACCCGGCGTGGATCCGGGGTGAGGACGACGTCCTGCCGGACGGCGAGGGTCCCGGTCACGACCATCGCCGGGCGTGCTGGAGGGTGGAGATCAGCGCGAGGGTCGACTCGGCGCCCTGGTTGAGGTTGGGTCCGTGCGTGGTCAGCCCGTCGTAGCCGCCGCCGGTCGCCGGGTCCCACATCCGTGTGCCGACGTCGTTGTCACCGAGGAACCATCCGACAGCCTGCCGCACCCCGGCCTCCCAGGCGGGGTCGCCGGTGACCGTGGCGGCGGTGGCGCAGGCGTCGGCGAACGCGGCGACCTCGATCGGCTGCTGGTCGTGGCGGGGCCGCGGCGCACCGCGTTCCCAACCTCCGTCGGGTACGACCGACAGGTGCCCGTCGCGGAGTTGGACGTCGCGCAGCCAGGTCAGCATCCGCAGGCCGTCGTCGAGGAGTGGGCCGTCGTGGCGCAGCTGGCTGGCGGCGATGACGACCTCCGCGAGGGCCGCGTTGGCATAGGTCAGCCGTGACTGTGGCCAGGGCCAGCGCGCATCGGATCCCGGGGCGCCGATCGTGCTGGCCGCGTCCCCCAGCAGTGCGGCGGCATCGGCGTGGCCCGGGTGGCGGCGCAGTACCTCGGCCGCGCCGAGCCCGGCGAAGGCCATCGCGTGCGGGGTCGGGGCGCGTCTGGTGGCGCCCCGGCTGAAGGCGACCAGCGCCTCCTCCCTGATCCAGGGCGCGGGACTGCGGGCCGCGGCGGTGCCGAGCCCCCACAGCGCGCGACCCCACCAGTCGCCGAGCCCGGGCTCGTCGGCCCAGCGCCGGTCGTGGCCGAGCCGGTTGTGAAAGGCACCGCCGACGCCCTGGGCGTGGGTCAGGAAGGCGAGATAGCGCTCGGCGAGCCGGAGCACCTCGTCGGTGGGCTCCGGCTCGCGGCTGGTGACGACCAGGCCGCGGGCGACGTCGTCGGTGCAGTAGCCGTGCTCGCGGCGGACGATCGCGTGCCGGGCGTGCTCGAACAGGCCGGTGTCGTCACTCAACCGGCTCAGGTGCGCGAAGCTCGGCCGGGGCGTCGGATGTCGGCGGTCGCTGCCCGGCGTGCTGGACAATCCGGTGGTCGCGGTCACGCCGACGCCGCGCTGACCGCGGGACGGCGGGCGGCGACGAGCCGCTCGGCGAGCGCGCCGTAGCGGGCCGCCACCGCGGGCCAGCGCAGGTCCGCGGCCAGCGGCCGGACGCGACCGGCAAGCCGCGCGCCCAGGCCCGGTTCGGTCAGCATCCGCCGGATCGCGTCGGCCAGCGCCGCCGGATCCTGATGGGGTACGACCAGACCGGGGCCACCGGTGAGCAGCTCGACGGCGTGCGGGAAGGCCGTGGCCACCACGGGCACCCCGGCGGCCACCGCCTCGATGAGCACCCCCGAGGTGACCTGTTCGCGGGAGTCGTAGGGCAGGACGACCACGTCGGCGGAGCGGATCAGCCGGCCGAGGGTGGCCTGGTCGTGGTAGACGTTCTGGTAGTCCACGGCGTGCGCGACGCCCAGCTGCGCGCCGAGCCGGTGCAGCCCCGCCCGGTACGCCTCCCCCTGGTGCTCGACCACCTTGGGGTGGGTCCGGCCGGCGACGGTGTAGGTGGGGGTCGGGTCGAGGTCCTGCAACCGCGTGAGGGCCCGCAGGGACCACTCGACGCCCTTGCCGGGACCGAGAAGTCCCCAGGTCAGCAGGTGGGGCCGGGTACGGCGGTCGGCGGGTACGCCGACCTGCTCAGCGGCGCCGTGCGGGATGACCGTCACCTTGCCCGGACGTACGGTGTAGCCGACGAGCAGCCGGTCACGTGCCGTGTCGGTCATCGTGACGACCGCTCCGGCGGCGGTGACGATCTGCTCCAGCAGGGACTTCTGCCGGGCCGAGGGCCGGCGGAGCACGGTGTGCAGGACGACGATGCTCGGCACGGTGAGCCGGCGCAGCAGCGGCAGGACGTCCTCGCCGTCGGCGCCGGGGTAGATACCGTACTCGTGCTGGACGACGGCCACGTCGAAGGCGTTCAGGGCCGTCGCGGCGTCCCGCCAGCCGGCCTGGGTACGGGTCGACCAGGTGTGCACTACCCCGGGTCCGGCCCGCAGGTCGTCACCGCGGTCGGCGACCCGGACGATGCCGCCGCGCGTACCGTCGGCGGTCAATTGGGCGGCGAGGGCGGAGTTGAAGGTGGCCAGTCCACACCGGGTCGGTGGGTGGGTGCTGAGGAATCCGTAGCTGAGCATGGGTGTCGGGCCTTCCGGTTGTCGGCCGCCTCGAAAGTGCGGGAACGGCCTCACGCGGTGTCGGCGCACGCCGGCCAGCGTGTGTGGCCGGCGGAACGGGTTCGTGGGCGGGAGTCGGATTCAGCGGTGCGATCAGCGGATGACCTGGTCGTAGACCGCCAGGTAGTCGGTGACCATCCGGTCCGCGCCGAAACGCTGCCCGGCGCGGGACCGGCAGGCGGCCCGGTCCAGCCCGACGGCCCGGGTGACGGCGTCGACGGCCTGCTCGACGGTCTGCACGAGGAACCCCGTCACCCCGTCGTCGACGACCTCCGGCATGGACCCCCGCGACCAGGCGACGACCGGCGTGCCGCAGGCCATCGATTCCACCACTGACAGCCCGAACGGCTCGTCGAAGGCGATCGGGTGCAGCAGCGCGGTGCTCTCGCCCAGCACCTCGGCACGGCGGCGAGGGCCGACCGAGCCGAGGAAGACGACCTGGTCGCCGTCGATGTGCGGGGCCACCTGCTCGGCGAAGTACCGCTCGTCCTGCACGATGCCGCAGATGGTCAGCGGCCGGCCGGCACGACGGGCGATCTCGATGGCGGTGTGGGTGCCCTTGTCGGGATGGATCCGGCCGAAGGCGGCCAGTCCTGGGCCGGCGTCGCGGGTGAACGGCAGCCCGGTGAGGTCGACGCCGTGGTGCACCGTGGCGACGTAGTCGAGGTCCGGGCTCCGGTCGGCGTCGGAGATCGACACGTAGGACGAGCGGGCCCGGGCGTACGCGGGGAGGATGCCCGCGCCGGAGAAGCCGTGCACGGTGGTGAGCAGCGGAGCGCGGCAGTGCTCGGCGAAGGCCAACGGCAGCCAGTCGAGGTGGCTGTGCACCAGGTCGAACTGCCCGGAGCGGGACATCGCGTGGGAGACGTGCATCGCCTCCCACACCCGGCCGTCCATGCCCGGATCGTCGGCGTATCCCCGGGGACAGACGCCGTCGAGTGCGGCGGAGGTGACCGAGTCGAGCGTCGCGAAGAGGGTCACGTCCACACCACGGGTGACAAGTCCTTCGGCGAGCAGTCCGGTCACCTGTTCCCAGGGACCGTAGTGGTGGGGAGGAGTCCGCCAGGCGACCGGACCGAGCAGGGCGACCCTCACGGGGACGGCGCGTCGGCGAGGTCGGCCGGATCGAGGCGCAGGGTGGCGAGCAGCCCCGCGTGCTTGGCGGGGTCCACCCGTTCCGGTAGTTCCCGCTCGACCCAGTCGGCCCTGGTCTGCTGGCCGCGCTCGCGCAGCGCCGCAACGATCCTGTATCTGGCGATCTTCATCGTCTGCCCCTCGAGAAGCCGTTCCGGACGGTCATGGTCACGGGTGGTGGTGTGCAGGCCCTGGTCGAATCCCGTCACCGGGGTGCCGAGACGCGGCGGGCGGTCGACCTGTCGTCGTGACCGGCGAATGGTGCGGGAGTACCACGATCCCCCAGGACCCCGGGAAGCGGTCAGCTTTCGGCAAACGTCGTGATGAGCACCAGCGGCAAAAGCAGGACGGTCACCAGGAGGAACACCCGCAGGCGGAGCGCGCGGACGTCGAGGGCCCGCGGTACCCGTACCCCGAATGTCGAGGGGCCGGATCTCTCGCTGGCTGGCGGCGAGGGCCCGCCAGCGGCGATCGGACGAACGGCCATGACAGTCTCTCCTGGTGATCTCGACAACTCGGCCCCGGGCGCCTGAGCGGTCCCGGCCGACGACCGGTCAGCGGAGCGTCCCGGCTCTCAGCTGGGCCAGCGAGCGCTTCAGCAGCCGGGAGACGTGCATCTGGGACAGCCCGACCCGGGTGGCGATCTGCGCCTGGGTCAGGTCGCCGTAGAACCGCATGGTCAGGATCCGACGTTCACGGGCGGGAATCGCCGCGAGGAGCAGTCGGAGGGTGAGGTGGTCGTCCACGGCTGCGTATGCCGGGTCGGCGGCGCCGATGAGCGCGAGACGCTCGATGCCGTCGGCCCCGGGTCGTGGCTCGTTCAGCGACGGCAGGCGATAGACGTCGAAGGTGGCGACGGCGGCCGCGAGTTGGGCGACGGTCACCTCCAGATGGTGGGCGAGCTCGCCGTCAGTCGGTTCGCGACCGTGCTGCTGCCCGAGCTCGCCCCGGGCTTCGGGCACCCGGGCGCTCAGTTCCTGCGCTGCTCGCGGCACCCGGATCGCCCAGGCCGTGTCGCGGAAGTGGCGCCGGATGCTGCCGAGGATGGTCGGAATGGCGTAGCTGGCGAACGGCACGCCCCGGTTGGTGTCGTATCCGTCGACGGCTCTGATCAGGCCGACCGCGCAGACCTGAGCCAGGTCCTCGTAGGACTCCCCGCGACCGGTGTACCGGCGGGCGAGTCGACCCGCCATCGGCAGGTTCGCCTCGATGATCCGGTTCCGCAGTCGCGCACGGTCGGGATCGTCGGCGTTCAGGGCTGCGCGTCGACGCAACAGTTGTTCGCTGTCCCCGATAGCCGGGCTCAGCGTCGGAGGGGAGGAAACGGCTGTGGGTGTCACGGCGGAGGTGACCATTTGTTCCAACGCCCCTAACGGGCTGGTGGCGGCGAGACTGGCGGCCACCGGGGACCCGGGCGACACCGTAACCGTACGCCTTCATCTCCCCGACCGACACTCGGAAGGCTCTGGGAAGCGCACTCGGGTGTCGAACCCGGTCGTCAGCCGGACCGGTGGGTGACTGGCCCCGGCACGAGCTGCTCGGAACCGTCGACGATCGCCTGGGACAGTTCAGACAGTCGACGGTTGCGGCTGCGGGCACCGTCGCGCAGGATCGCGAAGGCTTGGCCCACGTCCACCTGTAGGCGTTCGGCGAGAACCCCCTTGGCCTGTTCGATCAGGACGCGGCTGTTCAGGGCGGTCTGCAGCTGTTCGGTGAGGATGTCCCGCCGGTGGATGGCGCGGTGCTGCAGCAGTCCGATGGTGGCCACGTCGGCGAGCGCCTGACCGATGCGGAGCTTGTCCTCGTCGAGGGCCCCGCGGCCGGACGTCGAAGAGGTTCAGCGCGCCGATGACCTCGGAGCGCAGGCGCATCGGCAGGGCGTGCACCGCGGCGAAGCCGATCTCGGCCGCGGCGGCGGTGAACCTCGGCCATCGGGCCGTTTTCAGGGTCAGGTCGGCGACCGACACCGGTTGCCCGGAACGGAAGGAGTCGAGGCAGGGCCCCTGGTCGGTCTGGAGCTGGAACAGCTCCAGCAGTCGGGTGCGTTCGGAGGAGGCGGCGACCACCTGCAGCGTGTCCCGTTGGTCGGTCAGGAGCAGCCCGGCCGCCGACACACCCAGCAGCTCGACACACCTCTCGGTCAGCACGTGCAGGAACTCGATCACGTCGAAGTCGTCGACGAGAGTGTCGGCCATCTCCACGAAAACGTCGGCCAGCGGGGTCTCGGCCATGTCAGTCACCTCGTCAATCAATGGTTCCACCGGTCACCCGACGGGATGGTCCGTGCGACGCCGTCCTGGCGCCGATTCCCTTGTTCACTCATCTCGGTCACCAGGTGTCCCGGCCGGTCCGAGATGCAGGCGCCGGGCGACGACATCAGCTGCCACGTCCCGCAGGCACCGGTCCTGGGAGTACGCGTAGGCGCGCAACCAGATGAGCGCCACCGCCGCGGTCAGCCCCAGCTGAACCGTGATCATGCCCGTCGCCTGGTGCACCTCGGGGTGGTGCAGGCCGGCCCCCTCGGGCCACTGATCGTCCCGGTCCACCCCGTGACGCGTCGCGTCGTCCAGCAGCACCGCGCATGCCGTGTCCGCCAGGACCAGCGCGTCGGCCAGTTGCTCCGCCCCGAGGTCACCGGCGCGGGCCCGGTAGAGGTCCAGGACACCGAGGCGGATCCCGCCCACCCGTAGTGGCAACGCGAAAACCGCGCCGGCCCCGGCGAGCACCGCAGCGGGCGCGAACACCGGCCACCGGTTCCGGCACTCCGGCACGGTCAGATCGGTGACCAGGACAGGTCCGCCGGTGGTCGCGTCCACGCATGGCCCCTCCCCGAGGGTCAGGGTCAGGTCTTCCAGCTCCGACGCGGTCCGGTCCGTGGCGTACACCAGCTTGCGCGGCGTGGCATCGAGGATCACCGCGACGGCGGCGGAGTCGACGCCCGCGACCGAGCCCGCCGCCGCGCAGACATGATCGACCGCGACAGCGCCACCCCGGGCGGCATCGACGAGAACAGCCCACAGCCGCAGCCGACGGTCGGCGGATCGCCGCGCCCCGGATTGCCCTTGCCCACTGCCGACTCCGACCCGGATCAGTCGAACGGACGCGCTGCCATACCGCGCCGCGGTGCCGGGCGACGGTCACACCGTACTCCCGCATGACGCCACGGCGCGACCGGCGACCCACCGGACCTGCGGACGGCTCCGGCGGCAGACGAGCCGGTCGCGGAAGCGTACGCTTACGGTGTCGCTCGGGACCCCGGTGGCTGACAGTCCGCCGCTGGCGGACGCACCCCCACCGATCGAGGTCACCGTGTCGGCCACCCGCCGCACCCCATGCACCGGTCAGGTCGCCGGATCTCCGTCGCATTCCTGGCCAGGCACCCCCCTCGCACCGGCACGTCGGACCGCGACAGTCCGTCGCAGGCCCGCCATCATCCAGACGCGCCAGCGCACCACGGCGTCCAGGCGCGCCAGATCTTCATCGGAAGGCGGCGGTTCGTGATGACCGCACCTCGGAACAGTCATGTTCAATCCTTCTCGCCGGGCGCCCGTGGCGGCACCGATGCTTCCCGCGCGGTACCCCCGCGACCGTCGGTGAAGCGCTCACGGATCGGGGGCCTGTGGGTCGCTGCCGTGGTGTTCGCGTTCGTGCTCCTGCTGCTCCTGGTCTTCGTACTGCAGAACGGGCAACGTGCCGAGGTGTCGTTCCTCGGCGCTCACGGCACCTTGCCGATAGGGGTGGCGCTGCTGCTGGCCGCGGTCTTCGGGGTCCTGCTCGTCGCCCTGCCCGGCACCGCCCGGATCGTGCAGTTGAGGATGCTCGGCCGTGCCGGCACGCGGCCCGACGGCCCGGCCGGGTCCGGTCCGACTCCTCCGTCGACGACCGGCATCGCTCGCGTCCCGCTGCCGCCCCGCCCGACCCGGGAGGACGGATGAGCCATGTCCGTCACCACGCGACCAGCCCCCACGCCCCCCGAGTCGGCGCCGTCCGCGCCCCGGCTCGTCCTCGCCCCTGTCCGGGATCGGGCGATCCTGGACGGCGGGTGGTGGCCGCAGTCCCGGGACCCGGCCGCCGAACTCCCCGGTCTCGTCCTCGCCCTGTCCGAACGCCATGGTCGGATCCGGCATCTCATGCTCAACCTCCGCACCTGGGAAAGCCGTATCCGCCGGTTGACCATCGGACCGGACGTGGTCCGGATCGGCTGGTTCGACACCCTCGACCCCGCCCTGTTGGTCGCCACCACTGGCCGCGACGTCCAGGTCGACTTGCTGGTGGCGCCGCCCGGCATGCCACGCGCGGCAGCCGAGTGGGCGATGGCGGCCGCCGCCGACCCGACCAACCTCAGGCGCGCGCCCGACATCCTGGCCAGCGCACCGGTCGGGCCCCAGGCCGCGGCGACGACCGGCTCCGACGCGTACGGAGTGTGGGACAACGAGGGTGGCAGCACCGGGCACGACGCGTGCTGTACGCAGTGCTGGCTGACCGAGCCGAGCAGCATCCCGGCGAAGGCGCCGTGTCCCCGGCTGCCCACCACCAGCAACTGCGCACGGTCCGCGGCGTCCAGCAGCGCCTGAGCCGGAGGCCCTCGTACCACGTGGGTGGTGAACTGGACGGGCGCACCTCCTCTGGCCACGTCACGATGACGTGCGGGTCCATGACCGTGCCGCCGGCGGCGACCCGGCGCACGGTGTCGATGAACTGCTCGGTGTTGGTGACCCGGTCCTAGAGCAGTTGCCGATGGCGCCTTGCCCGCCGGCGAGCAACTCGCGGGCGTAGAGCTGCTCGACGTACTGGGACAGCACGAGGACGGGAGGCCGGTTCGCTGGCGGCGGGCCTGCAGGCCCTCGTCGGTGTAGGTGGGCGGCAACCCACAGCAGCGCCGCCGCCAGCCCGACGCTCCGAGCATCAGCATCGGCACGACCGCGCCTGCCTCCTCGTCCATGAACAGGAGCATGCCGAGGTTGATCAGGGTGGCCGTAGTCGGACGGGTTGCGGGCCGCCAAGGCGTGGCCAGGGGGGCCGTTGCTGGTCTTCCACATCTTCGTGGCCTGCCAGGACACCCCTCGCTCGCGCAGGATCCGCCGGATCGTTTCGACTCTGATCGCCGTGACTGAGCCCGACTCGATCAGGTAGTCACGCAGCTTGGCCAGTAACCAGCAGGAGAACGGCTGGCCGAGGGAACGGAGGCCGCACCGGGTGAATGACGCAGACCCAATCGCGGGTCTGCTCATCGATTCGTCTCGGTGCGGCCCCCACTCCATTTTGGTCACCTCAACAGGGGGCATGTCCGGCGCCGGTTGCCCCTGGGCGGACATCGCCGACGATCGCCCTGCGCCGCATCGGCCATCGATACCCCGACAGGTCCTGAGAACCCCGACCGATTACACGATCAACGCTCAGGACGAGGCACTAGGCGATTTGGCGCCTACGCCGGACCAGCCGGTGGCTCATCACGATGAGCATTCCACCGAGGCCGAGCATGGTCAGTGCGACCGTGGCGTAGGTCGAGATCCGGCTGCCGGTGACGGGCAGCATGCCCTTACGGACCGTGATGCTTGCCGAGGCAGGAGAGCCTGGACCGCTTTCGATCGAGGTAGCGGCCGTCGTGTTGACCTTCTTCCCCGCGGTCTTGCCGGTGACGTTCACCGACACCGTGCAACTCTCGTTGGCAGGCAGGGTCGCTCCGGCCAGGCTGATGCTGCTGCCGCCGGAAGTCGCGGTGACCGTGCCGGAGGCGCAGTTGGTCTGCGCGGCGTTGGGATTGGCGACCACCAGACCCGAAGGCAGGTTGTCGACGAAACCGACTCCGGTCAGCGACGTCGCCGGGTTGGGGTTGCGGAGGGTGAAGCGCAGGGACGTCGTCCCGTTCAGGGGGATGGTGTCGTCCCGGAATGCCTTGGCGAGCGTCGGTGCTGCGACAGCGCCGACTGTGATGCTTGCCGAGGCAGGAGCACCGGGGCCGCTCTCGTTCGAGTCCACCGGGCCGCTCGTGTTGACCTTCGTACCGCTGGTCGTAGCGGTGACGTTCACCGAGAACGTGCAACTCCCACCAGCCGGCAACGTCGCACCAGCCAAACTGATGCTGCCACCACCAGCCGTCGCCGCGATCGTGCCACCACCACACGAACCAGTCAGACCATTCGGAGTGGCCACCACCAACCCCGCAGGCAACGCGTCAGTGAAACCGACCCCGGTCAGCGGCGTATCCGCGTTCGGGTTGGTGAGGGTGAAACCCAGCGCGGTCGTCCCGCCAACCGGAATGGTCGCGTCATCGAAAGCCTTGGCGATCGTCGGTGGCGCGACGACCGCCGCGCCGACGGTGACGGTTGCCGAGGCAGGGGCGCCCGGACCACTCTGAACCGAGGTGACGGCAGTGGTGGTATTGACCTTCGTTCCGGTGGTTGTGCCGGTGACGTTGACTGACACGGTGCAGCTTGCGTTGGCCGGCAGGGTGGCGCCGAACAGGCTGATGGTGCTGCTCCCGGCAGTCGCAGTGATCGTGCCGGAGGCGCAGTCGGTCTCCGCGCCATTGGGAGTGGCGACCACCAGCCCCGCAGGAAGGTTGTCGACGAAGCTGACACCGGTCAGCGTCGTGTTCGCGTTGGGGTTGGTAAGGGTGAACTCCAGCGCCGTCGTTCCGTTGAGCGGGATGGTGGGGTCCTGGAATGCCTTGGCGATCGTCGGTGCTCCCGCAACCCTGACGGTGATGCTCGCCGCGGCGGGGGTGCCCGGGCCGCTCTCGTTCGAGTCCACCGGACTTGTCGTGTTGACCTTCGTACCGCTGGTCGTGCCGGTGACGTTCACCGAGAACGTGCAACTCCCACCAGCCGGCAACGTCGCACCAGCCAAACTGATGCTGCCACCACCAGCCGTCGCGGCGATCGTGCCACCACCACACGAACCAGTCAGACCATTCGGAGTGGCCACCACCAACCCCGCAGGCAGCGCATCGGTGAAATTGACTCCGGTCAACGGCGTGCTCGCGTTGGGGTTGCTGAGGGTGAAGCTCAGCGATGTCGTCCCGTCTGCGGCGATGGTCGTGACCCCGAAGGCTTTGGAGATCGTCGGTGGTGTGGCGACGGCAACCGTGACGCTTGCCGAAGCGACGGCACCGGGGCCGCTCTCGTTCGAGTCCACCGGGCCGCTCGTGTTGACCTTCGTACCGCTGGTCGTAGCGGTGACGTTCACCGAGAACGTGCAACTCCCACCAGCCGGCAACGTCGCACCAGCCAAACTGATGCTGCCACCACCAGCCGTCGCCGCGATCGTGCCACCACCACACGAACCAGTCAGACCATTCGGAGTGGCCACCACCAACCCCGCAGGCAACGCGTCAGTGAAACCGACCCCGGTCAGCGGCGTATCCGCGTTCGGGTTGGTGAGGGTGAAACCCAGCGCGGTCGTCCCGCCAACCGGAATGGTCGCGTCATCGAAAGCCTTGGCGATCGTCGGTGGCGCGACGACCGCCGCGCCGACCGTGACGGTCGCCGACGCGACGGCGCCCGGACCACTCTCGTTCGAGTCCACCGGACTTGTCGTGTTGACCTTCGTACCGCTGGTCGTAGCGGTGACGTTCACCGAGAACGTGCAACTCCCACCAGCCGGCAACGTCGCACCAGCCAAACTGATGCTGCCACCACCGGCCGTCGCGGCGATCGTGCCACCACCACACGAACCAGTCAGACCATTCGGAGTGGCCACCACCAGCCCGGCGGGTAGCGCATCGGTGAAAGTGACCCCGGTCAACGAGGTACCCGCGTTGGGGTTGGTGAGAGTGAAACTCAACGACGTCGTCCCGCCAACCGGGATCGTCGCATCTTCGAAGGCCTTCGAGATGGTCGGGGGCGCGATGGATGCGGCACAGAACGGTCGCGTGATCGTGTTGTGGATCAGCGTGACGGCACCGTTGCGGGCCAGCACCCGTCCGGCGACGGTGGCTCCCTCGCCCAGAGTCGCCGACTGCAACGCCAGGATGCTTCCGACGAAGACGGTCCGGGTGTTCAGGGTCGCCGAGCTGCTGACCTGCCAGAACACGTTGCACGCCTGGGCGCCGTTGACCAGGCTGACCCGGCTGTCAACCGCGGTGATCAGATCGGACCCCGCCTGGAAGATGAACACCGAGTTGGGATCGTTCTGCCCGTCCAACGTGACGGTGCCGGTCAGAGACATGGTGGCGGGTGACGTGTACACCCCGGCGACCAGGGTTTGCCCGCCGAGTTCGCCTACCGTGCTGGTCGTGGGCTCGGCCGCGGCGAAGTTGTACGCCGTGGTCAGATCGGACTGGGCCTGCATCGCCGCTGCGTCACCGACGTGCGTGGCGCCGTTCACCACGGGAGCCCCGGTGACTGACGTGCCCGGCCAGACACCCAGGTCCCCGTTGATGACCGAAGGACCGACGGGGGGCGGAACGTCGGTGACCGCCTGACCGGCCAACACCCCATAGGTCTCGGCAGTCCCCAACGGCACCGGAGACTGAGCCCAGGCCGGCGCCCCCGAGACGCCGACAAGGATCGTCGTAGCGACGACGGCCCCCGCCATCAACGTCGCAGTGGACCGACGACGCACGCGATACGCGAGCGAAACGGATCTCGACACGGATTCCCCCACCAATAGAGCCCGCCAGCGGGCAGAGATTCAGAACGCGAAAGCTGTACCGACGCTCGCGATGAGCATCCCAAAAGCCTCGGGCCGGAGTGTATCGGTGCAAAGGTGTTTAAAAACGACCAAATGCGCTAAAACGGCAGTAACCAGATAGGTCTTCATATCGCTCGGCCAGTCCTGCTGGCCGCGTCTCAAAGCTCGGGTCGGAGCAATGAGTTGATCGCGGCGACGCGAAGCGTGGCCTGGTCGCTCACAGCGAGATGATCGAACGTGGCGGCCATCGCCCGGCGGTGTTCGAGCTGGTTGAAGCCGCACTCGACAGGGTGACGCTGGCGGCAGGCGGTGGGGTCGAAGTCGGCGGTCGGCCACCCTTGGACCCTCTTTGTGCCCGCTTGCGCCTGACCAACCCTGATCGAGATCGTGGCCGGGCTGCCGCCCGGCGCACGGTTGGCGGGGGCGCTGTACACCTTGCCCGCGAGGACCCCGTCGGGCCGGGTGCGGGTCGACTGCCGTCGGGCCGGGGGAACCCCGTATGCGGGCGAGCGGCACACGGGTCCACCCGCCACTTCTGCGCGCCGCCATGCCCCGGTCGAACCGGCCTCTGCTGCGCTGGCTCGCAATCCCCGCGATCGGCCCTGGCCGGCCCCCCGGTCGGCCCAGACTAGGGCAAGAGGCATGTGAGCAGGCCGGAAAGGAGCGCTCCGTGACGCCGGGTTCGGCGAATGAAGGATCAGGCGTAACTCAACAGGCCACGAGGCCGTGACTGAATTCGGCCCGGCACCGCAGGCGGCCACCTGGCCCGCAGCGCGACCTGAGCGGATCACGGCCCACCTGATCGGTTGATCTGGCCGACGGCGCTGACCCAGCCAGCGGACGACGACCAGCGGGAGCCATCGATGAGTGACATTAGCCCTGACGTTGACCGTCGGCGGGGCAGTGACTACGCCGACCTCCCCTGGACGCCGCCCACTACACCTTCGTGTGGATGGACGCCCTGACCATGAAGGTCCGCGAACACGGACGCACGGTCAACGTCCACGCCCTGATCGCGGTCGGGGTCAACGCCGACGGCCAGCGTGAAGTCCTCGGCATCGACGTCGCCTCCGACGAGGACGGCGCGGGATGGCTGGCGTTCCTGCGATCACTGACCGCCCGCGGACTGTCCGGGGTCCAGCTCGTCATCTCCGACGCCCACTGCGGCCTCGTCGCCGCGATCGGCGCTGCCCTGCCCGACGCGACCTGGCAACGGTGCCGCACCCACTACCTGCGCAACCTACTCACGAAAGTGCCCAAGTCGGCGCAACCCTGGGTCGCCACCCTGATCCGCACGATCTTCGACCAGCCCGATGCCGAAGCCGTCGCAGCCCAGTACGGGCGGGTCGTCGCCACGATCGAGGCGAAGTTCCCGGCCGCCGCTGAGCACCTCGACGCCGCCCGCGACGACCTACTCGCCTTCACCGGCTTCCCGCGCGAGATCTGACGCCAAATCTGGTCGAACAACCCACAGGAACGCCTGAGCAAGGAGATCCGCCGCCGCACCGACGTCGTCGGGATCTTCCCCCAACCGGGCGGCGATCATCCGCCTCGTCGGCGCCGTCCTGGCCGAGCAGACCGACGAATGGACCGAAGGCCGCCGCTACATGGACCTGGAACTCCTCACCAAAGCCCGCCTGATCACCGTCGACAGCAGCCAACACGACACCGACCAGACCGACGCGACATCGATCGCCGCATAACATCAGACCGGATCACGCGATGGCCGTCTCTCACACCACCAGCGCGGACGTGACCGCGTTGACACAACTCGACCTCGGATCATCGATGTGCTCGCCGACAAACTAGTAGACATCGCCCGAATCTTGGCGTCAGCGAGCTACCTAAAAGTCAGGGGACTGCGTAGTGAGACAGAGCCGAAAACGCCACAGCTGGTCTCCGCGCTCTGGGACGACACCTGGACCTGCGTCGGCGGCCCGGCGCCACTTATCCACACCCTCGAACGCGACCCCGTGGCCAATGCCCGCCATGTCCGACTCGACGAGGACGCGCTGCCGCCGGGGCTGGTCCGCGAGTGACGACCCACGTCCCCGGTCAGCGGTCAGCCTCCGATCGTGGCTATCGCCCCCACTTCTCGGCAGGACGGCAGTCGCTGGTCGGTTTGCCGTAGATCCGCTTCCCGTCGGGGCCCGTGTAGCAGTGCTCGAGTTGGTCCTCGGCCTGGAACAGCGGGCGCCTGTCGATCTCGGTCCCTCCGGAGTCGTAGCTGACCAGTTGAGGGTCGTTGCTCGCTTTGAGTCTTGCGTCACTGGTCATGAGGCCGAACGCGCCTCGCGAAAGTCGTGCTGTGGTGGTGTGGCCGTCGCCGTGGTCGAGGACGAGGCGGTGGACGCGGCTGCTGGCCCGGCCGCTGATGCTGACGTCCCCGCCGTCGGACTCGGTGGAGGCCAGCAGCAGCCGCTGCACCGGCCCGGGCAGCCAGGCGCCGTGCGGCCACGGCTCGGTGGCGCCCCCGCCGGACTCCCGGGCTGTTCCCGTCCCTTCCACGTCGCAGGTGGCGTAGCCGACGTCGTTCATGAACAACACCAGTGTGCGGTCACCTCGCTCGGTGGCCACCGCGAGGTCGGCCAGGGACACCGGGACGGGTCGCTCACCCGGATTCTGCCGGGTCTGTCGTTGCGGGGAGTTCCACTGCAGGCACCGCTCGGCCGCTTCCCGCAGCGTCGGCGACAGCTCCCCGGGTCCCATGGCCAGCACCTGCATGGTCGAGCGCTCCGGCCGGTCCCGCACCACCGCCGCAGCACCGGACGCCACGGCCAGCAGCACCGCCGCAGCAATGGCGATCCGCAGTCGTGGAATACGCGGCGGAGGCGGGCTCACGAAGCCGAGAATCCGGGCCCGTATCGCAAGCGCGGCCTCCGGCGGCAGGTCCCGCTCCGCGGGCAGGTCGAGAATGTCGTTCACCGCTTCCCCTCCTGGATCTTCTCCGGCATCAGACGGGCCAGGCGGCTGCGCGCGCGGCTCACCCTCGACCGCACCGCCACCTCGCTGATGCCCAACACGGCCGCCGCGTCCGGGTACGACACGCCGGACCACAGGCACAACGCCACCGCCTCCCGCTCGGCCGGCGGCAACCTGCGGACCACCGAGAGGACCTCGGTCATCCGCCGCTCATCGTCGAGCCGCGCGGAAACCTCATCGGCAAGGTCACCATCGGCGTACCGCTCCACCGGCAGCCGCCGTATCAGCGCCAACCACCGGCGCGCCGACCGCCGCTCGGTGCGGACCGCGTTCGTGGCGACGACCAGCAACCACGGCAGCGCCGATCCGTCCACCAGGCGGACGTTGTGCCAGCGGCGCCACGCGACGAGGAACGTCGCCTGGGTGACGTCCTCAGCCGTCGACCACGACCCGGTCAGCCGGAACGCGTGGTTGTAGACCGGGCGGGAGTATCGGTCAAAGAGCCGACCGAACGCCGCCTCGTCACCGGCGGCGATCGAGGACCACAGGTCCTCGTCCGACGGCCATACTTGATGCCTCACACCACACTATGGCCGCCCACGCCGACCCTGTTGCAGGCCGACGGTCGAGGCCTGAGGCCGTGGCGCCGGCGCGAGAGCCGCAGCGCGTGTAGGCGATGGTGGCCAGCTCACCGGGCGGCGAACCAAGCGTCAGGTGTCGAGGGCTGCGAGGTTGAGGCGTTCGAGCAGGCCGGGCTTGCGTGCACCGACCGTAGCTCGGCCAGTCGTTGTTGGAACAACCCGCTGTCTCCGTCGCCTTCGGCGAGATCGCGCAGGTCGATGAGGAGTTGCACGGCGGTGTCGTACTCGCGGGCTCTCTTCGTGGCGATGAGTTCGTCGACCCGGTGCCAGGCGGCGGGGGTCGCCGGCTGCGAGGCCGGCCCGGACCGGGATGATCGAGGCGAGCGGACCGTGGCCGTCCAGATCCCACTCGTCGGTGCCGTCCTCGTCCTCGTCGTGAAGGTCGATGATGACGTGCTTGCCGGCAGTCCAAGCGGACGCGCTGTCACCCTGGCAGTACTGGGCCACGGTGGCGGGGTCGAGTACGTGTTTCGGTAGTCGCAGCATGAGCTGGCGGGTTCCCCAGTTCGCCAGGTGCAGGTGCGCGTCAAAATACCGCTCCATCAGCGTGCGCGGGTCGCCCTTGAAGTTGCCCACTCGTAGGTGTTGGCGAAGCTGGTGGCAGTGATGTCGGCGCGTGTCGACAGCGACCGCAACTCGGCCCGCTCCCGCCCAGTGAGGGGCCGGTCGACGGCGGTGAACTCGTAGTACTGGTACTCGCTCATCGCGGCCTACCTCCCGGCCCAGTGCCGGTAAGCGTCGATCCACGCGGCGCCGTCCGGCGTAGGGGTGGGCAGCGGCAGGTCGAGCAGGTCGATCCGCTGCCGGTGCTGGCCTCGGGCGCAGACCGCGACGATGGTGTCCGCAGTCAGGTTGATCTTCCGCACGGTGACCTCGACGCCGAGAACGGTAGTGGTGAACGGGACCGAAAGATGCTCCTCGATCATGGTGAACAGGCCGGTGAGCTGCTCGTCGTCGCCGTACGCGTCGACCGTGGCTTCCTCGATCATCGCCTCTAGCGCGGCGTTGCCCTTCGATGCCATCGGCGGAGGATATCGGACCGGCGTCAGGGTGTTCGGAGCCCGCTACGCGAGGATGGTCGGCATGGGTTCGGTGGCCGAATTCGTCGATCTTCGCCGGGAGGTGGAGCGGTTACGGGCGGAGAACGCCCGGCTGGTACGTCTGCTGGAGCTGCGCGGCCAGGACACGACTTGCGGCACCGGAGCAGTTGTCCGCTCCGGTTGAGCCTCCGGGGCTGGTCACGCCCTCGACACCCTCTTCCTCGCTGGCCCGATCTCCTACGACGGCCTACTCGTCCAATGCGCCGGCCGCGTCATCCGCGCCGCGCCCGGCAAGGACCTCGCCGAGGCCCACGACTACCACGACCCAGCCTCACCCATCCTCGCCGCCTCACTCCCACGCCGCATGCCCGGATACCGGGCCCTCGGCTTCACCAGAACATGAGACCCCCTCCGGCAACTCTGGCCCACCCTCTGGCTGCCACCCCAACTCCGCCAGCCTTGGGAGGAAGCCTTTCCCGAACTCGCCGCGACCCACGACAACGCGACGTAGCCCTGGGCTCCTTCCACGAACCGGCTCGCCCGCGTGGCCCGCAGATCGAACATCAAATAACCGCGTACCGAACGCACCTTCTGCCGCAGATCGAAAGCCATAGCCCTCGCAGATCGAAAACGCGGCCGTTATGATGACGCCGTGTCCGCACCACATCTGATCCCCCGCCGCGCCGCCGCGCAGGTCGATGCTGCCCTGGCGGACACCCGCGTCGTCTTGATCAACGGAGCACGACAAGCAGGCAAGAGCACCCTGGTCCGCCTCGTTGCCGGCGATCGCCTGGCCGAACGCCGCGATCTTGATCGGGCCCAGGACAGGGCGGCAGCGATAGCCGACCCGGTCGGCTTCGTGGACTCCGCCGAACTCCTGGTCATCGACGAGATCCAGCGCGCTCCGGAACTCCTGTTGGCCATCAAGGCAGCAGTCGACGAGGACCCCCGTCCGGGCCGGTATCTGCTCACCGGCTCGTCACGGTTGTTCGGCATGGTTGCCGCCCCGGACGCATTACCCGGCCGGATGGAGACCGTCGAACTCTGGCCGTTTTCCCAAGGCGAACTCGACGCAGCGCCGGACGGATTCATCGACGCCGTCTTCACGCTCGGTCCGGACCTGCGACACGAGTCGGACGTCACCCGTGCCGACTACGCGGCCAGGATAGTGCGCGGCGGCCTACCCGAGGCCACCACCCGTACCGACCCGCGCCGCCGCCAACGGTTCCTCGACGCCTACGTCCAGGCGCTCATCGACCGCGACGTCCGCCAGCTGTCCGACATCCAGCACAAGGGCGAGCTACGCAAGCTGGTACGCCTCCTCGCGGCCAGATCCGCGTCAATCATCGCCGCGAACTCCCTCGAGTCCGCCCTCTCACTCAGCCGGCCGACGATCGCCCGCTACCTCCAGGCCCTGGAAGAGATCTTCCTGATCAAACGGATCCCGGGCTGGTCCCGCAACCTGGGCACCCGCGCCACCGCCGCGCCCAAACTGATCTTCGTCGACTCGGGCATCGCCGCCAACGAGATCGCGACCGACGCCCGGGCACTGCTCCGGCCGGGCGCACCGTTCGGCCCGTTACTCGAGTCATTCGTCCTGTCCGAGCTGTCCCGGCAGCTCACCTGGTCCGAGCAGCCCGTCGATCTGTCCCACTACCGCGACCAGAGCAGGTACGAAGTCGACGCGGTGCTCGAGAACCGAGCTGGGCAGGTGGTCGGGATCGAGGTCAAAGCAGCCACCACCGTCGGACCCGACGACTTCCGCGGGCTACGCCGACTCGCCGACCGCCTCGGCAATGACTTCATCGCCGGCATCGTCCTTCACACCGGAACCGCCACACTGCCGTTCGGCGACAAACTCCGCGCCATGCCGGTCAGTACCCTGTGGCAGGTTCCCGCCCCGGCAGCAGACTGACCTCGCCCGCAGGTCACTCCTCAACCGGTCAGGGCCATCGAGGACTGAAGGGTTTCGAGGACCGAAAGGGCGCGGCCCTGCTGATCTTCAGTAAGCGATCCCAGCAGCGCCCCGCAGCGACCGGCACACGAGGCCAAGAAGTAAGAAGCCGCAGGTCATCGGCCTGCGAACACCGGCGGAGGCCATTCTTAGGAAACCGATGCTCCATCCCCCTGAGTTACGAGGGCGTGAGCGCCGAGTCTAGCGACCCCGCAGGTTCACCTGGGATGTCAGAGAGTAACCCACGTTCCTCGGATCGCCGTTGTCCCAGCCCAGGAGCGCACTCAAACGCCATCGATCGATGCGCAGGCACTCCCCACAGCGTGGCAGGGGGTCAGCTTCGGCCTGTTCGCGCCGACCCTCGACTACAGCGGCAGCGCATGGGATCGGGACGTCCTCGACCCGCGGGTTGCTACCCACCCGTCGATCCTGACGGCATTGCGGCAGGTCGGCGAGCCGCAGATGGCCGCCGTCGCGCTGGCGCACGAGGACCTGTGGACGTTGTACGCGGTGAGCAGGGTGATGGAATTACTGATCCTGCCCAGCCAGCCCCACGCCACCGATCCCGACGATCCCACGGACTGGCTCCCGTCCTCGGCGTACCAATAGTTCGTCGCGGCGATCGGCGGCACGTTCCCAGCGGGGGAAGGGTTCCATCCGTTCCTGCACGAGATCGTCGAGGTCGAGCCGGCGGACGATCCGCAGTTGCCGCCGGTGCTGGCCGGGCAGTGGTGGCCGGGGTGCCTGCTCGGGTCGCTGCTGCTCATGCGGGGCGGCGTGAGCGTCCGCGCCGGTGCCCGCCACCTGGATCCCGTACTCGCCGCTAACTCGACGTTGTACTGGGCGTGGCGGCGGCGGTACCGGCAGGCGGCCGACCTGTCGCACGGCTGGGGCGGCGACTCACAGTGGCGCACCGGATTCCGTCGTGACCACCGACTGGCCGACCGGCTCGTCTACAACACGGACGTGGCGCTGGACCCGACACCTCCCCATCCCGGCGGCCAAGATCCGAGCACGGACGTGGGCCTCCTGCGTTACCGATGCAGCACCCTGACCGACCACGACGACGACCAGTGGGTGTGGGACAGCCGCCACGTCGAACCGACAGCACCCACCGCCACACCGCCTGAGTAGGCGACGCACCCGAGCCAGGGTGAGAACGCGTCGACCCGTTCGACGGTGTCCGGCAGGGACAACACGATCACCCCGTGCGCCTCCAGCAGCCGTACCGGGTGCGACACCGGCCGCCGTCGAGCCCGAGCTCCCGGCGTGCCGCCGCCGCGACCGCGCGGACGCCCTCGGCCCGCGCCGGTTCCGGCGGGTCGAGCTGCGTCTCGGCGAGTACGCGGTGACGCGGTTTGACGGCGGGCGAGCCCTACCGCTTTACTACTACCCTAGTAAAGCAGGGAGGCTCGATGTTCCACTTCCGGCTCGACACCGGCTCCGGCGTACCGCCGTATCTGCAGCTGGTCCACCAGGTCCAGCAGGCTGTCCTGCTGGGTTTCCTGCGACCCGGTGACCGCCTGCCCCTGATCCGGGAGGTCGTCGAGTCGCTGGCCATCAATCCGAACACGGTGGCGAAGGCATACCGCCAGCTGGAGCAGGAGAACCTCGTCACCGGCCGGCCAGGCCACGGCACGTTCGTCAACGACGCGCTGCCGGCTGCGGTGCCCCCGGCCACCTACACCTCCTTGCGGAGCGGCCTGCAGACCTGGCTGCGGAGGGCGTACGCCGCAGGGCTGGACGATCAGGCGATCGCCGCGCTGTTCGCCAGCGTCCACCACCAGACCAAGACGACTGCGGAGTCAGCATGACGGCCCACCCCGCGCTGCGTACCAGGAACCTCGGCAAGCGGTACCGCAAAGCCTGGGCCCTGCGCGACTGCACCCTGGAGCTGCCCCCCGGCCGCGTCAGCGCCCTGGTCGGCCCGAACGGCGCCGGCAAGACCACCTTGCTGCGCCTGGCGGTCGGGCTGCTCACGCCGACGACGGGATCGGTCGAGGTGTTCGGCGAATCGCCCGCCACCAACAGTGTGCGGGCCCTGACCCGCATCGGTTTCCTCGCGCAGGACCACCCGCTCTACCGCCAGTTCACCGTGGCGGACCTGCTGCGCTTCGGCCGCTCCTGCAACGTACGCTTCGACCACGGGCTGGCCGCGCGACGCCTGACCCAACTGGGCATCCCGTTGCACGCCCGCGCCGGCGCGCTCTCCGGCGGGCAGCAGTCCCAGGTGGCGCTCACGCTGGCGCTGGCCAAGCGACCCGACCTGCTGGTCCTGGACGAGCCACTGTCCAGCCTGGATCCGCTGGCCCGGCAGGAGTTCCAGCGGACCCTGATGGGCGCGGTCGCCGACAGCCAGCTGACCGTGTTGTTCTCCTCCCACGCCATCCACGAACTGGAACGGGTCTGCGACCACCTCGTGGTGATCAACCACGGCCGGGTCGTACTCGACGGCGACATCGACTCGCTGCTGGCCGAACACCGGCTGCTCCTGGGTCCACGGGTCGGGGCGGACCCTCACGGCCCGTCCGTGGTCGAGGTCAGCCACAGCGACAGGCACACCACCATGCTGGTACGCCAGGCGGCAACGCCGGTCATACCCGGCTGGCAGGCGAACCCCGTCGGGCTGGAAGAGCTCGTGCTGGCCTATCTGCGCCGGCCCGCCGGCCTCGACGCCGAACACCGGGAGCAGACCGCATGACGTGGATGATGTGGCGTCAGCACCGTACCGAGGTCCTGGCACTGACGGTCTTCGTCGGCGTCGTCGCGGTGGCGCTGTTCGTCCTCGGCCGGCCGATGCACGCCCTGTTCCCGATGGGTCCGACACACTGCCTGGTGCCACCGCTGGACCAGGGCTGCCGATCCGCGCTGGCCCGGCTACAGCAGGACCACGGCTACAGCACCACCGTGCTGATCCTGCTCAACTTCGTCCCGTACGCGATCGGCGGTTTCCTCGGTGCGCCGCTGCTCGCCCGGGAGCTGGAGGCGGGCACCTGGCAGCTGGCCTGGACCCAGGCGGTGCCGCGCCGGCGCTGGCTGACCGTCAAGATCCTGGTACTCGGCACCGTCAGCGTCCTTCTCGCGGCGGGACTGTCCACGGTGGTCGCCTGGTACCGGCAGCCACTCGACCTGCTGGGCGGGTTCGACATCACCGGCTTCGACCTGACCGGAGTCGTGCCCATGGCGTACGCCCTGTTCGCGTTCGCGCTGGGCGTCGCAGCCGGGCCGGTGCTGCGCCGCAGCCTGCCGGCCGCCGCCGTGGCGTTCGTGGCATTCCTGGCCGTACGCTTCACCGTCGCCGGCTGGATCCGCCCGCACTTCCGCACGCCGGTCACCCACGTCCAGGCCTTCGTGCCGGGAGCGGGCGACATCACCGACGGTACGACCAGTGCCCGGGACATGGTCCTCGACCAGGGGTTCGTCGACGCCAACGGCCGCCACATCACCGGCCTCGACGCCGTGATCATGGAGGGAAGGGCCCGGGAGGGGGGCGGCGACCCCACCGTCTACCTCCACGACCACGGCATCCAACGGTGGGCTGTCTACCAACCCGTCGAACGCTACTGGACCTTCCAGGCCATCGAGACCGCCACGTTCGTCGCGCTGGCCCTGCTGTTGCTGGCGCTGGTCTTCTGGCGGATCCGCCGCCCCACGTTCTGACCAGATGGTCCCACCGGGATCCCAGAGGGAACGGGTCAGGAACTGCCAGTCGCTTCCACGGCGCTTCCGTGGGTTTGAGCGGCGACCATGGTGACGAGGGTGTCGATCAACTC
Source organism: Micromonospora sp. NPDC048894 (assembly GCF_040649765.1). NCBI lineage: Bacteria > Bacillati > Actinomycetota > Actinomycetes > Micromonosporales > Micromonosporaceae > Micromonospora > Micromonospora sp. NPDC048894. Next base: position 744,649 of record NZ_JBEZFY010000001.1, on the reverse strand, counting down.
TTCGGCGGTGGTACGCCATTTGTCGCCTTCGAGCTGACCGGTGAGTTCCATGCCGGCGATGCCGTCGGCGCTGGCGAGGAGCAGTGCGGCGTACCGGCGGGCGTGGTGTTCGCCGGTCACGTCGGCGACTATTCGAAGGGATTCGTGGGCGCCGGCAGTCGCCTAACCAGCCCTGAGGGTGAGCAGGGTGATCTCGCTCGGCGCGAAGATCCGGAATGGTGGGCCCCAGAAACCGGTCCCCCGGCTCGTGTAGAGCTGGGTCCGACCGTGCCGGCTGAGGCCCTGCACGACCGGCTGGTCGAGCCGGACCATGTAGTGGAACGGCCACATCTGGCCGCCGTGGGTGTGCCCGGACAGCTGCAGATCCACACCGGCCGCGACCGCGTCGTCGATCTGCTTCGGCTGGTGCGCCAGCAGCAGCACAGGCAGCTGCGGGTCGGCGCCGGCCAGCGCCGCCGCGTGGTCGGCGCGGTGACCGGCCACGCCCGACGCGGCGGCGGTCACGTCGTCGACCCCGGCCACGACGAGCCGTGCGCCGCCCCGCTCCACCACGAGGTGCCTGTTGTGCAGAGGCTCCCAGCCGAGGGTCCGCATGTGGTCGACCCAGCCCTGCGCCTGGCCGTAGTACTCGTGGTTGCCCGTCACGTACACCCGGGCCAGCCGGGCCTGCACGGTGCCCAGCGGCGCTGCCTGCGCCCGGCGCTGGTCGACCGTGCCGTCGGCGATGTCGCCGGTGTGGCAGACGATGTCGGGGGCCAGGTCGTTGACCACCTCGATCGTGCGGGCGGACCAGCGGGCCCGGTCGATCGGGCCATAGTGGGTGTCGGTCAGTAGCACGACCCGGACCCCGTCGAGACCGGCACCCAGCCGGTCGATGGTGATGTCCACCCGCCGGACCCGGGGCACCCGCATCGCCTCGGCGTACCCCCAGATGGCCAGGACGACCGAGACGAACGCCGCACCGACCGCCACGGCCCGGGACCGGACCGGATCGGCGACTCCCGCCACGGCGAGCGGGAGCCGGAGCACGTTCGCGATCAGCGTCCAGACGAACAGGATCCAGACCAGGCCAAGCAGTGAGTCCGCGATGCGCGCCGCCGAATCCAGCCGCCGGCGGCCGTGCCCGAGATACATCAGAACGGGGAATGCGACCACCGCGACCACGAACACGGCCGTGCCGGCGCCCATCACCGCCGCCGGCCAGCGCGCCGCCACCGTCAACGTCCACCACGGCAGCCCGAACAGCAACGCCAGGACCGCGATCAGCGTCGCCCCGGACAGCAGAGGTCGCAGCAGCCCTCGCGCCGGCCGCACCTGTACGGCATCGCCAGAAGCCATCGTCATCCTCCCGTCGGGGTCCGTGCAGCATGACACGCCCCGGGCTGGATCGACCATGCCGGCAACCTGCCCACCGGTGGCGTGACCGGTGTGCCGGCGACCTGGCAGCTCAGGGTGGCGGGATGTCGACCAGGCGGCGCAGCAGGGCGCTGAACTGGGCGCGTTCGGCCACTGTGAACCGGTCGAGCAGGTCGTTCTGGGCGGCGTCGACCAGTGTGTCCATCTCCCGCATCCGGGCGGTTCCGGCGTCGGTGATGTGAACGACGTTGCGGCGCCGGTCCACCGGGTCGGGTTCCCGGCGGAGCAGGCCGTCGGTCTCCATCCCGCTCAGCGTGGTGACCGCGTCGCCCCGGTCGATGCCCAGCCGGCGACACAGCTCTGCCTGGCTGATCCCGCCGAACTCGTCGAGCGCGGCAAGGATGCCGTACCGCATCCGGTCGCCGGGGCGGTCCAGGTGCGTCCCGACGACCCGGTTCGCGCGGGCCGCCCCGTGGTGGAGCAGCCAGGAGGTCAGCCGCCGGAGCCGAGCCGGCGGGGCCCCCGGCTGCTGAGCGGGTTCGTGCTCACTCACCCGACCAGTGTAGCTAAACGTTGGACTTCCAACGACCTGGCGATTATCGTTGGTTGTCCAACGATCTGTGATGGGGCGGCGATGACAGTGGGCAGCGCGAGCGCCGGCACGGACACCAGCGCGGGACGGACCCCCACCACGGCGGTTCCCGCCCCGGTGTGGCGGGTCGCGGTCGTCCTGGCGTCCGGTTCGGTGATGACCGGCCTGGACACCTCGCTCGTCAACGTGGGCATCGAGATCATCGGTCGGGAACTGGACGCCTCACTGACCGAGATGCAGTGGATCAACAGCGGCTACCTGCTCGCCCTCGCCGCGGCCCTGCCCACCTGCGGCTGGGTCAGCCGGCGGATCGGCACCGGTCGGCTCTGGCTCTGGGCGCTGGCCGGATTCACCCTCACCTCCGCGCTCTGCGCGCTCGCCCGCAGCGCCGACACGCTCATCGCCGCCCGGGTGCTCCAGGGGCTGACCGGCGGACTGCTCATCCCCACCGGAATGGCCATCCTCGGTCAGGTCGCGGGGAGCGGACGGATGGGTCGGGTGATCGCCGTGTCCAGCGTGCCGGCCATCCTGGCCCCGGCCTTCGGCCCGATCATCGGCGCCCTACTCATCGACAACTTCTCCTGGCGCTGGATGTTCCTGGTCAACGTGCCGATCGGGATCGTCGGGCTGCTGGTGGCCCTGCGGGTCGTTCCGCGTGGTGCGGCCGGTCGGGCCGCCCGGCCGGACGTGCCGGCCCTGTTCCTGGTCGCCCTGGGGCTGCCGCTGCTCACCTACGCCGTCACCGCAGCGATGGACCGGCGCGGGCTGTTCGCGGCGGCCGTGCTGGCCCCACTGGCGGTCGCGCTGGTCGCGCTCGTGCTCTTCGTCCACCGGTCGCTGCGCGCCGCCGAGCCGCTGATGGACCTGCGACTGACCAGGGATCCGGTCTACGCCGCCGCCGCCAGCACCATCTTCTTCTCCAGCGCGGCACTCTTCGGAGGGCTGATCGTGATGCCGCTGTACTTCCAACTCGCAATGGCCAGGGGCATCATCGACACCGGTCTGCTGCTGATGGCGTTCAGCCTCGGCGCCACGGTCACCTTCCCGGTCGCCGGACGGCTGACCGACAGACACGGCGGCGGCATCGTCACCGTGGTCGGGCTCGTGGTCACCGTCGCCGGCACCGTCCCGATGGCGGTCCTGCCGTCCGATCCGAACGTCGTCCTCGTCGAGGCCCTCCAGGTGGTCCGGGGTGTCGGCCTGGCCCTCGCCGGATCCCCGGTGGTCTCCGCCGCGCTGGCCCGGGTCCGGTCCCACCAGATGCCGGACGCCAGTGCGCAGGTGAACATCCTGTCCCGGGTCGGCGGCGCCGTCGGCAGCGCGCTCTGCGTCGTGGTACTCGCCGACGCGCTGGCCGACGCCCGATCCGAGGTCGAGGTCGCCGCGGCGTTCCAGGGCACCTTCTGGTGGCTGACCGGGATGGCCGCCGTCGCCCTCGTCCTCGCCACCTGGCTCACCCGGGCGCAACGAGGCGCCCGCCGGACGGGGCCGAAGTGACCCGGGCACCGCTGAGCACGTCCAACAATCAGGAGGTCAACCAATGCGTATCGGCATCATCATCGGCAGCACCCGCCCGGGACGGCGGGGCGAGGCGGTGGCGCAGTGGGTCCACAAGCTGGCCACGCAGCGCGGAGACGCCAGCTACGAGATCGTCGACCTGGCCGACCACGACCTGCCGCACCTCGACGAGGCGGTGCCGGCGGCGATGGGACCGGAGAACTACGTGGGCGACCACACCAGGCGCTGGGCGGAGACCATCTCGCGCTACGACGGGTACGTCTTCGTCACCCCGGAGTACAACCACTCCTACCCGGGCGTACTGAAGAACGCCATCGACTACCTCTACTCGGAGTGGCGCGACAAGTCGGCCGGTTTCGTCGGGTACGGCCTCCACGGCGGGATCCGGGCCGTCGAGCACCTGCGGCTGGTGCTGGCGGAGCTGCACGTCGCCGGTGTCCGTGACCAGGTCACCCTGAACTACTTCACCGAGTTCGGCCCGAACGGCGAGGTGCTGCCGGCCGAGCACCAGGAGCCCATCCTGCACCGGATGCTGGACCAGGTGGTGGCCTGGGGCGGCGCCCTGGCCACGCTGCGCCAGAAGTGACCGGCCGGTGGGGTGCCGTCGACGACGGCACCCCACCGTTGCGCTGCCGGTGACGCTCCGGGACGTCCACGGGGCGTCCGGCGGGAGCTACCGTCGCCACTTCTCGGCGGCCCGGCGCCGCTGGTCGGTCTGCCGTAGATCCGCTTTCCGTCCGTCGGCACCGGTGAGTTGCGGGTCGAGGTCAACCAACGGGTGGCGCTGGCCGACCTGCCCGCGCTGCACGCCCAGGCCGGCGCGGGTGAGTTGTCCGGCAAGACCGTCGTCCTCGCCCCTGCGGCCTGACCTGCTCCCGCCGCCCTCCCCGTCCGGTCCACAAGGGATGCGCTGACCGCCCACGCGAGGGTTGGGGCGTTCTCCGGCGGGGAATGAGACGGAGCCCAGTCCCGGAGGGAGGAGAGGCGATGGGATCGGCCATTGGGCCCGCCGCTCGGACCGGGGTGCCGGCGTCGCCGCCTTCGGGCCGCATCTTCGGTGCCAACTAGCTCGCCTTCGTCACCGGGACCGGGCTGTCCTCCGTAGGTAACGCCGCCTGGTACATCGCCCTGTCCTGGACCCTGGCCAGCACCGTCAGCCCGGACGTGGCAGGACTGCTGCTGGCGCTGGCCACGCTGCCCCGCCTGGCGGTGCTGCTGTACGGAGGGGCTGTCGCCGACCGGCACAGCCGCCGGAAGGTGATCATCGTCAGCGACGGTGTCTCCGCCGTCGTCATGGTCGGCGCGGCCGTCGCGCTGCTGGGCGGTGGCCCGTGGTGGGTGCTGTTACTGGCTGCGGGGGCGCTATCGGTGACCGGAGCGTTCTTCGTCCCCGCCTCGGCCGCGCTGCGACCCCAACTCCTGGCCAGGGACGATCTCATCCGGGGCAACGCCCTCTACTCCCTGGCGTTACGCGGCGGGCAGGCGGCGGGTGGACCGGTCGGCGCCTATGCGCTCGCCCTGGGCGGGGGCCTGCTGGTCGCGCTGGTCAACGCCGTCTCGTACCTGTTTTCGATGGCTGCCGTCGCTGCCACCCGCCCTCTTCCCACGCCCCCGCTGAAGTCGGTGCCTGAGCAACCCTCCCGCGCCGGGGCTTCCGGTGTCCGCGCCGGTCTGGCCTACGCCTGGCGGCACACCCGGCTGCGGAGCCTGATGTTCGTGCTGTTCCTCAACGAGCTGAGCTGCGCGGGGGTGCTCAACGTCGGGCTGGCGTTGTTCGCCCGCGACCGCGGGCTCGACGAGGGCGGTGCGGGGCTGCTGCTCACCGGCTTCGCTGTCGGCTCGGCGATCGGTGCTCTCGCCCTGATCGTGGTGCCGGCCCGGCGGGCGGCCGGGCCGGTGTTCGGCGTGGCGCTGCTCGTGCAGGCCGCGCTGCTCGTCGCACTGTCCGCAGCGGACTCCACCGCCCTCGCGGTGGCGATCTTCATGGCGCTCGGCGCGCTACTCGGGGTGACCGCCAGCCTGGGCACGTCCCTGTTGCAGTCGTGGTGCGATCCGCAGTACCGGGGCCGGGTGCTGGCGGTGCTGGCGCTGGTGGCGTTCGCCTCGATCCCCCTCGGCAACCTGCTGATCGGCGTCCTGGCGGCGCGCTTCGGCATGGCCACGGCCCTGCTCGTGCACGCGGTGATCGCGGTGGGTGCCGTCACCGTGTTCCTGTCCCGCGCCGCGCTACGCCGCGCCGCCCTGTAGCAGTGGCCCGGGGTGCCCGACTGGGCTACCGACCGGCGGGGGCGTCGGATGGCGGCTCGGTGAAGTAGTCGCGGAGCACGGCGATCTGCCCGGCGCGGAGTCGGAATATCTGCACGAGCGACATCGTCGTCTGCTGCCCGTCCGTCCCGTCGAAGGCGACGTCGATCTCGGCGATGAACACGTCGGGGTCCGGAGTGTCGTGCAGGAGGTGGGCGGAGCGCGTCAGGTTCACCGTGCCCTCGGGGGTCGGAAGCTGGTGGTAGGCGTTGGTCCCGGCCCGGATCGCCGCCCGACCGACCAGTCGGCCGTGCAGCGGATGGCCGGCGGGAACCAGCGGTGCTTCGTAGACGCCGTCCTCGGTGAACAACGCGGCGATCGCATCCGGGTCCCGGGTGACCGCACCGGCGTAGACGTACCGTTGGAAGATTTCCTGGTGTGTGAGGTCCACCCTCCAGTTTAGCCTGCGGACGAGCCGGAGCGGGGGGACGCCGAACGACGACGGCCCGACGCGGAGAACCCTTCCGCGTCGGGCCGTCGTCGTTCGGGTGGGGTCAGCTGGCCGCGCAGGTGGCGGTCGCACCGGGGCCGGTGCCGTTGCCCTGGAAGCCGAAGTTGGTCGACTGCCCGGCACCGACCTGCCCGTTGTAGCTCACGTTGGTGAACCGGACGGTCCCGCTGGTGCCGCTGGACTGTGCGCTCCAGGTGCTGGTGACGCTGGCACCACCGGGCAGGTTGATGCTGACGTTCCAGCCGTTGAGGGCGGTGGCGCCGGCGGTGACCGTCACGCTCGCCGTGAAGCCGCCGTTCCACTGGTTGACCACCACCGACGCGGTGCAGCCGTTGCCCGCAGGCGGCGGGGTGGTGGGCGGCGGCGTGGTGGGCGGGGCCGTGGTGGGCGGCGGGGTCGTCGGCGGGGCCGTGGTGGGCGGCGGGGTGGTCGGCGGGGTCGTCACGGGCGGGTTGGGTGCGCCGTTGGCCAGGCTGAAGGCCAGGTCGGGCTGGAACGAGCCGGCGGTGTAGCGGCAACCGTCGGCCTCGCCCGGCGGCTTCACCCACAGGTACGCGTCGATGTTGTTGTCGCCGGTGTTGGTCGTCGGGTACTGCCCGATGCGGCGGTCGGTGTTGTCGTCGCCGCACCAGTCACCGCTGGCACCGCCGTTGCGGCTGGTGTCGATGACCTGACGCTTGCCCGACAGGCCCATGCCGTTGAGGGCGTTGATGACGTTCCGGCCGAAGTTCGCCTCGCTGGAGGTGGGGTTGTAGTTCGACACGTTGGTGAAGAAGCCGTCGGCGTACTGGACGCCGGCCGCGCGCAGACGGTTGGCCGTCTCGCTGGGGCTGTTCCAGGTGGAGTGGCCGCCGTCGAGGTAGACCTTGGCGTTGGGGTTGGCCGCCTTGAGGGTCCGGGTGGCCGTCGAGATCGCCTGGTTACGGGCGTTGATCTCGTTGCTGTTCAGGCAGGTCAGCAGGGCGAGCGAGTCGGTCTCCAGGATGATGATGACCGTCTGGTTGCCCAGCCCCCGGGCGAAGTTCGACACCCAGGTCTGGTACTGGTTGAGGTCGGGTGCCCCACCGGCGCTGGCCCCACCGCAGTCCCGGTTGGTGATCTCGTAGATGGAGAGCACCGGGATCTGCCGCGCGGAGTTGGCGGCGCCGACGAACGACGCGGCCTCGGACTGCGCGGTCGACGGGTTGAAGTTGGCGAACCACCGGGCCTGCGGCTGGCTGGCGATCTTGTCCCGGATGACGCCGACCCGCGAGTCGCCGGGGTTGGCGGAGACCCAGCGGACGACGGCCGTGGTCGGGTCACGGTAGAGCGGTCCGGATATCGTCCCGGCGGAGGCGGTGCCGCCGGCGAGGCAGACGCCGGCGGCGGTGACGCCCGCGACGGCCGCCACACTGAAGGCCGCCACCGATCTGCGGCGGAGCGAGGAGAGGGTAGCCACGACGTATTGCCTCCTGGTCACATAGATGTTTCTACATGGGAGCGTTCCCACGACGGTAGCCGAGGCACGCGCCGCTGCCAAGACGTACGGCCCGCTCATTGGGGCATCGACCAACTTCACGGTCCGGACGGGCCGGGCGGCAGCGTACCGCCGGTGTGGAGGCCCGGCGACGGGAACGGAAGGCGGCCCCGCTCACCGGGTCACGGCGTGTGCACCCGGTCGACCTTGACGGTGAGCACGACGCGCTGCTGCCCGCCACCGCCGAAACCGGGATAGGGACGGCCGAGGTATCTCCGGGACAACTCGTCGATGTGCTCGCGGGCACCGGCGGTGGCGATGTCCACCACGCTGCCGCGCAGCGCCCAGTACCGGGCCGGGGCGGCGGGGTCGGCGACGCCGAGGGCGACGCGCGGGTCGCGCCGGACGTTGCGGGTCTTCTGGTGGGTGTCCACGGTGTTGACGAGGACGTGTTCGCCGTCGGTGCCGACCCAGGTCTGGGAAATCTGCGGTGACCCGTCCGGCATGAGCGTGGTCACGAAACAGATCGCCGTGCCGCGGAGGACCGCGGTCAGGTCGTCGGGGAGAGCCGTCATGGGCTGCGCCTTCATCTCGGGGTGTGGTGGTAGAGCCGGGCGATGACCGACTCCTGCGGCGGGTCGTCGGACAGGTCGGCGCCGCGCAGGCCCGCCAGGGCGATCCGCAGCGCGCGCCGCCACAACTGCGGGGCGAAGGCGCGGGAGGCGTCCATGACGCTGCCCACCATCAGGTGTACGGCGGCGAAGTCGGCCGGGGTCGCGCCGGCCGGCAACTGCCCGGCCCGTACGGCCCGGTCGACGAGGCCCGCCACCAACGGGGTCATCCGCTCGTGCGCCCGCTGCACCTGGGCGGTGGCCTGGTCGCGCCCCCGGAGCAGCTCCCCCAGCCCCCGGCTCTGCGCCTCGATCTCCAGTTGCCGTTCGAGGAACCAGGTGAGCCCGGTGAGGGCGTCGTCGTGGCGCGCGGCCTCCTCGGCGAAGCTGACGACCCGGTCGATGTGCTCGCTGAACAGGGCGTCCAGCAGGTCCTGCCGCTGCGGGAAACGGCGGTAGACGGTGCCCATCCCGGTGCCGGCCGCCCGGGCGATGTCCTCGTACGACACCTCCAGGCCGTTGGTGGCCATCAGCGCGTACGCGGTGCGCAGCAGCAGTTGACGGTTGCGCTCGGCGTCGCGGCGCAGGGTGGGGGGCGGATCGCTCACCTGCCGGAGCCTAGCCAAATGGAATAAAAATTCCAAGTGGAAGAAGCATTCCACATCATGGTTGCGCCGAGGCCCGCCCCACCTCCCGGCGCCGGATCGGGGCGACATCGCCCACACACGGCGACAGCGCCCACACACGGCGACAGCGGCACCGCCGTCGTGCGCGGTACCGCTGTCGCCGGGGGGCAGGCGGCCCCGACCCCTGCCGCGTGCCGACCCGCCCTCGTCGGAGGGGTTCCGTTACGGCCGCAGAGCCTGCGCGGCCGGGGTCCAGGTCGACTCGTTGCTGACGTCGGCGACCCTGATCCCCTGGGCGATCTTCTTCAGCTCGGCCACCGGCAGCTTGTTGCCCAGCCCCATCCCGCTGACCTGGAGCACGACCGAGCCGTTGGCGTTCCAGATGTTGCAGAAGCCGCCGCCTGCGGCGTCGCCGCCCGGGACCGGCCGGTCCGAGCCGGGGTAGCACTTCGTCACGCCCGGCTCCGGGGACTGGTTCGAGCTGCTGCCCGGCGTGACGAAGATGTGGAAGCCGTCCTTGATGCCGTTCTCGGTCGCGTCGTACGGCGCGCTCAGGCCCGAGGTGGGCGCGGCCGGCCGGGTGTACGTCGCGCCACCGAAGTCACCGGCGCGGGCCGCGGCGATGCCGCTGAGGCCGGGCATGGCGTGCGTGCCGGACTGCAACGGGCGGTAGCCGGCCGGCACGTAGCCGACGGTGAACGGCACCGTGGCCGGCTTCGGCCGGCTGGGCTTCAGACCGCCGACCAGGCCGCCGAGGTCCTGGAAGCTGGGCGAGGCGACGGAACCGGAGATCGACGTCACCGCCGCCCAGGCGTCGGGCGCGTACTCCCAGGCGAGCAACTTGTTGCCCTCGTCGACCGGCTTGCTCGGGTCGAGGCCGACCGGCAGGGTCGCCTGCACGGCCTTGTGCCCGGCCACGGTGACCTTCCGGCCGTTCTTGATCCCGGCCGGGTCGAAGACGCCCGGCCGGTAGACGGTCAGGTACGCCCACAGGCTGGGCTTGCCCCCGGTGGCCCGCTTCTTCTGCTCGATCTCATCGCCGCGCGCCTCGATCTCGTCGGCCGTGACCGGCTTGTCGTTCGAGATGTGGCCGTCGGAGTAGACCGAGGCGATCTGGTAACCGACCGACGCGACGATCGGGTCCTGCACGTGCAGCGGGCCCGCGTCGTACCCCTTGAAGGTGAAGGTGAACGGCGGGGCGTCGGCCCAGCGGGCCTCGGCCGGGCCGGCGGCCGCCACACCCACCGGGGGCGGTGCGGCAGTGGTGCGCTGCCCGGCGCCCAGGGTCGGCAGGGTGAACGCACCGGCGACCGCGACCACGACGAGACCGGCCACCCCGGCCGACGCGAACCCGGCCCGGCGACGCCGCTGCGCCCGCCGCCCGGCCGCGACGATGTCGTCGGCGGTACGCGTCATCGGCGGCTCCTCCCCCGTCACGGCGTCCACCAGCTCATGCAACTGCATTGGTCCACTCCTCTGTCGGCTTCCCGGTGAGATTGATGCGTTCGGCGGCGAGTGACTCGCGCAGCTTCGCCAGACCACGGGAGACCTGACTCTTGGCCGTCCCCACCGTGCAGTCGAGGACGCCCGCCGTGTCCTCCAGGCTCAGACCCAGGTAGTGCCGCAGCACCACGGCGGCCCGCTGCCGGGCCGGCACCGCGTCGAGCGCCGCCCGCAGGCGCATCCGCTCGTCGGTCGCGTCGGCCGGGTCCCGCAGCGCGAGGTCCGGCATGGCGTCGCCGGCCGACCGCTCCCGCCGCCAGGGCCGCCGGGTCTCGTCGATCGCGGCGCGGTAGACCATCGTCTTGACGTACAGGTCCGGTCGGTCCAGCTTCCGCCACCGGGGGTAGAGCTTGACCAGGGCGTTGGCCACGGCATCCTCGGCCGCGTGCCAGTCGCCGCAGGTCATGTACGCCAGCTTGCGCAGCGACGCCATCTGCGACGTCACGAACTCGCGGAACGCTTGTTCGTCTTCGGCTTTCAAGTCGACTGCCTCCTCGTGACGGAGGTAGAACGGAGCCACCGGGCCGGGGAGTTGCACGTCCGGCGAAAGTAGTTGCCGAACCACTACGCGTAGCGAAGGCGGCCGCCCGCTACCCCGCAGGGCGGATCCCGGCGGGGTAGGGCCAGGCATACCGGAAACGCTACGGCCAGTGGGCTGGGTCGGCCGGTGTCGCCCTGACAGGGTTCGAGCATGACCTCGCCCGTACCTCTGCACCTGGCGACGGCGCTGCGCCGACGCGACTACCTGGTCTCCCCGTGGCCGTGGCGCGCGCTGGCGTACCTCGCCACCACCCTGCCGGTCGCCGGACCCCTGTCGATCGGCCTGCTCGTCGTCGGGGCACCCCTGCTGGCGGTGCTCAACGCGGCACGCCAGGACCGGACGGTGGAGCTGCCCATCATCGTGTTCCTCACCGTCGTCGCCCTGACGGTGCTGGCGTTGGCCCCGATCGTCAGCGTCGCGGTGGCCCCGGTCGAGCGGTGGCGGCTGCGTCTGGTCGACCCGCGCCCGCTGCACCGGCCCCGCTTCACCGATCTGGTCGCGCGCTACACCAGCGCCGGCGCCTGGCGGGAGGTCGGCTACACCTTCCTGCTCGGCGGCCTGGTGCCGCTGGCGTACTGGCTGCTGTTCCTGGTCGTGCTGCTCGACGGGACGCTGGTCGCCAGCCCTTGGCTGGTCGGCGACGCCGACTCGGTCACCGTGGTCTGGACCACGATCGACACCGCCCACCAGGCGATCCCGTACGCGGCCGTGGGCGTCGTGTGCGTCCCGGCGCTGGTGTACCTGGCCGGCCTGCTCGCCGCCGGCCAGGCGACGGTGGCCCGACGGCTGCTCGACGGGTCCGCCGAGACCACGGCGCTGCGGGAGGTCACCCGGTCCCGGGCCCGCCTGGTCGACGCGTACGAGGCCGAACGTCGCCGCATCGAACGGGACGTGCACGACGGCGCGCAGCCCCGCCTGACCAGCCTCACCCTCCAGCTCGGCCTGGCCCGGCTGGACGTGCCCGACGACTCCCCCGCGGCCCGGCCGTTGGCCGTCGCGCACGAGCAGGCCAAGGGGCTGATGGTCACCCTCCGGCAGATCGTGCAGGGCATCCGCCCGCAGCACCTCACCGAACTCGGCCTGGCCGGCGCAGTCCGGGAACTGGCCGGGGCGGCCACCATCCCGGTCGACGTCCACGCCGACCTCGGGCAGCCGCTGCCGGAGGTGGTCGAGACCACCGCCTACTTCGTGGTGTCCGAGTCCCTGGGCAACGTCGCCCGGCACGCCCGGGCCAGCCGGGCCGAGGTGCGGCTGACCCGGTCCGCCGGCAGTCTCGTGGTGGAGATCGGGGACGACGGGTGCGGCGACGCCGACCCGGCCCGGGGCAGCGGACTGACCGGGCTCGCCGACCGGGTCGCCGCCGTCGACGGCCGGCTGCTGCTGTCCAGCCCGCCCGGTGGTCCTACCCTGGTGCGGGTGGAGCTGCCGTGCCCCCGGTGACCCGGGTCGTGCTCGCCGAGGACGGGGTGCTCCTGCGGGAGGGTCTGGTCGGCCTGCTGAGCCGGTTCGACTTCACGGTGGTCGCCGCCGTCGGCTCCGCCCCGGAGCTGCTGGACGCGGTGGACGCGCACGAGCCGGATCTGGTGGTGACCGACATCCGGATGCCGCCGCAGCACCGCGACGACGGGCTACGGGCCGCCGTCACCGCCCGCACCCGGCACCCGCACCTCGCGGTGGTGGTGCTCAGCCAGCACGTGCAGGCCGAGTACGCCTCGGCGCTGCTCGACAGCGGTGACCGCCGCCGGGTCGGCTACCTGCTCAAGGACCGGGTCGCCGACGTCGCCGAGTTCGCCGCGACCCTGCGTCGGGTCACCGACGGCGGCACGGCCATCGACCCCGACGTGGTACGGCACCTGCTGCACCGCCCCCGCGACCCGCTCGCCGCCCTGTCGGCCCGGGAGCGGGAGGTGCTGGTGCTGCTGGCCGAGGGGCACTCCAACACTGCGATCGCGGCCCGGCTGCACGTCACCGAGGCCGCGATCGGCAAGCACGTCGGCAACATCCTGGCCAAGCTGGACCTGCCGCCCAGTGACGACACCAACCGTCGGGTACTCGCCGTCCTCACCTACCTGCGTACCGGCCCGGCCCGGTGACCACTGCGGGGTCGGGCGTCGCCGCCAGCGGGTCACCGACGGCCCCGGGCAGGTCCACCACCCGGGTCGCCCAGCGGGCCAGCAGGGCCGGGTCGTGGGTGATCAGCAGCACGCCGGCGGAGTGCCGGCGCTGGTAGTCGGTGACGACGGCGGCGACGTGGGCCTGGGTGGAGGCGTCGAGCATCGCGGTCGCCTCGTCGCAGAGCAGGTGGTCGGGCCGGTGCGCGAGGGCACGGGCCAGGCAGGCGCGTTGCAGCTGCCCGTCGCTGACCGCGTGCGGACGCCGGGTGAGCAGGTCGGGGGTGAGCCCGACCAGGTCGGCCAGTTCGGCGGTACGGGCGGTCGTCGCCGCGGTCGGGGTGCCGGTCGCCCGCAGCGGTTCGGCGATCAGGTCGGCCAGGCTCAGCCGGGGGTCGCTGGCGGCGCGGGGGCTCTGGAACAGGATCGCCACGCGGGTCCGCACGGCGGCCGGCACCCGGTGACGGACGCCCCCGACGGGCCGCCCGTCCAGGGTCACCCGACCGCTGTCCGGGGCGTGCAGGAGGGCCAGCACGCGGGCCAGGGTGGACTTGCCGCTGCCGGAGGGCCCGCGCAACCCGACCGTCTCGCCGGGGGCGATGTGCAGATCGACGCGGTCGAGGACGCGCTGCCGACCGAAGTGGACGGTGATCTGGTGCGCGGCGAGTCCGGTGGGGGCCACGGCCGTGGTGTCGGGTGGGCCCGTCGGGTCGTCGACGGTGGTCGTCATGCCGGTGCCTTCGAGGTGAGCGGGTGGTGGCAGGCGAGCCGCCCCCCGCCGTCGGCGGCGAGGCGGGGTGGGGTGTGGCAGGCGTCCGTGGCCCGGGGGCAGCGCGGGGCGAAGGCGCATCCGGCGGGCAGGTCGGTGAGCATCGGCGGATGGCCGGGCACCGGGGTGAACGCCCGGTCGGGCAGGGCGTCGAGCAGTCCGGCAGTGTAGGGGTGGGCGGGCCGGTCGAACAGGTCCGGGGTGGGGCGGTGTTCGACGATGCGGCTGGCGTACATCACGGCGACGGTGTCGGCGACGCGGCGGGCGGCGGCGAGGTCGTGGGTGATCAGCAGCACGGCGGCCCCGGTGTCGCAGCGGCGGCGCAGCAGGTCCAGGGTGTGGTCGACCAGCGGGCGGTCGAGGCCGGTGGTGGGTTCGTCGGCGAGCAGCAGCGGCGGGTCGGGGGCCAGCGCCAGGGCGGTGGCCAGCCGCTGGGCCATCCCGCCGGACAGTTCGTGGGGAAAGCGGTCGAGGTCGGTCGGGTGCAGGCCGACGTCGGCGGCGACCCGTTCGGCGGCGTCGGCGGCAGCCCGGCGGGGGTGGCCGTGGGCGCGCAGGGTCTCCGCCAGCAGCCGCCGGCCGGTGCGCACGGGGGTGAGGGCGGTGGCCGGGCTCTGCGGGACGAGACCGACGGCCCGACCCCGGACCTGCCGGGCGAGGTGGCGCTCCCCCACCGCGATCAGGTCGACCGGGTCACCCGCCGTCGGGTGCAGGCGGGCCCGCCCGGTGACGGTGGCGTTGCGGGGCAGCAGGCCGAGCAGGGCGTGCGCGAGGACGGACTTGCCGCAGCCCGACTCGCCGACCACGGCCAGCAGCTCGCCGGGGTGCAGGTCGAGACTCAGGTCGCTGACGGCGTGCACGACGGTGTCGCGGAGCCGGAAGCGGACGGTGAGCCCGTCGACCGCCAGCAGGGCGCGTCGGCGGCCGGTGCCGGCGGGGGCGGTCGTGGTCACAGCTGCAACTCCGCTCGTACCCGGGGGTCGAGGCGGTCCCGCCAGCGGCCGGTGAGCGCGGCGAGGGCGAGGGTGACGGTGACCAGGGCGAGACCGGGGACGATGCTGGCCCACCAGGCACCGGTGAGCAGGGACCGCTGACCGTCGTTGATCATGTTGCCGATGGAGGCGAGGTGCGGGGGCAGGCCCAGGCCGAGGAAGGACAGTGCTGTCTCGTGCCAGACGGCATGCGGGACCATCAGCGTGGTGGCCAACGCGAGGCGCGGGAGCACGTGCGGCAGCAGGTGCCGGGTGAGCACCCGGGCCCGGCCCGCCCCGCCGGAGACCGCCGCGTCGATGAACGGGCGGCTGCGCAGGCTGAGCAGTTCGGAGCGGACGATGCGGGCGGTGGACAGCCAGTGCGTCAACGCGATGGAGGCGACGACCGCGCCGAGGCTGGGGCGCAGCATCGCCACGATGAAGATGCCCAGCAGCAGGTGCGGCAGCGCGGCGATGGTGTCCACGACGCGCATCAGGGCCCGGTCGACCCGCCCGCCGACGGTGCCGGCGACCGCGCCGACGAGGCCGCCGATGACGGTGGCGACCAGGGCGGCGACCGCGCCGACGAGCAGCGAGACGCGTAGCCCGTAGAGGCTGCGCAACGCCACGTCACGGCCGAGGTCGTCGGTGCCGGCCAGGTGGTCGGGCGAGGGTGCGAGCCGGGTCCGGGCGAGGTCGACCGCGCTCTGGTCGAGCGGCCAGAGCAGAGGCGCGAGCAGGCAGGCGACGACCGCGGCGGTGAGCACACCGGCGGCCAGCACCACGCCGGGACGACCGCCCCGCAGCAGGGTCGACAGCCGACGCGACGGCCGTCGCCGGGCGGGCCTGGTGGCCGGTGCCGGGGCGGGCGTGGTGGCCGAGGGCGGGGCGGCCGAGGGCGGGGCGGGCGTGGTGGCCGGTGCCGGGGCGGGGGCGGGGTCAGTCATCGAGGCGTACCCGGGGGTCGGCGGCGGCGTAGCCGAGGTCGGTGGCCAGGTTCGCGGTCAGCACCACGACGGTGGTGGCCAGGGTGGTGGCGGCCAGCAGCGGGAAGTCCGCGCCCAGCGCGGCCTGCACGGTGACCGCGCCGAGGCCGGGCAGCGAGAACACGGTCTCCACCAGCACCGCGCCGCCGACGAGTTCGGGCAGGTGGGTGCCGACCAGGGTGAGGAAGGGCAGCAGCGCGGTCCGCAGCGCGTGGCCGAACAGGACGGTACGCCCGGGCAGCCCCCGAGCGCGGGCGGCCAGCACGTGGTCGTCGCGCAGGCTCTCGGCGACGGCGTCCCGGACGAACAGCACGAACCACGGGGCCTGGGAGATCGCCAGCACCGTCACCGGCAGCACCAGGTGCCGGGCCACGTCGGCCGGGTCGGTGCCGGTGGCGGTGAGGTCGGTGAGCCCACCGGCGGGCAGCCAGCCGAGGGTGAGGGCGAACAGGGCGATCGCGGCCAACCCGATCCAGAACACCGGCATCGACTGCACGGCGTACGCGACGGACCGCAGGGCCCGGTCGAACCAGCCACCGCGCCGGTACGCGGCGAGGGTGCCGAGCAGCACGCTGGCCACCAGGACGAGGGCGAGGGCGACACCGACGAGCAGCAGGGTCCAGCCGGCGCGGGCGGCCAGCACGGAGGTGACGGGTTCGTGCCGGCTGGTGGACCAGCCGAGGTCACCGCGTAGCAGGTTGCCCACCCAGCGGGCGTACTGCACCGGCAGCGGATCGTCGACACCCCAGTTGGCGCGCAACTGCGCGAGGTTCTCCTCGGTGGTGGTGAAGGCCGCCGCGCCCGCGTACTGCTGGGCGGGGTCGATCGGGGAGGCCGCGCCGAGGGCGAACATGCCCATGCTGGTCGCGGCGAGCACCGGTACGGCCACCAGCAGCCGGCGGCGGATCACCACCCCGGCCCCGGCCAGCCGCCGACGTCGCACCCGTGGCGGGCCGGTGGGTGGGGCCTTCGTCGTCACGGTGTCTTCGTCCAGGTGTGCACGTTCCACCAGATGCTGTTGGCGACGTCGTGCTCGTGCGGCTCGACCCGGGGCGTCACCCCGGTCACGGTGTCCCGCACCACGTAGGTGTGTTGCAGGTAGGTGAGGAACACCCACGGCACGTCGGCGGCGAGCTGCCGCTGGAAGGTGGCGTACGCGGCCCGACGGGCGGCCGGGTCGGCGCTGTCCCGGCCGGCCTGCAACGCGGCGTCGACGGTGGCGGACCGGTAGGAGCCGGGGTTGAAGAAACCCTGCCCGGCGAAGGCCGACCCGAACAGCTTGAACGAGACGAAATCCGGGTCGTACGGCGTGCCGTACCCCATGATCAGCGCGTCGGTCTTCATCCGGGGGGTGATCGCGTCCCAGGTGAGGCCCTGCGGGCTGACGGCGATGCCGATCTTCCTGGCGTCGGCGGTGACCGCGAGGGCGAGTTCCTTGCGCAGGCTGTCGGTGGCCGGGTACATCAGGGTGAACGCGGCCTTCCGGCCGGCCCTGGCCCGGATGCCGTCCGCGCCGGGCGTCCAGCCGGCGGCGTCCAGGATCGCGGTGGCGGCGGCCGGGTCGGCGGCGGGCCGGCCGGCGACCGACGCCTCGACGAACTCCGACGAGGGCGGCACCGGCCCGAACGCCGGTTCCCCCGCCCCGCCGAGCACCCCGGTCACCATGGCCTGCCGGTCGACCGCCGCGTTCAGCGCCCGACGGACCGCCAGGTCGCCCAGGACCGGGTTGCCCGTCGGAAGCATCACCCCCCGGTAGTCGGCGGTGGGGACCCGATGCACCCGGTGGCCGCCCAGCCCGTCGAACCCGACCGCGAGCTTCGGCGGCAGCTCGGCCGCGTCGAACTCCCCGGCCCGCATCCGTTGCGCGCGCACGTTGTCGTCGGCGACGAACGCCACCACCACGCCCGGGTTCGCCGGCTTGCCGCCCCAGTACCGGTCGTTGGCCGCCAGCACCAGCCGGTCCCCCGGCGTCCACGACGTCATCCGGTACGGGCCGGTGCCGATCGGCCTGCGGTTGAACTCCGCCTTGTTGACGTCCTGCCCCGCGAACGCCTTCGCCGGGACGACACCCAGCGCCAACCGTTGCAGGAACGGCGCGTACGCGTGTTTCAGGGTGAAGACCACGGTGGACGGGTCGGGAGCGGCGACGGAGGCGAGCATGTCCAGGTCCGAACGCAGCGTCGAGTCGACCTTGGGGTCCAGCACCGCCTGGTAGGTGAAGACCACGTCCTGGGCGGTGAGCGGGCTGCCGTCGTGGAAGAGCACCCCCTCGCGCAGGGTCGCCGTGACGGTCCGGCCGTCCGCCGACACCTGCGGCAACTCCCGCGCCAGGGCCGGCACGAGCTGGTTGCGGGCGTCCCGGGCGACCAGTCCGTCGAAGATCAGCGACGCGCCGTCGGGGCCGTAGTTGAGCACCGGGTTGAGGGTGTCCGGCTCGCCCGCGGTGGCCACCACCACGGTGCCGCCACCGCTCGTCCCGCCGGCCGACGGGACCGGGGACGAACAGCCGACGGCGGCGAGCAGCGCGACGCCGACCACCGCCGACACGCGTACGGACCGGGGCTTGACCATGACGTACTCCTGGGATTGTCCGGTGCGGGGCCGGCGGCTCGGGCGGTGCCGTGGGAGCGCCTGTCGGCTGCGGGCCGGTCGGCGGATCAGCGGGGCGGACAGCGAGGCGGGGCCCAGCGACAGCTCCCCGGATGCGGCGGTCGCTGGCGGGCGGGCACCCCGACGAGGTGCGGATCATCGCGCCGGGGTTGCCCACCACTGTTGCCACTATTCCGCAGTTGCACTGTATTGGCAATAAGAGCGGCACCGGCCAGGCCCGCCTGGTCGACGCCCCGCTCGCCCCGATCCGGATCGGGGCCTGGGCCCGGGCCCGGACGACACAGTCTTGACGAGGCTCATCTGATCGCCCAGAGTCGATGGAATAGGTGTCCACGGCCAGGGCTCACCGGGCGAGCCGCACTGGCCGGGACACAGCTCGGCCGAATTCGAGGGCATGGCGAGCCGTCGACGGCGATCGAGGGGAGGACCACCAACGACGACAAGATGAACGGAGAAGCGGCACATGTCAGGAATAAGCACACATTGGCGACGCGGGATCGGCAGGATGACCAGCATCCTGCTGGCGGCGGCGCTCGGCGCCGTTGCGCCGGGGGTGGCCCCGACGGCTGCGGGAGCACACCCGCCGGCCTCGACGCGCTACTCCTTCGAGAACGTGAAGATCGGCGGTACGGGTTTCGTCAGTGGGATCGTGTTCAGCCAGGCCCGGAAGAACCTGGCCTACGCGCGTACCGACGTGGGCGGCATGTACCGGTGGAACGGGGCGACCGGCACGTGGAAGCCGCTGCTGGACTGGGTGGACTGGGACCACTGGGGTTACATGGGGGTGGCGAGTGTCGCCGCCAGCCCGTCCGACGCCGACCGGGTCTGGGCGGCGGTCGGGATGTACACCAACGGCGTGGACCCGCACCACGGCGCGATCCTGCGCTCCCGGGACCGGGGTGACTCGTGGCAGGCCACCGAGCTGCCGTTCACCCTGGGTGGCAACATGAGCGGTCGCGGCATGGGCGAGCGGTTGGCCGTGGACCCGGCCAACGACAGGGTGCTCTACCTGGGTGCGCCGAGCGGCAACGGCCTCTGGCGCAGCACCGACGGCGGTGCCCGCTGGTCGCGGGTGACCAGCTTCCCCCACACCGGGGACAACCCGCAGACGACCGGCACCGCCGAGGACCCCGGGCTGGTCTGGGTGGCGTTCGACCGGAACACCGAACGGCACGGAACCACGACGAAGACCATCTACGTCGGGGTCGCCGACCCGGACGACCCGGTCTACCGCAGCACCGACGGCGGTGCGACCTGGAGCCCGCTGGCCGGGGCACCGACCGGCTACTTCCCGCACCGGGGCGTGGTCGACCCGGTCAACCACCTGCTCTACGTCACCACCGCCGACAACATCGGCCCGTTCGGCGGCGGCAAGGGCGACGTGTGGAGGTACGCGGCCACCCCGGGCACCTGGACGCAGATCAGTCCGGTCCCGTCGAGCAGCGGCGACAACTACTTCGGCTACTCCGGCCTGACCGTCGACCGCAGCGACCCGGACACGATCATGGTCGGTTCCCAGGTCTCCTGGTGGCCGGACGGCATCATCTGGCGCAGCACCGACGGCGGCGGCACCTGGTCGCGGATCTGGGACTGGGACGCCTGGCCGAACCGCAAGCTGCGTTACACCATCGACAGCAGCCCGAACCCGTGGATGACGATGGGCAGGCAGGACGACCCACCGCTCTACGCCCCCAACATCGGCCAGGTGATCTCCGCGCTGGAGATCGACCCGTTCGACTCCGACCGCCTGCTGTTCAACGGCGGCCCCGGCATCGCCGGCACCACGGACCTGACCGCCTGGGACTCCGGTGACACCTTCACCATCACCCCGATGGTGGACGGCCTGGAGGAGGGGGCGGTGCAGGGCCTGGTCAAGCCGCCCGGTGGCCCGCTGGTCAGCGCGATGGGCGACGTGGGTGGCTTCCGCCACGACGACCTCGACGCCGCCCCAAAGACGATCTTCACCAACCCGATCTTCTCCACCACCCGCAGCGTCGACTTCGCCGAGCGCAACCCCCGGGTGATCGTGCGGGCCGGTGACTTCAACGACGCCGACCGCCCCGGCGACAGTCACGCGGCGTTCTCCACCGACGGCGGTGCGACCTGGTTCCAGGGCACCGAGCCGAACGGCGTCAACTCCGGCGGCAGCATCGCCGCCTCGGCCGACGGCAGCCGGTTCGTCTGGGCCCCGGGCGACTCGGGCCAACCGGTCGTCCACTCGGTCGGGTTCGGCACCTCGTGGACACCGTCCGTGGGAGTTCCGGCCAACGCCATGGTCATCGCCGACCGGGTGAACCCGCTGAAGTTCTACGCCTACTCCAACGGCACGGTGCACGTCAGCACCGACGGCGGGGCCAGCTTCACCGCCTCGGCGGCCACCGGCCTCCCCACGACCAACTGGGGGGTACGCCTCAAGGCGGTACCCGGACACGAGGGTGAGATCTGGGTCGCCGGTGGCGCGTCCTGGACCTCGTACGGGCTGTGGCGGTCGACCGACTCCGGTGCCTCGTTCCAGCGGGTGTCGACAGTGGACACCGCCGACAACGTGGGCTTCGGCAAGGCGGCACCGGGGCGGTCCTACCCGGCGCTCTACGTCGCCGCCAAGGTACGCGGCCAGCAGGGCGTCTTCCGCTCCGACGACGCCGGCCGCAGCTGGGTGCGGATCAATGACGACCGGCACCAGTACGGCGGTCTCCCCGAGTCACTCACCGGCGATCCTGACGTCTACGGTCGGGTCTACCTGAGCGGCTACGGGCGGGGCATCGTCTACGGCGACCCGGCACGTCGGTGAGACCTGCCGGGGCCCGGCATGTTCCGGGGCCCGGCAGGTTCCGGTGGGTTTGACGGCACGAGGGCCCGGAGCCGGTCGGCTCCGGGCCCTCGGTGCTGCCTGCGGTCAGGAGATGGCGCAGGTGATGTTGCCGGGCGGCGGGGTGCCGTTGCCGGTGGCGGTGAAGCCGAAGGTGGTCGAGCCGTTGGGCGCGAGCGCACCGTTGTAGGCGGCGTTGCGGACGGTGACGTTGCCGGTGGTGCCGGTGTTGACGCCGTTCCAGACGCTGCTGATCGCCTGGCCACTGCCCAGGCTCAGGCCCACGGCCCAGCCGGTGATCGCGCCGGAGCTGGTGTTGGCCACGGTGACCTCACCCTGGAAACCGCCGGGCCAGTTGTTGATCGCCTTGTAGGTGGCGGTGCAGCCGCCGGGCCCGCTGGTGGGCGGCGGGGTGGTGGGCGGAGGCGTGGTCGGCGGGGCGGTGGTGGGCGGCGGGGTCGTCGGCGGAGCGGTGGTCGGCGGGGGCGTGGTCGGCGGCGTGGTGGACTGGAACTGGCTGAAGAAGCGCCAGATCTCGCCCGAGGTCCAGGTCCGCGAGTCGTTGGGGCTGCCCGAGCCGTCGACCGGGCTGGGGGTGTGGTCCCCGTCGAACGCGGCCCACTGCACCGGGAAGCCGGAGCGGCAGCCCGAGTAGACGGTGGTGATGTGGGTGAAGGTGTTGAGGCCCGGCTCGCGGGGGCTCTGCGCGGTGCAGCCGTTGTTCCGGACGAACGTGTCCCGCAGCGACCGGCCCATCGAGATGTTCAGCACGCTGTCGTGGGTGCCGTGGATGCCGAAGTACGGCACCGGCTGGGTGCCACCGTTGCAGCCGCTCAGCTGGGCGCCGGAGAGCACGGCGACCGCGCGGACGACGGTGGGCCGGGCGCAGGCCACCGCGTAGCTCATCGCCCCGCCGTAGCTCCAGCCCAGCACGAACCGCTGGGTGGTGTCGACGCACAGGTCGTTCTCGACCTGCCGGGTGATGTCGTCGAAGAGGGTCAGGTCCCGACCGTTGGTGTTGGCCCACCCTGCGTCGATGCCCTGCGGGGCGACGAAGATGGTGCTGTTGTTCGACAGCGGCAGCAGGCCGTAGTAGCCGGCGGAGGACACGTTCTGCGCCGAACCGTTCAACCAGTGGAAGCCGACGACCAGCCGGTACTGGCGGTTGCGGTCGTACCCGTCCGGGATCCGCAGGATGTAGCTGCGGTTCTGGCCACTGCTGGTGATGGTGCGCGTGCCGTTGCTCAGCGTGGGCGCCTTGCCGCAGCCCGCGGTCGCCGCGAGGGTGCCGTTCGTCGCGGCCTCCGCCGTGGCGGGCAGCCCGCCGTTGAGCGCGCCGCCGACGGTCGCCGCGAGGAGAACGGCCACGGCGGCGATGGTCGGAAGTAGATGTCTGTGTCTCACCATTGCTTGGCTCCTTGCCATGGGTCTTTGTCCCGGTGGTGGTACGCGACGTCGAACGGGCGGGCGTCGGCCGGCCCGACGGGGACAGCACGATGCGCACGGAGGACGACTCGGACCCGTCGGTTCGCCGTCGGCGAGTCGACTCGGGTGGGCGGACGCGCCCGTTCGGCGCGGGCGGCACGACGGCTCGGTGGGGCGGCCCGGACTGTTCACCGACCGGCAGGGGGCGCGGGAGGGGTGCCCTCGCGCACCGCCGCCGAGTGACGGGGATGACTGGGAACGTGCCCTTCGCTCCCGGCCGAAAGATAGCAGGTTATCGATAACATGCTCAACCGGTCACGTCCCGGGGCGGTCGGCGCGGATCCGCCGACACACCACGACCGGGCCCACCGCCGGCGGACGCCCGACCCGCCGCAGCCGGGGTCCGGCGCGCGGCGGCAGGTCGGACCCGGCCCGCACGACCGCGCCGTTTTCCCTGGCCAGGAACCCCTTCCGCAGGTCGGGGCGACGCTCCGGAACGGGTCGGGGACGACGCGCGCGGCGTCGACCGCTGTAGCCCCGCACGGGGTTCACCGAGCCCGACGGCACCGGGAACCGACAGCTCTCCTCGAAACTATCGGTGGCGAAATTCGTAACTTTCCGGAATCTGGACCCGTCGACGACTGTGACCGCTAACACCGGAGGCGCTCAGGGCGGTCGACCGGGGGACACCGTCGATGGCCACCACCATGCTCCGATCTCACCCCCACCCGAGGGCTGCTGAATCGTCATGGGCGACACCGGGCGTCGCCCGCGGTGGCCGGTGTCGCGGCCCACGGTCAGGATCGGGCGAACGATCCGTGGCGGGCCCGACACCGGCCGGGCCCGCCGCGCCCACCCGGGGCAGCGGGTCGTCGGTCAACTCGGCCGCTGGTCCTGCTGGTTGCGCCGGAGGGCTTCTTCGAGTTGGTCTTCGAGAATGATGATCCGACAGGCGGCTTCCAGGGCTGTGCCCTGGTCGACCATCTCCCGCGCCCGCGCGGCAAGGCGCAGCTGGTAACGGGAGTAGCGGCGGTGACCGCCGGCCGACCGGACCGGGGTGATCAGCTTCGCCTCGTCGAGGCGACGCAAAAAGTCCTGGGTAGCACCGGTCATCTCGGCGGCGCGGCCCATCGTGTAGGCGGGAAAGTCCTCGTCATCGAACATGTCGTCGGGTTGGGCCATACACACACCTCTCCGTGACGAGGGCCCCGGCGCTTTCGCGCCGGGGCCCGGGGTTTACGGGTCTGAAACACCATCTACCGACAGGTTCGTCGGTTTGTCGTATCCGCACCCGCCGCCATCGGCGGACCAGGGCGCGAGGATCGCATAAGCGTGACCGGAGACCACCTTTCGTTCGATGGAAACTGCGGTGTCCGGCTCCAGAATCGACACGTGCGTCCTGGAGGCGGGCGATCCAACGGTGTTCGGGGCCCTCCCTTTCCTCTGCTTTCACTTCCTGACGTTCGTCGTGCTGTCCATCGGTGTCGGAGCCCCACGCGACTTCATGGCCCCGTCCACGTGCAACGGACTGTCCCACCAGGCGAGCCCCGAACCAGCACTGGCCCACCTGTCTGCCCTGACCTGGAATTACATCAGGGTCTTGTCGTTCACCATCACGCTCTTGCTCTGCTTGCTGCGGTGATCAGAACTCACCGCCGTGCCGGCCGGGCCACGAGACATGTCCGGGGCCCCGCTCGGTCACTTCGTCGGCGTTTTCGACGATCTCTGCTGTCAACGACAGGAACACTAACCACTGCCGGCAAGAATATCTAGCGTTTCGCACATAGTTTTTCTCCGTGAGCGCGTGGACACCTGACGTAACGCAACGGGCCGCCGTGGTCAGACGCTGGCCAGCGCCTCGGTCGGCGACAGGGCGGCGGCGCGCATCGACGGGTAGACGCCGGCCACCACGCCCACCACCACCGCACCCCCCAGCCCGGCCAGCGTCGACGACAGCGGGATCACCACCGGCCAGTGGTGGTACGTGGCGTAACCGACGGTGACGGCCACGCCGAGCACCGTCCCGGCCACCCCGCCCAACGCCGCCAGGGCCACCGACTCGGTGAGGAACTGGCCCCGGATCTGGCCCCGGTTGGCCCCCAGCGCCCGCCGCAGGCCGATCTCGGCCCGCCGTTCCAGCACCGAGATGACCATGGTGTTGGCCACCCCGATCCCACCGACCAGCAACGCCACCGCAGCGAGGGCGAGAAACAGCGACGAGAAGGCGCTCTCCGTGGCGCGCTTCGCGGCCAGGGCGTCCGACGGTCGGCTGACCAGCACGTCGGCCGGGCTCTGCGGGCTGACCGTCTCGGGCAGCACCGCCCGGACCTGCTCCACCGCCGGCTCCAGCGACCGGACGTAGAGCACGGTGGGGTGCCCGTCGAAGCCGAGTTCGGACTGCGCGGCCGGCCAGCCGACCAGCACGGACCGGTCGATCTCCGGCAGCAGCGGGACGGCGGCCAGGATGCCGACGACGGTGAACCACCGGTCGCCGATCATCACCTGCTGACCGGGGCCACCCCCGGTGCCCACGTCGACCACCCCCAGCCGGGCCGCCGCGACCGACCCGAGCACCACGGTGGGAAACCGTGCGGTCGCCGGGGTGAGCCAACTGCCGTGCTGGACGCGGGCGTTGATGATCGGGAGCAGGTCGAGCTGACTGGCCAGCACCGTCAGGCCGGAGCCGTCATCGGGGTCGGCGCGGTCGGACCGGCGTACCAGGGTGTGGGTGTTGGCCACCGCGCTGACGCTGGTCACCGGGCCGACCCGACGTACCATGCCGGTCGATTCCTGCGGCAGCAGCGCCGGTGGGTCCTGGTCGGGCAGGGCCCGTACCTCCAGCATGTTGGTGCCGAGCGCGGCCAGTTCCCGCATGAGCTGGGCCTGGCTGGAGGCGGGGATGCCGGTGACCACGATCATCGTGGCGATCCCGATGGCGATGCCGAGCGCGGACAGCGCGGCCCGGGTTCGCCGGGTACGGATGCCGAGCAGACCCAGTCCGAGCAGGTCGGTCAGGGCCAGTCGGACCGGCCGGGCGGCGTCACGTGCGGTACCCGGATGCGACGCCTGCGGGGTGTCCGTGCTCATCGGGGCGTCACCACCCGGCCGGAGTCGGCGACCAGGTGACCGTCGCGCAGCTCCACCCGACGGGGCAGTCGGGCGGCGATGTCCCGGTCGTGGGTGATCACGGCGATGGTGGTGCCCTCGGCGTGCAGCCGGTACAGCAGCTCCAGGACGGCCTGGCCGGTGCGGGTGTCCAGCGCGCCGGTGGGTTCGTCGGCGAGCAGCAGAGCGGGCTGGTGGACCAGCGCCCGGGCGATCGCCACCCGCTGCCGCTCACCACCGGAGAGCTGGTGCGGCAGGTGCGTGACGCGGTGCGCCAGGCCGACCCGGTCGAGCGCCGCGAGGGCCAACGACCGGCGGTGCCGGCGCGGCACCCCGGCGTAGAGCAGCCCGGTGGCGACGTTCTCGGCCGCGCTCAGCCCGGCGGTGAGGTGGAACTGCTGGAAGACGAAGCCCAGCCAGCGCCCCCGCAACGCGGACAGTTGCCGGTCGGAGAGCCCGCCGACGTCGAGCCCACCCAGGTGCACCGTGCCGGACGTCGGCCGGTCCAGGGTGCCCATGATGTGCAGCAGGGTCGACTTGCCGGAGCCGGACGGGCCGACGATGGCCAGCATCTCGCCCCCGGTGATGTCGAGCGAGACACCGGCGAGGGCGGTGACCCCGCCGGGATAGCGCATGGCGGCATCGCGTACGGCCAGCACGGTCACGAGGTCGTCACCACCTTGAGGTCCTCGGTGATCCCGTCGCCGGAGACCTCGACCATCCCCTTGGCGAACATGCCGGTGGCGACGGCCACGAACCGGTCGTCGTCGGCCCGTTGCAGCGCGTAGCCGCCCTCGCTGAGCGCCACCAGCGCGCCGACCGGCACGGCGAGCACGTCCGGTCGGGTCTCGCCGGCCAGGTCGACCCGCACGTCGGCGGCGTCGGTCCCGGTCAGGTCCTCGTCGACGGTCACCGTGACGGCCCGCTTGGGCTCACTGGTCGGGCCCGCGGCGTCGTCCTGCGCGACGGTGGTGCCGACCGCCGACACCGTGCCGTCGACCGTCTTGTCGCCCGGCAGGGTGACCGTCACCCGGTCGCCCCGGTGGACCGTCCCGGCCTCGGTCACCGTGGCCTGGACGGTGATCACCTTCGCGGTGGGCGTGACGGTCAACAGCGGGGTCTCGGCGTCGTCCCCGCGTAGGGCGGTGACGGCGTCGACCCGGACCGCGCCGGGCAGCACGACGACGTCGCCGACGGCGATCCGGCCGGTCACCGGCAGTTCGACGTCCTGCTGCCAGCGCTTGATCGCCCGCATCAGCGAGCCGGTCAGCACCCCTTCACCCTTGCGGACGACGACCCGGGCGGGGGTGGCGGCGGTGCCGCCCGCCGCCGGTGTGGGTGCCGCCGCGCCCTGCCCAGCAGCCTCCTGCCCGGACGCACCCTGACCAGCAGCCGCCTGCCCGGACGCGGGCTGACCAGAGGCCGCCTGCGCCGACGCCGGCTGCCCCGGCTCCGACCCCGCGCGCTGCTGCCCCGTGGCGGTCTCCCCGGGCCCGGACGCCGACTTCTGGCCGGACGTCGACTTCTGCTGGCCTGACGTCGACTTCTGGCCGGACGCCGGTGTGGCGGGGCCCGCCTTCGCCGGCCGGACGACCTTCTCCCCCGGTACGGGCTGGTAGCCGATCTCGTAACCCAGCGCCTTGAGGTTGGTGGCGATGATCCGCACGTCACGGCCCACCGTGCCGGGTTCGGCGAGATCGCGGTAGAGCGGCAGGCCACCGTAGAACAACGGCACCGGCTGGTCGTCGATCCGGTAGAGCTGTTTGCCCCGGGTGACCGTCGCACCGGCCGCCGGCAGCCAGGTGACCGTCCCGCTCCGACCGCCCTTCACCGGTTCCGCCCGCCCGTACCCGAGGGTGCCGGTCAGCGACACGGTGGTGGCGAGGTCGGTCCGGACGACGGTGGTGGTCTGCACCGGGACCAGCGGGTCCCCGGAGGGCGTACCCGGACCACGGTGGACGGACCAGGCGACGCCGCCGCCGACGACCGCCACCGCCAGGATCAGTATCGCCGGGACGACGAGGCGTCGACCGGTGCGGCGCGGTGGGCTCTGCGCTGGTGACTGTTCTGTTGGCACACCGCCGAGCATGGCGACGGTTCTTCAGAAACCTGTCAGGATCGCCCCGCCTCACGGGTTTCTGACATCAGGCGACGACCGTGGGCACCATGCCGAAGATGCTCTCCGTGCAGGCCCGTCGCTTCGCCGTACCGGTGCTGGTGGTCGGTTGCCTGCTCAGTGGTTGTTCCACCGCCCGCACCGACGACCGGGCCGACGGCCCACGGGCCGACAGTTCCCGGGTCGCCTCGTTGCAGAGCCCGGACCCGGCGTCGAGCAGCCCGGCCGGCTCCGTCGAGGACCAGCGTCCCCTGATCCCCCTGGACGCGACCAACGACGAGATCGAGGCCCTGCGGGCGGTCTGGGGTGAGTGCGTGGCGAAGGAGGGCGGCCCCGGGTACGAGGACGGTCGGAGCGTCATCTGGAAGGAGAGCCAGAAGGACCCGAGGGCGAAGGAGGTGCGGGCGGCGTGCCGGTCGAAGGAGCCGGAGTTCTTCGATGAACGGCAGAAGCGCACGGACAACGCCGCGTTCCGGGACAACCAACGGCAGTGGTACCAGTGCGCCAAGAAGGCCGGTTACCGGCTCACCGAGCCGGACGAGGACGGCGAGTTCGGCATCACCGAGGTCGGCCCGAACGGTGACTTCCAGTCGCCCCGGATGACGGCGTGCCGGCGGGAGGCGTTCAGCCGATGACCGGCATCATCCTTTCGGGTAGCCATCCTTCCGTCTTTCGGGTAGCGTTCGCTCCACCAGATGGACGACATGACGCGGTGGCCAGTCCCGTGATCGTGACCCTGTGACAGCGCGCAGCCCGTCCGCGTGCTCCGGCGTCAGCCGATGCGGAGGTTCCTCCGGTCGCTCCGATCAGCGGGCACGTGCGGAAGGCCCAGCATGCTCACCACGTCCGAACCGACCGCCGGCACCCCCACCGACCAGCACCGCGCCGCCAGCGCCGACGAGCTCGTGGCCGCGATGGCGGCGCTGGCCGCCGACGACCCGCGCCGCCCGGTGCTGCGGGCCCGCGCCATCGAGGCGTGGTTGCCGCTCGCCCGGCACCTGGCCCGCCGCTACTCGGGGCGCGGAGTCCAGGACGACGACCTGGCCCAGACCGCCGCGCTCGGGCTGATCAAGGCGGTCGACCACTTCGACCCGGAGCGGGGTGTCGCCTTCACCGGGTACGCCATCCCCACCGTCGTCGGCGAGATCAAGCGGTACTTCCGGGACCGCACCTGGTCGGTGCGGGTCCCCCGCCGGCTCCAGGAGCTGCGCCTGGCGATCAGCGAGGCGAACAGCACGCTCACCCACACCCTGGGCCGTTCGCCGACCGTCGCCGACATCGCCAGCTACCTCGACGTGTCCGAGGAGGCCGTCCTGGAAGGGTTGGAGGGGGCCCGCGCCTACCAGGCCACCTCGCTGTCCACCCCCATCGGCACCGACGGCGGCATGGAACTCGCCGACACCCTCGGCGTCGAGGACCACGAACTCGAACTGGTCGAGATCCACGTCGCCCTCGGCCCCGCCCTCGCCACCCTGCCGGACCGCGAACGCCGGATCCTGGCCCTGCGCTTCTACGGCAACCTGACCCAGGCGGAGATCGCCGACCGGGTCGGCATCTCCCAGATGCACGTCTCCCGGCTCATCACCCGGGCGCTGGCCGTCCTGCGCGGCCGGCTCACCGACGACCGGGGGTGAGTACGGCGGGCGACCACGGGTACTCCGCCCCCATGGCGCGGTACACGGAACCCGAGCTGCGGGAGCGGCTCAAGGACGAGATCAGGGCCGGTGACCGGGGTGGTCGGCCGGGACAGTGGTCGGCGCGCAAGTCGCAGTTGCTGACCCGGGAATACCAGAAGCGCGGCGGTGGCTACCAGGGCCCGCGCGACGAGCGGCAGCAGTCCCTGCGGCGCTGGGGTGACCAGAAGTGGCGGACCCGGCAGGGCACCACCCGGGCCCGGCACGACGGCGAGACCGACCGCTATCTGCCCGACCGGGCCTGGAAGCAGCTCTCCCCGCAGCAGCAACGCGCCACCGACGCCCGCAAGCGCAAGTCGTCGACGGCCGGCCGGCAGTACGTCGCCAACACCGGGCCGGCCCGGCGGGCCCGCCGGAGCGTCACGTCGGCCGGGTCCCTCACCGAGCTGACCGTCGCCGAGGCGACCCGGCACGTCCGCGATCTTGACACCACGCAGCTCAGAGCGGCCCTGCGTGCCGAGCGCCGGGGCAAGGGCCGCAAGACGCTGATCCGTCGGCTGGAGTCGGCCCTCGACCGTCGCTGACCCCGAGCGGGACATCGCGGCGGCACGAGATACGCGGTGAGCCGGCATCGGACGACCTACAGCCGGTCGAAGCTCTCCATGCCGGCAAGGTCTAGCAACTCGGTCCGGACAGTCGGGCACTCCTGCCCGGTCTGGTCGTCGATCTGGCGGCCACTCGGCACCGCGCCCTGCTTCTCGTACCAGGAATAGAGGTTCACGGTGAGGTTGGCCATCGCGCCGGTCTCGGACCCGATACCCCGCAGTGTCGGCAGCCGCCCCTCCAGGTAGGCGCACACCTCCTTCGCCGACACCGGCGTCGAGTCGCCGGCCGCAGCGGACCCGGCCGCGCTGGACGCGGCGTCGGGTGGCGCGGCGGCGGTGTCGCACGCGGACAGGGTGAGCACGAGACAGAGGGTCGACACGAGCGTACGCACGGTTTTCATCGGTTCTTCGTCCCTTCAGGGGGTGGGTAGGACGGGTCGTCCGCAGCGGACGGCTCGTCGGCCGCCCCGGCGGTCGCGGTGACGAGCCAGAGGCCGGCGGGCAGCCGGTAGCCGACGTCGGGTTCCCGGAACCGGTCGAGCAACCGGGCCGCTCCCGCGCGCGCCGCTGCCTGCCCGGCGGGCGGGGCCGCCCGGTACGCGGCACCGGCCGGGCCGATCTCGACGAGCCACTCGGCCACCGCCTCGGCGTCGTCGGGTGCCTGCATGACCACGTCACACGGCGTGGTCGTGACAGTGGTCCAGCCCGCAGCGGTGAGGATCCGGATGAGCCGCGCCGGGTCGGCGAAGGCGAACGGACCGGGTTCGGCTCCCACCGGTAGCGGTGGCAGCGCTCCGAGGTGCGGTGCCGCGCCGAGCATCGCGGCGAACAGCCACTGGTTGACGGTGCCGTCGCGGAACACGGTCGCGGCCAGTCGGCCTGCCGGGCGCATCGACCGCCGGATCGCGGTGCAGCCGGCGACCGGGTCCGCCAGCAGCATCAGGGCCATCCGCGAGTACGCGGCGTCGAACGGCGCTCCCGGTACGGCATCGAGGGTGTCGATGTCCGCCGCGTGGAACCGGATTCCGGGGTACCGGTCCGGGGGGGAACCGTCGCCGGGCGGCGGCCACCATCGCCTCGGCGATGTCGACGCCGACCGCCGTGCCGGCCGCGCCCACGGCCGAGGCGAGTTCGGCCGTGGTGCCGCCGCAACCGCAGCCCACGTCGAGCACTCGTTCGGCGGGCCGTACGGCCAGGCGATCCATGGCCGCCGCGCCCAACGGTCGCCCGATCCCGTCCTGCCAGTCGGCGTGCCGGATCCAGCCGGCCGCCGCCCCTGCCCAGAAGGTGGCACCTCGGGACCGCAGGGCGGCGGCGTCGGCCATCAGAACGGCATCTCGGTGCCGTCGACGCTCACCGCGCGGAAGCCGGCCGCCTTCGTCGGGTCGAAGCCGTCCTCCTGCGCTGCCAGGCCCGCCGCCCGGACCAGCCGTTCGGACTGGAACCGGCGGAACGCGGCCTCGTCCTGCCAGATGTTGATGATGCGCCAGCCGTCCTCGACCGGGCCGGCGACGTGGGCGACGAGCCCCGGCGGCCGGTCCGGTCCGAGGTGCCGTTCGACCTGGCGGTACTCCGCCTCGCTGACGCCGGGCATCTCCTGCAACACACCGAACGGCATGGCCACCACTTTCGATAGAGTTATCATCTATCGAATAGAGCACTACACTCGTGGCGTGGTTGTCAAGAGGCGCTATGACTCCTCCCGGCGGAAGGAACAATCCCGACAGACCCGAGGGGCGATTCTCGAAGCGGCCGGTCGACTGTTCGTCGACCCCGGTTACGCGGCCACCCCGCTGACCGCCGTCGCCGCAACGGCAGGCGTCGCGGTCCAGACGGTGTACGCGCTGTTCGGCAGCAAGCGCCAACTGCTCTCCGACCTGGTCGACGTCACCCTGGCCGGCGACGACGAACCGGTGGCCCTGCCGGACCGGCCCTTCGTCGCCGAGATCCGGGCACTCGCCGACCCCCGCGCCAAGCTCATCCGCTACGCCCGCCACCTGGTCGAGGTGAACGCCCGGCAGGCCCAGGTGATGCTCGCGCTGGCCGGGGCCGCCACCGCCGATCAGGACGCCGCCGAGATCTGGCGCAAGAACGTCGACGAGCGCCGCCGGGGCATGGCCATGTTCGCCGCGGAACTCGTCGGCACCGGGGCCCTCCGCCCCGACCTGGACGTCGACCAGGTCGCGGACATCCTCTGGCTGGCGCAGGACGTCCGCAACTTCGACTGGCTCGTCCGGCAACGGGGCTGGCCACCGGAGCAGTACCAGCGGTGGTACGTGGACACGGTCGGTGGGGCCGTCCTCGCCGGCCCCCCGCCGGGGTGACCGACAGCGTGACCGGTCCCGGCGGGGTCCCCGCCGACCCACGGTCGGCTCGTGAGGCGGGCGGCACCCGGAGTGCCTATGCTCGACGGGTGGAGGACAGCGACCAGATCGTGCTGGCCGAGATGCTGCAGTCGGCCGAGGACGCCGCCCCGGTCGAGGCCGTCGAGGCGGTCACCGGAGCCATCGCCTCGGCGCTGGACGCGCTCGGCGTCTCGCTGCTGATCGCCGATCTCAGCGGTCGGGCCCTGGTCCGGCTGACCCACCAGCCGGGCGCCGACGGGCCGGGCCGCCTCCAGGACGAGGAGGCCGCCGAGGTGCTCCCGTTCGACGGCGGGCCCTACGAGCAGGCGGTGCGCCTCCAGCTCCCCCAGGTGCTGCCCGGCAACGGCCGGTGGCGGCTGCTCGCACCCGTCACCGAGCGCGGCGAGGTCATCGGCCTGCTGGAGATCGACCTGCCCGACGAGCCGGACGACGAGGTGATCGCCCGGGTCGCCCGGACCGCGCACGCGTTGGCGTTCGTGATAATCGCCAACCGGCGGCACACCGACCTGTTCGAGTGGGGGCAGCGCAGCACCCCGTTCACCCTCTCCGCCGAGATCCAACGCCGGCTGCTACCCGCCTCGTTCACCTGCGAGGGCGGCGCGTTCACCCTCTCCGGCTGGCTGGAGCCGGCCGCGAGCGTCGGCGGCGACACCTTCGACTACAGCGTGGCCCGCGACGTGCTGCACCTGAGCGTCACCGATGCGATGGGCCACGGGGTCGCCAGCGCGCTGACCGCCACTCTCGGGGTGGGCAGTCTGCGCAACACCCGCCGCCGTGGCCTGAGCCTGACCGCGCAGGCCGACGAGGCCAACAGCGCCATCGCCCAGCACGCCAACGTCCGTGGCGCGTACGTGACGGCGGTGCTGGGCCGCATCGACCTGCCCACCGGGCGCTGCGAGTTGCTCAACGCCGGGCACGTCCCGCCGATGCTGGTCCGCGACGGCCGGACCACGGCCCTGGAACTGCCCGGCAACTTCCCGCTGGGCATGTTCCCCGAGGCGGGCTTCCGCAGCGGGGAGGTCGCCCTGCGCCCCGGTGACCGGCTGGTCGTGGTCACCGACGGGATGCGCGAACGCAACGCCGCCGATCTCGACCTACCGGCCGCCCTGCTCGACATCGCGCCGTTGCACCCCCGGGAGGCGGTCCGGGCGCTGTCGGACGCGGTGCTGTCCATCGCCGGTCCGGCCCTGGCCGACGACGCGACCCTGCTGATCATCGACTGGTACGGCGACCACGGGCCGCGCCGTAGCACCGCCGGCGCGGACACCACCCGGGCCAGCGTCCGGCCCCACTGAGGGGATCACGACACCCGGGCCGCCGCCTCGGCGTCGGGCACCGTGTCGAAGATGCCGATGACCTGGTCGACCGACGTGATCGACAACACCGTGCGGACCGGCCGGCGGACCCCGGCCAGCCCGAGCCAGCCGTTGCGTTCCCGCAGCTCCCGATAGGCGACCACGAGCGCGCCGAGGCCGCTGGAGTCCATGAACCCGACACCGGTCAGGTCGACCACCACGACCCGGGCGCCGCCCTCGACCACTTCGCGTAACCGTTCCCGCAACTGCGGGGTGGTGCTCATGTCCAGGTCACCGGCGATCTCCACCACTGTGCCGGCACCCTCCTGGCGGGTCGACAGCGTGAATTCCACGTGAACCCCCTTCGTTGCGACGTACCGGACATCCGATGACGCAGTACGTCGTTCACACGGTGCCAGAAACCACCCATGAGCGCTCGGCGACGCCCGCCGGGTGGGCGGGTCGGTGGCGACTCGACGACTGGCGCACGGACCGGGCCGGCGCTTCCTACGCCTGTCGTGACCTGCGCGGTCGTCCGGAGGCAATTGCGCACGGCTTGCCGCGCAAACGCGTACATAACTCACATGAGTATCTTGACCAGCGACTGATCGTCGGTACGGTCCTTACTCACGCGGCGCGTTTCTCCCTATGTGGACGTCGCGGCTGGTCCTTCGATCGGAAGGCGATACATGACCACTCCCTCAACCCCCAGGGCACGCCGGGGCCGACGGGCACTCGGCCTGATGGCCGCCGGGCTGCTCCTGGCCGGCGCGATCCCCGGTACGGCGTCGGCGGCCGAGCCCGACCCACGCGTCGGCCTCGGCGCGGGCTGGCTCGACGCACAGTCCGCGATCAGCAACCTCGAACAGGTGGCGCACCGCGACAAGCCGGCCGGATTCGTCGACCCGACCAACCCTGGCAACGGCGGGTACTACAACTCGGACCTCGCCTTCGGCGGCCGGTACGCCTTCCAGGGCAACTACAACGGCTTCACGATCACCGACGTGGCCAACCCGGCCGAGCCGACCCTGGTCACCAGCGTGGTGTGCCCCGGTGGGCAGGGTGACCTCTCCGTCCAGGGCAACCTGCTCTTCATGTCGGTCGAGGAGACCCGGGGACGGGTCGACTGCGGCACGAACCCCAACGTCGGCACCCGGTTCCAGGGCGTGCGGATCTTCGACATCAGCGACGTCCGCAACCCGGTGCAGGTCGCGGGGGTTCAGCTCTGCCGTGGCTCGCACACCCACACGGTGGTGACCGACCCCCGCGACGCCGACAACATCTACATCTACGTCTCCGGTACGGCATCCGTGCGCCCGGCGACCACGATGGAGGGGTGCAACAACAACGCCGCCGACGGGGAGAACCCGTCGCGGTGGCGGATCGACGTGATCAAGGTGCCGGTGGCCGCACCCCAGAACGCCGCCGTGGTCAACCAACCGCGACTGTTCCAGGACCCGGCCACGGGTCGGGTCGACGGCCTCCAGAACGGCCCGGTGACGCCCCGGCACCCGTCCGGGTCGACCTGGTCGCCCACGCCGAACACCAACGCCTGCCACGACATCACCGCCTACCCGGCGATCGGCCTGGCGGCCGGCGCGTGTCAGGGCAACGGCATCCTGATCGACATCTCGGACCCGGCCAACCCGAAGCGGATCGACGAGGTGGCCGACCCGAACTTCGCGTACTGGCACTCGGCGACGTTCAACAACGACGGCACCAAGGTGATCTTCACTGACGAGTGGGGCGGGGGCAGCGGCGCACGCTGCCGCGACACCGACCAGCCGCAGTGGGGCGCCAACGCCATCTTCGACATCGTCGACCGGAAGATGACCTTCGCCAGCTACTACAAGCTGCCGGTGCCCCAGTCGCTGCAGGAGAACTGCGTCGCGCACAACGGCTCGCTGATTCCGGTGCCGGGCCGCGACATCATGATGCAGGCCTGGTACCAGGGCGGCATCTCGGTGTTCGACTTCACCGACTCGGCGCACCCACGGGAGATCGCGTACTTCGACCGGGGGCCGGTCAGCCCTACCTCACTCGTGCTCGGTGGCTTCTGGTCGGCGTACTGGTACAACGGCAACCTCTACGGCAACGAGATCGCCCGCGGTTTCGACGTGTTCAAGCTGACCCCCAGCGCGCACCTGTCGGCCGCCGAGATCGAGGCCGCCGGCCAGGTGAAGCTGGCCGGGTTCAACGCCCAGGGCCAGCCGAAGATCAGCTGGACGCCGAGCTTCGCGCTCGTCCGCGCCTACCACGACCAGGTGGTACGGGCCGGCGCGATCGACCCGGCGCTGAGCACGGAGGTCGACGCGGTCCTCTCCCGGGCCAGCGGATTCGCCGCCGAGGGCAGGCGGTTCGCCGCCGAGGAGCAACTGCGTGCCCTGGCCGACAAGCTCGACACCGCAGCGCACCGCACGCTCCGGCAGTCCGTGGTGGACCTGGCGGACACCTTCAACCCGAGGGTCGCCGCCACGGTGGGCCCGGCCGAGCCGACCGGCAGCAACGGCTGGTACACCGGTGACGTCACGCTCACCCTCACCGGCCTGATCGCCGGTCTCTGGACCGGTCAGTACTCGATCGACGACGGCGTGACCTGGGTGGACGTCCCGGCCAGCGGTGTCGCGACGATCAGCGCCGACGTCAAGGGTC
Organism: Micromonospora sp. NPDC048894; assembly: GCF_040649765.1. Lineage (NCBI taxonomy): Bacteria > Bacillati > Actinomycetota > Actinomycetes > Micromonosporales > Micromonosporaceae > Micromonospora > Micromonospora sp. NPDC048894. Next base: position 708,237 of record NZ_JBEZFY010000001.1, on the reverse strand, counting down.
CGGTGCGCTATCGGGCCGTCGACGGGGCCGGCAACACCTCCCGGCAGGGCAGCCAGTGGCTCAAGATCGACCGGACGGCACCCGCCGTGCAGGTTTCCGGGCTCACCGACGGCACCTCGTACGGTGACTCCGGTGCGGTGACGGTGGACTGGTCGGTCACCGACACCGGTTCCGGGCCCGGCATCAACCCGGACAGCGCGCTGCTGGACGGCAAGCGGGTCGCCCGGGGGACGACGGTCGCCCTGTCCAGCCTCCCGCTGGGCAGCCATACCCTGACGGTGACCGCGAAGGACAAGGCCGGCAACACCACCAACCGGTCCGTCACGTTCACCACGACGACGTCCTTCGCCGACCTGCGGTCCCTCGTGGACGGTTACCGGTCCGCCGGCACCGTCAGCGCGGGCAACGCCGACAAGCTGACCACCAGCCTCGGCAAGGCCGCCGCGGCGGCCAGCGGCGGGCAGCCGGCGGAGGCGGTCACCCACCTGACCACCTTCGTCGACCAGGCCCGCGCGCTCAACGCCGTCGGCGCGCGCAACCTGCTGGTCCGCGACGCCCAGGCGCTGATCGACCAGCTCGACAGGTAACCCGCCCGGTCCGGCCGGACCGACGGATCGCACGAACCGGGGCCTGCCCAGCGTCGCTGGGCGGGCCCCGGCCGTTCCCCGACTCCTGCGGCCCGGTCCGGTGCCGCCCGACGGCGGCTCAGCCGAGTTTGGCCAGCACCCGAACCGGTGCCGCCCGACGGCAGCTCAGCCGAGTTTGGCCAGCACCCGAACCGGTGCCGCCCGACGGCAGCTCAGCCGAGTCTGGCCAGCATCTGCTGCATCCGTTGGATCTCGATGCCCTGGTCGGCGTTGACCTCGCGGGCGAACTGGTCGCTCGCCGGCTCCAGCCCGCCGCCGCCCGCGTACAGCTGCTCCACCATGGTCAACGCGCCCTGGTGGTGGCGGATCATCGCGGTGAGGAAGAGCCGGTCGAACTCCGTACCACTAGCCTGCTTGAGCTGGTCGAACTGGGCGGCGGTCAGCATTCCCGGCATGAGCGCGTCGTGCGCCGCCCCGTCGTGCGGGCCGGCGGCCGGCACGTTGCGCTCGGCCAGCCAGGTGCGCATCCGGGCGATCTCGTCGCCCTGCGACACCTCGATCCGCTTGGCCAGCAGCGTCACGTCCGGGCTGGTGGTCCGTCCGGCCAGCAGCGCGGTCATCGCCAGCGCCTGCGTGTGGTGCGGGATCATGCCCTGGACGAACCGGCTGTCGGCTGCGGTGAACCCGGGCGGCGAGACCTGCGCCAGGTCGGTGCCGGACAGTTGCCGACCCGGCTGGCCGGGTGCGCCCGGCTGCACCACGCGTGATGTCGGCGGCTGGTAGGCCGGGTCGTCCCGGCCCACCCAGAGGGCCACTCCCACCACCGCGCCGAGGACGACCGTGGCGACCACACCGGAAACGACCACGCGACGGGGCAGCGGCACGATTCACCTACCAGTCTGGGCTTGAGCTGCGCAGAGTCCCTGGGAATAGTGCCTCAATCCCGGCACCCCCACCAGCCCACGAGTCGGTGGAATCGGGCCCATCCGTAGCCACTTTCGCTCACTCATCGAAAAGTTTCCCCGAATCGATCCAAAGTGCTAGTGTCTGCGATCAATCTTTGGTGTGACGCGTTCCATACCGACCCGCCATCGGGAGAAAGTGGCGCGGTCCCTCCCCGGCCGGGCCCACCACCACTGGAGGAACCATGACCGCCCCGCACCGGCGTCGCTGGCGTCGCAGACCCGTGCTCGTGGCCGCCGGCACCGCCCTGGCCACCGTGCTCGCCACCGCCTCCGTCACCCCGGCCACCGCCGCACCCACCGCCGACCTCCCGCCCCAGGAACCCGGCGTCACCCTGCGCTCGTACGACATGGGCACCCCGCTGTCCGCGCTGTGCACCCTCAAGCCCGCGCAGACGCCCAACGTCGACAAGCTGATGCCGCAGGTCAACTGGACCAGCACGGATGACTTCGGGCTCGCCGACCGGTTCATCAGCCACGTCACCGCCAACCTCGCCGCGCCCGTGGACGGCACCTACGCCTTCCGCCTCACCAGTGACGACGGCTCCCGGCTGACCATCGGCGACGCGGTCGTCGTCGACCACGACGGGCTGCACGGCGAGACCGCCAAGGACGGCACGGTCACCCTCATCGCCGGCCGGCACCCGCTGCGCATCGAGCACTTCGACGACGGCGGCGGCCAGGTGCTGCGGCTGGAGTGGCGTCCACCGGGCAACGCCGACTTCACCCTCGTCCCGAACTCCGCCCTGAGCACCGAGGCCGGGGTGGTCCGGGTGACCGCGCCGGGCTGGAAGTACTGCGAGGGGGCCACCGACTCGGCCGGCGACGGTCTGCCGCTCGACCGGGTGCACCCCGGCTACACCCTCACCGACCTGCGCCCCGACGGGTTCCGGCCGCAGGTCACCGGGATGGCGTTCCGCCCCGACGGCGCGCTGGTCCTGAGCACCTGGGGCGGCACCGACAACGCCACCGGCGAGATCTGGGTGGCCGAGGGCGCTACCGGCGCGACCGGCCCCGACCAGGTGACCTACCACCGGTTCGCCGACGGGCTGCGCGAGCCGCAGGGCGTCGCCGTGGTCGACGGCACCGTCTACGTCAGCCAGAAGCACGAGCTGACCGCGCTGCGCGACACCGACGGCGACGGCGACGCCGACGACCGCCGTACGGTCGCCACCTGGCCGTGGGGCGGCAACTTCCACGAGTTCGCCTTCGGCCTGCTCTACCGGGACGGGTTCTTCCACCTCAACCTGTCGGTCGCGATCAACCAGGGCGGCGCCACCACAGTGCCGCAGCCCGCCGCGAACCGGGGCACCTCGATCAAGGTCAACGCCCGGACCGGCAAGATCACCTATGTGGCCGGTGGGCTGCGCACCCCGAACGGGATTGGCTGGGGGCCGCGCGGCGAGGTCCTCGTCACCGACAACCAGGGTGGCTGGCTGCCCGCGTCCAAGCTGGTCCAGATCCAGCAGGGGGCGTTCTTCAACCACTACACCAGCCCCGACGGGCCGTACGACGACAAGCCGGTGACCCGACCGATCGTCTGGCTCCCGCAGAACGAGATCGGCAACTCCCCGTCCAGCCCCGTGCTGCTCGCGCAGGGGCCGTACGCCGGGCAGCTCGTCGTCGGCGACGTCACCTACGGCGGCCTGCAACGGGTCTACCTCGACGAGGTCGAGGGGCAGTACCAGGGGGCGGTGTTCCGGCACACGCAGGGCCTGGAGGCCGGCGTCAACGAGGTCACCCTCGGCCCCGACGGCGCGGTCTACGTGGGCGGCGTGGGGGCCGGCGGCAACTGGGGCCAGGAGGGCAAACTCACCTACGGCCTGCAGAAGCTCACCCCCAACGGCACCTCGGCCTTCGAGGTCAAGCAGATGCGGGCCACCGCCAACGGGTTCGACCTGGAATACACCGAGCCGATCTCGGCCGAGACCGCCGCGCGGCTCGCCGGGGCGTACCAGGTGACGCAGTGGCGCTACGGGGCGACCAGCCAGTACGGCGGGCCCAAGCTCGACCTGGAGACACTCACCGTGACCCGGGCGGTGCTGGCGGCCAACGGGCGCACCGTCCGGCTGCGCATCCCCGGCCTCAAGGAGAACCGGGTGGTGCACGTCCGCTCCCCGCGCCCGTTCTCCGCCGCCGACGGCGAGCAGTTGTGGAACACCGAGGCCTGGTACACGCTCAACGAGATCCCCGGCCGGGTGTCCCAGCCGCAGACCTTCTTCGAGGCCGAGGAGGGTCGCACCGTCGGCGTCGGCCTGGCCACCGACCACGCCGCCTACTCCGGTGCCGGCTTCGCCGCCGGGTTCGCCGACGACGGCGCGTCGACCCGGATCTCCGTCGACGTCCCCGAGGCCGGCAACCACGACCTGGCGATGCGCTACAGCAACGGCCCCAACCCGTTCTCCGGCCCGAAACAGCTCAGCCTGTACGTCAACGGCAAGCGGATCGAACAGACGGTCTTCCCGTCCACCGTCACCTGGGAGGAGTGGGGCACCGTCACCAGCAGGGCACACCTGCGGCGGGGTCGCAACATCGTCGAGTACCGCAAGGAGAGCGCCGACTCCGGGCACGTCAACCTCGACGTGCTCGCCGTCCGGCCACGCGGCGAACGGATCACCCTGTTCGACGGCGGCGACCTCACCGAGTGGCAGCACACCGACGGGCGCGAGCCGGAGTGGACGCTCGCCGGCAACACCATGACCGTACGCGGCGGTGACCTGCGCACCGTGCAGGCGTTCGGCGACTTCCGGCTGCACGTGGAGTTCAACCTGCCGCTCTATCCGCCGGAGGTGACCGGGCAGCAGCGCGCCAACAGCGGGGTCTACCTCCAGGACCGCTACGAGATCCAGGTGCTCGACTCGTTCGGCGTCGACCCGCCGCAGAACAACGACTCCGCCGCCATCTACACCCAGAAGGCGCCCGACGTGAACGCGGCCCGACCGCCCCAGACCTGGCAGACGTACGACATCGAGTACCGGCAGGCCCGCTACGACGCGGCCGGGAACAAGGTGGCGAACCCCCGGGTGACCGTGGTGTGGAACGGCGTCACCGTGCACGACGACGTGGAGATCCTCGGCCCGACCGGCGGCAGCCGGCCGGAGGGCCCGGCGGCCGGTGCGATCCGGCTCCAGGACCACGGCAACCCGGTCCAGTACCGCAAGATCTGGATCAAGCCGCTCGACGGGTGACCCGGTAGGAGACGTGGCCGGGACCGTTTCGACGGCCCCGGCCGCGCCGCGTCGCGGGCTGGCCTGATCGGCACCTCCTTCAGGCGCGGATCCGCCCCGGCACCGAACTCCGCGCGAGCCTGGATAGAGTTACGTCAATGACGTCGCTGGAGTGGTCACCCGCCCCCGTCGGCATCGACGCCAGCCGCTGGGTGAGCCGGTCGGGTTGCCGGCCGACGCTCGTCGTGGCCCACACCATCGCGAGCTGCCAACGCTTGCTGGACGTCATCGGGTACGTCGAGGGCGACCCCCGCGTGCAGGTGGTCTTCACCGTGGCGCCGGACGTCTTCAACCATCAGGTGGCACGGTTCCTCGACCGGCTCGGCGCGCTCGTCCTGCCCTGGTACCAGGCCGTCCGGGAGCACTTCGACCTCGGCATCGCCGCCGCCCACGGCGGGCTGCACCAACTGCACGCGCCGCTCCTGCTGCTGGCCCACGGGGCCGGACGGAGCAAGCGGGTGCGACCCGGTTCGTCCGACGCGCCGGTGCTCGCAGACCCACCGGTGTACGGTCTCGACGCCCAACGGCTGACCCATGACGGGCGCGTGCTCCCGACAGCCCTCGCCCTCTCCCACGACCGTGAGTTGGAGGTGCTGCGTCGGCAGTGCCCGGAGGCGGTCGAGGCGGCTGTGGTCGTCGGCGACCCCTGCGTCGACCGGCTCGTCGCCAGCCTTCCCCGCCGCCCGGACTACCGGCGGGCCATGGGGTTGGGCGAGCATCAGCAACTCGTCGTGGTCTCCTCCACCTGGGGCAGGGACGGTGCCTTCGGCCGCTGGCCGGACCTGCTTCCACAGTTGATGAAACAGCTCCCGGCGGACCGGTACCGGGTGGCCGCGCTGCTGCACCCCGCGATCTGGGACGGACACGGGCACCGCCAGATCCGCGCCTGGCTCCGGGGCTGCCTCGACGCCGGGTTGCTGCTGCCCGATCCGACCGAGGACTGGCGTGGCCCGGTGGTTGCCGCCGACCACGTCGTCGGCGACCACGGCTCCGTCACGGCCTACGCCGCCGCCATCGGACGCCGGACCCTGCTGCTCCCCGCCCAGGGACCGGTACCGGCCACCGGTACGGCCCAGCACCTGCTCGCCACCCACGCACCCCGCCTGGACCCCCGACAGCCGCTGATCTCCCAACTCGCCCTGACCGGCGAGGTCGACCCCGAGACGGTGATGGCTGCGTTGACCGCCCGCCCGGGCAATGCCGGCGTGCTGCTGCGGCGCACCATGTACCGCCTGCTCCGGCTTGCCGAGCCCGACCAGCGGCAGCAGACCGACCCCGTCCCCGTGCCCCGCCCCCACCACTGGGCGACGGAACGTGGTCTCGCCGGCTGAGCGGTGCGCATCCTCGTGACCAGGGCTGCCGGGCACCTGGCGACGCTCACCCTGGGGTCGTCGCCCTCACGGTCCGCTGGTCGTGCGCTCGCGCAGGTGGGACAGCGGTGCGTGCGGTGGACGCCACTCCAGCAGCAGCGCCGTCGCGTCGTCGTCGAGCTGCCCCTCCTGGTAGGCGACCACCGCGCGCACCAGCCGGCGCATCGTCTCCGGGGTAGCCAACTTGTCGTTGAGGGCCCGGTTGACGAAGTCGACGAGACGCGTCAACCCGAACCGTTCCCCGTCGACGCCCCGCGCGTCGGTGATGCCGTCGGTGTAGGCGAGGATGCGGTCCCCGGGGTGCAGCTCCTCCTCGTACACCTCGGGGCGCTGGGTCGCCAGGTGGCCCAGGCCGAGCGGGAGCGCGGTCGGGCCCGGCAACTCACGGATCGCCTTGCCGTCGCGCAGCAGCAGCGCGCCCGGGTGGCCGGCGTTGATCACCCGGAGCCGGCCGGTGCTCCGCTCCAACTCGACCAGGAGCGCCGTGGCGAACATGTGCGGGTGCTCGGAGCGCACCCACCTGTCGATGCTGGTCGCCGTGTCGACCAGGTCTAGGCCACAGCGGCGCGCGTTGCGGTAGGCGCTGACCACCAGGGAGGCCAGGGTGCTCGCCTTGATGCCGTGTCCGCAGGTGTCGAACAGCCCGACGCTGAGCACGTCACCGTTGAGCGCGTAGTCGAAGATGTCCCCGCCGACGTCGTAGCACGGTTCGAGGATGGTGGTGAGCAGCATGTCGTCGGTGGCGAAGGTCAGCGGGGGCAGCAGGCCCCAGACGATCTCGGCGGCGACCTGCATCGGCAGCCGACGCCGCAGCCGCTCCACCACGTCGCCGTACGGTCGGCGGTTCACCACGAGTTGCGCGACGCAGGTCGCCAACTCCCAGGCCGGCTCGTTCATCGCCGGGTCCCCGGCGGCCGGCGAGACGATCTCCAGCACGCCCATCCGTTCGCACCCGACGAGCAGCGGCACCCAGATCCGGTCCGCACTGTCGGCCGCGTGCTGCACGTCGAGGCCGGTGAACGCCCGACCGGCGAGGGTCGTCTCGATCGCCAGCTCACCCCGGTCGAGACCGGCACCGAGCAACGGTACGAGGCTGGCCTGCTGGTAGTCCGCCAGGTAGATCACGATCTCGGTGGCGTCCATGGCCGGCGCGGCCCGGTTCACCAGCAGGGGCAGATCGTCCGGCCCGCCGCGGGGTGCGGCGAGCTGGAGCCACCGCACCGCGTCACCCGCGTCGGCCAACCTGAACCTCCCCCATCTTGTCCTCCACACCGTAGGAGGCACACGGCAAACCGCCAACACCTGATTCGGGCAGCACGGCGGGCAGGGAGAATGACCGTGGCGGACATCTCGGGTCCGCGCCAACGAAGGAGGCAGGGTCGTGGTCGTCGCGGGACTCGTCCTGGCCGGCATCGCCGGCCTCATCCATGTCTACATCTTCTACCTGGAGTCGGTCGTCTGGACCACCGCCCGCGCCCGCGCGGTCTTCGGCACCAGCCGCGAGGAGGCGGAGGCCACCCGGCAGCTCGCCTTCAACCAGGGTTTCTACAACCTCTTCCTGGCCGTCGCGATCGTCGTCGGCATCGTCGCCTACGCCGTCGGCGCGCACACCGTCGGCGCGACCCTGGTCTTCGTCGGCGCCGGGTCGATGGTCGCCGCCGGGCTGGTGCTGCTGATCTCGGCACCCGACAAGGCCAGTGCCGCGCTCAAGCAGCTCGTCCCCCCGCTCCTCGCCGTCGCCGCCCTGGCGATCGGGCTCAGCCTCGGGTAGCGGAGGCGGGACAGCGACGCCCGGTGACGGAGGCGGCCGTGAACCGACGAGAACCGCCAGCCCGGTGACCGTCGGGGCACGGCCTGAGGCGGTCAGGGGCGGTAGCGGTAGCCCATGCCCGGCTCGGTGATCAGGTGCCGGGGCCGGGCCGGGTCGTCCTCCAGCTTGCGTCGCAGCTGCGCCAGGTACTGCCGCAGGTAGTTGGTCTCCTGCTGGTACTCCGGCCCCCACACCTCGTGCAGGAGCTGACGTTGGCTGATCAGCTTGCCGGGGTGACGCAGCAGCCGTTCCAGCACCGCCCACTGGGTGGGGGTGAGCCGGACCTCGGTGCCGTCGTCGCGGGTGACGGTGCGGGTGGCGAGATCGACGGTGTGCCGACCCACCTGGGCGGTGGCCGTCGCGTCGACAGGTGAGGTGGCGAGCCGACGGGTGACGGCGCGGATCCGGGCGAGGAGTTCGTCGACCCCGAACGGCTTGGTGACGTAGTCGTCGGCACCGGCGTCGAGGGCGGCTACCTTGTCCGCGCTGCCGGCCCGCCCGGACAGCACGATGATCGGGATGGTGGTCCAGCCGCGCAGGCCCCGGATGACCTCCACGCCGTCGAGGTCGGGCAGGCCCAGGTCGAGCACCACCAGGTCCGGCGGGTGGGCGGCGGCGGCCTTCAGCGCGGCCGTGCCGGTCCCGGCGACCTCGACGTCGTACCCCCGGGCGCGCAGGTTGATCCGCAGCGCGCGGAGGATCTGCGGTTCGTCGTCGACGACCAGGATGCGGGTCACCGGTCCGGCCTCTCGTCGGCGGCGGGCAGCCGCAACACCATGGTCAGCCCCCCACCGGGGGTGGTCTCCGGGGTGATGCTGCCACCCATCGCCTCGGCCAGCCCCCGCGACAGGGCCAGCCCCAACCCCACCCCGGTCTGGTTGTCCCGGTCGCCGAGCCGCTGGAACGGCAGGAAGACGTGCTCCCAACGGTCCTCGGGGATGCCGGGGCCAGTGTCGATGACCCGCAGCTCCACCTGCCCGGCGTGGCTGCTGGCGGTGAGCGTGGGCGGCTGCCCGGCCGGGCTGTGCCGCAGGGCGTTCGCGACGATGTTGACCAGCACCCGTTCCAGCAGGCCCGGGTCGGCGTCGACCGCCGGCAGGTCGGCGGGAATGTCGGTCCGTACGTCGGCGGCGGCCGGCCCCAGCTCGTCCAGGGCCAGCGGTACGGCGTCCTCCAGCCCGATCGCGGTGCGGGTGACACCCAGCGCGCCGGCCTGCAACCGGCTCATGTCGAGCAGGTTCGCCACCAGCCGGCCGAGCCGGTCCAGGGACTCGTCGGCGGTGGCGAGCAGTTCGGCCCGGTCCTCGGGGTCGAAGTCGACGTCGGGGCTGCGCAGGCTGCTCACCGCGGCCTTCGCCGACGCCAACGGGGTACGCAGGTCGTGGCTGACGGCGGCGAGCAGCGCGGTGCGTAACCGGTCGGCCTCGGCGAGCGGCCGGGCGGTGGCGGCTTCCTCGGCGAGTCGTTCCTGGCGCAGCGCGACGGCGGCCTGCGCGGCGAACGCCTCGACGATGCGCCGGTCGGCGGCCTCCAGCCGACGGCCGCTGAGCACCACGGTCAGCCGGTCGTCGACCGGCACCGTGGTCTCCCCCGCGCCAGGGCTGCCCGCCGGGTCCACCCCGACGCTGGCGACCCGACGCCAGGCCCCCTCCTCGTGGGCCCGGCCGGGCCGCCCCCGCGCGTCGGGGACGAGTTCCAGGACGCTGACCGCGCGCAGCCCGAAGGTCTCCCGCAGCCGGTCGAGCAGCGCCGGCAGCGGCCGTTCACCGCTCAGCACGCCACCGGCGACGGTGGCCAGGGTCTGCGCGTCGGCGGCGGCCCGGGCCGCTTCCCGGGTACGCCGGGCCGCCACGTCCACCACCCAGCTCACCGCGACCGCCACCCCGACGAAGACGCCCAGCGCGAGGAGATTGTCCGCCTCGGCGATGGTCAGCGTGCGGTACGGCGGGGTGAAGAACCAGTTCAGCAGCAGCGATCCGCCGAGCGCGGCGACCAGTGCCGGCCAGAGGCCACCGACCAGCGCCACTCCGACCACCCCGGCCAGGAAGATCAGGATGTCGTTGGTCAGGGTGAGGTCCGGCAACACCGACAGCAGCAGGGTGAGCAGCGGCAGGCCCAGCCCGGCGAGGGCGAACCCGAGCAGCCGACGCCGTCGGGACAGCGCGGCCGGCATCCCGGCCCCGCGCCGGCCCCGCCCGGCCTGCGGGTGGGTGACCAGGTGCACGTCGATCGCCCCGGAGCGGGCCGTGGTGGTGACGCCGACGCCCCGGGCGATCAGCTGGGCGAACCGGCCGCGCCGGCTCGCGCCGAGCACCAGTTGGGTGGCGTTGACCCCCCGGGCGAAGTCGAGCAGGGCGGCCGGGACGTCCCCGCCGAGCACCTGGTGGTAGCTGCCGCCGAGGCTCTCCACCAGGACCCGCTGCCGGGCGAGCTGGGCCGGGTCCGCCCCGGCCAGCCCGTCGTCGCGGGCCACGTGCACGGCGAGCAGGTCGGCCCCCTTGCTGCGGGCGGCGATCCGGGCCGCCCGGCGGATCAGGGTGTCCCCCTCCGGGCCGCCGGTGAGGGCGACGACGACCCGTTCCCGGGCCTCCCAGGTGGCGGAGATGCCCTCCTGGGCCCGGTACCGGTCGAGCTGGTCGTCGACCTTGTCGGCCAGCCAGAGCAGGGCCAGCTCACGCAGCGCGGTGAGGTTGCCGACCCGGAAGTAGTTGCCCAGCGCCGCGTCGATCCGGTCGGGCCGGTAGATGTTGCCGTGCGCCATCCGCCGGCGCAGCGCCTCCGGGGTCATGTCGACCAGTTCGACCTGTTCGGCGGCGCGGACCACGGCGTCCGGGACGGTCTCCCGCTGGGTGGTGCCGGTGATCCGGGCGACCACGTCGTTGAGTGACTCCAGGTGCTGGACGTTGACCGTCGACAGCACCGAGATGCCCGCGTCGAGCAGTTCCTGGACGTCCTGCCAGCGCTTGCCGTGCCGGGAGCCGGGCACGTTGGTGTGCGCCAACTCGTCGACCACGACCAGCTCCGGGCGGCGGGCCAGCACGGCGTCGAGGTCCAGCTCGGTGAACTCGGCGTCCCGGTAGCGCAGCGTGCGCCGGGGCAGCACCGCCAGGTCGCCGATCATCGCGGCGGTGTGCGGCCGGCCGTGCGTCTCCACCAGGCCGACCAGCACGTCGGCGCCCCGCTCGGCCCGCCGCCGGGCCTCCTCCAACATGGCGTACGTCTTGCCGACGCCGGGGGCGGCACCCAGGTAGATGCGCAGTTCACCTCGTGGCACAGGACCATCCTCTCGCTGTGCGTACCGCCCCGGGGCGCGACCGCCGGGCCGGCACCCCGGGCAGGGGTGCCGGCGTCGGGGCTCAGCGGGCGGGCAGGCTCCGGTCGAGGGCCAGGTTGAGGGCCAGCACGTTCACCGCGGGGGCACCCATGAAGCCGAGCGTCCGGCCGGTGGTGTGCTCGGCGACCAGCCGCCGGACCACCGCCGGGTCCGCGCCGCGCTCCCGCGCCACCCGGGCCACCTGGATCCCGGCGTACGCGGGGCTGATGTGTGGGTCGAGGCCGCTGCCGCCGGCGGTGACCGCGTCGGCGGGGACGGCGGGGTGTGCCGGCGCGTCCCCCCGGACCGGGGTGATCAGCCCACCGGCGGCCCGGTAGTCCTCCCCGGGTTGCGCCAGCTCCACCGGCACCCCCTGCCAGGAGGTGACGAACGGGGTGGCCGGGGCGGTCTGGTTGACGCTGACCACCCGGATGATCCGGCCGGTCAGCCCGTCGGCGCGGAACACCGCCAGCACCGCCCCCACCCCGTCGGGCGTGCAGTACGGCCGCCGCCCGTCGACGCCGTCGAGCAGGCCGACCGCCCGGCTGCGGGCGCAGACCTGGCTTAGCAGGCTCCGGGTCGAGTCCTGCGGGTCGACGGCGAGGGCGTCCAGCACGCTCTCCGGGCCGAGGTTCGAGGCGCCGGAGGCGGTCGGGTCGTAGCCGTCGCCGGCCCCCGACGGGCGGGACTGGAAGTAGCGCGGGACGGGGTCGCCGTCGGCGTCGGTGAAGGACTGCCCGATCAGGGTGCTGCCGACGGTCCGGCCGTCCACGGTCAGCAGCGAACCGTCGGTCTTCGCGTCGAGGCCGGGGAGCCGGCCGACGGCGACCAGGGTCAGCGGGTAGGCCACCCCGAGCAGCACGGTGAACACGAGCAGGGCGCGCAACGCGGCGAGGTGGGCGGCGAGCCAGGCGGGTGGGCGCATCACGAGACTCCCGGAACGAACTGGATGAGCAGGTCGATGATTTTGATGCCGACGAACGGCGCGACGATGCCGCCGAGGCCGTAGACCAGCAGGTTGCGGCCGAGCAGCCGGGACGCGGCGGCCGGCCGGTAACGCACCCCGCGCAGCGCCAACGGTACGAGCGCGATGATCACCAGGGCGTTGAAGATCACCGCCGCGAGGATCGCCGACTCGGGGCTGCCCAGCCGCATCACGTTGAGCCGGTCCAGGCCCGGGTAGATGCCGGCGAACATGGCCGGGATGATCGCGAAGTACTTCGCCACGTCGTTGGCGATGCTGAAGGTGGTCAACGCGCCCCGGGTGATCAGCAACTGCTTGCCGATCTCCACGATCTCGATCAGCTTGGTCGGGTCGGAGTCCAGGTCGACCATGTTGCCGGCCTCCTTCGCCGCCGACGTGCCGGTGTTCATCGCGACCCCGACGTCGGCCTGGGCCAGCGCCGGGGCGTCGTTGGTGCCGTCCCCGGTCATCGCGACCAGCCGGCCGCCCTCCTGTTCCCGGCGGATCAGGGCGAGCTTGTCCTCCGGGGTGGCCTCGGCGAGGACGTCGTCCACCCCGGCCTCGTCGGCGATCGCCTGCGCGGTACGCGGGTTGTCTCCGGTGACCATCACGGTCCGGATGCCCATCCGGCGCAGCTCGGCGAACCGCTCCCGCATCCCGGTCTTCACCACGTCCTTGAGGTGGATGACGCCGAGCGCGCGGGCCGGCTCCCCGGCGACGTGTTCGGCCACCACCAACGGGGTGCCGCCGAGCCCGCTGATCTCGTCGACCAGCTGACCGACCTGTTCGCCGGGGTGACCGCCGTGCTCCCGTACCCAGGTCAGCACCGCCGTCGCCGCCCCCTTACGGACCCGGCGGGCCGGCGCGTCCTCCGGCGTCAGGTCGACGCCGCTCATCCGGGTCTGCGCGGTGAACGGCACGAAGTCGGCGTACGGCAGCAGCCCCGGTTCCTCCGCGCGCAGGCCGAACTCCTGCGTCGCCAGCGCAACCACCGACCGGCCCTCCGGGGTCTCGTCGGCGAGGCTGGCCAGCTGCGCGGCGGCGGCCAGGTCGGCGGTGGTGACCCCGTCGGCCGGCAGGAACGCGACGGCCTGCCGGTTGCCCAGGGTGATCGTGCCGGTCTTGTCCAACAGCAGGGTGTCGACGTCCCCCGCCGCCTCCACCGCCCGGCCGCTCATGGCCAGCACGTTGCGCTGCACGAGCCGGTCCATGCCGGCGATGCCGATCGCCGACAGCAGCGCCCCGATGGTGGTCGGGATCAGGCAGACCAGCAGGGACACCAGCACCACCCCGGTCACCCCGTCGTCGGTGACCGCCCCGGTGTCGGGCGCGGCGGCCTGCCAACCCTTGGCGAAGATCGCCAACGGCTGGAGGGTGACCACGGCCAGCAGGAAGATCAGGGTGAGCGCGGCGAGCAGGACGTTCAGCGCGATCTCGTTCGGGGTCTTCTGCCGGTCGGCCCCCTCGACCAGGGCGATCATCCGGTCGATGAAGCTCTCCCCGGGCCGCTGGGTGATCCGCACGACGATCCGGTCCGAGAGCACCCGGGTGCCGCCGGTCACGGCGCTGCGGTCACCGCCGGACTCCCGGATCACCGGCGCGGACTCACCGGTGATCGCGGACTCGTCGACGCTGGCGATGCCCTCGACGACGTCACCGTCGCCGGGGATGGTCCCACCGGCGCTGACCAGGACGACGTCGCCCTGCCGCAGCTGCGGCGCGGGCACCGCCTCGTCGGTGTAGGTGTCGGCGCGGGCACCCGGCGACCAGCCGACCAGGCGGGTGGCGATGGTGTCCCGCTTGGCCTGCCGCAGCGAGGCGGCCTGCGCCTTGCCCCGGCCCTCGGCGACCGCCTCGGCGAGGTTGGCGAAGAGCACGGTGAGCCAGAGCCAGCCGGTGATCGCCCAACCGAACACCGACGGGTCGGTCACCGCCAGGACGGTGGTGAAGGCCGCGCCGATCTCCACGATCAGCAGCACCGGGTTGCGCCACAGGGTGCGCGGGTCGAGCTTGCGCAGCGCGTCGGGCAGGGAGCGGAGCAGCTGCCGGGGGTCCAGCAGGCCGCCACCGGCCCGGCCACCACCCGGTGCCCGGCCGTCGGGTGGGCCCACCGCCACCCGGGCCTCGGCTGGGCCGGCGGTCGGCGGCTGCTCGCCACCGGATGCCACGGACGGGACGGTCATGTCGTTCCTCCCCATGGTGGTCACCGCCCTTCGGCCAGCGGGCCGAGGGCGAGCGCGGGCAGGAAGGTCAACGCCACCAGGATCACCGTGACGCCGACGACCATCCCCACGAAGAGCGGGCGGTGGGTCGGCAGGGTGCCCTCGGAGGCGGGGGTGGGTGCCTGGCGGGCGAGCGAGCCGGCCAGCGCGAGCACCAGGATGATCGGCAGGAACCGGCCGAGCAGCATGCACAACCCGAGGGCGGTGTTCCACCACGGGGTGTTCACGGTGATCCCGGCGAACGCCGAACCGTTGTTGTTGCTCGCCGAGGTGAACGCGTAGAGCACCTCGGACAGTCCGTGCGGGCCGACGTTCAACGCGGTCGAGGCGTTGCCGGTGGCGAAGGCGGCAGCCGTGCCGATCAGCACCAGGGCCGGGGTGACCAGGAAGTACAGCGAGGCGAAGGTGATCTCGCGGGAACCGATCTTCTTACCCAGGTACTCCGGGGTCCGGCCGACCATCAGACCGGCGACGAACACCGTGATCACCGCGAGGACCAGCAGCCCGTACAGGCCCGCGCCGACGCCGCCGGGGGCGACCTCGCCCAGCATCATGTTGCCCAGCGTCATCATCCCGCCCAGCGCGGTGTACGAGTCGTGGGCGGAGTTCACCGCGCCGGTCGAGGTCAGTGTGGTGACCGCGCCGAAGGTCGCCGAGTTCGACACGTCGAAACGGACCTCCTTGCCCTCCAGCGCCGCACCGACCGCCTGCGGCACGGTGCCGTGCCCGGCCAACTCGAACACGTTGGTGAGGGTGACGCTGCCGAGCGCCAGGACGGCCATCACCGCGACGATCGCGTAGCCCTGCCGGTGCTGGCCGACCATCCGGCCGAAGACCCGGGGCAGGCTGAACGGGATCAGCAGGATCAGGAACAGCTCGACCCAGTTCGTCCAGGCCGTCGGGTTCTCGAACGGGTGGGCGCTGTTGGCGTTGTAGAAGCCACCGCCGTTGGTGCCCAACTCCTTGATCACCTCCTGGCCGGCCACCGGACCACCGGGGATGCTCTGCCCGCCGCCGGTCAGGGTGGTCACGTCGGTGCCGGCGGAGAGGTTCTGCACCACCCCGCCGAGCATCAGCACGACCGCGCCGAGCACCGCCACCGGCAGCAGCACCCGCAGCGTGATCCGGACCAGGTCCACCCAGAAGTTGCCCAGCTCGCCGGTACGGCTGCGGGCGAACCCCCGGACCAGGGCCACCGCCACCGCGATGCCCACCGCGGCGGACAGGAAGTTCTGCACCGCCAGCCCGGCCATCTGCACCAGGTGACCCATGGTCGACTCACCCGCGTACCACTGCCAGTTCGTGTTGGTCACGAACGACACGGCGGTGTTCCAGGCACCGTGCGGGACGACCGGGTCGAAGCCCAGCGACAGCCACAGGTGGTCCTGCCACCGCTGGAAGGCGTAGAGGAACAGCACCGAGACGGCGGAGAAGGCCAGCACGCTGCGGGCGTAGACGCCCCACGACTGCTCGGCGGCCGGGTTCACTCCGACCAGCCGGAACACCCCGCGCTCCACCCGGGACTGTCGGGTGCCGGCGACCACCCGGTACAGGTGGTCGCCGACCGGGCGGTACGCGACGACCAGCGCCACCACCAGGGACAGGATGAAGATGACGCCCGCTGTGGTCGTGGTCATCAGAAGCGCTCCGGGAACAGCAGCGCGACGACCATGAACACACCCAGGCCGATCGCCAGCACCAGGCCGACGGCGTTGACGGCGTTCACCGCTTCTCCACGCCCCTCACCACGAGGGCGAGCGCCGCGAACAGCACCACCGTCACCAGTACGAACACCACGTCAGACACGCGGACTCCCTCAACCGGACCCGAACGCCGTGACCGCCTTCCGGCCACGCCGGGCAATCACAACGCGCTCTGATCCGATCGGGCAGGGTCCATAACGCGACCTAGACGGGCAGCCGCGGTTTCTTGACGTGTTCTTCACGCCGGCCACCGCAGCCGGTGACGGCGGTCACGGTGCGGAGGGGAGGTCGGTGCGTGGACGGGCGGGACGGCCCGGGCGGTCGTACCGGCATGGTCAGCGGCGGATGGCCCGCCGGATCGACTCGGGCACCCGCCGGGCCACCGCCCGCCGCAGCCGGAAACGCAGGCTGTCCAGGTGCGCCACGGTGACCGGGCGGGCACCGTCGGCCGCACAGCGGAACGCCACCGGCAGCGTGGCGTCCTCGGTCCAGCCACAGCAGGTGACCCGGGCCTTCAGGTCCCAGGTGCCGCTGCTGCGGCCACCGTTGAGCGCGCCGACGTCGAGTCGGGCGGTGCCGCGCCGGACCAGCCGCAGCGTGCCGTCGCCCACCGGGACCAGCTCGACGGCGCCGGTGACCGGCACGAAGAACTCCTCCCGGGTGTCCCGCCGCCGGGCGATGACGTCGAGCTTGGACTGCTTGATCCCGGGGGTCGCGTCCCGCAGGTCGGCCGGTACGTCGTCCACCGGCACCACCAGCAGCCGCTGCTCCCCGTCGGCGGTGAGGGTGAGCGGCTGGTCGCCGAAGAACAACTCGCCGGTGAGGGTGACGGTCAGGACGCCGCCGTCCTGCTCGACCCGCTGCACGGTGGGCTGGGCCCGGACGGCCGCCTCCCACTGGGCCAACCGGCGCAGGTCGGCGGTGCGGCCCTGCTCGATGAGCCGGGTGATGATCCGTTGCAGTGGCGGCAGACCGGCGGCGACGCCCGGGGCGAACCGGTCCCGGATCGTGCGTTGTGCCTCGCCGACCAACTGGTCCACCCAGTCGGCGGGCGCGTCGAGCAACCGCCGGCCGCGAAGTCGGGAGACCATCTCGTTGCGCAGCCACCGCCGGTGCAGCCGGTCCCGCAGCGCCCCGGGCTCGGTGTGCGCGTCGACGATGTCGAGCGCCTCACGCAGGTTGACGAAGTAGCCGGCCGGCTCCAGCGCGGTGGCGGTGACGTTGCCGGCGTCGACCCGCCGCTGGTGGTGGTAGCAGACGTAGTCGGCCAGCACGCAGGTGCGGCGGGACAGGAAGTACGCCCGGGTGACGAAGACGTGGTCCTCCAGCCGGCGCTTGCCCTCCGGGAAACGCAGGTCGTGCTCGATGAGGAAGGAACGCCGGAACAGCTTGTGCGCGGTGAGGCTGTCGATCAGGGGCGCGTTCGCCAGGGTGGCGTCGAACCGGTTGCGCCGGAACAGTTCGCGCGGCACCGAACGGCGGTGCCCGGCCATCTTGCCGACCACCAGGTCCGCGTCGTGCTCGCGGGCGCAGGCGTACAGCCGTTCCAGCGCCTCCTCGCCGAACCAGTCGTCGTCGTCGGCGAAGAAGACGTACTCGCCCCGGGCGTGTTGGACGCCGAGGTTACGGGGCCGCGACGGCCAGCCGGAGTTGTCGATGTGCAGCACCCGGATGTGCGGGTGGGCGGCAGCCAGTTCGTCGAGCCGGGCGCCGGTCGAGTCGGTCGAGCCGTCGTCGACGAACATGACCTCGAACTCGCCGGCCGGCAGCGACTGGCTCAACAACGAGGTGACGAGCTTCTCGATGTGCGGTCCGGAGTTGTACGCCGGGACCACGACGGTCACCTTGGGGTCATTCGTACTGGCGGTCATGGCTCTTCCTGAGGCGGTCCGTGAGCCGGCGCGGGGATGCGCCCAACCGTGCGGACGGGCACCCGTTTGGGGGGCGTTCCGTCGCCGACATGGCCCGTTCAGTTTGCGGACTTTACGCGACCGCAGGGGCTGACGCAGGCCCCGAATCGGATGATTTCTCGATCCTCGGCCCGGCGGTGCAGGACGACCCGTTCCCGCCTGGAACGCCACCCTCGACAGTGGCCGGGACCACACTCCACCGGGCACCCACCGAACCCCGGATCACCGCACGGCCGGCCCCGACGTGAGCTGGCCGGCCGGCTCCGAACTGGGCTGGTCGGCCGGCTCCGAACTGGGCTGGCCGGGCGGCTCGGAGCTCGGCCGGCGGGGCGGTGATCCGGGTGCCGGAAGGACGAATCCTCGACAGCGGACCCAAGCATGGGAAACCGCTACGCAGGGTAAACCGAGATCATGGCACCGCTTCGCACCTCGCCGCCCCCGCCTCAGGCCACCGAGTTGCGCCGGTGGGAACTGGCCGATCCCGCCGGCCTGCGTGCCCTGCGCGCCTCGCTGCACGAGGCGCTCACCGGTGAGCGCCTGCTCGACGGTCAGAACCTGGACGAGGTCCCCGAGCTGATCGTCCTGGTCGCCACCGAGTTGGCCACTAATGCCCTCAAACACGGCATTCCGCCGACAATTGTCCGACTACTCACCATCGACGAGTCGCTCATCCTCGACGTCGCCGACCACGACCTCAGCACCATCCCCGAGCTGTCCGACACCCGGCCGATGGGGGCCGGCGGCCGGGGACTCCAGATCGCCATGGCGGTCTCCCTGGAGGTCGGCTGGTACGCCACCGACCGCACCAAGAACATCTGGGCGTCCTTCCCCCGCCGCTGACCCGACCGGGCAAGGCCCCGCCACATGGCCACAGCCGAGTTGGCCCGTCACATGGTCACAGCCGAGAAGCCCGACGGCCGGTCGCAGCCGAAACGGCCGCAGCCGAGAAGGCCCGCCGCACGGCCGCAGCCGAGTTGGCCGGCCCGGCGGAAGGGGTCAGTCGCCGGCCGGGATCGGGTCGTCGTACTCACCGGCGGGACCGGTGAACAGGGTGCCGCCCGCCATCGGCCAGGCGTTCGGCCGGCAGCCGTGCAGGCCGAGCGTCTGCTGCTGCATCACCGGTGCCGGCCCGCCTGCCGCCGGGCACCGCTCGTGACCCCGGCCCAGCCGGTGCCCCACCTCGTGATTGAGCACGTACGACCGGTAAGTAGCGAGATCACCCCTGAAGTCCGGTACGCCCCGTGCCCACCGCGCCACGTTGATCACCACCCGGTCACCGTTGCGGCAGGAGGTGTAGCGGTCCGAGGTGTCCCCGCACAGCTCGCCCCGGGTGACCGGGGTGGTCAGCAGCACGGTGAAGTCCGCCGGGCCGTCGGCACCGACCCGTTGCAGCCGCCACCGGCCGTCGGCGGTCCAGCCCCGGCGGTCGGCAAGCACCACCGCCACCTCCCGGCCGAACCGCTCCGGGTCGACGGCGTCGATGCCACCCTCCACCGCCACCCGGTAGCGCAGCAGCTGGCCGTCCCGCCCGGCGACCGCACCCTCAGCGGTCGCCGTCCGCCAGGTGCCGGTCCCCCGTTGCGGGTAGCGCAGCGCCGCCGGGGCGGGCGCGGCGGCGGATCCGAGCGGGACGGGTGCCTCCGCCCGGGTCGGCACGGGTGGTACCGCGGCGGCGGGCGGCCGGACCGGCTCCCGGCGGACGTCGCCGATGAGCGCGCCCAGGTCGACGCCCTGCCGCTGGGCCACCACCGCACCGCCGGCAGCCAGCCCGGCCACCACCAGCACCACCGACAGGACACCGGCCGGGGTCACGCCCCGGCGTCGCCCCCGGTGCCGGCCCCGGTCAGCGGCCTCGCTCACCGTCAGGGTGCTCACCGTCGTCCTCCCCGTCCACCTGTGGTCCACTCCGGGCAGGAGTACGGGCGCGAGGCCCGAACGGATGAGTGCCCGGGAGGAGCAATCCGGACCCGGGTACCGTTGCCGGGCAGACACTCCCGACGATCCGGACACCACCCGGCCGTCACGCCGAGGAAGGACCACCCGTGCCGGACGCCGACGCCCTCATCGCCGCCGCAGTCGCGGCGGTGCGCGGCACCGACGTACGCAATGCGGAGCGGAAGCTGGACCAGCTCGTGGTCGGCGGTGACGGTGGCCGGCCGACGCCCGGCGGACCCGAAGGCCCGGCGGCGGTGGACGCCGCCCTGCTCGGCCGGTTGGTGGCCTCCCTGGGTCGGCTCTGGCCACGGGGCTGGCAGCCGGCCGACGTGGCCCGGATCGTGACCCGACGGCTGGGCGCGCGCCCCGGCCGGCTGGTCACCGAGGCCCTCGCCGCCGACCGGGCGGCCCAGCCCGGCCCGGTGCCGCAGTGGTGGGACGACCAGTTGGCCGGCCTGGACGCCCGGGTCCACGGGGACGACGACGCCGGATGGCTGACCGGTTGGACCACCCGGGAGGGTACGGACCGGATCACCGCCCTGCGCGACGCCATCGAGGTGCTGGCCCTGCTGACCGGCCTGCCGCCGGTCGCGGTGCTGCGCCCCCCGCCCGGCGGCGTCGGCGGACCGGCCACGACCGCGTCGAGCGGTCCGAGCGGATCCCGGGTGCTCGACCGGGTACGGGCGTTGCTCGCCAAGGCGGAGTCCACCACGTTCCCGGCCGAGGCTGAGGCGTTCACCGGCAAGGCGCAGGAGCTGATCGCCCGGCACAGCCTGGAACGGGCGCTGGTCGAGGCGGACACCGCCCACCCGGACCGGCCCGGTGGGGTCCGGATCAGCACCGACGCCCCGTACGCGGGTGCGAAAGCGCTGCTGGTGCAGGAGGTGGCGGCGGCGAACCGGTGCGAGTCGGTCTGGTCCGACGATCTCGGTTTCGCCACCGTGCTCGGCTTCTCCGCCGACCTGGAGGCCGTCGAACTGCTGCACACCTCACTGTTGGTGCAGGCCACCGCCGCGATGCTGCGCGGACGCCGGGAACGTCAGGGCGGCGGTCGACGCACCAAGGCGTACGACGAGGCTTTCCTGCACGCCTTCGCCCGGCGTATCGGCGAGCGGCTGCGGGCCGCGACCGACGAGGCGAACCGGCAGGCGGCGCAGGACGCCGGGGCGGACCGGCTGCTGCCGGTGCTCGCCGCCCGCTCCGGTGCGGTACGGGAGCGGATGGACACCCTCTTCCCCGGTGTCACCCGGGCCCGGCTGACCGTGCGGGACGCCGAGGGCTGGCAGTCCGGCACCTCGGCCGCCGACCGTGCCTCGCTGGCCGGTACCGCCCCGCCGGGCCGGCCGCTGCCCGGTCGACGCTGACCCGACGGCCCGGGATCCGCCCACTACGTCCCTGTGCCCGCGCCCGACCGGGCATCCCCGGCCCGGGCAGACCCTCGGCCCAGGTAAGTCTCCCGGGCCGGGCAGGACTCCAGGCCGGGCAGGACCGCTGGGTCCGCCGGGCAGGACCGCGTGGGGTCCGGGTCAGACGTGGCAGTCGCGGGTGAGCCGGGCCGGGATCTCGACGAAGTCGGTGCCCATCCAGCTTGCCGGGCTCTTGGCCGCCGCGCCGCCCTCGATCTTCGTGGCGGTCTCGTCGACCAACTTCTTGATCCGGGCGTCCCGGGCCTTGCGGGCCTGCGCACGGAGGTCGTCGGCGAGCCCGCTCAGTCGCCCCTTGAGCTTGCCGTTGAGCTGCTCCGGGGTGAGTTCCTCCCGGGTGGCGGCGGCCGAGTCGGCGGTGATCTGCCGGCTGCCGTCGATGATCAGCTGGTCGACGGCGCGACAGACCTGCGCGGTGTTCGCGGCGGTGCCGGCGGTCGGGGTGCCGGCCGTCGGGGTGGTGGTCGTCACCGTGTCGGGCGTGGCCTGCCCGGTGGGGGCATCGGCGGCACTGGTCGGCGTTGCGGGTGCGGCGTCGGTGTCGTCCCCGCTGTCCGAGCAGCCGCTGGCGAGGACGGCGAGGACGGCGAACGTGAGCGCGGTGGCGGAGCTGCGGTGCATCGACTTCCCCGTTTCGATGTGTCGGGCGGTACCACGGACACGATGCCGCACGGCCCGCTCGGCCGACGTCTCACCCCCGACGCGCCGCACCCCCCGACGCGCCTCACGCCGGACCGACGAGGTCGGTCCGGCGTGACGGGTGGCGCGGTTCAGCTCTTGAAAGCGTCCTTGACCTTCTCGGCGGCCTGCTTGAGGCTGGACTTGGCCTGGTCGCTGCGACCCTCGGCCTCCAGACGCTCGTTGTCGGTCGCCCGACCCACGCCTTCCTTGACCTTGCCGGCGGCGTTCTCGGTCGTGTTTTCGATCTTGTCGTCGAACCCCATGAGAGCCTCCCGAATAAGCACTTTTTCCAACGCCCCTCAACTACCCCCACCCCCCATCCCCAAAACACCCCCACCACCCGCTCCGGCCCGTTGACCAAGAGGTTTGCGTCACCAGCAAGCCGACTGGTGACGCAAACCTCTTGATCAACGCGGTCGTCCGGGGTGGAGGGTGGTGGTGGAGAAGCGGCGGAGGCGGAGGCTGTTGGCCACCACGAAGACCGACGAGAAGGCCATCGCAGCGCCCGCGATCATCGGGTTCAGCAGGCCGGCGGCGGCCAGCGGGAGGGCGGCCACGTTGTAGGCGAACGCCCAGAACAGGTTGCCCTTGATCACGGCGAGGGTGCGCCGGGAGAGCCGGATCGCGTCCACCGCGGCGGTCAGGTCGCCCCGGACCAGGGTCAGGTCGGACGCCTCGATCGCCACGTCGGTGCCGGTGCCCATGGCCAGCCCCAGGTCGGCCTGGGCCAGGGCCGGCGCGTCGTTGATCCCGTCACCGACCATGGCGACCGTACGACCCTGCGCCTGGAGCCGGCGGATCACGTCGACCTTGTCGGCCGGCAGCACCTCGGCGGTCACCTGGTCGATGCCCACCTCGGCGGCCACCGCCTTGGCGACGGTCGCGTTGTCCCCGGTGAGCAGCACCGGGGTCAGGCCCAGGGCACGCAGCCCGGCGACCGCCTCCCGGCTGGTGGGCCGGACCACGTCGGCGACCGCGAGGACCCCACGGGCCCGCCCGGACCAGCCCGCCACCACCGCCGTACGACCGGCGGCCTCCGCCTCGGCCACCGCCCGGACCACCTCCTCCGGTACGTCCAGACCCCGCTCGCGGAGCAGCCTCGGCCGCCCGACGACCAGGTCGTGGCCGTCGACGGTGCCGGTGACGCCGAGCCCCTCGGCGGCGGCGAACCCGGTGACCGGGGGCAGTTCCCCGGCCTCGGCGGCGCCGGCCGCCACGGCGCGGGCGATCGGGTGCTCGGAGCCGGCCTCCAGCGCCCCGGCGAGCCGGAGCAGTTCGGCCCGGTCCTGCCCCTCGGCGGGACGGACGTCGACCAGGGTCATCCGGCCGGTGGTGACGGTGCCGGTCTTGTCCAGCACCACCGTGTCGACCTGCCGGGTGGATTCCAGCACCTCCGGTCCCTTGATCAGGATGCCGAGCTGGGCACCCCGCCCGGTGCCGACCAGCAGCGCGGTCGGGGTGGCCAGGCCGAGCGCGCACGGGCAGGCGATGATCAGCACGGCCACCGCGGCGGTGAAGGCGGCGGTGGGGCCGGCCCCGCTGCCCAGCCACCAGCCCAGCGTGCCGACGGCGAGCACGATGACGATCGGCACGAAGACCCCGGAGATCCGGTCGGCGAGCCGCTGCACGGCGGCCTTGCCGGTCTGTGCCGCCTCCACCAGCCGGGCCATCTGGGCGAGCTGGGTGTCCGCGCCGACCCGGGTGGCGGTGACGACCAGCCGGCCGCCCGCGTTGACGGTGGCACCGGCCACCGTGTCGCCCGGCCCCACCTCGACCGGCACCGACTCGCCGGTGAGCATGCTGGCGTCGACCGCCGAGGTGCCCTCGTCGACCCGCCCGTCGGTGGCGATCTTCTCGCCGGGCCGGACCACGAACCGGTCGCCCACCACGAGCTGGTCGACCGGAACGCGGGTCTCCGTGCCGCCGCGCAGCACGGCGACGTCCCGCGCGCCGAGTTCGAGCAGGGCCCGCAGGGCCGCCCCGGCGGTCCGCTTGGAGCGGGCCTCGAAGTAGCGGCCGGCCAGCAGGAACACGGTCACCCCGGCGGCGGCCTCCAGATAGATGTTGCCGGCCCCGTCGGTGCGGACGATGTCCAGCCGGAACGGGTGGGTCATCCCGGGCATCCCGGCGTCGCCGAGGAAGAGCGCCCAGAGCGACCAGCCGAACGCGGCCAGGGTGCCGAGCGACACGAGGGTGTCCATGGTCGCCGCGCCGTGTCGCAGGTTGGTCCAGGCGGCCCGGTGGAACGGCAGCCCGCCGTACGCGACCACCGGGGCGGCCAGGGTCAGTGACAGCCACTGCCAGTAGGTGAACTGCCAGGCCGGCACCATCGCCAGCACGATCACCGGCACGGTGAGCACGGTCGACACCCGCAGCCGGGTCCGCAGGGCGCCCAGCTCGTCGACCGGCCCTGCGGCCGGTTCCGTGCCGGCGGGGGTGGGCGGCGGGGGGACGACGGCGGTGTAGCCGGTCTTCTCGACGGTGGTGATCAGGTCGTCGGGGGTGACCCCGTCGGCGTACCGGACGGTGGCCTTCTCGGTGGCGTAGTTGACGCTCGCCTCGACGCCGTCGAGCCGGTTGAGCTTCTTCTCGATCCGGGCGGCGCAGGACGCGCAGGTCATTCCGCCGATGGCCAGTTCGATCAGGTGGGGTGCGGTGGGCAGGTTCGACGTGTTCGGGGTCATCGCGGCACCTCCGGTCAACCGTGGGTGTGACCGGCCCCGCCGGTGCCGGTGACGGGCACGCTCGGCGTCGGGTCGGTGGTGGGCTCCGGGCCAACGGGGCTGGGGACGGGTCGCGGGGTGTTCGTGGGGTCGTGGCGGGTCTCGGCGGGCGGGGTGACGGGGCCGGTCAGCTGGCCGACCCCGTACGCCGCGCCGAACACCACCGCGAGGGCGAGGGCGAATCCGCCCAGCCTGGTCGGTGTGTTCACCGGTCCCCCCGGACCGTCACGCCTCGACGAGGTCGTAGCCGGCCTCGTCGACGGCGGCCCGCACGGACGCGGTGTCCAGCGGGCGGTCGCTGGTGACGGCGACCCGGCCGGAGGCCAGGTCGACCTGGACGTCGGTGACACCGTCGAGGGCACCCACCTCGGCGCTGACCGCGCTGACGCAGTGCCCGCAGGTCATGCCCTTCACCTGGTAGTTCGTGATCATGCGGCTCTTCCCTCCACTCGTCCAACATACCCCCCAGGGGTACGTCACCCTGCGACCGTAGCATACCCCCCGGGGGTACGCTATCCTGGTCGCCATGACCACACCGAGCACCCCGGTCCGGGGCTACACCGCCAGCAAGGACCAACTGCTCGCGCGGCTGCGCCGCGTGGAGGGGCAGGTCCGGGGCATCGAGAAGATGGTCGACGACGACCGGTACTGCATCGACGTGCTCACCCAGATCTCCGCCGTGCAGGCCGCCCTGGACAAGGTCGCCCTCGGGCTGCTCGACGGCCACGCCCGGCACTGCATGCACGAGGGGGCCGCCGAGGGCCGCGCCGACGAGATGGCCGCCGAGATGATGGCCGCCGTCGGCCGCCTGATGAAACGCGGCTGACCGGCCCGCCCGTCCGGCGACCTGCGGTCGGCGGGGCATCGGACGGGCGGACTGCCCGGCGTCGCGGGGCCGGTGGGATCCGGCCCCGCGACGCCTCACGGGTGGCGGTCAGCGCCGGGCGAGGATCTTGCGCATGGTGTCGATCTCGCCCTGCTGGGTGGTGACGATCTGCTGCGCCATGGCCCTGGCCCCGGCGTGCCGGCCGTCCGCCAACTCCTGCCGGGCCATGGTGATCGCACCCTCGTGGTGGGCGATCATCAGGGTGAGGAACCGGCGGTCGAAGTCCCGACCGGTCGCCCCCTCCAACCGGGCCAGGTCGGCGTCGGACATCATCCCCGGCATGCCGTGGTCCATCCCCGGCAGGTGACCGTCGGCCGGGCCGCCGGACGGGACGGGCCGGCCCCAGGCGGTCAGCCACCCGGTCATGGTGGCGATCTCCGGGGCCTGGGCGGCGCGGATCCGTTCGGCCAGCCGGGTGACCTCCGGATCGGCGGCCCGGCTCCCGGCCAGCTCCGACATGCGTACCGCCTGCTGGTGGTGCGGAATCATCATCTGGGCGAACATCACGTCCGCCGGGGCGACCCCGGCGGACACGGAGGCGGCCGGGGCGGTGCCCGCGGCCGGACGGCCGTGGCCGCCGTCGGAGGAATGGCCCCCACCGCAGGCGGTCAGGGCGGACGCGGTGGTGAGAGCGACGCCGGCCAGGGCGGCGCGACGGGCAAGGGTACGAGTGGACACGGGCAGACCTTTCGGTACGACGGAGACGGACGGCGGACACGGCGGAGCCGCGCCCGGGTGTCCTATCTGCGCAGTACCGACACCGTGGCGAGCCGGAGCCCGAGCGGGCGCGGTGGCGGGGCGCGCGGCTCCCGGGGCCGCGACGGCGGACGGGCCACCCCGGCCGGCCTGGTACGCACCGCGCAGAGCAGCACCAGCAGCGTCACGGTGAGCGCCCCGAGCACCGCCAGGCAGACGCTCCACCCGGTGGCCGGTGAGCCGGTCGGCTCGTAGGGCAGCACCACCACACATCCGGCCCCGCACCCGAGGGGACGGGCCGTCACCATCGCGAGCCGTACCGGACCGGTCAGGTCCCCCCGGTCCATGACCGGCGACACGACGGACGTCCGGTGGGGGCGCTCGACCGGGGTGTCGTGCCCGACGGAGGCCCGGTCCGCCGAGGTGGAGTGGCCGACCGTGGAGTGGCCGACCGGCCGACCGTCGGCGGGATGACCGGCGGCCGGGTGCGCGTCGTGGCCGAGGGTGTGCATCGCGGACAGCCCCAGCAGGGTGCCGACGAGCAGCAGCAGCCGCAGCCACCGCCCGGCCGTCGTCGTTCCCGCCCGCCGCACGGTTCCACGCTAGCCGTCCCGGACGACCGGCGGGCCCGGACGGGTCGGCCACCCGACACGGGCGTACCCGCCGCAGCGGTGGCGGGGCCTGCCACCAGCACGTGAACCGCGCGGCCCGACCTGGTGCTGGCTACCATCGTCCGACGACCCGCCGCCCGTGGATGAACCGGCTGGCCGGCTGACACGTATCCCGTCCCGGATCGTTGGGAGTACTCGCACATGGGCGCCGACCACACCCGTCCCGCTCCGTCCACCCCACCCCGGGTGCGGCGGATCCTCGTCATGACGGTGGTGCCGCTCATCGTCGTCACGGTGATCGCCACGCTGCTGCTCTGGCCGGGGGAGACCCCGAAGATCGACCAGGGCGAGCAGGTGCCCCGCTACCACGGCACGGTGACCCGGGTGGTGACCGAGCCGTGCCCGCCCGCCCCGCAGACCCCCGACGGCCCGTCGGGGGCGGCCGACGGGCCGTGCGGGACGGTGACGGTCACCGTCGGGCAGGGCCCGGACAGTGGTGAGCAGGTCGAGACGCCGGTCCCGTCGGGGCCGGGGGCACCGACGGTGGCGGTCGGCGACGAGGTGGTGCTGGTCGCGTTGGCCGACCCCACCGACCCGTCGGTGAGCAGCTACCACATCGCCGAGCACCAGCGGGGCATGCCGCTGCTCTGGCTGGTCGCCCTGTTCGCGGCGGCGATCGTCGCGTTCGGCCGGCTGCGCGGGCTGGCCGCCCTGGCCGGCCTCGGGGCGAGCTTCGCCATCCTGTTGACCTTCGTGGTGCCGGGCATCTCCGCCGGGGGCGCACCGCTGCCGATCGCGGTCACCGGCGCCGCGCTGATCATGTTCGTGGTGCTGTACCTGACCCACGGGGTCACCGCGCAGACCTCGGTGGCGGTGCTCGGCACGCTGGGCAGCCTGGTGCTGACCGGCGTCCTGGGCACGCTGGCCACCGCCGCCACCCACCTGACCGGGTACGGCAGCGAGGAGGCCACCACGCTGTCGATGTACCAGCGCGACGTGGACCTGCACGGACTGCTGCTGGCCGGGATCATCATCGGTTCGCTGGGGGTCCTGGACGATGTCACGGTCACCCAGTCGGCCACCGTCACCGAGCTGGCGCACGCCAATCCGGGGCTGTCCCGGTTGCAGCTCTACCGGGCGGCGACCCGGGTCGGGCGGGCGCACATCGCGTCCACGGTCAACACGATCGTGCTGGCGTACGCGGGGGCCTCGTTGCCGTTGCTGCTCCTGCTCACCGCCGACAGCCGGCCGGTGAGCCAGATCCTGACCAGCGAGTTCCTGGCCCAGGAGATCGTCCGCAGCGCGGTGGCGACCCTGGGGCTGGTGGCGGCGGTGCCGCTGACCACCGGATTGGCCGCGCTCGTCGTCACCGCCGGGCGCGGTCCCGCCGACGCCGACGCGACCGGACCGACGCCCACCCCACGCCCCGCCCCCGACCGTGCCGAGGCGCTGGCGGCGCTGAGCGGCCCCCGGCACGGCGAACCGTCCACCCCGGCCCCCGCACGGTGGCCAGACCCGGAAAGGAGCACGGACACCGCATGGTGACACTGCGCTGTGTGACCGGAGGTGAGGTCGCGGCTGTCGGTCGCGTCACTGATTACCCCTCGCTATCGGGAAAATACGCATTTTGCCGGGTTGTGACCGTAGATCCCCGGTACGACTCTCGGGTAACCTCGCTGCCGGTCACCGCCGAAGGCGCCCACCGGAGCCAGCGGTGCCACCGCCCAATCGCCGTACGGCGAGCCGGGGAACCGAGCACCTGGGGTGAATCCGCGCCAGCGGTAGGGGCCACTTCCGTCCCGAACCCGTCAGCTAACCCGGTCGGCGGTCGACGGAAGGGACAACTGTGACGGCACCCCTACGCCACTGGTGGACTCCGGTGGTGGCCGTGCTCGCCGCCCTGGCGCTGGTCGCCGGGCCCGCCGCCTCCCCCGCGGCGGCAGCACCCAACGCGCCCACCCCCTCGGGGCACGAGGAGGACGAGGAGCCGAAGCTGCTCACCGACGTCATCGAGGCGACGAACCGGGAGTATTCGGCGGCGAAGAACCGGCTGGAGAAGTCCAAGAAGCGCCAACTCGAGTACGCCATCGAGGTGGAGAAGGCGGAGCAGGAGCTGGCGGCGTTGGCTCCGCAGGTCAACGAGATCGCCGCCCAGTCGTACCGGACGGGTCGGGTCGGCGCGGTCGCGGCGCTGCTGGAGAGCAACGCCCCGGACACCTTCGTCCGGCGGGCCGCCGCCCTGGACGAGCTGAACATGGTCAACGCCGGCAAGCTGGCCGAGGTCAACAAGGTCAAGAAGCGTGCCGAGCAGGCCAAGCTCGCCGTCGACACCGAGGTCCGTGAGCAGCAGAAGCAGACCAACCTGATGGCCAAGAAGAAGACCGAGGCCGACAAGGCGCTCGCCCTGGTCGGCGGTCGGGGCTTCACCGGTGGCCTGGTCGACGCCACCTCGCCGGTCGCCCGGATCGCCCCGGGCCAGACGGCCGACGGCGACTGGCGCGGCGAGTCGTGCAGCGAGAACGACCCCACCACGTCCGGCTGCATCACCCCGCGCACGCTGCACATGTACAAGGAGGTCAAGCGGGCCGGCTTCAACCGGTTCGTCGGCTGCTACCGCCCCGGCGGGCCGTGGGAGCACCCCAAGGGCAAGGCGTGCGACTGGTCGTTGCAGAAGAGCGGCTTCAGCCCGTGGCACAACAACGACACCCGGATGTACGGCAACAACCTCGCCGCGTTCCTGATCCGCAACTCGGACCGGTTGGGCATCTACTACGTGATCTGGAACCGGCAGATCTGGTTCCCGGCCAACGGCTGGAGTTCGTACTCCGGGCCCTCCAACCACACCGACCACGTCCACGTGTCATTGCTGTAGCCGGCCCTCACCAGCACGAAGGCCGCCCGGCTGAGCCGGGCGGCCTTCGTCGTGCGTGGTACGCCTCAGCCGGGGACGGCCGCGGGCTCGCCGGTCGGCACGGCGTCGACACCCGTCGGCACGGCCGGCCCGGGTACGACGGCAGCGGCCGCCGCGGTGGTGGGCGCAGCCGCCCGGGTGGCGGGAGCGGCGGCCTCGTGGGCCGGCGCGACCTGGCGGACCTCACCGGCGGCGAGGCGGTAGGACATGCCGACCACCGCGCACCGCCCGGCGGCCACCTCGGCGGCGATCACCGGGGAGTTGCCGAGCAGCACCTCGACGGTCTGCGCGATGTGGATGTCGACGATCCCGTCGATGTCGTGCACTCCCTGCTGGTCGGCGCGACGCAGGCTCGGCCCGACGGCGGCGACCACCGAGTAGAGGTGCCCCGGGGGCTGGGTGCCGGTACGGGCCGCCTCCCGGGCCGCCTGCACCGCCCCGCAGGAGTCGTGCCCGAGGACCACCACCAGCGGGGTGCCGAGGATCGTCACCGCGTACTCGACGCTGCCGAGCACCTCCGGCCCGGCGGTGTGCCCGGCGGTCCGGACCACGAAGAGGTCACCCAGACCCCGGTCAAAGATGATCTCGGCGGCCAGCCGGGAGTCGGAGCAGCCGACGATGACGGCGAAGGGATGCTGGCCGTCGGCGACGGCGGCCCGGTGGCTGGCACCCTGGTTGGGGTGGTGGGGCTCCCCGGCGACGAAACGCCGGTTGCCCGCCTGTAGTTCGGCCAGCGCCTGGGTCGGAGTGATCGGGGCCATTGCCTCACCTCGGTCCGGAATCGCACCTGGTCACGCCGGCCGGCGGCGACGACGGCCGTGTTCCCACGGTCACACGCAGCGAAAGGTACGTCAAGATTTCGTGATCCACGTTTCAGGCTTTGGTCGCCACGATGTCGACCAGGGGTCGAGGCCCACGGTCGACCCGGCGGCCGACGGCGGGCCTCCCAGGTACGGGCCATACGATGACGTCATGGCGACGACGACGGGCGGCACCGGGAGCACCCGGAACTGGACGTTCCTCACCAACCACGGTCACGTGCTGCTCGCCATCGCCCGCAACCCCACCGCCCGGCTGCGGGACGTCGCCGAGGAGGTCGGGGTGACCGAGCGGGCCGCCCAGGCCATCGTGGCGGACCTGGAGACCGGTGGCTACCTGCGGCGTACCCGGGTCGGCCGACGCAACGAGTACACGATCGACCCGAGCGGTCACTTCCGGCACCCCGCCGAGGCCGACCGCCAGGTCGGTGCCCTGCTCGCCCTCTTCACCCCCACCACGCCGACTCAGGCGTCGGGGCCCACGGCCCACCCGACCGACGCCTGAGGCATCAGCCCACCTGCCCGACCGAACCCGGCGGCGACAGCCCGGGCGACCACGCCCCAGGCGGCAGCCCAGGTGACCGGTGCCGAGTCGACGGCCCACCCCCGGTGCGTGCGTGGGCGGGCCGTCGGGCGTCCGGTGCTTCATCCGGGCCACGGCGCGGTGGCGGCACCCAGACCGCGCCCCCAGGCCGGGACGGCTCAGCAGAACCGGCCCGGGGACGGCTCGACAGAACCGGCCCGGGGACGGCTCAGCAGAAGCTGCCGGCCCGCGCGCCGCCGTCCTGCCGGGTGGTACGGAGGTCGCAGAGGTCGTAGCCGTTGGCGGTGAGCGCCGCCTTCGCCGCCGTCGTCTGCGCCCCGGTCAGCGCCGGCTCCCGGGACAGGACGAAGCCGGTGCTGCGGTCCGGGTCACCGACGACCGCCCAGCGGTAGTCGGGGTCGAGCCCGATCACCACGTAGTTCGGCCCACCCAGGTAGAGCCACCGGCTGCCGAGCTTGAGGAACGACACGGTCAACGCCGAGTCGGCCGGCGGGTTCTCGCTGCGGGCCCGACCGGTGACCGCACTGGTGGTGCCGACGATGGTCTGGCAGGTGTTGCGGACCCCGACGGTGCCGTCGGGCTGGACGTCGTACCGGGCCTTGACGTTCTTGAAGCACTGGATCTCGAAGATCGCCGGGATGGCCGCGACCTGGTACCAGTCGCCCGCGTACCGCTCGACGTCGACGTCGGCGACCGGGGTGAGTGGCCCGGTGTCGACGGCGGTCGGCGCGGCCTGCGCGGGTACGGCGGTGGCCAGCACCGTCGCGGTGGCGACGGCGACGGCCGCGGCGACCTGACGACGTACTCCCATGGTGTCTCCTCCGGTCTGTTCGGTCCCGGCGCGGCAGGATGTCGCGCCGCCGGCCAATTGCCCGGACCGACCGGACGGAAACTGTCGGCATTCTCATCGCCGTCGATGCATCCGGGAGCAGGTCAGCGCGCGTATCCCTGCTGGGAACGGTCCGTCCACAGGGCACACCGTGGCCCGGGTCACTGGCCCGATCGGGTCGCCGACGCTGCGCGCACGGCCGGGTGGGGATAGGTTGGACGGGTGATCCGCCCAGCTTCCACCCGGCCCGTCTGGGTGTCGAGGCTGCGCGACCTGACCCGGTTGGCGGTCACCGCCCTGGTGCTCACCGTCGGCCTCGGCGGGCTGTTCGCCGCCACCGGCGGCCCGGCCGCCGCTGCCGCCCAGCCGCTCGTGGTGACCTCGCGGGTGGCCGAGCTACCCGCCGACACCTGCGCCGGTGACGACGCGTCCACCGAGACCCGTCCCGGTGCCGGGCGACCCGCCCACGGGCCCAGCCGGCCGCTGCCGGCCGGATCCGCCGACGAGCCCACGGTCCGGCCAGCCGCCCGGTTGGACGTGGCGACGCCGGACCCGGCCCGGGACGCCACCGGCCGGCGCGGCCCGCCCCGGCACTGAGCGGCGCGGCCCTCCTGGTCCCCGTCCCCGACCGCGCCCCGGTCCGAGGTGGGCCGGCCGGATCCGGTCCGTTGAGGACACGCCGCCCGTAGCTCCCGCCCCGACCGGGCCCCCGTCCGTCCACATCGTTGTTCCACCGTGAGGTGCTGGTGATGCAGACCGTCTTCTCCGCCGTCCTGCCCGACGTCCCCGCCGCCGCCGGAATCTGGCTGATCCTGCTCGCCGTCGCGGCCGTCGCCGTCGCGGCCCTGGTCGTCCGTCCCGACCGGTTCCGGCTGGCGGTGGCCCGCCGGTTCCGCGACGCCGCCCTGCCCGACGATCGGGAGCGCACCGAACAGGACCGGGAGCACACCCGGTACGCCGAGGAGGTCGCCGTGGCGGCCGACCGGGCGGGCACCACCGCGAGCCGGCTGCGGGCCGAGTGGCTGGCCACCCAGGACGAGGTCGAGTCGGCCTGGACGGCCCTGGAGTCGGCCGAGGCGCACCTGCGTCGGCTCGCCGCCGCCGCGGCCATGCCGCTGCCGCACACCGGGCAGACCCCGGCCGAGTACGCCGACCGGGAGCGCTGGCTGCACCGGGCCGCCGAGGAGGCACACCGCCGGGGCGAGCTGTCGGACGCGCAACTCGACGACGCCCTCGCCCACCGAGCCGGCTGGGACCCGCGCCGGCACCCCGTGGAGCAGGAACTGGTGCTGCGCCGCGCCACCCGGGACCACCTGGCCGCCCGGCACCGGGCGGCGGTCGCCCGGGAACAGGCGGCGTGGCGGGCTGCCGACCTGGCCGGGGCGGCGGCGCGCAGCCTGCGGGACGAGGCGTTCGCCGCGCGGGAGCGCCGGCCGGAGCGGGCCGAGTCGGTGCTGCCGATGGCGGACAGCCCGCGCCCGTCGGCCGAAACCACCCGGGAGAACCCCACCGTGGCACGCGGCCGGGCCGCTGTCGCCGCCTACTGACCCGACCGCGACCGGTCGGCCCGTCGGGTCGGCGACGGAATCCGGCGCGACGGGCCGGGCTGGGCTAGCGTTGCGGGCATGTCCCGGGAGATGTGGGCGCTCGTGGTCGTCGGCGGCATCCTGGCGCTGGCGACGCTGGTCGGCGCGGTCCTGCTGGCGGTACGGGTCATCCGCACCCGACGGCTGCTCGGCACGCTGGGCGTGGGCGGCAAGGTGGCCTTCTACGGCGCGCTCATCTACACGATCCTGCCGGTCGACGTGTTGCCCGACCCGATCTACCTGGACGACATGGGTGTGCTGGCCGGTGCGCTGATCTACCTGGGTCGCCTGGCCCAACGCCGTCGGGCCGCCGGGCCGCCGCTGCCCGGCCGACCTGGTGCCCTGTCCGACGCCTCATCCTCCCCGCCCGGCCAGGGTCGGACCGGGCGGATGATGTCATGATCGGGGCTGAACCGGGGCGACGCCCCGCACGGGACGGGAAACGGACATGGCCGGCAGACACCAGTTGGACCCGCACGACGAGCGGGTCCTCACCTTCTGCCGGGAGCGGCACCTGGCCACGCTGACCACCCCACGTCCCGACGGCACGCCGCACGTCGTACCGGTCGGGTTGACCTACGACGCGACGGCCGGGCTGGCCCGGGTGATCACCTCCGGTGGTTCGGCCAAGGCCCGGTACGTCGCCGCCGCCGGATCGGCCGGCGTCCCGGTGGCGGCCTGCCACCTCGACGGCCGTTGGTGGCTGACCGTCGAGGGTCGGGCGGTGCTGCGCACGGACCCCGACGCGGTGGCCGAGGCGGAGCGCCGGTACGCGGAGCGCTACCGCCAGCCGCGCCCGAACCCGGAGCGGGTCGTCATCGAGATCACCGTGACCCGGCTGCTGGGTTCCCTCCCGCCCCTCCCGTCCGACTAGGACCGATCCACCGACCGTGCGCCGGGACGGCCCCGCGCGGCAACACCGGCAGCGGGCGTCCGTCGCCCGGCCTGAGGTCGGCCCCGGGGTGCGTCCCCGGCGGGTCGGCCCGGGAAGTCGGAACCGGCAGCTCATCGACGGTGATGGTTCGGGTGCCCGGTGGTGGGTACAGGCCCCGCCAGGAGCCGATCCGCCCGCAACCGGTAAGGGGCACCGAGATGAGCAACGCACAGGCCACCACGGGTCAGGATGTCGTGGACGTCCTGACCGCCGACCACCACGAGATCGAGACGATCTTCGTGGAGCTGGAGAGCCGACAGGGCAGCGCCGAGCACCGTCGCCGGCTGGCCGACGTGATGATCGCCGAGTTGGTCCGGCACGCGGTCGCCGAGGAGATGTACGTCTACCCGACCGCCCGCCGGGCGTTGCCCGACGGCGACCAGCTCGCCGAACACGAGATCGCCGAGCACGCCGTGGCCGAACGGACGCTGAAGGAGCTGGAGCCGCTGGACCCGTCCGACGCCCGCTTCGAGCCGCTGATCAGCCACCTGACGAAGAGCATCCGGCACCACGTGAAAGAGGAGGAGGCTGAGCTCTTTCCCCGGCTGCGGGCCGCCGTCGCCCACGAGGAGCTGGTCGAACTGGCCGACCGGGTTCAGGCGGCGAAGGGACACCTGCCGACCCGCCCGCACCCCGGTGCCCCGGACCATCCACCGGCGAACCGGCTGCTCAATCCCGGTGCCGGCCTGGTCGACCGGATCAGGGACGCGCTGAGCGGGCGGCCCACCACCAGGGCGGAGCTGCACGACCAGCAGGGTTGAGCGGGGGTGGTGGCCGTCTCCGGGTACCCCGCCGGGGCCGGCCACCACCCGCTCAGGCGCCCGGGGCGATCCGGCTGTCGTCGGCCGCGTCGGACACCACGATCGCCTCCATCGGGCAGGACTCGGCGGCATCCAGCACCGCGTCCGCCGGATCGATCCGTTCGGCCAGCGGCCGGGACAATCCGTCGACCAGCACGAAGTGGGCCGGGGCGTAGCCCGCGCAGATTCCTGCCCCGATGCACCGGGTCGGGTCCACGTGCACCCGCCAGCCGTGCTCCCCCATCTGTCCTCCGTCCTTCCGTCACCAGGTGACGGGCAACGCCGTCAGGCCCCGGACCAGCAGGCCGCTCTTCCAGGTCAGTGCCGACTCGGGCACCGCCAACCGCAGGCCCGGGGTACGGGCCAGCAGGGTCTCCAGGACCACCTGGAGTTCCATCCGGGCCAGTTGGGCCCCGATGCAGTGGTGCGGGCCGTGCCCGAAGGCGAGGTGCGGGTTCACCTTTCGGTCGAGGTCCAGCCGGTCGGCGTCGGGGAAGACGCTCTCGTCCCGGTTGGCCGAGGGGATGGAGACCAGCACCGGTTCACCGGCCCGGACCAGCACCCCACCGAGTTCGACGTCCTCCAGGGCGTACCGGGCGAACGCGGCGGTGGCACCGAGTGGGATGAAGCGCAGCAGTTCCTCCACGGCGGACGGCACCAGGGCCGGTTCGGCGCACAGCCGCTGCCAGACGTCCGGCTCGGTGAGCAGGACGTAGACCAGGTTGGGGATCTGGGTCACGGTGGTCTCGTGGCCGGCGGCCAGCAGGCCCGCCGCCAGGCGTACCATCTCGTCCTCGGTGAGTCGGTCGGCGTTGTCGTCGCGGGCCCGGACCATCGCCCCGATCAGGTCGTCGGTGGGGGTCACCCGCCGCTGGGCGATCAGCCCCGCCATGTACGACAGCAGGTTGTCGATGTAGCTCTGCGCCACCTCCGGTCGCAGGGACGTGGTCGACACGATCGCCTCCGACCAGGTGTGGAAACGGTCCTGGTCACTGACCGGCACGCCCAGCAGATCGCAGATGACCCGGATCGGCAGCGGGGTCGCGACATGGCTGACCAGATCGGCCGGCGACCCTGCGGCGATCATCCCGGCCACCAGGTCCTCGGCCAGTTCCCGGGTCCGCGGGCGGAGTTCCTCGACCCGTCGGGCGGTGAACGCCTTCGCCGCCAACCGGCGCAGCCGGCTGTGCTCGGGCGGGTCCATCCCAAGGATGCCGGCCTCCCGCTGGTAGGGGCTGCTGCGCGGCTCGTCCCGCCCGACGGCGGCGGCCCGGCTGAACCGGAGGTCACCCAGCACGGCTCGTACGTCCGCGTGCCGGGTGGCCAGCCAGGCCGGCTCACCGAACGGGAGTTGGACCCGGATCAGCGGTTCGTCGCGGCGCAGCCCGGCGTAACGGGGGTCGACGTCGAGCCGGTGCGGATCGCTGAACGGGTAGGGCCGGGCGATCGTGGCGTGCGTTGTGTCGGTCACCGGGGATGCTCCCTCTCGTCGACGGCCCGCAGTGCCGCGTGCCGGTCCACTCCACACGACTCAACGGTGAGTCATGCCCCGACTGCGGATAGTAGCGAGCCTCGTCGATGGTTACCAGAGGTGAGCAGCTATTGACACGACAATGCCGGACCACCCGAACGGGTGACCCGGCATTGGGAACGGCTCAGCGACCCTGGTCGCCCTCACCCGTGCGCGCCTGGATCGCGTCGACACCCTTGTCGATCTGCTCGTCGTGCTTGCCGCCGGTCCGCTCGTCGGCGAAGTCGCCGGCCTTGTCCAGGCCCTGGTCGACCTGCTTGTCGTGCTTGTCGGCGAAATCCTTGACCTTGTTCATGAAGTCGCTCATGGTGTCCTCCTCGTCGTCGGCCTGTTGCGTTCCCCGTCCGCCCGGGCACAAACACCGCAGCGCGGCGGCAGCGGGCGGACCACAGCGCCCGGCGGGTCGACCGCACCACCAGGGACCGGCACGACACCCCCGCTGAGCGGCGCGACAGGACAGTCCGGACGGCACCGTGCGGCGACAGCGTGCCGGCGTCACCCTTGCTGGGCGTGGCCGTCCGGGTGCGACCGTCCTGAGCGGAACCGACCGGTCGGCACGACGTTGAGCCACCGGGTGTCGCGGCCGACCGGGTCGGGTATCGACCCCGCCGAGACCGAGGAGGATCCGACGTGGTCGAGGACGGTACCGGGCGTACGCCCGAAGTGACGGCTGCGGGTGCCCGCCCCACCCCACGGCAGGCCTGGGCGGCGCTGCCCTGGCTGGTCCGCACGGCGGTGGTCTGGAGCGCCTGCCTGGTGGTCGTGGTGTTCGGGTGCTACCTGCTGGGGAAGGTGGCGGTGCTGCTCGCGCCGCTGGCGATCGCGGTGGCGGTCACCTTCTTCCTCACCGCGCTGCTCGACCCGGTGCTGTTGGCCCTGCGCCGGCTGCGGGTACCGGCCGCGCTCGCCGCGCTGCTGAGCGTCCTGCTGCTGCTCGGGGTGCTGGTCGGGGTGGGGGTGCTGGTGTGGAATCTGACCGCCGCCCAGTTCGGGGAGCTGAGCCAGCAGCTCGACGAGGGTCTGCAACGCTCCCGCGACTTCGTCACCGGGACCCTGCCGGTCAGTGACGCCCAACTCGACAAGCTGGTCCAGCAGATCCGCGACGGCCTGGGTGGCAGCGCCCCGGACCCGGTCGGCGGGGCCCGTACGGCGACCGAGGCGGTCGGCTCCGCCCTACTCGCCCTGGTACTGCTGTTCTTCCTGTTGAAGGACGGCCGGTCGATGTGGCACTGGGTGCTGCGTCGGATGACCGGCCCGAACCGGGCGGTGACCGCCGAGGCCGGTCGGGCCGGTTGGCGCACCCTCGGCGCGTACAGCCGGGGCACGATGCTCATCGCGGCCATCGACGCGCTCGGCATCGGGCTGGCGCTGGTGCTGCTCGGGGTGCCGTTGGCGCTGCCGCTGGCGCTGATCACGTTCCTCGGCGGCTTCGTACCGATCATCGGGGCGACGGTCGCCGGCGCGGTCGCCGTGCTGGTGGCGCTGGCCGCCAACGGTCCGACCACGGCGCTGCTGGTGCTGGCTGCGGTGATCGCCGTCCAGCAGATCGAGGGCAACCTGCTGGAGCCGTTGGTCATGAAGCGGCAGGTGCAGCTGCACCCGGCGGTGATCCTGGTGGTGGTCACGGCGGGCACCCTGATCGCCGGCATCGCGGGGGCGTTCGTCTCGGTGCCGATCGCGGCGGTCGCCTACCGGGTGGTCGACACCGTCCAACGGCACCGGGAGCAGGTCGCGTCGGCCCTGCCGGAAGACCGCCCGCACCACCGCCACGACGACGAGTCACCCGCCACCCCCGCCTGACCCACCGATCCGGCACCCCACACCGTCGGGCCACGATCGTGCTCGATCCGTGTCGTAGCGGCTTCCGCCTGATCCGAGCCCGCCGCACCATGGATCGAGCACGATCGTCAGCGGTACAGCCACCCAGGATCGTCACGGTGGGAGCGGTCAGGCCGGGACGGGGAGGTGGCGGCTGAACCAGTCGGCTGCGGCGTCGGCGACCTCGTCCAGGGTGCCCGGTTCCTCGAACAGGTGGGTGGCACCGGGCACCACCCGGAACTCGTGCGGGCCGGTCAGCAGCCCGGCGGCCTGTTCGTTCAGCGTGATCACCTGCTCGTCGAGGCCGCCCACCAGCAGCAACGTCGGCGCACGGACCCCGGCCAGGGCCGGCCCGGCCAGGTCGGGTCGACCACCCCGAGACACCACTGCGGCGACCCGCTGCGGACGTGCGGCGGCGGCCACCAGGGCGGCGGCCGCACCGGTGCTCGCCCCGAACAGGCCGACCGGCAGCCGGCCCAGCGCCGGTTCGGCAGCGAGCCAGTCGACGATCCCGGCGAGCCGACCGGCCAGCAGTTCGATGTCGAAGCGCAGCTCGGCGGTACGGGCGTCGACCGCATCCTCCTCGGCGGTGAGCAGGTCCACCAGCACCGTCACCAGCCTCCGGCGTTGCAGCACACGGGCCACCGCCACGTTACGTGGGCTGTGCCGGGAGCTGCCGCTGCCGTGGGCGAAGAGCACCACTCCCACCGCGTCGTCCGGCCCGTCGACGTCGGCCGGCAACCGGGCGTCCCGCAGCG
Organism: Micromonospora sp. NPDC048894; assembly: GCF_040649765.1. NCBI lineage: Bacteria > Bacillati > Actinomycetota > Actinomycetes > Micromonosporales > Micromonosporaceae > Micromonospora > Micromonospora sp. NPDC048894. Next base: position 668,684 of record NZ_JBEZFY010000001.1, on the reverse strand, counting down.
GCACCGTCGCCTCGGCGCGTACCCCCATGGTGTTGCTCCTTTCCGCCGTGCGGTCGGTGGCGGTTACCCGCCCGGCGACCGCTCTCACCCACGCCGCCCCCACCCGCGCCGCGTCCGCCCGTTGCCTTGACACCGGCGACAAGGTCTAGCGTGACGCCAGGAACTCCGCCGAGGAGGTCGGATGCTGATCGGTGAGCTGGCGGAACGGGCCGGAACGAGCACCCGCACGCTGCGGTACTACGAGACGCGCGGGCTGGTCCGGCCACGCCGCTCGGCCAACGGCTACCGGGTGTACGACGAGGCGGAGCTGCGGGTGGTGCACGAGATCCGGGCGCTGCTGGCGGTCGGCTTCGACCTCGACGACATCCGGCCGTTCGTGGCCTGCCTGCGGGCCGGCCACGCCTCCGGGGACGTCTGCCCGGACTCGGTCGCCGTGCTGCGTCGCAAGCTGGCCGAGGTGGACGCCTACCTCGACCAGCTGGGCACGGTACGGCGGCAGCTGCACGACCAACTCACCCAGGCGATCATCCAACGGGAGGAAACATGCCTCAGGACACGGCAGCGGGACAGTTGACCGCCGTCACCGACGCGACCTTCGCCGACACGGTGCTCGCCGCCGACCGGCCGGTGGTGGTCGACTTCTGGGCGGACTGGTGCCCGCCCTGCGTGGGGACCTCACGACACCTGGCCGAGCTGGCCGACGAGTTCGGCGACCGGCTGCGGGTGGTCACCGTGGACACCGACGCCAACCCCGCCACCGCCCGGGCTTACGGGGTGATGTCGCTGCCCACCATGCTGGTGTTCGTCGGCGGTGAGGTGGTCGGCTCGATCGTCGGCGCCCGTCCGAAGAACCACCTGCGGCTCGCCTTCACCCGCCACCTCGACGCCTGAACACCGGACCGGCGGCGTCCACGGCGCTGTCCGGCGACGTCGGCGCGCGGCGGTGGTAGGGGCACAGCGACGTCGGCGGGCGATGGCGATGGCGGTGGCCGGCGACGTCGGCGGGCGGTAGCAGGGTGGCGGTGGCGAGCGGGGACGGCGTTTGCGGGGGCGGCGGGCGGGAAGACGCGCGTGACGTCGGCACCGGCGCAGCAGCGCCCCGCACGGATCACGAGGTTCGCCATGGCCAAGCGGAAGACACGTCAGCAGACCCGGACCATCGAGCAGGAACGCCCCGAACAGGACGCCGAGCGCAACCTCGACTGGGCGGACGAGGCGGCTCAGGCGCGTACCCCGGACGACCCACGGGCGGTCGCACCGCGCGATGCCGGTGGCCGCCCCTCCGACGGCCCCCAGTTCTGAGCCCCGGGGGCCTTCGGGGTCGAGGGAGGGCACCAGGCACGTGATCGTGGAGAGTTCTTGTCGCTCCCGCGACAAGAACTCTCCACGATCGAACCGGTCCGGCACGACCGGACACGACCGGTCGACGGGCACGACCCGGCCGGGCCGGGCCGGACGGGATCAGGCGCGGGACTCCGGAAGGCGCAGCAGCGGGGCCCGGCCGGGTGGTTGTTCCGGCGCGGGGGTCCGTTCGTGGGTCTGCGGCACGGGTACGGTGACCGGCGCGGCGGAGGTGACCCGGACGGTCTCCCCGTGGTGTCGCAGCTCCAGGGCCGTGTCGGGGCCACCGTTACGCAGCGAGTAGGTCGTCTGGTGGGGCCGGACGTCCACCCGCAGCCGCATCGACCGCCACTGCAACGAGAACTCCAACCGGCTCAACCCGCTGGACAGCCGGGGGGCGAACGACAGCTCGCCGTCGTGGTCGCGCAGCCCACCGAACCCGGCCACCAACGCGATCCAGGCCCCCGCCAACGACGCCATGTGTACGCCGTCGCGGGTGTTCTCGTTGAGGTCGTGCAGGTCCATCAGCGCGGCTTCCCTCAGGTAGCTGTGCGCCAGCTCGGGGTGCCCAACCTCGGCGGCGAGCACCGCCTGGGTGCAGGCCGACAGGGACGAGTCGCGCACGGTACGCCGCTCGTAGTAGAGGAAGTTGCGCAGCTTCTGCGCGTCGGTGAAGGCGTCCCCCCGCCAGTGCATCGCCAGCACCAGGTCGGCCTGCTTGACCACCTGCTTGCGGTACAGGTCGAAGTACGGGTAGTGCAGCAGCAGCGGGTACTTCTCGGTCGGGGTGTGCGCGAAGTCCCACTCCTGGAGCCGGGTGAAGCCCTCCACCTGCTCGTGCACGTCGAGGTCCTCGTCGTACGGGACGTGCATGGCCTGGGCGGCGTCCCGCCACTCGGCCGCCTCCTCCTCGGTCACCCCCAGGTCGAGCGCCTCGTCGCGCAGGCGCATCGCGCAGTCGGCGGCGGTGAGGAGGTTCCGCTGCGCCATCAGGTTGGTGTAGATGTTGTCGTTCTTGACGGCGGTGTACTCGTCGGGGCCGGTCACCCCGTCGAGGTGGAACCGGCCGTTGCGGTCGTGGTGGCCCAGCGAGCGCCACAGCCGGGCGGTCTCCACCAGCAGTTCCAGACCTATGTCACGTTCCAGCTGATCGTCACCGGTGACCAGGACGTAGCGGCGCAACGCGTCGGCGATGTCGGCGGCGATGTGGAAGGCGGCGGTGCCGGCCGGCCAGTACGCCGAGGACTCCGGGCCCTCGATGGTGCGCCACGGGAACGCCGCCCCGGCCAGGTTCAACGTGCGGGCCCGCTCCCGGGCCTGCTCCAGCGTGGCGTGCCGCCAGTACAGGGCGTCGCGGACCGCGCCCGGCTGGGTGTACGTCAACACCGGCAGGACGAACATCTCGGTGTCCCAGAACGCGTGCCCGTCGTAGCCCGGGCCGGTGAGCCCCTTGGCGGAGATCGGCCGGCGTTCGGCCCGCGCACCGGCCTGGAGCACGTGGAACAGTCCGAACCGGACCGCCTGCTGCACCTCCGGGTCCCCCTCGACCCGGACGTCGGCGGCGTCCCAGAACCCGTCGAGATATTCGCGCTGTTCCCGGTGCAGCCCGTCCCAGCCGGTCAGCCGGGCGGCGGCCAACGCCGCGCCGACCTGGTCGCGCAGGGCGGGCAGCGAGCGTCGGCTGGACCAGCCGTACGCGAAGAACTTGACCACCCGCATCGTCTCGCCGGGTTGGAGCACGCAGCCGATGGTGGTCCGGACCCAGTCCTCGTACCCCTCGGACTCGATGGTGGTCTTGCCCGGGGCGTCCACGTCGTGGCCCATCCCGGCGGCCACCCGAAGCCCGCTGACCTTGGTGCGGTGGATGAGCAGCCCGCCGTCGTCGGTGGTCAGCTCCTCCTCGGCCTGCAACGGCGACTCCAGCACGGCGGCGACCCGGGGGTCGCGGCTCTGCGCCGGCAGGTTCTCGTTGGCGACCAGCTCGGACTGGAGGATGAGCCGCAGCGGGCCGCTGACCGCCTCCACCTCGTAGTGGATCGCGGCGACCGACCGTTGGGTGAAGGAGACCAGCCGGGTGCTGCGGACCTTCACCTCCCGGCCGGCGGGCGAGCGCCAGTGCATCTCCCGGTGCAGGGTGCCGGCCCGCAGGTCGAGGACCCGTTCATGGCTGAGCAGCTCGCCGTAGCGCAGGTCGAGGGGTTCGTCGTCGACGAGCAGCCGGATCAGCTTGCCGTTGGTGACGTTGACGATGGTCTGCCCCGACTCGGGGAACCCGAACCCGGCCTCCGCGTACGGCAGCGGACGCAGCTCGTAGAACGAGTTGAGGTAGGTGCCGGGCAGGCCGTGCGGCTCACCCTCGTCGAGGTTGCCCCGCAGCCCGATGTGACCGTTGGAGAGCGCGAACACCGACTCGGACTGGGCCAGCACGTCCATGTCGAGGCGGGTCTCCCGGATGTGCCACGGCTCGACCGGATAGGCGCGTTCCCGGATCATGCGGCCGGCCCGGTCAGCAGGTCGGCGAGGTCGGTGACGACCACGTCGGCGCCGTGGGCGCGCAGCTCGTCGGCCTGGCCGGCCCGGTCCACCCCGATCACGTGCCCGAAGCCACCGGCCCGCCCGGCGGCCACCCCGGCCAGCGCGTCCTCGAACACGGCCGCGTCGGCGGGGGCCACCCCGAGCAGCTCGGCGGCGGCGAGGAAGGTGTCCGGGTGCGGTTTGCCGCGCAACCCCTCGGCGCGGGCGACCAGCCCGTCGACGCGTACCTCCAGCAGGGGTTCCAGGCCGGCGGCGGCGACCACGTCGCGGCAGTTGGCGCTGGCCGAGACCACCGCGCGGCGCAACCCGGCCTGCTCGGCCGCCTTCAGGTAGGCCACCGAGCCCGGGTACGCCTCGACGCCGTCGTGGTGGATCCGGTCCAGCAGGACGACGTTCTTGCGGTTGCCGACGCCGTTGACGGTGTCCGCGTCGGGCGGGTCGTCAGGGCTCCCCTCGGGCAGGGTGATGCCCCGGGAGGCGAGGAACGAGCGCACCCCGTCGGCGCGCGGTTTCCCGTCGACGTAGCGGTTGTAGTCCGGGCCGGGATCGAACGGCCGGAACGGTTCGCCGCCGGCCTCGGCGTGCCGGCGCAGCAGGTCGTCGAAGGTCTGTTTCCAGGCGGCGTTGTGCACCTTGGCGGTCTGGGTCAGCACGCCGTCGAGGTCGAAGAGGCAGGCGGTCACATGAGCAGGTAGGCCCAGCACGCTACGAATCTATCCACCGCCCCCACCGGGCAAACCCCCGCCACGCGGGTCAGCGGTGCGGGCGCAGGGTCCACAGGACGGTCATGGTGGCGGTGACGGTGCCGTCGGGGGTGCCGATCTCCACCGCGACCGGGAACTCGGGGCGTTGCCCGGCGTCCAGTTCGGCGAGCACCTCGGCCGGGGTGCGACCGAGCCGCGCGGTGGCCCGCACCTCCCCCATCGCCACCCGCCGGTACGCGATGTCAGCCCGCACGGCCAGCGGCACGGCCCGGTCGAGCACCTGCCCGAACGCGGCCATCACCACCGCGCCGGAGGCGGTCTCGCCGAGGGTGAACATGGCCCCGGCGTGCGGGCCGCCGACGTGGTTGTGGGTGGCCGGCGAGTCGGGCAGCCGGACGACCGCCCGGACCCCACCCCCGGCCTCGGGCGCGACCTCGACGATCTCGAAGCCGAGCGTGCGGGCGAACGGGACGGCCCGGAGCACCCCGGCCGCCACCTCGCGGGAGTCGATGGTCATGACCCCGAGGTTACCCGCCGGTAAAAACCCCCACCAGCACCTGCCGACCCCCGACCACCACCCCGCCAGAACCGGTCGACCCACGCGCACCCCCGCCCCGGTCGACTGCCACGACCTCATGATCCACACAGTTCCCTGGAGATAGCGGCATCCAGGCGGGCGGAGACCACTACATCCACGAAGTTGCGCGCAGCGCCAGGGGCAGAGCAGCGCCGGGGGCAGGGCAGGGTGGGTTGGGAGAAGGCAGGGTGGGGTCAGCGCCAGCCGACGTCGATGCGGTCGCCGCGTTCGTCGAAGAAGTGCAGGGCGTCCATCCGGACCGCCACCGCCATCGGGTGCCCCGCCGAGATCGCCGGGTACGGGGCCAGCCGGACCGCCAGCTCGGCCGGGCGGCGGTGGTGGCGGCCGGGGTCGTTCAGCACGCTGGTGCGGTTGTCGCCGGCCGTCCGTTCGACCTCCTCCGGCTCGCCGGCCCGCCCGGTGAGCCGGGACATGACCTGGCCGAACCGGCGCAGTCCCCGCTGGCCCGAGGCGGCGTCCTCAGCGGGGGCGCTCATCTCGTCGACCATGATGGCGGTGGCGCCGATGTCGAGGAAGGCCAGCGACTCGTGCCCGTGGTGCTCCAGGTAACGGACCCGGCCCTGGAGCACGTCACCGGGGGTGTCCGGGGCGACCGGGGTGAGCGCCTCGGCCCGCATCCCGACCACGATCCGCTCGCCGTGGTAGTGCGCCACGGCCCGACTGCGGATGTCGTCCCACGGCAGGTAGAGCGCCTGGTCACCGAGGGTGAGCGTGACGTACCGGTCGAGGTGGACGTAGACCGACGCCTCCAGCAGGTTCATCCGGGGGCTGCCGAGGAACGCGGCGACGTAGAGGGTCGCCGGCCGGCCGTACACCTGGGTGGGGGTGCCGACGTCCTGGAGCACGCCCTTGCGCATGATGGCCACCCGGTCGGCCATGGTCAGCGCCTCGGCCTGGTCGTGGGTGACGTAGATGGTGGTGACGCCCAGCTCGCGGGTCAGCGCGGAGATCTCGGCACGCAGCTCCGCCCGCAGCCCGCTGTCGAGGTTCGACAGCGGCTCGTCCATCAGGAACAGCCCCGGCCGGCGGACGATCGCCCGACCCATCGCGACCCGCTGCCGTTGGCCGCCGGAGAGCTGGCTCGGTTTGCGGCCGAGCACGTCGCCGATGCCGAGCGCGCTGGCCACGTCCTGTACCCGCTCGCCCCGGGGCACCGGCTCCACCCCGGACAGCTTGAGCGGGAAGCCGATGTTGTCACCGACGGTCATGTGCGGGTAGAGCGCGAAATCCTGGAAGACCATGGCGATCTTCCGGTCGCGCGGCGGCAGGTCGTTGGCGACCTCACCGTCGAGCATCACCGCGCCGGTGGTCGGCTCCGCCAGTCCCGCGATCATCCGCAGCACGGTCGACTTTCCGCAACCGGACGGGCCGAGCAACACCATGAACTCACCGTCGACGACGTCGAGACTGACGTTGTCGACGGCAACTGTCCCATCCGGGAATACCTTTGTGACGTCCTTCAACGCGACGGTGGTCACCGTCTCCTCCCCCAGCTTGGCCGAACCCCGGGTTGACTGTGACGAGCATCATCGGGTTAGCACATCGGGTAAACGTGCCATGTTCGACTGATGACAGCCCTATTACGGGCCAGTACGGCGATCCGCCCGGATCACCCAGGTTCCCCCAGGAAGACCCGGCGGACCACCCGCTCCGCCGCGTGCCCGTCGTCCCAACCGCAGAACCGCTCCCGGAACGCCTGCCGCGCCCGCTCGGCCGGTTCCCCGGTCACCGCGCCGCAACGGAAGACCGCACACAGCTCGTCGAAGGTCAGCGCGACCTCCCCCGGCGGTTCGGCGGTGACGTCGAAGTAGACCCCCCGGGCCAGCCGGTAGGCGTCGTGGTCCGGGGCGTAGATGACGATCGGCCGGTCCAGCACCGCGTAGTCGAACATCGCCGACGAGTAGTCGGTGACCAGCACGTCGGCCGCCAGATAGAGGTCCTCCACGCTGGCGACGTCACTGACGTCGACCACCCGACCCCCGGCCCGCCGCCGTGCCCGGCCCTGCCGGTCGTGGAAGTAGTGGCTGCGCACCAGCAACCGCCCGGCCGGCCCGAGCACCTCCAGCAGCCGGTACGGGTCGAACGGCGGCCGGTAACCGGGCAGGTGCTCCCGGTGGGTCGGCGCGTAGAGCACCACCCGCTCGTCCGGGGTGACGCCGAGCCGGGCCCGCACCGCAGCCACCTCCTCGGTGGTGGCGGTGACCAGCCGGTCGTTGCGCGGGTAGCCCACCTCCAGCCGGACGTAGTCCGCCGGATAGGCGCGGTCCCACATCTGGGTGGAGAACGCGTTGGAGCTGACGCTGTAGTCCCACCGCTCCACCCGGCGCAGCAGCCCCGCGAAGTCCATCCCGACCGCACCGAGCGGGTACCGCTGCTGGTCCAGCCCCATCACCTTGACCGGGGTGCCGTGGTGGGTCTGCACGTGCACCTGACCGGGGCGCTTACGCACGAAGTCCGGGAAGTTGACGTTGTTGACCAGCCAACGGGCCCGCGCCAGCACCCGCTGACAGTCGAGGGTGCCGGCCACGACGTACTCGGTGCCGGGCGGGAGGGTGTCGATCCGGTCCCGGCGGACGATCCACACCCCGCGTACCTGCGGGGCGAGCCGGCGGGCGGCGGCGTGCACCGCCGCCGGGTTGCAGGCGTAACCCCGGTACCAGTAGGCGGCGTAGACGGCCAGCGTCGGGTCGATCGGCCGGCGCATCTCGGCCCGGTAGCACTCGTGCAGCAGCGCGTCCCGGGCCAGCCGGGCGGTGCGCCGGGCCACCGGCCGGGCCCGCCGACCGGCGCTGCGGGCGACCTCCCGGGCCTGGTTGGCGGTACGCAGCGCGCTGAACGTCCGCCACCTGCCGGCGGCGACCAGCCGGTGCTTGAGCCCGTCCCACCCGTCCGGCACCGGATAGCCTCCGGTGGGTCGGAACCGCCGGTGGTCGGCGGTGATCCGCTGGAAGAACGCCGGCCGCAGCTGCGGGGCGATCCGGTCGCCGTTGCCGAGCACGGTCAGGTAGTGCCAGATCATCCGTTCGAAGACCACCGGTCGCAGCTCAGCCAGGTCGGGCCGCTCGTCGAGGAACCCGAACACCCGGTGCCACTGGTCGAAGACCTCGAAGTGCCGGTCGTCGAGGGTCCGGGTGATCGCACCGGCCCGGCGCTGCCGGTAGTTGACGCAGACCCGGTCGAGCACCCCGATCCGCCCGGCGGCCAGCAGCACCGGGTAGCTGAACGCGACGTCCTCGTACCAGCCGGGGGCGAAACGCAGCCCGAGGCCGGTGAGGAACTCCCGGCGGACCAGCCGGTTCCAGGCGGTGTGCAGCAGGCGCAGCGCCTCCGGCCGCTCCGCCAGGCGGAACGTCGCCGCGCCTGGCGGTTCGGGAAACACCTCCGACAGGGCGCTGCGGGTGGCCCGCTCGTCCCAGTGCACCCGGACGTGGTCGACCAGCAGCACGTCCGGACGGGTGGCGGTGAGCCGGTCGGCGACCTCGGGCAGGCAGTCGGGGGCGAGCCAGTCGTCGCCGTCGAGGAACCAGACGTACTCGCCGGTGGCCCGGTCCAGCCCGGCGTTGCGGGCCGGACCGAGCCCCACGTTGCGTGGCAGGCGGAGCGCCCGGACCCGGGGGTCACGGGCGGTGTACTCGTCGAGGATGTCGCCGCAGGTGTCCGGGGAGCCGTCGTCGACCCCGATCACCTCGATGTCCCGCACCGGCTGGCCGAGCAGCGAGTCCAGGCATTCGCGCAGGTAACCCTGCACCCGGAAGGCCGGTACGACGAAGCTGATCAGCGTCATCCGCCCCGCCCCTGTCGTCAGCCCGGCGAACCACCCCGCACGGGTACGGCCGCCGCCCGGCTCGCGCGGGCCGGCAGGACGACCCAGGCCAGCACGACACTTGCCACGAACACCAGCAGAAGGTACGCACCGAGTGTAGCCATTACAGGGCTGGCAAATCCGGCGATCGCCGCCACCGCCAACAGCACCGAACGCCCCTCCCAGCCCAGCGTCCACCGGTGCAGGGGCGGGGCCACCTGCCGCTTCTCCAACCGGGCGGTCAGGTCGTAGTGGTGCACGGTCAGCACGAAGACGTACCCGAAGAGCAGCCACGCCGGCACCCCGCCGACCACCCCGACCACGGCGGCGAACAGGTACTCGCCGGCCCGCAACGCCGCCGGCACCAGCCAGTCCAGCGGCCCGTTGTGCGCCGCACCCGCACCCAACCCGGCCACCAGCAGCACCAGCAGCGCCACCGGCAGCCACCAGCGCAGACCGCCCGGATCACCGTCGCCGGCCGCCCGGAACAACCCCACCACCAGCAGCACCGCCGGCCCGAGCACCCCGAGCACCGCCAGGGTCAACGGGCCCATCGGGCGGACCACCGGCAACCGGGCCGCCACCGGCCCGTCGTCACGGTGCAACGTCGCATCGACCGTGTCCAGCACCGGCACCCACATCCAGCGCGCCCGCAAAGTCCGCAACGCGCCCGTGTAACCGAACGCCAGCACCCCCCACACCAGCACCGAGACCAGGCTGACCAGCGGCCCGAACAGCGCGGCGGTGACCGCGATCAACGCCCACCGCTCACCGATCGGGAAGACCACCGTCCGCTTCAACCAGTACGACACCGAGCCGGTGTCCGCCTGCACCCGGGTCGACGCGGCGTTCAGCTTCCCGCCGATCCCCCCGGCGGCCGGGGTGACCGGGCGGGGACGCCGGGCCGCCTCGTCGTGCAGCACCCCGTACCAGGCGTCGGTCATGTGCCGGACGGTCTGCAACGTCATCGCGGCGATCGCCAACGCCCAGCCGTAACGGAACCCGGCGTGCGTCGCGCCGTAGCCCAGCCCGGCGTAGACCAGGTACTCCTTCGCCCGGTCGGCCATCGTGTCCAGCCAGCCGCCCCAGGCGCTGAAGTGCCTGGTGTACCGGGCCAACTGCCCGTCCACGCAGTCGAGCACGAAACCCAGGTAGAGCAGCACCGCGCCGGCCACCAGGGCGACCCGGCCACCCGCGCCGAAGAGCACCGCCGCGACCACCGCGAACAACACCGAGATCATGGTGACCCCGGTCGGCGTCAGACCCAGCCGGGCACACGCCTTCGTCACGTACGGCGACCAGGTGCTGACGAAGTAGGTGGTGAAGAAGTCGTCGCGTTCCTTCACCGACAGCCGCAGCTCCGCCCGGTCCTCGTCCACCCCGGCCAGGGCCGCCTCGGCGGCGGCCAGGCCGGCCGGGTCGGTGACCCGGTGCGCCACGAGCAGGCGTACCCGGTGGGCGAAGGTCAGGGTGCCGAGGTCGGTGAGCGCCGCGAACAGCCGGTCCACGGCGGCACCGGCCACGCCCCCCGCTACCGGGCCGTGGGCGGCCTGCACCACTACCTGGCCGTGGGCGGCCTGCCCCGCCACCCGGCCATCGGCGGCCTGCGGGCCGTGGACGGCCTGCGGCGACGCCGGGCCGGCGGCGGCGCGGGCCGCGGCGGCCAGGGTCGGCAGGTCGTCCGCCCCGACCCGCACCGCGCCGCCGAAGACGCCGGTGGCGTCGGCCAGCTCCGGGCCCGCGTCGACCACCTGGCCGCGTTCCTCGCGGACCACCGTCTGACCGGCGGCCGGCGCGTCGGTGAGCACCAGGGCCACCGTCGGGCCGACCGGGCTGGTCACCAGATGCCGCAGTACGGCCGTGTGCGCGACCAGGTCGCCCCCGGTGACCAGCACCGGACCGGTGACGGTGTCGACCAGGGCGGCCAGCTCGGCGAGACCGGCGACGGTGTGCACCCGGTCCGCCCCGGCCCGGCGCAACTGGTCGGCGAGCCGGTCGGCCAGGGGTACGCCCGCGCCGGTGGGGGGGCCCGCGGCCGGCGCACCGGCGGCGAGCACGATCGCCAGGGTCACCTCGGCACCGCGGCGTGGTACGCGTCGAGCGCCTCCGCGACCGTCCCGTCCACGGTCAACCGCCCGCCGTCGAGGTAGAGCCCCCGACGGCAGAACCGGGTCAGATCCTTCTCGTTGTGTGACACCAGCACCAAGGTGCGCCCCTCCGCGAGCAGTCGGTCGATCGTCGAATAACACTTCCGGCGGAACTCCGCGTCGCCCACCGCGGTCACCTCGTCCATCAGCAGGATCGGGTGCGGCAGGTGCGAGATGATCGCGAACCCGAGCCGGACCTTCATCCCCGACGAGTAGTGCCGCACCGACGTGTCGATGGCCCGTTCCACCTGCTCACCGGCGAACGACACGATGTCGTCGAAGTGTCGCCGCAGGTAGCCCGGGGACAGTCCGTGCAGCCCGCCGACCAGATAGAGGTTCTCCCGACCGGTCAGGTCGTTGGAGAACCCGGCGGAGAGTTCCAGCAGCGGCGCGACGTCACCCCGGACGGTGATCCGCCCCTCGTCGGGGATCAGCACCCCCGCGATCAGCCGCAGCAGGGTGCTCTTGCCGGTGCCGTTACGCCCGATCACACCGAGCGTGTCGCCCGGCGCGACGGTGAACGAGACGTCCCGCAGCGGCCAGAACTGACCGGCGGTGGTGGCCCGGCCGCCCCGGTGGATGAACAACTCCCGCAGCCGCAACTGCCGACGCCGGTTGCGGACGAAACGGATGCCGAGACCCTGCGCCTCGATGATCGGCGGCACCTAGAGTTCCTTCAGCACGGCCGGTTCGAGCTTGCGGAACGCCCACCAGCCGGCCACCAGCACCAGCAGGCTGCCGGCGATCGTGGTGGTCAGCAGCCGGGCGTCCGGGAACTCGTCCGGGTACCAGATGGCGTGCTGGAGCTGGAAGATGCCGACCAGCGGGTTCAGCTCGTACGCCACCTTCACCCAGGCCGGCATGCCGGACTCCCGGACCAGGCTCAACGGATAGATGATCGGGGTGGCGTAGAACAGCACCCGGATGACCAGCCGCATGAACCGTTCCACGTCGCGCATCAACACGTTGACCGCCGACAGCAGCAGGGCCAGCCCGACCAGCAGGGTGCCCTGCACGGCGACGGCCAGCGGCAGGCTCAGCAGCGACCAGCCCAGCTCGATCCGGCCGTGTACGGCGTAGACGGCGGCGACGGCCAGCAGGATCGGCAGGCCCGCGACGTACTCGGCGAACCGGCCGGTGACCCGGCCGATCGGGAAGACCTGCCGGGGTAGGTTCATCGTGGTGATCAGGCGGGACTGCCCGGTCAGCGCATTGGTCGCCTCGCTCAACGCCGAACTGGTCCACATCCAGGCGAAGATGCCGGTGATCAGGAACAGCGGGTACGACCCGGCGGCCTCGCCGAGGTGCCGGTTGGTCGGCCCGGAGTAGAGCACCCCGAAGACGAAGAAGTAGATCGCGCCCATCCCCAGCGGCTCGATCAGCGACCAGAAGTAACCGAGCACGGACTGCTGGTATTTCACCGCGAGATCGCGTCTGACCAGGATGCGCAGCGAGTTGCGGTGCGACCACAACGCCGTGACGCCTGCGGTCACCGTCGCCTCCCGCCTGACAACAACGGACGACAGGTTAGCAGTCGGTGAACGAACGCCCCCTCAGCACTCGATCACGTTGACGGCCAGGCCGCCGCGTGCCGTCTCCTTGTATTTGACCTTCATGTCCGCCCCGGTCTCGCGCATGGTCTTGATGACCTTGTCGAGCGAGACGTGGTGCACCCCGTCGCCGCGCAACGCCAACCGGGCCGCCGTGATCGCCTTGATGCTAGCCACCGCGTTGCGCTCGATGCAGGGGATCTGCACCAGCCCCCCGACCGGGTCGCAGGTCAGCCCGAGGTTGTGCTCCATGCCGATCTCGGCGGCGTTCTCCACCTGCTCGGGGGTGCCGCCGAGCGCCTCGGCCAGCCCGGCGGCGGCCATCGAACACGCCGACCCGACCTCACCCTGACAGCCCACCTCCGCCCCGGAGATCGAGGCGTTCTCCTTGAACAGCACCCCGATCGCCCCGGCGGCCAGCAGGAACCGCACCACCCCCTCGTCGGAGGCCCCCGGCACGAACCGGGTGTAGTAGTGCAACACCGCCGGGATGATCCCGGCCGCACCGTTCGTCGGAGCGGTCACCACCCGGCCACCGGCGGCGTTCTCCTCGTTGACCGCGAGCGCGAACAGGGTCACCCAGTCCATCGCGCGCAGCGGGTCCGTCGAGCCGGCGTCGGCCTCCAGGCTGCGGCGCAGCTCAGCGGCCCGACGACGGACCCGCAACCCACCCGGCAGCACCCCGTCCCGCTCGCCACCCCGGGCCACGCACTCCCGCATCACCCGCCAGATGCCCAGCAACCCGGCCCGGACATCCGCCTCGCTGCGCCAGGACAACTCGTTGGCGAGCATCACCGCACTGATCGACAGGCCGGTGCCGGCGGTGACGTCCAGCAGCTCGGCGCCGGTCGAGAACGGGTGCCGTACGGCCGTGGTGTCCGACGTGATCCGGTCCGCCCCGGCCGCCGCCTCGTCCACCACGAACCCGCCACCGACCGAGTAGTACGTCCGGGTCCGCACCTCGACCCCGGCCGCGTCCCAGGCCACGAAGGTCATCCCGTTCGGGTGGTACGGCAGCGACCGGCGGCGGTGCAGCACCAGGTCCCGGTCCGGCTCGAAGTCGATCTCCTGGCCACCGGGCAGGGCGAGCCGACGCCGGGTGCGGACCTCGGCGACCCGGGGGCCGACACTGTCGGTGTCCACCGTCTCCGGGCTCTCACCGGCCAGCCCGAGCAGCACCGCCCGGTCGCTGCCGTGACCGTGACCGGTCGCACCCAGCGAACCGAACAGCTCCGCCCGGACCCGGGTGACGGTGTGCAGCAACCCGTCGGCCTTCAGCCCGGCGACGAAGGTACGCGCGGCCCGCATCGGGCCCACCGTGTGGGAACTGGACGGCCCGATACCGACACTGAAAAGGTCGAAGACACTGATCATCGCTGCGCTTCCTCGCCGTCGCCCGGTGGTGCCGGGTCCGGGCCGGGTCCGTGGCCGCCCGGGGTCCGCCGGTGACCTGCTGATCCCGCCCGGGGTGGGGGCGGTGTCGACCGGCGAGCCTACCCGCCCACCCCACCCCAGCCCCTTCCCGTCCCGCACCCCGCACCCCGCACCCCGCACCCCGCACCCCGCACCCCGCACCCCGCACCCCGCACCCCGCACCCCGCACCCCGCACCCCGCACCAAGATCGTGCTCGATCCTGGTTGTAGTGGCATCCCTGCGCCTTGGGCGAGGCCACTACAACCAGGATCGAGCGTGATCTTGGTGCCCGAACGGCCGGGGTAGGCGGCGCGGGCTGTGGCGGGCAGGCCAGACAGCGCGGGCAACGGCGGGCAACGCAGGCAGCGCGGGCAACGGCCAGGCAGCGCGGGCAGCGCCCGGGGCATCAGCCGGGGCCGACTCGGGTAACCACCTACGGGTACGGGGTCACCGGATCACTCTCGGGACGGAGGGCAAGGTGGCCACCCCTTCCTACCGTGGAATGCAGCGCGGCGGATCGCCGCAGAGTGGAGTTAGACGATGAGTCGCAAACTGGTCCGACCCCGCGAGGGGCGCATGCTCGCCGGTGTCTGTGCCGGCCTGGCCCGCCGGTTCAACACCTCGGCCACCCTGGTCCGGCTGCTGTTCCTGCTCTCCCTGCTGCTGCCCGGCACGCAGGTGATCGTCTACCTGGTGCTGTGGATCCTGATGCCCAACGAGGACCGCTACGCCACCACCACCTACTGACCGCGCCGGGCCACCCGACGAAGACCGTAACGCCGCCGCCCGACGAGGCGCATCGCTGCCGCCGCGCCGCCCGACGAAGATCGCATCGCTGCCGCCGCGCCGGGCGTCGCCCGGTCACCGTGGATGCCGCCTCCCGTCCCAGGGAGGCGGCATCCTGGCGTTCCCACTCCCTGACACCAACCCCATCGACATCCACAAGCCCCCACCCGATCAATCACCCGTCGACAGCGTGCAGATGGGGTTACACGCGGTGATCAAGAGGTTTACGTCAACTTGAAGATCAAGAATGACGTAAACCTCTTGATCACCGGGATCAGCCGGGGCACCCGGGGGCACCGGGGGGCACCGGGGGCACCCGGGTCGCCGTTGGGCGTGGTGCTGTGCGCTTGCGGTGAGGGGCTGCGGGTTGGCCGGGGCGCGGACGGTGGGGGCGCTGCGGGTCAGGGGGCCGTGTAGGTGATGGTGATCTTTTCGTAGCCGAGCGAGCGGAGCAGGCCCTCCAGCATCTTGCGGGTGTTCTCCTCGGCGCGCTTGGCCAGCCCGCTGTCCCGGGCCGCCGTGGTGATCCGCTCCTCGGCCATCCGGTAGACCTGCTGCTGCCGGTTGGGGTCGCCCTGGACCAGCTCACCGATCCGGTTGAACAGGCCGCGCTCCTCGGCGAAGACGTAGCTCTTGTCCATGTCGAGGTTGGTCTGGCCGAGCTGCGGCGCGGGCAGCTTGATCTCGACGGACTTACCGTCGGCGGACGGCACCACCGCCCCCTCGCCGATCTTGCCGAAGTCCACGTACGCCTCGACGCTGCCCGCCCCGACGAAGAGGGTCCGCTGGTTGAGCAGGAACTCCGGCACGTTCTTACGGTCGTTCTGGAGGTCGACCACGACCTGGAAGTTGCCCTCGGCCGCGACGTAGCGGCTGAGGTCCTGGATCGACTTGAGCAGCGGCGGCTGGCTGCGGTCGGTCTGTTCCTTGGCGAACGGGTTGCGGAAGTCCGGGAAGAGCCCGGTCACCTGCGTACCGAGCAGCACCACCACGACCAGCGCCGCCGCGCCGAGCACCCAGAGCAGCCCCCGGGCCGGGCCGCCACCGGTGCGGGGCGGGTCGGCCGGTGGGGTGTCGGGGTCGACCGGGTCGCCCGACCGGGTACGCAGTGTGTCGGCGGTCGGGTAGCCGGGGAACTCACTCTGGGGGGTCTCACCGTCGCGGGCCATCGCCCTCACCGTCCTCGTCAGACACGTGCCTCTGTCGATGACGGTACGGCCACCGTGCGACGCGCGCGCGGCGAGCGCCCCGAACGGGTGACGGGCGGTCGTCAGCCGAAGGCGGACAGCCCGGTGAGCCGCTGCCCGATGACCAGCTGGTGGATCTCGGAGGTGCCCTCGTAGGTGAGCACGCTCTCCAGGTTGTTGGCGTGCCGCATCACCGGGTACTCGCCGGACACCCCGTTCGCGCCGAGGATCGTCCGGCACTGGCGGGCGATCGCCAGCGCCTCCCGCACGTTGTTCAGCTTGCCCACGCTGACCTGGTCGGGTCGCAGTGTTCCCGCGTCGGCCAGCCGGCCCAGGTGCAGGGCGAGCAGCAGTCCCTTGTTCCACTCCACGGCCATGTCGGCGAGTTTGGCCTGGGTGAGTTGGAACCCGGCGAGCGGCCGGCCGAACTGGGTGCGGGTGGCGGCGTACGCCAGGGTGGTCTCCAGGCAGTCGCGGGCGGCGCCGAGCGCCCCCCAGACGATGCCCTGCCGGGCCTCCGTCAGGCAGCTCAGCGGTGCCCGCAGCCCGACCGCCGCCGGCAGCAGGGCGTCCGCCGGCAGCCGGACCCCGTCGAGGGTGATCTCGCCGGTCACCGAGGCGCGCAGCGACATCTTGCGGCGGATCTCCCGCGCCGTCACCCCGGGGCTGTCCATCGGTACGAGGAAACCCCGCACCCCCTCGTCGGTGCGGGCCCAGATCACCCCGACGTCGGCGATCGGCGCATTGGTGATCCACATTTTCGCGCCGTCGAGGATCCAGTCGTCGCCGTCGCGGCGGGCCCGGGTGGTCATCGAGGCCGGGTCGGAGCCGTGGTCGGGCTCGGTCAGGCCGAAGCAGCCGATCGCCTCGCCGGCGGCCATCGCGGGCAGCCAGCGTTGCTTGTGGTCCTCGCTGCCGAAGCGCCAGATGGCGTACATGGCCAGCGAACCCTGCACCGACACCAGGGAGCGGACGCCGGAGTCGCCGGCCTCCAGCTCCAGGCAGGCCAGCCCGTACGCGACGGCCGGGGCGCCGGCGCAGCCGTACCCGGTCAGGTGCATGCCGAGCAGGCCGAGCCGGCCGAATTCCCGGGCCAGCTCGCGCGCCGGGACGTGGCCGTCCTCGTACCAGCCGGCGACGTGCGGGCGGACCCGGTCGTCGACGAGCCGGCGGACGACGGCCTGGATCTGCCGTTCCTCCTCGCTCAGCGAGGCGTCGACGTCCAGCAGGTCCAGTACGGTGCCCATGGCCGCCACCTTAACGAGTGCTCAGGCGGGCGTCACTCGGGCTGGCCGGTGTAGACCAGCACCCGGGCGTGGATCTGGTTGCGTTGCTGCAACGCCGCCCGCAGCGCCCGGTGCAGGCCGTCTTCCAGGTAGAGGCCGCCGCCCCACTCGACCACGTGCGGGAACAGGTCGCCATAGAAGGTGGAGTCCTCGGCGAGGAGCTTGTCGAGTGCCAGCTCACGCTTGGTGGTGATGAGCTGGTCGAGCCGCAGCGGGCGCGGTGGGATCTCCGCCCACTGTTTGAGAGTCAGGTTGTGTTCCGGGTAGGGACGCCCGTCCCGGACCGCTCGGAAAATCACGGCACGCTCCCCTCCCCGTGGTCAGGCCGACCCTCGGCGTGGTGCCGGGTCACGCCGAGGTGCCGCGCCGTGCGGCACCGATGACGGTGCCAGCCTATCCGCCCCTGCCACACCGCGTTTTGCTCCCCGTTGTCGGTTTCTCTCGCTCCGTCACCCACTGCGCAGGGTACGAACCGGCATCAACTCCACCGACCGCGCCGGACCACCTCGTCCACCGGCCGACGCCCCCGCCGCAGCGACGGTGACCGATGGTCAGCCGAGCGGTAACCCACCGTGACCGCGCCGATCGGATGGTAATCCGGCGGCACCCCGAACGCCTCCCGGTACGCCGCCAACCGGTCGGGCGGAATGCCGAAGAAACACGCCCCCAACCCCTCGTCCACGGCGGTGAGCAGCATCAGCAGCGCGGCGAAGCCGGTGTCGACGTACCAGTAGGGCACCGGCCAGCGGTCCTCCGAACGGTCCGCCCACCCTTTGTCCGGCTCCGCGTACCGCTCCAGGTAGACCGACCGGTTGGCGTGCGGCACCACGATCAGCGGGGCGCGGCGCATCCCCGCCAGCCACCGGTCGCGGCCACCGCCCGAGGGGGTGGCCGCCGCCCAGAACCGCTCCCGGTCCGCCGGCTCCTCCAGCACCAGGAAACCCCAGCCCTGGGCGAAGCCCGCCGACGGCGCCCGGACCGCGTGGTCGAGCAGCCGGTCCACCACCTCCGGCGGGACCGGCCGGTCCGGGTCGTAGTTGCGGACCATCCGGCGACGCCGGACCACCTCGCCGAACTCCATCTCAGACCCCGGGCCGGATGCCCCAGTTGCCCCGCCAGGTCTCCCCCGGGGCCAGCGCGATCACGTCCCGGCCGGACCGGAACGCGTCGGGCGGGCAGGTCATCGGCTCCACCGCCACCGACCGGCGGTGCCGCTCACCGGTGAGCGCGTCACCGGTGAAGACCTGCCACCAGCCGAACTCGCGGTCCGCCCAGAGGTGCACCCCGTCCGCGTCGTCGGGGGCGGTCAGGGTCACCGACGAGCCGCCGTCGGAGTCCCGGATCACGTCACCGAAACAGAGGTCGAGCTGCGCGGCACCGATCGGGCGGGGGCTGGTCCAGTCGTACTCGGTGCCGGCCACCGGGGTCGCCCCGATCGGCAGCAGCCGGGCGTCGACCTGCAACCGGCTGCGGGCCGGCAACCGCATCGTGAGGTCGTCCACCGCGACCCCGGCCAGCCGCAGGTAGGGGTGCACGGAGAACCCGAACGGCGCGGCCTCGCCCCCGGTGTTGGTCACCTCGTGCTCGCCGCGCAACCCGTCCGCCCCGACGCTCCACCGGGTACGCAGCCGCAACGACCACGGGTAACCCGGGGTCGGCGGCAGGTCGTAACCGAGGGTGACCGTGTCGGCGGACTCCTCGACCAGCTGCCAGCGCACCCAGTTGACCAGGCCGTGCAGGGCGACCCCCCGGGTCGGCTCGGTCAGGTCGAGCTGCAACGACCGGTCCCCGAAGGTGTACTTCCCGTCCCTGATCCGGTTCGGCCAGGGGGCCAGCACGTGTCCGGCGCTGCCGGGGCTGATCTCGTCCTCGGCGTACCCGTCGAGGTAGTCCACCCCGTCGCGCCGGTACGTCCGAACCCCACCGCCGACCTCGACGATGACGGCCTCGTGGCCGTCGGCGGCGATGGTCCACTGTGTCCCCGAGGGCGGCCGGTGCATGGCGTTGTCCATGTCGTGACCCTAGTCGGTGCCCTGGCCCGCCCGCCGGACCCGGCTGGCCCGTCCCACCTGGCGTGCGGTCAGCGGCGGTCCTCGGTCACCGAGCCGGCCCGGTAGCGCAGCAGGGCCGGGAAGCACGCCACCAGCAGCACCGCCAGCCCGGCCGAGAACAGCCCGCCGGCCACCCAGGCGACGCCACCACCGAACCCGGCGGCCATCGCCCCGGCCCGCAGGTCGCCCAGCCGTGGCCCGCCGGCCACCACCACCGTGTTGACCCCCTGGAGCCGGCCCCGCATCCGGTCCGGCGCGTAGACCAGCAGCATCGACTGCCGCAGCACCGCGCTGACCAGGTCCGCCGCCCCGGCCACCGCGAGCAGCAGCACCACCAGCCAGAGCTGGCGGGCCAGCCCGGCCGCCGCGATGGCCAGCCCCCAGCCGACCACCGCCACCACCAGGGCGAGCCCCTGCCGCCGCAGCCGGCCGATCCAACCGGAGGTCAACCCGCCGAGCATCGCGCCGATCGCGATGGCGCTGTAGAGCCACCCCACCGCCGCCCCGCCGCCGAACCGTTCCTGCGCCACCTCGGGGAAGAGCGCCCGGGGCATGGCCAGGATCATCGCGATCAGGTCGATGGCGAACGAGGAGAGCAGCACCGGTGTGGTCGCCAGGTAGCGGAACCCGTCGAGGATGCCGGCCAGGCCACCCCGACGCGCCTCCCCCTCGGCCGGTGGGGCCGGGGGCATCGCGGGCAGCCGGACCGTCGCCACCACCAGCGCGGTGAACAGCAGCGCGTCGGCCGCGTAGGCGACGGGCAGCCCGGTGCCGGTGCCGAAGGTGGCGAAGACCAGGCCGGCGGCGAGCGGGCCGGCCACCGACGCGGCGGTGAAGGTGGTGTAGTTCAGGGTGGTGCCCGCCGGGACCAGCTCGGGCGGGAGCAGCCGGGGCAGGATCGCCGAACGGGCCGGCGAGCTGATCGCGAACGCGACCGAGTGCACGGTCACCAACGCCAGCAGCAGCACCGGGCTGCCGAGGCCGGACAGCGCGTGCCCGAGCAGGCCGAGCATCGACACCCAGAGCAGCGCCGAGCCGACCAGCAGCACCCGCCGCCGGTCCCGGGCGTCGGCCACCGCCCCGCCCCAGAGGCCGAAGACCAGCAGCGGCAGGAACCCGGCCACCCCGAGCAGCCCGACCCAGAACGAATCCCGGGTCAGGGCGTACATCTCCACCGGCACGGCGACCGCGGTGAATTGAAACCCGAACATCGCCACCGTGTTGCCGAGCCACATCCGGCGGTACGCGGGGACCCGCAGCGGCCGCAGGTCGATGGCCAGCCGCCGGGCCCGACCCGTACGGGCCGGTTTGACGGCGGTCACGGGGCCAGCCGCTCGACGGCCCAGCCGCCCCCCTCGACCCCACGGAACCGCAGCCGGTCGTGCAGCCGACCGGCCCGGCCCTGCCAGAACTCCACCGTCTGCGGCCGGACCCGGAACCCACCCCAGTGCGGGGGCGCCGGGACCGGCGTGCCGGCCGGGAAACGCTGCTCCGCCGCCCGGTACGCCTCCTCCAGCGCGGCCCGGTCCGGCACCACCTCGGACTGGGTGCTGGCCCAGGCGCCGAGCTGGGAGCCGCGCGGCCGGCTGGCGAAGTACGCCTCGGTCCCGGCCCGGTCGACGTGCTCCACCCGACCGGTCACCACCACCTGCCGCTGCATCGCGAACCAGGGGAAGACCAGACTGGCCCACGGGTTGGCGGCCAGCTCGACGCCCTTACGCGAGGAGTGGTTGGTGAAGAAGACGAACCCCTGCGGGTCGTACTCCTTGAGCAGCACGGTCCGGCCGCTGGGCCGGCCGGTGGCGTCGGCGGTGCCGAGGACCATCGCGTTGGGCTCGGGCAGCCCGGCCGCGACCGCGTCGGCGAGCCAGCGGCCGAACTGGGTGGGCCAGTCGGCGGCCAGGTCCGGCTCGGAAAGGCCCCGGTCGGCGGCGTACTCGTTGCGCATCGCCGCAAGGGCGGGTGTGTCGCCCGTCACGTCGTTCTCCCTCTCGCCGGGCATCCGGCGTCTGGAGACGCTGGCCAGCCCACTGATCAGTCTCACGGAGAGCGCCCCGGCGTCCAGCGGCGGGGATGTCGCGTGCAGCACAGTCGCGGTGGGTCGCGCGCTTGGTTACTCACCAGGCAAGATGGCGAGAACACATCCCTGAGGGTCGCCTAAGGTACCGGGCCGGACCGAGCCCGTGGCGGGCGCACCGAGCCAGAAGCCAGGAGACGACATGGCCGACTTCAAACCGGGCCTCGAAGGCGTCGTGGCCTTCGAGACAGAGATCGCCGAGCCGGACCGCGAGGGTGGCGCGCTGCGCTACCGGGGCGTGGACATCGAGGATCTGATCGGTCAGGTCTCCTTCGGCAACGTCTGGGCGCTGCTGGTCGACGGGCGCTTCGGCCCCGGCCTGCCGCCCGCCGAGCCGTTCCCGGTGCCGGTGCACTCCGGCGACATCCGCGTCGACGTGCAGTCCGCGGTCGCGATGCTCGCCCCGTACTGGGGGCTCAGTCAGCTGCTGGACATCTCCGACTCCCAGGCCCGCGCCGACCTGGCCCGGGTCTCGGTCACCGCACTCTCCTTCGTCGCCCAGTCCGCGCGTGGCCTGGGCCTGCCGGCGGTGCCGCAGAAGGAGATCGACAAGGCGGAGACGATCGTCGAGCGGTTCATGAAGCGCTGGCGGGGCGAGCCGGATCCCCGGCACGTCAAGGCCGTCGACGCGTACTTCATCTCGGCCGCCGAGCACGGCCTGAACGCCTCGACCTTCACCGCCCGGATCGTCGCCTCCACCGGGGCCGACGCGGCGGCCTGCATCTCGTCGGGCATCGGCGCGCTCTCCGGCCCGCTGCACGGTGGTGCCCCGTCGCGGGTGCTCACCATGCTGGAGGCCGTCGAGCGCAGCGGTGACGCCGAGGGGTACGTCAAGGGCGTCCTCGACCGGGGTGAGCGGCTGATGGGCTTCGGCCACCGCGTCTACCGGGCGGAGGACCCGCGCGCCCGGGTGCTCCGGCGCACCGCCCGGGAGCTGGGCGCACCGCGTTTCGAGGTGGCCGAGGCGCTGGAGAAGGCCGCCCTGGCCGAGCTCCAGGCCCGCCGCCCGGACCGCGTCCTCGCCACCAACGTCGAGTTCTGGTCGGCCGTGGTGCTCGACTTCGCCGAGGTGCCGGCGCACATGTTCACCTCGATGTTCACCTGCGCCCGGATGGGCGGCTGGTCGGCGCACATCCTGGAGCAGAAGAAGCTCCAGCGGCTGGTCCGCCCGTCGGCCCGGTACGTCGGCCCGGGCACCCGCAAGCCGCAGCAGGTCGAGGGCTGGGACGCCATCCCGCACGGCGTCTGATCCCGTTCCGCACCGGGGGGCGTCGACCGACCGGTCGACGCCCCCCGCGCGTGTCACCCGGGTCCGGCCGGACGGACGACCCGGCGACGCGCGACCCGGCCGACCGCGACCACCGGCCGGCGACGGGTGGACGATCAGGAGCGGCCCGGCCGGCGACCGGCCGTTGATCACGCAGCGGTGTGGCCGACGCCTCAGGTCCGGGCCTGGGACCAGCCGGCATCCGGGCCACCGCGGGTGCGAGGATGAAGGCCGGCAGTGTCGCCGGACCGGGCACGGACCCGGCCACGTGGTGCGCCCCGCGCACCCGTCCGCCGGCAGTCC
This sequence comes from Micromonospora sp. NPDC048894, assembly GCF_040649765.1. NCBI lineage: Bacteria > Bacillati > Actinomycetota > Actinomycetes > Micromonosporales > Micromonosporaceae > Micromonospora > Micromonospora sp. NPDC048894. The sequence continues at coordinate 645,636 of NZ_JBEZFY010000001.1, read as the reverse complement.
CGCGCCTGGTGAAGGGCCCGCCCTAGCCCCATGCGGAAGGATCGAGAAAACCGTGGCTGACGCACCGACCATCCGGATTCCCGACGACATCAAGCCCGCCGACGGGCGGTTCGGCTGCGGGCCGTCCAAGGTCCGTCCGGAGGCGGTGTCCGCACTCGCCGACGTGGCGACCAGCTACCTGGGCACCTCGCACCGGCAGCAGACCGTCCGCGCCGAGGTCGCCCGGCTGCGCAAGGGCATCGCCGAGTTCTTCTCCCTGCCCGAGGGCTACGAGGTGATCATCGGCAACGGTGGCGCCACCGCCTTCTGGGAGGTCGCCACCTTCGGTCTGGTCCGCGACCGGGCCCAGTTCGCCAGCTTCGGCGAGTTCGGCGCGAAGTTCGCCAAGTCGGTCAAGGACGCGCCGTTCCTCGGTGAGCCGACGGTCCGCAAGGCCGAGCCGGGCAGCGCCCCGGGCCTGCTGGCCGAGGCCGGGGTGGACGTCTACGCCACCCCGCACAACGAGACCTCCACCGGGGTCGCGGTGCCGATCAACCGGGTCGCCGACGCCGACCCGGGCTCGCTGCTGCTGGTCGACGCCACCTCCGGCGCGGGCGGCCTGGACGTCAACGTCGGCGAGACCGACGTCTACTACTTCGCCCCGCAGAAGTGCTTCGGCTCCGACGGCGGCCTCTGGCTGGCCCTGATGTCGCCGGCCGCGTTGGAGCGGGCCACCGAGATCAAGGGCTCCGGCCGTTACATCCCGGCCTTCCTCGACCTGGTCACCGCGATCGACAACTCGCGGCTGGAGCAGACCTACAACACCCCGGCGTTGGCGACCGTCTTCCTGGCCGCCGAGCAGACCGACTGGATGAACTCGCAGGGCGGCCTGAGCTGGGCGGCCAAGCGCACCGCCGAGAGCGCCGGGATCGTCTACGGCTGGGCCGAGCGGGCCGCGTTCGCCACCCCGTTCGTCACCGACCCGGCGCTGCGTTCCAACGTGGTCGCCACCATCGACTTCGCCGACGGGGTGGACGCCGCCGCGATCGCGAAGGTGCTGCGGGCCAACGGGATCGTCGACACCGAGCCCTACCGCAAGCTCGGTCGCAACCAGCTGCGGGTCGCGCTGTTCCCGGCGGTGGAGCCGGCCGACGTGGAGGCGCTCACCGCCGCCATCGACTACGTGGTCGAGCGGCTCTAGTCACACCCGTCACGGTGGGTGGTCGCAGCGGTCGCTGCGGCCACCCACGGTGATCATTGCCGCAGCTCAGTCGCGACATGCGCAAGTCGCATCCCCCACCTGTGGGCAGATGAGCGTACGGTGGTGCGAGGACGCCCGGGTGGCCGGCTCGTGGCGTGACGGCCAGCGAAGCGGGACGGAGGCTACGCCATGCGCCCAGTACGCTTCGTCGCCCTCTCCGAGGACGGCCAGGCGCTGGTGCTCGCCGACGAGGTCGGGCGTCTGCTCGCCCTCCCCATCGACGAACGCATCGCGACCGTGCTGCACGCCGAGCCCGGTGCGCCGCCGCTCACCGTGGTCCCCACCGGGGTCGATCCGACCCCGTCACTGTCCCCTCGGGACATCCAGGCCCGCATCCGTTCGGGCGAGTCCGCCGAGGACGTCGCCCGGATCGCCGGTGTGCCCGTCGACCGGGTGCTGCGCTACGCCGGCCCGGTGCTCCAGGAGCGGGCCATGCTCGCCCAGCACGCCCGGCGCACCCGGCTCAAGGGTGCCGAGAAGGCCACCCCGCTGGCCGAGGTGGTCAACGGTCGGCTGGCCCAGCACGGCATCGACACCGAGAAGATCTCCTGGGACGCGTTCCGGCGGGACGACGGCACCTGGCGGATCATCGCCACCTGGCCGTCCGGCAAGGCCACCGCGCAGGCCGTCTGGGATCTCGACAAGCTCCGGCAGAACGTCACCCCGCACGACGACATGGCGCAGTACCTGTGCGCCGAGCGTCCCACGCCGATCCTCGGCCAGGAGCCGGCACCGGAACGGGGCGGCCACGCGCTGCCCGGCCCGTCGCGGGGCGAGCCGAGTCGGGGCGGACACGGCCTGCCGGCCGCCAGCGAGCAGGCCCGTCCGGGCCGGGACCCGATCCGGGCCGGGCGGGACGCCCTGCTCGCGTCGCTGGACCGTCCGCTCGGCGGCACCTCGGGGCGGGGTCTCGACCCGCGTTCCCCGGCCGCGCTGGCCGGTTCCGACGCGCCCCGTCAGCGGGCCGTCGGCGGTGGTGCCGCCGCACTGCTCGGCGGTGGGCAGGGTTCCGCCTTCGACGACGACTCGGACGCGCCCAAGGAGGTCCCGGCCGTGCCGTCGCTTGCCGTGCTCCGGCCGCGCCGCACGGGCACGGCCGCGGCGGCCGCTGCGGGCGGCGAGTCGACGGACGCCTCGGGCAAGCCGCGTAAGCGCCTGCCCAGCTGGGACGACGTCCTGTTCGGCACCGGCCCGGCGGCCCGCGAGTCCTCCTGATCGCAGTGGGCCACTCTGGCATCGTGAGGCACTCGAGGTCCGCGCGTGTCAGGGTGGTCCCATGGAGTACACGAATCTGGGACGTACCGGTCTGTCGGTGAGCCGGCTCTGCCTCGGCACGATGAACTTCGGGCCGCAGACCTCCGAGCCGGACAGCTTCGCCATCATGGACCGGGCGCTCGAACACGGCATCAACTTCTTCGACACCGCCAACGTCTACGGCTGGCAGACCGGTGAGGGGATCACCGAGCAGATCATCGGTCGTTGGTTCGCCCAGGGCGGGGGCCGGCGGGACAAGGTCGTCCTGGCCACCAAGGTCTTCGGCAAAATGGGCGAGTGGCCCAACGACCAAGGCCTGAGCGCCCGGCACATCGTCCGGGCCTGTGAGGACTCGCTGCGCCGGCTCCAGACCGACGTGATCGACCTCTACCAGATGCACCACGTCTCCCGCAGCACCCCGTGGGAGGAGATCTGGCAGGCGATGGAGACCCTGGTCGCCCAGGGCAAGGTGATCTACGTCGGGTCGTCCAACTTCGCCGGTTGGCACATCGCCCAGGCGCAGGCCGCCGCCGGGAAGCGCAACTTCCTCGGCCTGGTCGCCGAGCAGTCCATCTACAACCTGCTCACCCGGCACGTCGAGCTGGAGGTGATCCCGGCCGCGCAGCACTACGGGCTGGGGGTCATCCCGTGGTCGCCGCTGCACGGGGGGCTGCTCTCCGGGGTGCTGCGCAAGATGGCCGAGGGCGGGGCCGCGCGGGGCACCGCCGGCCGGGCCGCCGACGGGCTCGCCGCGCACCGGCCGGCCATCGAGGCGTACGAGAAGTTCTGCGCCGAACGGGGTGACGACCCGGCCGACGTGGCGTTGGCCTGGTTGCTTTCCCGGCCCGGGGTGACCGCCCCGATCATCGGCCCGCGCACCGTCGCCCAGCTCGACAACACCCTGGGCGCGCTGACCGTGGAGATCGACGAGGCGACGGAGCAGCGGCTCGACGAGTTGTTCCCGCCGGTCGGCAACGGTGGTCCCGGCCCGGAGGCCTGGGCCTGGTGACCGGTCCCCCGACGGGGACCAAACAGCGGCATCCGAGCGCCTCGGACACCGCCACTGCACCCCCCTTCGCGTCGCCGTCACGGAACCGTCGCCCGCCGGGCCCGGTCCCGATCGTCATGATCAGCAGGGTGCGGGGCGGAGCGGCCAGGTGGCGAGGGGGGTGTGGTGGGGGCCGGGGCGGCTGTGCACCAGCACCAGCTCATCGGCCGGCCACCGCAGACCGAGGTGGGCGTCGAGGGCGAGCCGGTCGGCGTCCACCTCGGACGGGTCGAGCCGGTCACCGGGCCGCGCCACCGTCAGGTGTGGACGGAACGGCTTCCCGTCGTACGGCAGGCCGGCCCGGTCCAGCTCGGCCCGGATCAGCCCGGCCAGCGTCCGCAGCGCGGTCACCTCACCCCGCACGTCCACCCACAGCACGGTGGACCGGCCCTGCCCGAACAGGCCCCCGCCGCCCAGCCGTAACAGGGGTGGGTGCGTCCAGCCGGCGCGGGCGGCTTCGGCGGCCGCGCCGAGGGCACCTGCCACCTCGGGCAGCCGGCCGGGCTCGACCTCACCGAGGAAGGCCAGCGTGACGTGCAGGTGTGCCGGCTGCGCCAGGCGTACGTCGAGGCCGGCGGCACCGGCTGTGCCGACCCGCAGCCGGGACACCCGGGCGGTGAGGTCGGCGACGGCGGACGGTGGCGGGTGGACCGCGACGAAGAGTCTCACGCCCGCCGGTCACGGGGGCGGCGGTCGGCGGGTGTGGTCGGCAGCGTGAGCCCCGCCGCGGCCAGCACGCCCTCGACCCGGACCCGTTCGATCTCCCGGTCGACCCCGGTCAGCTCGGCCAGGTGCTCGGGGATCTCCAGTGCCCGGCAGGCGGCGCGGAGCCGGTCGTCGTACGCCTCGATGACCGAGCTGTGCCAGACCACCGAGCGACCGCCGGCGGCGAGCCGGTGCTGGCCCAGGCGGCGCAGGTCGGCGGCGAGGAGTTCGAGGGGGCGGCGGTCGGCCCGGTCCAGCTCGGTCAGGTCGATGTCGCGGGTGGCCGGGTCGGCGGCGAGGGCCCGGTCGAGGCGGGCGATGGTGCGGCGTTCCCGGCGGCGTTCCCGCCACTCGGCCCAGCCGCAGGCCACCCGGTCGGCGATCTCGTCGAGGCAGAAGAGCAGGGCGAAGGCCACCGGCAGGCAGGCCACGGCGAGGATAGCCAGTATCAGCGTCAGCGCGCTCCCGCCTGCCACACCTCGACGCTAGGGCCCGGCGGGGCCGCGCGCCACCGCTTTGTTGCTATCTGCACGCTCTGCGTGTCCGCCCCACCGCTCACCGCCCGCTGGGGGTGAGCAGGCGGGGGCGGGACACCACGTAGAAGCGGGGCATCGGCAGCACCCGGAAGCGCAGTCGGGCCCCGGAGCGCCGCAGTTGCCAGGTGAGCGCGAGCAGGGCGGTGGCCAGCGAGATGAGTCCACCCATCCAGATGCTCGCGCCGGCGCCGAAGGTCTCGGCGACCCAGCCGATGATCGGTGCGCCGACCGGGTTGGTGCCGAGGAACACCAGCACCCACAGCGCCATCACCCGGCCCCGGAAGGCCGCGTCGGTGCCGAGCTGCACCCGCTGGTTGGCCGCCTGGGCGAAGAAGACCATGAAGAAGCCGGTCGGCATGAGCAGGGTCACCACCAGCCAGTACGCCGGGGCGAGGCCGACCAGGGTGCCGAAGACCGCGCAGCCGACGGCCGCACCGAGCACCAGCCATACCGACGGGCGGCTGCGCCGTCCGGTGCCGGCGAGCGCCCCGACCAGCGCGCCGACCGCCAGCGCGGTGCTGAACAGGCCGAACGAGGCGGCCCCGGTGTGGAAGACCGTCTTGGCCAGTGCGGCGAGGGTGAGCTGGAAGTTGAACAGCGACATCCCGATCACCGACATGACCACCATGGGCAGCAGCAGGTCGGGGCGTTGCCGGACGTAGCGCAACCCGTCGATGATCTTTGCCGAGTCCCGTTCGCCGATCGGGAGCAGGTCCTTGCGGTACAGCTCGGCCGGGCGCATCCGGACCACGTTGGCCAACGGCGCGACGGAGCTGACGGCGGTGAACAGGAAGACCGGGCCGACGTCGAACGCGGCGATGGCCAGGCCGGCGACGGCGGGGCCGATGATCCGGGCCGAGTTGAACACCGCCGCGTTGAGGGAGAGCGCGTTGGGCAGCAGGGTGGTGCCGACGAGTTCGCTGACGAACGCCTGCCGGACCGGGGTCTCCACCGCGTTGGCGGTGCCGAGCAGGGCGGCGAACGCGAAGACGTGCCACAGCTCGACCAGGCCGGTGAGCACCAGCAGGCTCATCCCCAGCGCCAGCACCGTCCAGAAGGCGTTGGCGACGAAGAGCAGCATCCGCTTGTCGTAGCGGTCGGCGAGCCGGCCGGAGAGCAGGGTGAGCAGCAGCACCGGGGTGAACTGCAGGGCGGTCACCACGCCGAGCGCGGTGGCGGAGTTGTCCGAAAGCTCAAGGACGAGCCAGTCCTGGGCGATGAACATCATCCAGACGCCGATCAGTTTGACCAGCTGTCCGGTGGCGAAGAGTCGGTAGTTGCGGACTCGTAGGGACTGGAACATCGTGCTCAGCTTCGCCTGCACTCTTGGTGCGCCTCCTCGGGTCGCGTACGCGTCATCGACGGCGGACGGCGCGGACCCGGTGGGGCGTCAGGCGCGGGCGAGCTGCTGGAGGATCTCGGCGGCCCGCCGTAGCGTGTCGCGTTCGTCCTCCGCGAGCGCGGCCAGCCGGCTGGCAAGCCACTCGTCGCGGGCCCGCTCGAACTGGTCGAGCACGGCCCGGCCTGACTCGGTGGCCGCCAGGATGACCTGCCGGCCGTCGGTCGGGTGGGGGGTGCGCTGCACCAGGCCGCGCTCCTCCAGCTTCGCGACGATCTTGCTCATCGTCGGTGGCTGGACCCGTTCGACGTCGGCCAGCTCCCGGGGCGTCAGCGCGCCCGCCAGCCGGAGGCTGGTGAGCGCGGAGAGCTGGGTGACCGTCAGGTCGCCGACCGGGCGGGCCTGCCGGACCCGCCGGTTGAGTCGGGTGATCGCATCACGCAACTGGGGTGCCAGCTGCGCCGGTGGCACGCGGTTTGCCGTCACCGTCCGCTCCGTCACAGTCGTTAGCCTAACTAATGAGCCTGGCTAACGACATCCGATATGACCATGCTCACGAGGGGAATACCGCCGCTGCGGGCCGGGCAACCTGACGGGTCGCCCGGCCCGGAGACCGACGGGTGGCGCTACGCCAGCGCGGACTCGATCGGCCCGCGCAGGAAGTACAGCACGAACAGCACCGCCACCGCGTAGAGCAGCGGATGGATCTCCCGCGCCCTGCCCTTCGCCAGCTTGAGCAGCACGTAGCTGATGATGCCCGCCCCGATGCCGTTGGAGATCGAATAGGTGAAGGGCATCAGGGTGATGGTGAGGAACGCCGGGATGGCGATCTCGTAGTCGGTCCAGTCGATGGTCCGCACCGCGGTCATCATCAGGAAGCCGACCACCACCAGCGCCGTCGAGGCCGCCTCGAACGGGATCACCGTGGACAGCGGCGACAGGAACATCGCCAGCAGGAACAGCCCACCGGCGACCAGGTTGGCCACCCCGGTCCGGGCACCCTCCGCGACCCCCGAGGCACTCTCGATGTACGACGTGTTGCTGGAGACGCTCGCCGCGCCACCCGCCGCCGCGGCGATCGAGTCGACCAGCAGGATCTCCTTCGCCCGGGGCGGGGTGCCCTGCTCGTCGAGCATGTCCCCCTCCTGGCCGATCGCGACCATCGTGCCCATCGTGTCGAAGAAGTCCGTGATCAACAGGGTGAAGACGAACATCAGCGGGATCAACCAGCCGGCCCGGCTCCACGAGCCCAGCACGTTGAAGTTGCCCAGCAGCGACAGGTCGGGGATGTCCACGATCCGCTCGGGCAGCTTCGGCACGTTCAACGACCAGCCGTGCGGGTTGGGCTTGCCGTCGACGAAGGACGGCCCCACCTTGGCGACCGCCTCCACGATGATCGCCAGCGCGGTCGAGGCCAGGATGCCGATCAGGATCGCGCCGCGCACCCGCCGCACCACCAGCACCAGCGTCACCAGCAGGCCGACCACGAAGACCAGCATCGGCCAGCTGACGATCTTGCCGTTGATGCCGAGCCCCACCGGCACGGTGGTGTTCGCCGCGTCCGGCACCCGCCTGACGAAACCGGCGTCGACCAGCCCGATGATGGTCAGGAACAGCCCGATGCCCACCCCGATCGCGGTCTTGAGCTGCGTTGGGACCGAGCGGAACACCGCCGTACGCAGGCCGGTGAGCACGAGGATCGCGATGAGCACACCCTCGATCACCACCAGCCCCATCGCGTCCGCCCAGGTCATCTGCGGGGCGATCTCGAACGCGACGAGCGCGTTCACCCCCAGACCGGCGGCCAGCGCCATCGGGAACCGCCCGACGACCCCCATCAGGATCGTCATCAGGCCGGCCACCAGCGCGGTCGCCGCGGCCAGGGCGGGAATCGACAGCTTCTTGCCGTCACCGTCGGCGGCTCCGCCCAGGATCAGCGGGTTCAGCACCACGATGTACGCCATCGTGAAGAAGGTCGCCAGACCACCCCGTACCTCGCGGCTCATCGTCGAGCCACGGGCGGAGATCTCGAAGAAACGGTCGAAACCGTTCCGGGGGTGGGCGGGATCAGAAGGAATGCCGTTGTCCGGCGGCGCTATGGCCATCAGGTCCTCGCAGGTGATCTACCGTTGTCGCGCGCATCGTCCCAGATCAGCGGCGGGCCGGGAAGATGCTTCGCGGTACGCTTCTGCCCGTGCCGCAGGAGCAACCACCACGACCCGAGCCACTCGACCCGCCGATGGTCCCGTTCGCGGTGGCCGGGTTGATCGCCTGGGCGGTGGTGGGCCTGCTGATGCTGGTCTTCTTCCGTGGCTGGCTCACCGAACACGGCCACCAGGACTGGCTCTGGACCTGCCTGGCCGGGTTCCTGTGGGGCTTTCCCGGTCTGGCCACGATGATGCGGCACGACGCCCACCGTCGTCGCCGTCGGGCATCCGCCCGGCAGGACTGACCCGCCCCGCACACCGGGCGTCCGGGGCGTCACGCCCACGCCGAGCCCGCCTGCCGGCGGACCGGCCCCGCAGCCAGGACCGGCCGGACGGCTACACCGGCTCGGACTCCTCCGCCGGGTCGGATGCCCCGTCCACCGTCATCGACTCGACCGCGCTGTCGTCGTACACCGTCGGAAGCTCGTCGACCGCCGGCTCGGCGGTCTCCACCAGGGTCTCCGAGTGCGCGCCGCAACCGTGCTCGGCGCTGACCACCCGACCGTCGTCGGGGGCGTAGAAGTTGCCGCAGGCCCCGAACGCCTGCCGCAGCGCACCGGCCAGCGGCAGATAGAAGCCACAGGTGCCGCAGCGGGCCGAGGCGGGGGCAGCGGTGGAGATCGGGGCGGACGGGCCGTGGTCGCCGTCGTACCAGCGCTGGGCCGCCTCGGCCCGGCCCTCGCGGGACAGCACCCGGGGCCGGCCGAGACCCAACTCCCAGGAGGTCTCCTCGACCGCCGGGTCGTCGGAGAGCAGGTAGCCGGGGGCGAGCCGGTCGTCGTCCGACGGAGTGAGGAGCAGGTCACCCGGGCCGAGGTCACCCGGCTGGAGGCGTTCCTGCCACGGCAGCCAACCGGGCGCGAGCAACGCGTCCGAGCCGGGCAGCAGCACCGTCTCACAGACAGTGACCTGCCGGCTGCGGGGGACCCGGGTGACGGTCACCGCCCAGCGCCAACCCCGGTAACCACCGAGCAGGCATTCGAAATAATGGGTGACCACCCGGTCACCTTCGGCGACAGCCCGCAGGTGGTCGCCGATGTCGGCGGGCTCCACCTCGGTGATCGCGTCGCGGGCCACCTCGACGGCGGCGGCGCAGACCTGGTCGAGGCGGGCGGCACGAGCGGGAGCGGGCCTGGTCACCCGACCATTGTTCCCCATGCGCGGCACGCACCGACAGGCACTCCCCGAGTGAGTCTTCCCCCGTGGTGCGGCACACCTGGATCAGATGGGCGAGGATGGTGCACATGCCGCTGTTCTCCCGCTCCGGGCGGTCCGTACTGGGACGGACCGTCGGCACCGGCATCCGCGCCACCCGCCTGCTGCTGCGCGGCTCGGTCAACGGCGGACGCTGGATGACCCGACGGGCCGGTTCGGCCCGCGCGAAGGGTGCCGGCGGAGAGACCGGCATGGTCCGCCTCTTCGACCTGCACGCCGTCTCCTGTGCCGGGGACACGTTGATCGCCATCGGCCTGGCCGGGACCATCTTCTTCGACGTCCCGCTCGGTGAGGCACGCAGCAAGGTGGCGCTCTACCTGCTGGTCACGATGGTGCCGTTCGCGATGCTGGCACCCGTGGTCGGCCCCCTGCTCGACCACTTCCGGCACGGCCGGCGGTACGCGCTGGCCACCACCATGCTCGGCCGGGCCTTCCTGGCCTGGCTGATCTCGGACTACATCGGCAGCCTCGGGCTCTATCCCGCCGCGTTCGGGGTGCTGGCGCTGTCCCGGGCGTACGGGGTGGCCCGGTCCGCCGCCGTGCCCCGACTGCTGCCGGAGGGGCTCGGACTGTCCCAGGTGGGGGCGCGGGCCAGTGTCTACGGCACGGTGGCCGGGGCGTTGGTGGCCCCGCTGGGGTTGGCGGCGTTCTGGTTCGGGCCGCAGTGGCCACTCCGGGTCGCCTCGGTGATCTTCCTGGTCGGCATGGTGATCGCGTTGCGGTTGCCGCCCCGGGCGGACTCCGAGCCACCGGAGCGGGTGCCCCGACCACTGCGGGCGCTGCGCCGCAAGGGGGACCGCCCGTTGGGCCGGGGGCGGCCGGCGGGTCGACTGGTGATCGCCACCCTGATCGGCGCGGCGGGGGTCCGCGCGCTCTACGGTTTCCTGCTGCTCTTCCTGGCGTTCGCGCTCAAGAAGGGGGACCTGACCAACGACCTCTTCGGCCGCCGGCTCAGCGACCAGGCGGCGCTGGGCATCATCGGCGGGGCGCTGGCGATCGGCGGCTTCCTGGCCACCGCGGTCGGCACCCGGCTGCGGATCCACCGACCGGCGGCGATCCAGTCCAGCACGATGATCATCGTGGCCGGGGTGGGCATCCTGACCGTGCTGAAGTTCTCCCTGCCGATGGTGGCGCTGTTCTGCCTGGTCGCAGCCCTGTCCAGCGGCATCGCCAAGCTCGCCGTCGACGCCTCGATCCAGGAACGCATTCCCGAACGGTTGCGGGCCAGCTCCTTCGCCCACTCCGAGACCGCCCTGATGCTCGCCTTCGTCGCCGGTGGTGGGCTCGGCCTCGTCCCGTTCGAGGGCCGCATCGGCATCGCGGTCGCCGCCGGGGTGGGCGTCCTCGCCGCTGCGCGGGGAATCGTCGTCGCGGGCCGGCTGCGCGCCGAGCGGCTGCTGGGCCGACCGTTGACCGACGAGGAGTTGGCCGCCCAGGACCGGGCCGACACCACTGCCGCGCGGACGACCGACCCGGCTTCCGGGGTGACCGACCCGCCCGGTCCTGCCGCCGGCTCCACCGACGCCGCTGCCGGTCGTTCCGCCGGCACGCGGGTCGATATGGCCGGCGATCGTCCGGCCGACAGCGCCGACGACGAGGCGACCGAGGCGGCGGCCCGGGCCGCACCGACCTCACCGGCCCCGAGCGGGGCGGCCGGACGGCACGACGACGGGTTGGCCCCGCCGGGCTACCACATCTACCGGCCGTCCTCGGCGGTCCCGGGCAGCGGTGTCGACGACCAGCCACGGCAGTCGCCGGGGTCGGTGTCGTGACGGGTCTGCTGGTGTTGACCGCCGTACCGGCCGAGGCGGAGGCCGTCCGGGCCGGGCTGGCCGACCCGACGGTGACGGTCCGGACGATCGGCGTGGGACCGGCCGTGGCCGGCGCCGCCACGGCCCGCCTGCTGGCTCTGGCCGAGGCTGCCGGTCGTCCGTACCGGGCGGTGGTCAGCGCGGGGATCGCCGGGGGCTTCGCCGGCCGGGCCCCGGTCGGCGCAACGGTGCTCGCCTCCCGCAGCGTCGCCGCGGACCTCGGGGCCGAGTCCCCGACCGGCTTCATCCCCGTCGACGAGCTGGGGATGCCCCCGGAACTGCTCGGTGGCGGCCCCACCATCGACACCGACCCGGCGCTGCTGGGCGCGCTACGCGCCGCCCTCCCGACGGCCGTCGTCGGGGCGGTGCTCACGGTCAGCACGGTCACCGGCACCGCCGCGAGCACCACCGCCCTGGCCGACCGGCACCCCGACGCGGTGGCCGAGGCCATGGAGGGGTACGCGGTGGCGGTCGCCGCCGCGCAGGCCGGCCTCCCCTTCGTCGAGCTGCGTACCGTCTCCAATCCGATCGGTCCCCGGGACCGCGACGGCTGGCGGATGCGCGAGGCGTTCACCGCCCTGAGCCAGGCTGCCCGCGCGCTGTCCTGACAGATGCGGACGGGTGCTACGGCGGTCGGGGTGCCGGGCCGACCGGGCGTCGCAGGGACATGGCGAGCGGGCGACCGGCGGCCACCCGGAAACCGCAGGATGCCAGGAAAGAGCTGCTGAACTGGTCCTCGACCACCGTGTGGACCAGGCCGATGCCCATGTCCTCCATCCGCTGCGCCATGGCCGCCACCAGCCGGCCACCGATGCCGATCCGACGGTGCCCGGCCGCGACCAACACCCCGTCGAGCACCAGCTCGCGCGGCCAGTCCAGGTCGTCGCCGTAGATCAGCTGCGGATCACGCTCGTGGGCACGCAACTCCCCCAGCAGGGTGCCGTCGGGCAGTTCGGCCACAAACCGCCAGGCCGTCGAGGGCCGGCCGTCGCCGATCACCCAGCGGACCGTTGCGTCCCGACGGACCCGCTCCGCCGCCCGCCTCCGGTCCCGGTAACCCCGGTTCCGTTCATACGCCGCCGGCGGCAACCGCAGCGGCCACAGCGGGGGCGGCAGGTTGTACCAGTCCGCCCACCAGGCACCCGGCCAGTCCTTCGGCTCCCGCACCGGCCAGACGTCGAGGTGGGCCGGATAGCGCCGACCGGCGGTGTCCCGTAGGTCGTCGTGCGGCACCGGCGGCAGCGAACAGGTCACCCCGGCGGTCGGCGCCTGGACGGTCGACGTGGCGGTGATCGGGGGCAGGGCTGCGGGCGGGGGCGGGCCGTCGGTCGGGGGCGGGGCGTCCGTCGGGGGCGGGGCGTCGGTCGGCGCGGGAGGTGAGGTGGTGGGCAGTGAGGTGGTGGGCAGTGAGATCGTCAGGGTGCCACCGACGGCCCGCACCAGTCGCTCGACCGTGTGGAACCGTGGATCGGCCGCACTGCCGGACTCGATCCGGGCGATGGTCGCCTGGGGCACCCCCGAACGCCGGGCCAGCTCCCGCTGGCTCAGGTCGGCCTCCCGGCGCAGCGCCCGCACCGTCCGGCCCAGATCGGCCGGCAGGGCCTCCTCCGTCGTCACACCACCATGCTCCCGGTGCTACGCCTCGGCTTCAACAACCTCATCTCCGACTGTGGACAACCCTGTGGAAAACCGGTGGAGCTGGGGACAAGGTAGCAAGCTCGCGTCCTTTAGAGCTGATGACGTCAGCGATTCACGGATTGGTCTATCCAGGCATACCGACCAAAGACGTCGGTGACGGATAGGTCTTGAAAGATAGATAAGTCTTGAAAGACGGATGGGTCTTGAGACCGGTGAGGGAGTCCCGGGCCGCTTCCGGCTCATGCCCCGGGTCGTCAGCCCGCCATGGTCTCGACACCGGTGTCCGGCCGGGTAGCGCGGCCCCGGGCATACCGAGAAAAGGTCAAACCACCACGCCTCGGCCAGGGTGGGGTACGCGTCACCTCCGCGCCCGGCGCTCCGCCCCACGCTGACCCCGCCACCACTCCGCCACACCCTCACCCCGCCACCGCCCTACCCCACGCTGACCCCGCCACCGCCCTACCCCACGCTGACCCCGCCACCGCCCCGCCCCACGCTGACCCCGCTGCCGCTCGACCCCAGGCTGACCCCGCTGCCGCTCGGCCCGCGCTGACTCGATGGCGTCATCAGCTCGAAAGGGCGCACACGTAGTACTCGTCGCCCCGCCCCGCCCCGCCCGGGCCTGGTGGGATCACGAGCCGGACGCAGGTCCTCCCGAGCGGGTGAGACCCACCGGGCCAGAACGACCCGGCCAGAACAGCCCACCGGCCAGAACGGGCCCACCGCACGGCCAGAACGGCCCGCCGGCCAGAACGGGCCCGCGCACGGCCAGAACGGGCCCACCGGCCAGAACGGCCGCCGGGGGTGGGCGGGGTGGGCGTCACATCGGGGGATGGCGGGGCGGATGCCGCAGCGGCGCTACCGTGGGGGCGTGGCGCTCTCCCTGGCGATCTCCCCCTGCCCCAACGACACCTTCGTCTTCGACGCGCTGGTGCACGGCCGGGTGCCGGGTGCGCCGCCGGTCGAGGTGACCTTCGCCGACGTCGACGTCACCAACACCGCCGCCGAACGGGGGGCCTTCGACCTGGTGAAGGTCAGCTACGCGGCGCTGCCCTGGCTGCTCGACGACTACCACCTGCTGCCCTGCGGCGGTGCGCTCGGCCGGGGCTGCGGCCCCCTCGTACTCACCCGTGGCACCGAAGCTCAGGACGCCACCACCGACGGCACCACCACCGACGGCACCACCACCGCAGGCGGGGCCACCACCGATGCCAGCACGGCAACCGGGCCCGCCAGCACGGCCACCCGGCCGGCCAGCGCAGCCGGCGGGGCGGGGCGGGCGGACCGGGTCGACCTGAGCGGGGCCACGGTGGCGGTGCCGGGTGACCGGACCACCGCGTACCTGCTGTTCCGGCTCTGGTCGGCGGGACAGCCACCGGCCCGGATCGAGATCGTGCCGTTCCACGAGATCATGCCGGGCGTGGCGGCCGGCCGCTACGACGCCGGCCTGGTGATCCACGAGGCCCGGTTCACCTACCACCGGCACGGGTTGACCGCGCTGGTGGACCTGGGTGAGTGGTGGGAGGCCGACACCGGCCTACCCATCCCGCTCGGGGCGATCCTGGCCCGCAAGGGCACGGTCGATCCGGTGGCCGCCGCCGGCTGGATCCGGGAGTCGGTACGCCAGGCGTGGGCCGACCCGTCGGCCAGCCGGGGGTACGTGCTCGCGCACGCGCAGGAGATGGAGCCCGACGTGGTGGACCGGCACATCGGCCTCTACGTCAACGAGTTCACCGCCGACCTGGGGGACGCGGGGTTCGCCGCCGTGGAGGCGCTGCTGGGCCGGGCTGCCGACGCTGGGCTGGTGCCTCAGACCTCCAACTCGCTGGCCACCGCGTGGACCAGCTGAGCGATCTTCTGCGCGGTCTTGCGGTCGGGGAAGCGGCCCCGGCGCAGGTCCGGCTGCACCTTCGCCTCCAGCACCTTGATCATGTCCTCGACCAGACCGTGCAACTCCTCGGCCGGCCGGCGGCGCAGCTCCGCCATGGACGGCGGGGCGTCCAGCAGCTTGACCCCCATCGCCTGGGCGCCACGCCGGCTGTCCACCACGCTGAAGTCGACCCGTTGACCGCCCTTGAGGTCGGTGACACCCGCCGGCAGCGCGCCCTTCGGCAGGAACACGTCGCCACCCTCGTCGCTGGTGACGAACCCGTATCCCTTGGCCGCGTCATACCACTTCACTCGACCCGTCGGCACCTTGGAAACCCCTGCTTCACTCGATACGACTACTGCTCCAAGGCTAGCCCGATGATCCGGTCGAGCGCCGCCGGGAATCCGGTGAGGTCGTCGAGGACCAGCTGCGCTCCGGCGGCCCGCAGGTCGTCCGCCGGGCACGGGCCGGTCGCCACCGCCACCCCCGGGATACCGGCCGCCCCGGCCGCCACCATGTCCGCCACGTGGTCACCGACGTAGAGCGCGGCACCGTGCTCCCGCAACGACGTCGCCTTCTGCTCGGCGAACAGGTCCCCGGCCAACTCGTCGACCGCCAGCCCGAGGTGGTCCAGGTGCAGCCGGGCCAACCGGCCGATCTTGGAGGTGACGACCATCACCCGGCCGCCGTGTGCGTGCACCGCGTCGACCGCCTCCCGGGCGCCGGGCATCGGCACCGACGGGGCGATCGCGTACGCCGGGTACAGCTCCCGGTAGAGGACCACCGCCTCCTCGATCCGCTCGGTCGGGAACCAGTGGGCGAGTTCGGTGCGCAGCGGCGGACCGAGCCGGGAGACCGCCAGTTCGGCGTCGACCGGCACACCGGTGCGGGCGGTGAGCGCCCGGTAGGCGGCGGCGATGCCGGGGCGGGAGTCGATCAGGGTCATGTCGAGGTCGAAACCGACCATCAGCGCGGACATTCTGCGAAGGTACCCGGACAGGTCAGTCCGAGCCGGACGTCCGGGGGGCGCAATCGCCCGCCTGCGGGCTAGCGTGGAACGACGATGACCACCTCACTCGCCGACCAGTTGCGCGCGCTGCCCGACGAGGCGCTCGCCGCGCTGCTCCAGCTGCGCCCCGACCTCGTCGTACCGGTGCCGGCCGACGTCTCCGCGCTCGCCCTGCGGGCCGAGTCGCGGGTGTCGGTCGCCCGCGCGCTCGACGGGCTGGACCAGTTCACCCTCCAGATCCTCGACGCCGCCCGGCTCACCCGGCACCCCTCGGACGGCACCAGCTCCACCGAGGCGGTGCTCGCCATGGCCACCGCCGGGCCGCACCCACCCGCCCCGACCACCGTCCGCAGTGCGCTCGACCGGCTCCGCGCCCGGTTCCTGCTGTACGGCCCGGAGCAGGCGCTGCGGGTCGCCGGCAGCGTGGACGAGCTCGCCCCGTACCCGGCGGGGCTGGGGCGACCGGCCGACGAGCTGGACCCGCGGGCGGCGGCGCTGTGTGCGGACGCCGCGAAGCTGCGCCGGACGCTGCTCGCCGCGCCCCCGTCGGCGCGGGCGATCCTGGACCGGCTCGCCGCCGGCCCGCCCGTCGGCAGCGTGCCGCCGGGCTCACTCCAGGCCCCGGCGCTCGGCGCGGAGGCCGACCTGCCGCCCGACCCCACCAACGGCGGTGCCCCGACCGGGTCGCCGGTGCGTTGGCTGGTCGAGGCG
This sequence comes from Micromonospora sp. NPDC048894, assembly GCF_040649765.1. Classification (NCBI taxonomy): domain Bacteria; kingdom Bacillati; phylum Actinomycetota; class Actinomycetes; order Micromonosporales; family Micromonosporaceae; genus Micromonospora; species Micromonospora sp. NPDC048894. The sequence goes on along the minus strand of NZ_JBEZFY010000001.1, from coordinate 629,053 downwards.
CGGCTGCTGGTGGCGGTCTCCGCCGGGACGGTCGAGCTGCCCCGCGAGGTGGGGTTGCTGCTGCGCCGCGACACCGGCCCGCTCGGGCCGCTGCGGACCAGCCCACCCCCGGTCGACGCACCACCCCGCGAACCGAAGGCCGCCGACTCCGCCGGGGTCGGGCAGACCATGGAGGTGGTACGGCACACCGAGGCGCTGCTGGAGGAGCTGACCGGCGAGCCGGCCCCGGTGCTGCGCTCCGGCGGGGTCGGGGTCCGCGACCTGCGCCGGCTGGCCCGTGCGGTGGCCCTGGACGAGTCGACGACCGCGCTCCTGGTCGAGGTTGCGTACGCGGCCGGTCTCCTCGGTGAGCTGGACCTGCCCGCCGCCGCCAGCCGCTACGGCGGAGAGCAGCAGGTGCTGCCCACCGGGGCGTACGAGGTGTGGCGGGCGATGTCGCTGGCCCACCGCTGGGAGCAGTTGGCCCGGGGTTGGTTGACGATGAGCCGGCAGGCCGGCCTGGTGGGGCAGCGCGACGACCGGGACCGGCCGATCAGTGTGCTCTCCGCCGAGGCGGAACGGGCCGGTGCGCCGGCCGCCCGCCGGGCGGTGCTCGGGGTGCTGGCCGACCTGGAACCGGGTACCGCCCCCACCGTCGATGAGGTGCTGGCGCTGCTCGACTGGCGGGCACCCCGGCGCAGCAGGGGGCGGGAGGCCGCACACCGGGAGGTGCTGACCGAGGCGGCCCGGCTCGGGGTGACCGGCCTCGGTGCGCTCACCTCGTACGGGCGGCTGCTGCTCGCGAGCGTCACGGAGCCCGACGAGCGGGGCGGGGACGACCCGCTGGGGTTGCGCACCGACACCGAGAGCGGTGACCCCTCGGGCACGGTGCGGGCGTTGGACGCCCTGCTCCCCGCCCCGGTCGACCATTTCCTGGTGCAGGCCGACCTGAGCGTGGTGGTGCCCGGCCCACCGGACCCGACGTTGGCCGGTGAGCTGGAGGCGGTGACCGAGCCGGAGTCGGCGGGTGGGGCCAGCGTGCACCGGGTCACCACGGCCAGTGTCCGGCGGGCCCTTGACGCCGGTTACACCGCCGACGACCTGCACGAACTGTTCCGCCGCCGGTCGCGTACCCCGATCCCGCAGGGGTTGACCTACCTGGTGGACGACGTGGCCCGGCAGCACGGCGGGTTGCGGGTCGGCTCCGCCGGTGGGTACGTGCGCAGTGACGACGAGGCGCTGCTGGCGGAGGTGCTGGCCGACCGGCGGTTGACGCCGTTGGCGTTCCGCCGGCTGGCCCCGACGGTGCTGTGCACGTCCTACCAGGTGGGGCGGATGCTGACCGCACTGCGTGACGCCGGGTACGCCCCGGTGCCGGAGGACGCCAGCGGCACGATGGTGCTGGCCCGTCCCCGGGTCCGGCGGGCCCCGGCCCGGGTGCCGACCGGCCGGGCGGTGGACCCGCTGGCCACGCCCCGGTTGGCGCTGCCCCGGCTGCTCGGTGTGGTGGAGCAGATCCGGCGGGGTGAGGCGGCGGCGCGGGCGGCCCGGCGGGCCCCGGCGGTGGTCCGCGGCGGCGCGGCCCGGGCTGCGGCCGGTCCGCTACCCGCGCACGGTCACGCCGAGGCCCTGGCGGTGCTCCAGCAGGCGGTCCGGGACAAGGCGCTGGTCTGGGTCGGTTACGTCGACGCGCACGGGGCGACGCTGTCCCGGCTGCTGCGGCCGGTGTCGATCGGCGCGGGTTACCTGCGTGCCGAGGACGAGCGGACCGAGATGCTGCACACCTTCGCCCTGCACCGGATCACCGCGGCGGTGCGGGAGGACTGACCGGCACCCCGGCACCCCCGTCACCCGTGGCCGACGTGCGGCGCGACGGTCACTGCCGACGCTCAGCGGCGGCTGCGGCGTACGGTGCCGACGACGGAGACGATGAGCAGCAGGGCGAAGCCGGTGCCGGCGGCCTCACCGACCGAGTCGATGAAGCCCTGCCGTTGCACCAACCAGCCGAAGAGGAACCAGCCGACGACGGCGATCCCGGCGACGGCGTACCCGACCATGGTGGCCGTGGAGACCTCGTCGGTCGGTGTCACCCGGTCGCCGTTCGACGCGTCCTCGGCGATCATCTCGTGATCGACGGTCATCCCAGCCCTCCCACCCCGTCCGGCCCCTGACTTCCAGGGTGGCACCCGGTTGCCAGGACGGACAGGGGGAAATACCCCCGATCCGGCCCCTATGGACAACTACCGAGGTGCCGGAGGCGAGACGGGCTGCGGCGAGACGGGTCAGGGCCGGCGCGGCGGTGTTGCCGGGCAGGGGCGCAGGAGGTGCGGGTCAGGTGCCGGGGCGGCGGCCGACCAGGACCACCCGGGAGCCCACCTTGCCCAGCTCCCACCAGCGCACCGCGTCGGTGTGCAGCAGGTTGACGCAGCCGTGCGAACCGATGCCCGCGTTGTGCAGGTAGGTGGTGGTCTCGTGGAAGCCGATCCCGCCGTTGAAGCGCTGCCAGTAGGGCAGCCACACCTCGTACGGGTTGGACCACTCCTTGAGGTTGCGCAGGTTCACCTTGTAGGTGCCGGCGGGGGTGGCGTACCCGGCCATTCCGGTGCGGGTGACGGTGGGCTTGGCGACCACCTTGCCGTCGCGCATCACCCAGGTGGTCTGCCGGGTGAGGTCCACGCAGAAGGTGGTGCCGGAGCCGGCGGAGCAGCGCTTGACGTCGGTGGTGGCGAGTCGCTTCGCCACGTCGAGCGTCAACGGGCCGGCACGACCCTCGGCGGGGCGGATGTCGTACCGCTGCTGGAACTTCTTGATCGCGGCGCAGTCGGCGTCGGTCTGCCGACCGTCCACGGTGACCGTGCCGAACCCGCCCAGCCGGGCCAGGTACGTCTCCACCTCACGCTGGTGCTCGCCCAGCTGGCAGCGGGTCTGGTTGGACTTCTGCGGGACACGCGGGCGACGCCCGGTCGACGCCTTCGGGGTCTTGGTGGCGCGGACCTTCTGCTGCGGCTTCTCCCGGTGCCGGGGCTTCGTGTCGGACCCGGTCAGCTGGTCGGGCAGGGAGCCAGCGCCCGCCCCCGTTACCTGTTCCGCACTGCCGACCGGGGCGAGCCCTCCTCCAGTGCCACCCGGGTCGGCCTGCGGCACGGACGCACACCCACCCGCGCCGACCAGCATGACCATGGCCAGGGCGACGACCCGGGCTCTGTGGCGGACCTGCATCGTGTGCCTCCCCGGATCGGTCGTCCCACTGGTAGACGTGTGTCCCCCGGGAAACGTTGCACCCATTGCGAAGATTTTCTGGCAGTCTCCCACCCCCGTGCAACACTGGATGGTCGACCTGCGGCGGGATCCGCCGCAGATCGGGGAATCCGGCCGAGGAGAGGGACCTGGCGTGAGCGGTGGACCACTGATCGTGCAGTCGGACAAGACCCTGCTGCTGGAGATCGACCACCCGGACGCGCAGGCCTGCCGGATGGCGATCGCGCCCTTCGCCGAGCTGGAGCGTTCCCCGGAGCACGTGCACACCTACCGGCTCACCCCGCTGGGCCTGTGGAACGCCCGCGCCGCCGGCCACGACGCCGAGGCGGTGGTCGACGCGCTGCTGAAATACTCCCGCTATCCGGTGCCGCACGCCCTGCTGGTGGACGTGGCCGACACGATGGACCGGTACGGCCGGCTCCAGCTCGCCAACGACCCGGCGTACGGCCTGGTGCTGCGCGGGTTGGACCGGATGGTGCTGATCGAGGTCGCCAAGAGCAAGAAGCTCGCCGGGATGCTCGGTGACAAGATCGACGACGACACGATCCGGGTGCACCCGTCCGAGCGGGGTCGACTCAAGCAGGCGCTGCTCAAGCTGGGCTGGCCGGCGGAGGACCTGGCCGGGTACGTCGACGGTGAGGCGCACCAGATCGAGCTGGCCGAGGCCGGCAAGGACGGCGGCAAGCCGTGGACGCTGCGGTCGTACCAGCGGGAGGCGGTGGAGGCGTTCTGGGCCGGTGGTTCCGGGGTGGTGGTGCTGCCCTGCGGCGCGGGCAAGACCATGGTCGGCGCGGCGGCGATGGCCGAGGCGAAGGCGACCACGCTGATCCTGGTCACCAACACGGTCGCGGGCCGGCAGTGGAAGCGGGAGCTGATCGCCCGCACCTCGCTCACCGAGGAGGAGATCGGGGAGTACTCCGGCGAGCGCAAGGAGATCCGGCCGGTCACCATCGCCACGTACCAGGTGCTCACCTCGCGGCGCGGCGGCGCGTTCACCCACCTGGACCTGTTCGGGGCCCGCGACTGGGGTCTGGTCGTCTATGACGAGGTGCACCTGCTGCCCGCGCCGATCTTCCGGTTCACCGCGGACCTCCAGGCCCGCCGCCGGCTGGGCCTGACGGCCACCCTGGTCCGCGAGGACGGCCGGGAGGGTGACGTGTTCAGCCTGATCGGCCCCAAGCGGTACGACGCGCCGTGGAAGGACATCGAGTCGCAGGGCTGGATCGCCCCGGCCGAGTGCACCGAGGTCCGGGTCACCCTGACCGACGCGGAGCGGATGTCGTACGCGACGGCGGAGGCGGAGGAGCGTTACCGGATGGCGGCGACCGCCCGCACGAAGCTGCCGGTGGTCCGCGCCCTCGTGCAGCGGCACCCCGACGACCAGGTGCTGGTGATCGGGGCCTACATCGACCAGTTGCACCAGCTCGGGGAGTACCTGGACGCGCCGATCATCCAGGGTTCCACCACCAACAAGGAGCGCGAGCGGCTGTTCGACGCGTTCCGCTCCGGCGAGCTGCGGACCCTGGTCATCTCGAAGGTGGGCAACTTCTCCATCGACCTGCCGGAGGCGGCGGTGGCGATCCAGGTGTCCGGCACGTTCGGCTCCCGGCAGGAGGAGGCCCAGCGGTTGGGTCGGGTGCTCCGGCCGAAGGCCGACGGCCGGCAGGCGCACTTCTACACGGTGGTCTCCCGGGACACCATCGACACCGAGTACGCCGCCCACCGCCAGCGCTTCCTCGCCGAGCAGGGGTACGCGTACACCATCGTCGACGCCGACGACGTCCTCGGCCCGCCCCTGCCCACGGTCGACTGACCTGCGCGGTGGGGTGCCGGCAGCCGGTCGCGGCAGGCATGCCCCACGCGCAGGGCGGCTGCGGCCGGGTCGGGGTGCGCTGGTCCCTCGCGCGCCCGGGCCCCGTTGCGTCGGTCCTCTCGCCCTGCGTGCGGCGGGGGTGGGTTGTCCCTCGTGCGTCCTTTGGAGCTGATGACGTCAGCGATTCAGCCGGCATTTCCTCGACTCGCTCAGCCGGGGTCGTCCCGCCCGACAGGCGGTCGTCTCCCCCGGCGGGTACGGTGTCCACAGTCGACTGTGGACACCGGCACGTCGAAGGGGATCCGAGTGAAGCGCCGAATTCTGCACGTCCTGACGATCGCGGTCGTCGCCGTCCCGGGCACCGCGGTGGCCGCCGCGCCGGCCTCGGCCAGCGACGCGCCCGGCTACGTCTGCAACCTCACCCAGAACACCTGGCTGCGCACGGCACCGCACGGCCAGGTGCTGCGCACCCTGACCGCCGGACGTGGGTTCCGCTGGCACGGCCAGGGCTCCTCCGAGGACAACGACACCTGGATCTACGGCCACGGCGCCGAGGACCCGTCCCTGGACGGCTGGGTCCCGGCCGGCAACACCACCTGCTGACCCCACCCGCCGGTATACGCCACCATGATCCACTAAGGGGAGCCGATGTAGCATCGCCGGGATTGCTCGGCAGCGCTACATCGGCTCCCTTGAGTTCATCACGGCGTGCCCGGAAGGCTCAGTTCCGCCGGGGCGGGATGCCGATCTCCTCGATCCGGGCCAGGATGGCCGCGCCGAAGGCAGCGAATCCCACTTCCGGATCCGGCTGCCGAACAAACGCATCGCCTTCCCGCGAGGAGGCCAGCAGACAGGTCGCGTCATAGAGACCCGCGTTCCGGAGGCGCTTGCAGAGGATCACGTACCGGTCGAGGTACGACGTCTCGCCGAAGGCCGGGTCGACGGGGAACGTGCCGCTACGCGGCACACTCCTCCGCAGGGAACGGGGCTCCTCCTCCACCAGCAGCAGGTAGCCGAGCCACGGTCGCACCGCCCCGAGCAGGCCATGGTCGTACGCCTGCCGCAGGTCGACCGCGCTGCCGATCGCTTCTTCACTGCGGTTGTTGGAGTTGTTGCCGAACGAGGGGCCGAAGTGCGACTTGAATTCGATCGCGGCGACGAGCGCACCCTCGTGGATCACCACGAGATCCCACTGCTTGGCGGCCCGGAAGTAACCGGGAAGTGTCACACCGGATTTGCAGCGGACCGCATCGGGAGGAAACCCGGCATCACGGAAGACATCTGCGAGGAGTTCCGTGATGGCGTCGAGATGACCGCCGCCGGTGACCGCTCCTCGCAACCCGGTGTCGGCCCGACCCGACAGCACCTTCCTGGCGGCCTGCGATTCTCGCACCAGCCAGGAGCTACGCACCGCCTCCTCGAGCGAGTGCTGATCCATCGATCATCTCTCCGAACTCTTCGATCCCGTACACGCGTAGCGCCACCCTTGTCGCCGCACGAGTGTCCCGCCGGTCGAAGGCGCTGGTGAGAGCAGCCCGGTCGGCGGTCGAGATCAGCTCAGGCCGCGGGACACGGATCCGACGCAGATACTGGGCCTGGAAACGAAGGGTGCCGCCCCGCATCCTAACGGCATAGGCCTCCACAAAGGCCTGCGCGACACCCGAGAGCAGAAGTCCACCGAGGACTCGGAGGTCCCAGGAATCGGAGACGATGTAATAAAGATTGTGGTGCGGATAGAAGCCACCCTTGTCCAGGACGGGGTGAATCGTGGTCTTCATGTCCGGAAAGAGCAACTTGGGGCGCTCGACCAGAGAATGGTCGACCTTGTCGATGGTCCGGTACCACTGCGCGGGACGCCGACCGGCCACATGCCGACGCCTGAGGGCCGCCGAGTGTCGCTGGTAGTAGGCCCGCAGTCGAGGCAGCGCCGCCAGGTCCACGAGCTGACCATCCGCGTCCCAGGGGTTGACCAGATAGTGGCCCGACCAGGAGTGACATCCCGACGTCGTGTCCCTGACCATCGACAACGGCAGCAACCGCCGCGGCTCGACATCGGCGTCCGTCGTGATGAAGACGCTGTCGGCACCGGTGGCCACGCCGATACCGACCCTGGTCCCCGTGTGAGCGTCCTCCAATGGCGGAAAACGATCATTCAGCTCTTCGATCAGCGCCAGCCGGGACGGTGAACCCGCTGGCCAGGACTCGCCCCCGGTGAACCAGTGCGGCAGCCGGGCAACCTCGTACCTGGTGCTCACCCCGGCCGCCGGCACCGGCCGTAACCCCGGGGCAGACATCGCCTCCGCCAACCCGGGGGCGTCCTGCGCCCCGAACCCCCGCCGGGTCTCCACCACCACAGCCTCACCCTGGCCGGCCCGGCGGATGACCGTGACGGCCGGATAGGCCGACACCTGCCTCTCGAACGCGTCGACATCGTGCATGTTCACGGTGATGTCGACGCTGTAACCGGCGGCGATCAGCTCCCGTAGCTGCCGGCCGTACTGGTTGCGCATCCACCGGTCGGCACAGATGAACGCGAGGACCCCACCCGACGCCAGGGAACGTAACCCCTGCTCGAAGAAGCCGACGTAGAGATCGGAGCGGCCGGTCATGGTCGGGCAGGCGGCACGGTAGGCGAGCATGCGGTCCGCCGGCACGTCCTCCAGTCGGACGTACGGGGGATTGCCCACGACGAAGTCCACGCCGTCCGGAACGTCCGGGTCGAGCAGGTAGTCCCCCTGCCGAACCCACGCCGTCGCCACCTCGCGCGCCTCGGGAAGCGACCAACCCTCGTTGACCAGAACCTCCCGCACCAGTCTTCTGCTGGCCGTCACGTTCGAGGTCAACAGGTCGAAAGCGTGAACCGCCCGCCTGGCGTCGAGCAGCGGCCGGTCGTGCTTCCGGCACGAGTCGCTGACCCGGGCGGCCATCGCGGCCAGGAATGCCCCACCGCCGCAGGCCGGCTCGACCGCCGTCAGCGGCGCGAGGTCGCGGTCAGGGGTGTAGCCAGCCAGGTCGAGGATCAGGTCGACCACCCAACGGCGGGTGAAGACCTCGCCGTGCTCGACCGACTCCGCCGGGATGGCGGTCAGCGACGACAGCATCTCGCCGAGCATGAGCTGCCGCGTCTCCCCTGCCACCGCCTTCACCCGACGAGCATAGGGCAGCAGGCCCGCCACAGATCAGACCAGCACACCGACCACGCGGCGACCGGTCACCGCCGGGTGGACTCCTGCACCCATCGACCGCGGCCGACCCAGCCCCGGTGATCAAGAGGTTTGCGTCAATCTGAAGATCAAAGTTGACGCAAACCTCTTGATCACCGGGGCGAACGGGGGCGGCCGGGCGACGGGGCAGCAGGGGCGCGCGGAGGCGCAGCGCGGGGCGGGGGCGTGCGGGGGTTACTAGAGGGTGCGGGTGATGTGTTCGGTGGAGATTCGGGCAGCCGACCTGGTGGGGTCGGGGTTGGCGCAGATGACCACGGAGGCGCCGGCGGCCAGCGGGGCGAGCAGCCATTTCACCGGTTGTTCGTGCTCGGCGGCGTCGACCAGCAGGCGGTCGCCGGGGCGCAGGTCGAGTTGGGCGGCGACCTCCTTCGCCAGGCGTCCCCAGACGGCGTAGCTCGTGCCGTCGGGGGTGGCCGGGGCAGCCGGGTGGACGGCGGCGTAGTCGGGTGGGGCGGCGGGGTGCCGGAGCACCTCGGCGGACCAGTCGAGCCAGCCCACCGGCACGTCGGCCAACAATCCGGGGCCGGTGCCGACGAGGTAGCGGTGCACCCCGTCGGGCACGTCCTCCAGCCAGTCGTCGAGGCGTTCCGGGGTGACGAACACCGCGTCGTACGGTCGGTCGCCGCCCGGTTCGAGGACCGGCAACCCGGCGGTGGCGCGCGGCCGGAACGACACCGCCATCCCCACCGACCAGGCCCCGAGCAACACCGCAGCGGTACGCCAGTGCGGCGGCAGCAGCACCGCGACCCGACTGCCCGGCCCCAGCCCGCACCCGTCGCGCAGCAGTCCGGCGGTGCGCGCCGCCCAGTCACCGAGCTGGTTCGCGGTCAACTCCGTCCGCTCCCCGGTCGCGTCGTCGCAGTAGGTCAGCAGCGGCAGATCGACCTGTTCGGGCACATCGGTCGACGTGGTGACGGCGAGGTGGGCAACCATCGGGCCTCCTGTCCGGACGGAACGCCCCACCCTACCGAGCCCACGAGCCACCGAGCGCCGGTCCAGCCACCACCCACCCACCGCACCGCACCGCAACGGGGAGAGTTGAGTACGCGTGCGCATGACATCGGCACCCGCCGCGACAAGACTCGACCCATGCGAACGAGGATCATGGTCGCCCTTGCCGGGGTCGGCCTGAGCGGGCTGATGTTGACCAGCGGCTGCGGCTACCGGGAGAGCATCTGCAGCGGTGGCGAGTACCCGGCGATCGCGGTGGGTGGGCAGGGCGGCAGCGCCTGCTTCCCCGACGGTCAGGAGCCGACCGCACCGTACGTGCGTTACCCGCAGGGCAAGGTCCCGCAGCATGTCGACGACGAGTGGGACGTCTACTGGCGGGACCACGGCATCGACGCGAACGGCACCGTCATCGAGCGGTGACCGGTTCGACCGGGCATGGTGGCGCGTGGCACGACGCGGCTCATGCCACCGGCAGTTCGGGGCCGCCGTCGAGCAGCGCGGCGAGCAGGTCGCCGGACTTCTCCACCCGCCGCAGCACCTCCCCTGCGGTGTACGGCTTCGCCGAGGGCCGTTTCCCGGCCGCCCCCGCCTCGACCTCGTCCCAGGTCAGCGGCGTGGACACCGCCGGCATCGACTGCGCCCGCAGCGAGTACGGCGCGACTGTCGTCTTCGCCGCGTTGTTCTGGCTCCAGTCGATGAAGACCTTCCCGGGCCGCAGGTTCTTCGCCATCCGCGACACGACCAGTTTCGGGTGTGCCTGCTCCAACTCCTGGGCGATCCGTTTCGCGTAGTCGGAGACGACCTCGGCGTCCTGGGTGGCGCTGATCGGGCAGCAGAGCTGCATGCCCTTCTTGCCGGAGGTCTTCGGGTAGGCCGTCACCCCGTCGAGGGTGAGCCGGTCGCGCAGCAGGACGGCCACCCGGCAGCACTGCCGCAGGGTGGCCGGCGGGCCGGGGTCGAGGTCGACCACCATCAGGTCCGGGTGGGTGCCGATCCGCCACTGCGGGGTGTGCAGTTCGAGGGCGGCGAGATTGGCCAGCCAGACCAGGGTGGGCAGGTCGTCGGCGACCACGTAGTCGATGGTCTCCCGACCCTTGCTCGATCCGGGCACGGGCAGCGTCTCGGTGCGTACCCAGGTGGGGGTGGCGGCGGGGGCGTTCTTCTCGAAGAACGAGCCACCGGTGACGCCGTTGGGAAACCTGATCCGGGTCAACGCCCGGTCGGCCAGGTGCGGCAGCAGCACCGGGGCGATCCGGGTGTAGTAGTCGATCACCTCGCCCTTGGTGAAGCCGACCTGCGGAAAGAGCACCTTGTCCAGGTTGGACAGGTCCAACGCCCGGCCGTCGACCTCGACCTTCACCCGCTCAGGCATCCTCCACCTCCCCGGGCGGCTTGTCGGGGCGCAGCCGCAGCACCCGGGGGAACCGCAGCCGCCCGTCCGGGGTGCGCTGGCCGTACTTGACCTCCACCACGATGAGGGGGGTTACCCAGATCGCCCCCCGGGCATCCTCGCGCGGCACGTCCCCGCCGAACGGCGACCCGTCGGTGCGCAGCGGTTCGAGTTCGCGTAGCAACTCCCGTTCCAGGGCCGCGCCGATCCCACCGCCGACCCGCCCCCGGTAGGTGAGCCGCCCGTCCGGGCCGGGCACCCCGACCAGCAGCCCGCCGATCTTCCGCGCGCCGGGCCGCCAGCCGCCGACCACGAAGTCGCCGGTCACCTCCAGTTTGACCTTCACCCAGTCCGGCGAGCGCACCCCGGGCCGGTAGACCGAGTCGGCCCGCTTGGCCAGCACCCCCTCCAGGCCGTGTTCCCCGGCCGCCTGGTAGGTGGCGGCACCGTCGGTGAAGCAGGGTGGCACCGCCCACCGGGCCGCCCCCAGCCCCAGGCCGTCGAGCGCCGCCCGCCGTTCGTGGTACGGCCACCCGGTGAGGTCCTCGCCCCGCAACCGCAACACGTCGAAGATCATGTAGGTGACCGGGATGGTGGCCGCCAGCCGGGCCGCCTTCGCCCGGTCCCGCACGTGCATCCGCTCGGCGAGGGCGGTGAACGAGGGCTGCCCGGCCGGGTCGAAGAGGACCACCTCACCGTCGAGCAGCGCGTCGTCGACCTGCTCGGCCAGGGTCACCAGCTCCGGGTACGCGGCGGTGATCTCCACACCGGAGCGGGCGTACAGGTGCGGGTGGCCACCGACCAGGTCGGCGAGCGCGCGTACCCCGTCCCACTTGAACTCGTACGCCCAGCCGGCACCCACCGGGAGCGGCCCGGTCGTCGCGAGCATCGGCTTCAACGGCGGGCCGGGCACCTGTCCGACTGTAGTTGCGCACGGAAGCGCGTGCGGCGGCTTCGATCGTTTGCGATCCTGGTCAGATCGGGGAGAGGAGCAGGGGATGCGGGCGATCTGGAAAGGAGCGGTGTCGTTCGGGCTGGTCTCGATCGGGGTGAAGCTCTACTCGGCCACCGAGGAGAAGGACATCCGGTTCCACCAGGTGCACCGCGACGACGGCGGCCGGATCCGCTACAAGCGCACCTGCTCGGTCTGCGGCGAGGAGGTCAGCTACGACGACATCGCCAAGGGGTACGACCTGGGCGGCGGCGAGCTGGTGATCCTGACCGACGCCGACTTCGCCGACCTGCCGTTGACCAGTTCCCGGGCGATCGACGTGCTGGAGTTCGTCCCCGCCGAGCAGGTCGACCCGATCCTCTACAACAAGGCGTACTTCCTGGAGCCCGAGGGGACCGCCACCAAGCCGTACGTGCTGTTGCGGGACGCGCTGGCCGACTCGGAGCGGGTGGCGATCGTCAAGGTGGCGCTGCGCCAGCGGGAACAGTTGGCCACCCTGCGGGTCCGCGACGGGGTGCTGCTGCTCAACACGATGCTCTGGCCCGACGAGGTGCGTACCCCCGACTTCGGTTTCCTCGACGAGGACCTGAAGGTCCGCCCGCCGGAGCTGGCGATGGCCGCCTCGCTGATCGACTCGATGGCCGGGGAGTTCCAGCCGGACGCCTTCACCGACGACTACCGGGCGGCGTTGCAGGAGGTCATCGACGCCAAGGTGGAGGGCCGTGAGGTGGTCCAGCCGGCGGAGGAGGAGGCCGCGCCGGCCGCCGCGGTGGACCTGATGGCGGCGTTGAAGGCGTCCGTCGAGCGGGCCCGGGTGGCCCGGGGCGAGACGCCGTCCGGCGGGGCGGGCGAGCCGACGCCGATCTCGTCGGCCCGGTCGGCCAAGCGGGCGTCGAAGGCCCAGCCGGCGAAGACCCCGACGGCGAAGGCGGCGAAGGCCCAGGCGGCGAAGGCGGAACCGGCGAAGAAGACCCCGGCCCGGAAGGCCCCGGCGCAGAAAGCGGAACCGGCGAAGAGAACCGCCGAGAAGAAGACCGCCAAGGCCCCCGCGAAGAAGACCGCCGAGAAGAAGGCCACCAGGGCCCCCGCGAAGCAGGCCGCCGAGAAGAAGACCGCCCCGCGCAGGAGCGCCTGACCGGGCGGGTTCCGACGCCGTCGGGGCAGGTCCGGCGTTGCCCCGGCGCGACGGCGGACCGTCCGCCGGGGCCCACCCCCGGCGGTCAGCCCATGCCGAGCTTCTGGGTGGGGGTGATCCGGACGATCACCCGCTCCTCGCCCGGCCGCCGGAACGGGTAGGTGTCCTGCCCGAGGTACTTCTTGGCCAGCCGGTCGATGTGCGCGTCGGCGCCCTCGGTGACGAACTCGGCGGTGCCCCTCACCCAGAGGGTGCGGAAGTCGTCGGCCCGGTCGACCACCGAGATCGCGACCACGGGGTTCCGGGCGATGTTGTGGTATTTCTGCCGCCCCAGGGCGGTGTTGAACAGGATGTGCTCGCCATCGACGTCCACCCAGACCGGGGTGACGTGCGGCGTGCCGTCCGCCTCGATGGTCGCCACGTGGGCGAGTTGCGGCTCGGAGAGCAGAGCCCGGTCGTCGTCGGTGAGGATCGCCATGGTCGAGAACCTACCGCCGCCCGGCGTCCGGCACCCGCCAAGAGAGGGAGGAAACCGGAGGCCCCGGCCCGTTCGGGGACACGGCGGGCAGGCGACGGCCCACCCACGGCATCGACCCGGGTACCGTGTGCGCTGGCCACGGCACCGGGTCGCCGGGCCGGCCACCCACATCAGCAGGGAGTCGAGGACGTGAGCGAGCGTACGGAGAACCGTTCGGCGGGCCAGGGCCAGGGCTCGGAGACGAAGGCACAGCGGCGGCTCGCCGCCCAGTTGGCGGCGCAGAAGGCCGCCGAGGCGCGCAAGCGCCGGCAGGCGTGGTTGGGTGCCGTGGCCGGCGTCGCCGTCATCGCGGTGATCGTCGGGGTGTTCGTGGTGGTGCGCAACGGCGAGAAGGAGGACCCGAAGCCGGCTGCCGCTCCCGTCGGCTGCGCGGGTGACTTCCCCAAGCTGCCCGAGGGTGCCGACCAGGCGCTCTGCACGAAGCCGCAGGCCACCAAGGGCGAGGGTGAGCTGACCGGGCTGAAGGCGACCCCGTTGATCCGGGGCACCGGCCCGGCCGCGCAGGCCGGCCAGCAGATCACCGTGAACTACGTGGGTGTGTCGTACAAGACCGGTGAGGAGTTCGACGCCTCCTGGAAGCGGTCCGAGCCGTTCACCTTCGGCCTCGGCCAGGGCAACGTCATCCCGGGCTGGGACCAGGGCATGCAGGGCCAGACCGTGGGCAGCCGGGTGCAGCTCGACATTCCCGCCGACCTGGCGTACGGCGACAAGCCGCAGCGTCCGGGTGCGCCCTCCGGCCCGCTGCGGTTCATCGTCGACGTGCTGGCGGTGCAGTAGACCACAGGGGTCTTCCGGTCCGACACCTACCGGCAGTAGGTTCGGGGTCACCGTGGGCGGCCGGCCCGTGCCACGGTGACCCCCACCGACCCGGAGGTGCGCGTGCCGGCGCTTGACGTTCCCGGGCGGACCGCCCGGGTGATGTGGACGCACGTCGAACCCCTGCACGCGATCACCTACTTCCATCCCCGGGCCCGCGCCGCCCACGAGGCGATCGGGCTGCGCGGCTACTGGCGGGGCTACTTCGCCGGCCGGGCCGCCCCGCTGGGCCCGGTCGACGCCGCCCCGGTGATCGCCGCTTTCTTCACCTTCGCCCCGCCCATGGTGAGCCGTGCGCTGCCGGCGGTGTGGCAGCTGGCCTCCCCCGAGGAGGCGTTGCGCGCCCGACTCACCGGTGCCGTGCAGGCGCTGGCCGAACTCACCTACGAGCTGCCCGAGGCGCACCTGGCCGAGGCGGCGGAGCTGCTGGAGGCGGCGGCTGTCGGGGCGGACACCGCCGGCCGGGTGCTCGGTGCGGCCAACGCCGCCCTGCCCCGGGGCGACTATCCGCTGGCCCGGCTCTGGCAGGCCGCCACCACGCTGCGGGAGCACCGGGGCGACGGGCACGTGGCCGCCCTGGTCGCCGCCGGTCTCGACCCGGTCGAGACGTTGGCCTTCCGGGTGGCCGGGGGCATGCCGGCGGAGCACCTGCTCGGCCGGGGTTGGACGCCGGAGCAGTGGGTGCAGGCCCGGGGCCGGCTGGTCGACCGGGGTTGGCTGACCGGCGACGGCGAGACCACCGAGGAGGGGCGGGCCGGCTTCCAGGCCGTGGAGGACGCCACGGACGTCGCCGCCGGCCGGCCCTGGCGGGTCCTCGGGCCGGACGGCACCGGGCGGCTGCGGGAGTTGCTCGTCCCCGTCGCCCGCGCCTGTCACACGGTCATCCCTACGGACAGCCCCATCGGGCTGCCCGCTCTGCACCCCTGACCGCCCCCGCTCTGCACCCCTGACCGCGCCGGCCCGGCTGCCGGGGCGGTCGCGGTCGACCACGCCGGTCCGGGCTGGTCGCGACCCCTCCCGCTCCGCCCGGCGCGATATTGACACACCTATTAACCTCAGGATGACCGCGACGTCGGGAGCGCTCCCACGTCGAGGTGGAGAGCCGTCCCCTAGTCCCCGTGGCACCGCCACGGGCCCCCACTCTCCAGGTCGGCTGCCGGTCGCCGCCAGCCCCATCGACCACCGCAACGACGACCGTCGTGCGGGCCGGCCCCTGTGCGCCGCAGCCTGCCCGGTCGCGAAAGGTAGGAACGTGCGACGTACGAAGACCGACCAGTGGACCCAGGAACTGCGCGACGTGCGAGACCCCGCCGAACTGTTCGGTGGAAGCGCCCAGACGGCGGTTCTCCGCCTGCTCACCATGGCGGGCAAGGTTCCCTTCCGGTCCGCCTTCGACGGGCTGACCCTGCGTGAGCAGGCATTCGTCCGGCACCTGCTCGGCCGGCAGCAGCTGCGCCTGACCCCGCCCGGCGACGACGTGTCGCCCGCCCGGTTCGTGCTGTCCCACTCGACGCTCGGCAAGCTGACCGTGCACGAACCGGCCCGGGGTGACCTGCCGACCGAGGAGGTCGTGGCCGAGATCGCGCTGCCCGACTGGATGACCGAGATGCTCGACGAGGAGTGCCTGGCGGCCGAGGCCGAGGAGGAGCACCAGCGCCACGAGCTGGACCAGCTGCTGCACGCCTGGCACGCCGACGGCAGCCTGCCGCAACGGCTCGAGGAGGTCATCGACTGGGTCGAACGCGTCGAGACGGTGCTGATCTACGTGCAGCGTCGGGTGTTCTCCCGCTCCGACTCCGGTTCCAGCACCCTGATCCGCGACGGCGTGCTGCCCGCGCTGCGGGACCGCGCCCCGACCGGCTGGAGCCCGGAGGAGCGGCTGTTCGTGTCGGCGATCCAGTTGCTGTTCCGCACCGGCCGGGCGGTGCGGTTCGAGGAGTTCAACGGCCGCCAGCTCAGCGCGGTCAGCCTGCGGCGGGTGCTCACCACCCGCTGTGCGACGTACCTGCGGGCGCTCGGCGAGCCGGTCGCCGGGCAGGTGAGCACGGCGACCCTGACCGAGCTGGCCGTCCTCGCCGGTGACCTGGTGGAACTCGTCGACGGCGGCGACCACATGCGCTACCGGCGGGTCAACGGGCTGACCTACGCCAAGGACGAGTACCTGCTGCCATGGGCGCAGGACCAGCGCCATCAGGACGAGCTGCCCCAGACGCTTCGTACCCTCAGCGGCCTCCTGACCGAGCAGGTCGACGACGGGGACGCCCCCACCTGGGTACGGGACGCCACCGCCGCCGCGCTGCGTACCGCCCACCGCGGTGGTGACCGGCACGAGCTGACCCGGATCCTGGAGGGCATCGTGCTGGGCGCGGTCGTCGACGCCCACGCCGACTACGGCATGTCCAGCGGCATCCGGGACCTGTCCCGGCTGAGCGGGCCGGCCGGGCAGTACGGCGAGGAGGTGGCGGGCCTGAAGAAGCCGGACTTCTTCTGCTGCGTGCTGCCCAGCCCGCAGATGGCCGCCGACCTGCCCGGCGACGCCGTCACCGACATCCTGTGGCAGGTCGCCCAGCGGATGATGTACAACCGTTGGCACTTCGTGCCCGGCAACTTCGACCGGGTCGAGGTGCCCCGGCAACGGCACTACTTCTTCCCGCCGCTGGTGCCCGACATCGGCGAGTGGGGCGACCTGCGCCACGGTGGTCACAGCACCGCCCGCGTCCGCTACACCCTGCGCGCCCCCGGCGCGGCGATGTGGAAGCAGCCGCTCACCGTCGCCGGTCGACAGTACCGGGGCGCGTTCGACATCCGGCTGGTACGCATGGACGGGCCACCGTTCACCCTGGACGACCTGCGGATCGCCTCCCGGTACTCCGCCCTGGTCGACGTGTTCTGGCGGGAGATCGCCGGCTACGCCGAGGCCCACGACGGTTGGACCCCGACGATCGCCTCGTTCGACGCCGACTGGTACGCGAAGCACACCTGGCACGAGCCGGTGGAGCGGCTGGTCGCGAGCACCCAGACGGTCGGCGGGCGCGCGTGAGCGTCCACCCGCACCACGTCGTCGTCAACGACGAGGACCAGCATTCCCTGTGGCCGACGGACCGGCCCGTGCCCGACGGTTGGACGACGGTCTTCACCGCGTCGACCGAGGCGTGCCTGGCGTACGTCGCCGAGCACTGGACCGACCTGCGGCCCGCGTCGCTGCGTACCGCCGACGGGTTCTCCTCCCCCGACGGGCGGCGGGGTCCGGCCACGGTGGACACCGCGCGGTCGGTCGCCACCGGGCCGCGCCGTCCGATCGACCAGGTCCCGTTGCACGTGCTCGTCGACGAGGCGCTCGCGGCCGACCCGGGGCGGATCGCGGTGCGCTTCGCAGGTGTCGAGGTCACCGCGGGTGACCTACTGGCCCGGGTCCGGCACACCGCCCGGGTGCTGCGGGCCCACGGTGCGGGTCCGGAGACGCCGGTCGCGGTGCTGCTGCCCCGCTCGGTGGACGCGGTGGTGGCGATCCTCGGGGTGCTGGCCGCCGGGTCGGCGTACCTGCCGCTGTCCGTCCACGACCCGGCGGACCGGCGGACCCGGATCCTGGCGGACGCGGGTGACCCGGTGCTGCTGACCGGGCCGGGGCACCGGGGCCTGGTGCCCGCCGGCTACCCGGCGGCCGTGCTCGACGTGTCGGCGTTGCCCGACGCGCCCGGCGGCGACGACGGTGACGGTGGCTGCCGGGTGGAGAACCTGGCGTTCATCATGTACACCTCAGGCACCAGCGGCGCACCCAAGGGTGTCCTCGGCACCCACCGCCAGCTGGTCAACTATGTGCGCTGGTGCGCCGAGGAGTTCGCGTTCCAGCCGCAGGAGCGGGCGGTGCTGCACGCCCCGCTGTACTTCGTCGGGTCGGTGATGACCCTGTTCACCGCCCTCGTCGCGGGCTGGGAGCTGGAGGTCGCCCCGGAGCCGGTCGCCTTCGACGACCTGATCGCGTTGACCGGCGTCGCACCGTGCGGGTTCCTGAAACTCACCCCGTCGCACGTACGGGCGATGACCGCCCTCGGTGGCGTGGACGACGTCGCCCGTCAGGTCATGATCGGTAGTGAGCCGCTGTACCTGACCCCCGAGTTCGACAGGTGGATCAGCAACAGCCCGAAGTCGGGCTTCGGCAACCACTACGGCATGAGCGAGACCGTCGGCGCCACCTGGTACTGGATCGGCACGGACCGTACGGTCGGCCGACGGCTGCCGGTCGGTGCGCCCATCCCCAATGCCGAGGTGCACATCCTCGACGAGCAGGGTCGGCCCGTGCCACCGGGTGGGACCGGCGAGATCTGCCTCGGCGGGGCCGTCATCGGCCGTGGCTACCACGGTCAGCCGGTGCTGACCGCCCAACGGTGGATCCCCCATCCGGCGGGCGGCGGTGCCCGGCTGCTGCGCACCGGTGACCTCGGCCGGTTGGGTCCCGACGGGGTGTTGGACGTGCTCGGCCGCGCCGACCGGCAGGTGAAGATCCGTGGCCAGCGGGTCGAGCCGCCGGCGGTCGAGGACGCGCTGCGCCGGTGCCCCGGTGTCGCCGAGGCGGTGGTGATCGCCGAACCCGACGGCCACGACCTGCACCTGGTCGCCTACCTGCGGTCCGAGGCGGAGCCGCGACCCACCGAGGCGCAGTTGCGCGCCCACGCCGCCGGGTTGCTGCCGGAGGCGTCCGTCCCGAGCCGGTTCCGCTACGTCACGCAGTACCCGCTCACCCCGAACGGCAAGGTCGACACCCGTCTGCTGCCCACCACCGCGACGGTACGACCCGCACTGAGCACCACGTACGTCGCGCCGTCCGGGGAGTTGCAGACGGCGGTGGCGGCGGTGATCGCCGGGGTGCTGCGGGTGGACCGGCTGGGGGTCGACGACGACTTCTTCGAGTTGGGCGGCGACTCCATGCAGGTCGTCGAGGTGGTCACCCGGCTCGACGAGGAGCTGGGCCTGCCGGTGGGTATCGCCGACCTGTTCGACCGCCGTACGGTGCGCGCCCTGGCCGCCGCGTTGGACGGCCCCGGCACCCCGACGGTCGGGACCCCGACGGTCGTGGCCGTGGAGCCGGCGGACCGGTCGACGCCGACCGGGGTCGGGCAGCCGGTCGCCCCGGACACGGCGATCCAGGCGCGGTTCGCCGGAGCGCCCACCGCCTCCGCACCGCTGACCTGGGGTCAGGTGGCGATGTACCGGCCCATGCAGTGGTTCGGGGAGGCCAGCAAGGACTTCAACATCAGGCGGGTGCTGCGGTTGACCGCCCCGGCCCCGGCCGAGCGGGTGACTGCGGCCTGGTCGGAGCTGGTGCTGCGGCACCAGGTGCTGCGGACCCTGATGACCGACGACGGCGACGGCCCCCGCCAGCACCTGCGTGCCGACGGGACGTACCCGCCGCTGGTGCGGGACACCACCGCCGACGCGCTGCCGCAGGCCGCCGACGACGCCGCCGCCGAGCTGGCCGGCACCGCGTTCCAACTGGACCGGGAATGGCCGGTGCGGTGGGCGCTGCTGCGGGTCGACGGGCTGGTCGAGGCCGTCGCCGTGGCCGCGTCGCACGTGTCGCTGGACGCCTGGTCGCTGGAGTTGCTGCTGGCCGAGCTGCGCACCCTGGTCGACGGGGAACGCGCCCTGCCCGCACCGGGCTGGCAGCCGTTGGACCAGGCCGGCTACGAGGCTTCGCCCGCCGGGCAGCGCCGGGCCCGCCAGTCACTGGCGTACTGGCGGGCCCGGTTGCCTGCGGTGCCGCACCGGATCTTCGACGGGCCGGAACACGACGGGGGTGCGCTGCCGGTCGTCACCTGGCGGATGGAGTCGACCGCCGTGGCCGCTGCCGCCGCCACCCTGGCCGAGCGGACCGGCGCGTCGTCGTCCACGGTGGTGCTGACCGCCGCGCTGCTGGTCCAGGCGGCGCTGACCGGCCGGGACCGGGCCGTGGTGAAGCTCATCGCGGGCAACCGGAACACCCCCCGTCAGCGGCAACTCGCCACCGGCATCGCCCAGAACGCGTTGCTGGTCTTCGACGTCGGCGACGGCGACGTCGAGGACGCGGTACGGCGCTGCTACCGCGACTCGACCGAGTCCTACTTCCACGCCACCTACCCGCCGGAGGCGTTGGACGACCTGATCGCGGCCGAGGGCGCCCAGGCCGACCTGTCGGTGTACTTCAACGACTCCCGGATGGGCCGGGAATTCGACCCGCCGACGGGTACGCCCGACCGTGCGACGCTTGAGGAACTGGCCGCGCACACCACGGTGCGGCAGCTCACCGCCGTCGCCCGGCACGACATGACCTTCTTCCTCGCCATGCCCCACCTCGCCGGGGGCTGCGCGCTGCACCTGCTCGCCGACACCCGGCGCGTGCCCGCAGCCACCTGCCTGCGGGCGCTGCGGGGCATCGAGACGTTGCTGTGCGAGGCGGTGCTGCGACCGGTGCCGGTCCGGGACGTCGCCGCGCTGCTGGACCTCGGTTGAACCGCCCCACCCCACCGCAAGGAGCCTCGATGACCGACCCGTACCCGCTGCTGCACCGGTTGGCCGCCGCCGACGACGACGCGCTCACCGGCACCCCGCTGCCGCCCGACGGTCGCTACCAGGTCGTCACCACCACCATCGACGAGGTAACCGCCCAGATCGTGCGTACCCTCACGCACGGGTTCGCCGGCCGCAGCCCGGCCGACTTCCCGCTGCTGGTGCTCGGCTGGGGGCGCTGCCGGGTGGGTTCGACGGCGGTGACGAACCTGTTCGGCATGGCCCAGGCGGCGGCCTACTACCAGCCGGTCAAGACCATCGGCCGGTTCGCGCTCACCGGTGGTGAGGGTTCGCCGTGGAAGCTGCCCGACGGTGAGCCGGTGCTGTTCGCCAAGGAGATGGCCGGGCCGTACGTGCCGTTCGAGGCGTTGTTCAACCCGGCGCGTTGCCTGATCGAGGCGGGGTGGCCGGTCGACCGGCTGCGCCTGCTGGTGCTGGACCGTCAGCCCCGGGCGTCGCTCGACTCGTGGATGGCCAAGTGGGCCGGCAAGATCGGCCGGGAGCGGGTGGTGCAGAACTTCGTGCTCAGCACCCTCAACTACGCGCGGATGCGCCGGTACGCGGCGGCGGAGGGGCTGGCGGTGACGCACTTCCCGTACGAGTGCAGCCGGTTCCCGCAGGAGACGGTGTCGCGGTTGTTCACCCGCCTCGACATCGGTCACCTGTACCGGCCGGAGATGCTCACCGGTTGGGGTGCCGCCGGTGACCTCAACTCCGACCAGTCCAAGATCCACAATCCGGTCGAGCCGGAGCCGTACGTCGTGCCCGGCCTGCACGGCAACGCCGACGAGTACCGCTTCCGGGAGCGTCAGGTCACGGCCCTCACCGAGGCGGAGCTGGCCGTGGCGGACAGCCCCGAGGTGGTCGACTCCTACCAGCTCTCGGTGCGTGGCTGCGCCCAGGAGCTGGAGCTGCCCGTGGTGCTGCGGGACAAGGTCTTCGGCTGACCCGATGACCACCTCCACCACCGGCACCGGTCAGCAGTGGCGCGAGGCCGCCGCCGCCCGGCTGCGCATCGCCCGGCAGTTCCCCGCCGCCGGGCCCGGCTGGAGTGCCGTCGCGCTCGCGCTCAGCGTGTCCCGGGGGGTGCTGCCGGTCGTGTTCGCGATCGCCGTCAGCGTCACCGTGGGGCGGATCGGCCCGGTGCTGGCCGGCACCACCGCGCAGGCCGAGGTGTGGTGGCCGCTGGCCGCGGCCGGGGCGGCGTTGATCGCGCTGCAACTGGCCGAGGCGGCGCAGAAGGCCGTCGCCGAGCAGCTCGGTCGACGGGTCGACGGGCACATGTACCGGCGGCTCATCGCCGCGTCGCTGTCGACCCGGGAGATCACCCCGCTGGAGGACCCGGCGGTCCTGGACGAGTTGGGTGAGGCCGGGCACGAGCTGCGGTTCGCGTTCCGCACCCCCGGCGCGGCGTACGCCGGGCTGATCGCGCTGATCGGGCCGTACACCCAGGTCGTCGGGTTCACGGTGGTGGTCGCGGTGGTGCTGGGCCCGTGGGCGGCGCTGGCGATGCTGGTGGTGGTGCTGTTGTTCCGGCACGGCCAGCGGGGTGGGTTGCGCCGCTACGCCCGGGTCATCCGCGACGTGGCGGCGCTGCGCCGGGAGAGCCGTTACCTGCGCGGGCTGGCGATGGGTCCGGCCGCCGCGAAGGAGCTGCGTGTCTTCGGCCTGACCGGCTGGCTGACGGAGCGCTACCGGCAGGTCTACCGTCGGGTCCTGGCCCCGGTGTGGGCCGAGCGGCGGCGCATCTACCTGCGGCCCTACCTGCTCTACACGGCCGTCGGGTTGGTCGGCGTGGCCGCCGTGCTGGCGCTGGCCGGGGTACGCGCCGCCGACGGGGCGGTCGACCTGGCCGGGTTGGCGCTGGTGTTGCAGGCGGTGATGGCGCTGATCCGGCTGGGGGAGTTCTATCCCGACTCCGACACCCAGACCCAGTACGGCATGAACGCCGAGACCGCCGTCACGGCGTTCGAGCGGGCCATGGCCCGCTATGCCGAGCCACCCGACACCGGCCGGGCCGGGCCGCCCGCCACCACCGCCCCGGCGATCGACTTCACCGGGGTACGTTTCGGCTACCCCGGTGCGGCCCGGCCGGTGCTCGACGACCTGGACCTGCACATCCCCGCCGGGCAGTGCACCGCCCTGGTGGGGGCGAACGGGGCGGGCAAGACCACCCTGGTGAAGCTCCTGGCCCGGCTGTACTCGCCCGACGCCGGCACGGTACGCGCCGACGGCGCCGACATCGCCGACCTGCCGGCGCGGGACTGGCAACGCCGGATCGCCGTGGTGTTCCAGGACTTCGTGCGCTACGAGCTCTCCGCCGCCGCCAACATCGGCTTCGGTGCCGTCGAGCACCTCGACGACCGGGCCGGGGTACGCCGCGCGGCACAGGCGGCAGGGCTGCTCGACACCCTCGACGCGTTGCCGAACGGCCTGGACACGGTGTTGTCCCGGGCCTACGAGGGTGGTCTGGACCTGTCCGGTGGGCAGTGGCAGCGGATCGCCATCGCACGTGCCCTGTTCGCGCTCTACCACGGCAGCACCGTGCTCGTGCTCGACGAGCCCACGGCGGCGTTGGACGTCCGCGCCGAAGCCGAGTTCTTCGCCCGGTTCGCCGAGCTGACCCGGGGCCGGACGACGATCCTCATCTCGCACCGGCTGTCCAGCGTCCGGTTGGCCGACCGGATCGTCCTGCTCGACCAGGGGAAGGTCGTCGAGCAGGGCAGCCACGACGAGCTGATGGCGGCGGGTGGCCGGTACGCCGCCATGTTCACCCTCCAGGCGGAACGTTTCGCCGACGACGACGCCGGCAGCGGCCCGCAGACCGAGGTGGTGAGGTGAGCCGATGATGAGGTCGATCAGCGGGTTGATGCGGTTGTCGTGGCGGCAGGACCGCCGCAAGATGACCGTGGCGTTGGCGCTGATGGCGGGCAACGCGGTCGCGGTTCCGGCGGCGGCGGTGGCGCTGAAACACCTCACCAACGCGGCGGCGGCGGGTCACGCCGGGACGGCCGCCTGGTCGGGCCTGGCCGTCGCGGTGGCCGCGATCGCGGCGCTGACCTGCGCCCACTTCGCGCACATCGCGTACTTCGAGGTGTCCGAACTCAACGTGCTCAGCACCGACGAGCAGCTCGTCGAGATCAGCAACGGCACGCCGTACCTCGACCACCACGAGCGGCCCGACAGCGCCGACCGGATGGCCCTGGCCCAGGACGAGTTGCAGCGCATCGGCGAGGGGTTGCAGGCGCTGCTGACCGGCGGTTCGCTGGCGGTCAGCCTGTTGCTGACCACCGTGCTGCTCACCCTGGTCCACCCGGCGCTGGTGGCGTTGCCGCTGCTGGCCGCCCTGCCGGTGCTGGCGGGCCGGTGGGCCCAGGCCGCCGCCGACCGGGCCCGCGAGGAGAGCATCGTCGACACCCGGCAGGCCCGGCACCTGTTCGAGCTGACCACCGACGCGGCCTCGGCCAAGGAGCTGCGGCTGTTGGGCCTGGTCGAGCACCTGCAACAGCGTTACGCCGAGCACTGGCAGCGGGCCACCGCCCGGATCTGGCGGGGCGAGCTGACCGCCGGGTGGTGGCGTGCGGCCGGGCAGGCCGTGTTCGGCCTCGGCTACGTCGCCGCGCTGGTCCTGGTCGTCGGCGACGCGATCCGGGGCCACGCGGACGTCGGCGACGTGGTGCTGGCCATCCTGCTCGCCTCGCAGCTCAACCAGCAGGTGGCCGGTGCGGTGACGATCACGCAGCAGCTGGTGCGCAGCGGCCGGTCGCTGCGCCGGCTCGACGAGGTGCGGGAGCTGGTGCCGCAGCCGGTCCCGCCGCCCGGTGCGCCGGTCACCCCGCTGCGCCCGCCCGAGCGACTGCTGGAGGGCATCCGCCTGCGCGGGGTCACCTTCGGCTATCCCGGCGCGGACGGGCCGGTGCTACGCGACGTGGACCTGCTGCTGCCCGCCGGCAGCACGGTGGCGATCGTCGGCGAGAACGGCGCGGGCAAGACCACGCTGGTCAAGCTGCTCAACCGGTTCTACGAGCCCGACCGGGGCGCGATCCTGATCGACGGCGTCGACCTGCGCCACATCGACCTCGCCGCCTGGCGGGAGCGGACCACGGCCGCGTTCCAGGACTACGCCCGCCCGGAGCTGACCGCCCGGCTGGCCGTGGGCATCGGCGACCTGCCCCGGGCCACCGACGACGACGCGGTACGCACCGGCCTGGCCCGCGCGCACAGCGGCGTCGTCGACCGGCTGCCCTACGGGTTGGACACCCGCCTGGGTCGTAGTCACGCCGACGGCGGGGTGGACGCCTCCGGCGGGCAGTGGCAGCAGCTCGCACTGGGCCGGGCGATGATGCGCGACGCCCCGCTGCTGATGGTGCTGGACGAGCCGGCGTCGGCGCTGGACGCCGAGGCCGAGCACCGGCTGTTCGCGCGGTTCACCGACGGCGCGGCCCGGGTCGCCGCCGACAGCGGCGGGGTGACGGTGTTCGTGTCGCACCGGCTCTCCACCGTCCGCAGCGCCGACCTGATCATCGTGATCGGCGACGGCGGGGTACGCGAGATGGGCACCCACGACGAGCTGATCCGCCTCGACGGGATCTACGCCGCCCTCTACGCCACCCAGGCCACCGCCTACCGCTGATTTCATGGCCGC
Organism: Micromonospora sp. NPDC048894; assembly: GCF_040649765.1. Taxonomy (NCBI): domain Bacteria; kingdom Bacillati; phylum Actinomycetota; class Actinomycetes; order Micromonosporales; family Micromonosporaceae; genus Micromonospora; species Micromonospora sp. NPDC048894. The sequence continues at coordinate 603,809 of NZ_JBEZFY010000001.1, read as the reverse complement.
ACGTTCGAGCTGGGCCGCCGCTGTTGCCCGACCGGCACGGGGGCGGTCCGGCGGTGGACGACCAGCCCCGCCGGCTGCACGAAGATCGACCGTCGGGCCACCGCGTCGCCCTTGTCGTTTAGTTGGTAGACGTCGAGCCAGCACCAGCCGTCGTAGGTGATCCAGTCCAGCACCCGGATCACCCGGCACCGGATGGGCTTGACGAACTGCACGCTGGCCGCGCGGGTCACCTCGATCAGGTCTCCCGCTCGGAGCGTGGTCATCGCAGGTCCCTTACCTGCCGCCAGGCGAGAACCCGAGCACGCGAGATCGCCACACGTGGGCACCAGCCGTCCGGGCGGCAGTGACGGCAACGCTGGACAGCGTGGTCGTCAAGAACGATCCAGGCCGCTTGGATCAAGAACGGTACCTCGGGCTCGGTCACGACCCACCGCCCGGCCAGGGCCTCTGGTTGATCACGAGTCGGCCGGCCGACCGGTTGGGCCTGGGCAGCCACCCGAGGAATCTGCGGTGAAGAGCGCCGGCCGGAGCCCAGCCCATGTCCTGCATGGCTGACACCAGATGCGCGCTCATGTAGACGGCGAGGAACACCGGAGCGCGGTCGTACTCCGCGATCAACTCCCGGCGGCGGGTAGGACATGGCCAGGGCGATTCACACCCGGCACATGTCCAGAAAGGCAGAACAGGTCCGTGGCTCGTCATCGACCCACCACATCACAGCTGTTGTACGAAGACAACCCCCAAAGACGTTGCCTTTCCCGCTACCCACTGGTGCAAGGCTGCCAGACCATAGCGTCAGGCTGTGGAGTTGCTCGGGCTGGATGAGATCCGCGACCTGCTCGGCGGGATCAGCAAGCAGCGCGCCACGATCATCGTGGGCCGCAAGGGATTCCCCGACCCCTTTGTCACCCTGAAGATGGGCCGCGTCTGGGATGGCAAGGCCGTCCGGGCCTGGATCGCCACGAACCGCCCCAGCCCCGCCGACGAGGACTGACCCCATCGGGGCATCCGTTCGGGACATGGACCGAGGGCCGGGCGACCTGATGGGGCCCTACGAGATCGCCCAACGCCTGGGCGTCTCCCGGTCGCGGTTCCAGCAGATCGCGAACCGGCCCACCTTCCCGAGGCCCTACCGGGAGCTGCGCGGCATGAAGGTGTGGCTGACCGAGGATGTCGAGGAATGGATCAGGGAACACCGCCGCCCCAAGCCGCCAGCGGACGAGGACGAGCAGGGCTGACTCCATCGGGACCACCACGAGGCCGGCGGGCGCTGCCGGCACCGGGCGACCGGGGTCCGGCGGGGTCGGGGAGGATGTGGGGGTGACGGTGGATGCGGTGGTGTTCGACCTGGACGGCGTGATCGTGGACTCGGAGCCGGTCTGGGAGGAGGTGCGCCGGGCGTACGTGGCGGCGCGGGGCGGCACCTGGCAGCCCGACACCCAGCGGCGGCTGATGGGGATGAGCACCGGCGAGTGGGCCGAGTACCTCAGCGGTGAGCTGGGCGTCGACCGCAGCGCCGAGCAGGTCGCCGCCGAGGTGGTCGAGGAGATGGCCCGGCGGTACGCGGTGCGCGTACCGCTGATCGACGACGCCGACCTGGTGGTACGCCGGCTGGCCGCGCGGTGGCCGCTGGGGTTGGCCAGTTCCTCGCCGACCCGGCTGATCGTCGCGGCGCTGACCGCCGCAGACCTCACCGCCGAGTTCCGGGTGACCCTGTCGACCGAGCGGACCGCCCGGGGCAAGCCCGCACCCGACGTCTATCTCGCCGTCGCCGAACGGCTCGGGGTCGACCCGGCCCGGTGCGCCGCCGTGGAGGACTCCTCCAACGGGGTCCGCTCGGCCGCCGCCGCCGGGATGCGGGTGATCGCGGTGCCGCACGGGTCGTACCCGCTGGACCCGGACGCGGCGGAGCTGGCCGCCGTGGTGCTCACCTCGGTGCATGATCTCACCCCCGAGGTGGTTGACCAGCTCGGCTGAACCGCCCCCGCGACCCGGCCGGTCCGCTTAGCGTCGGAACCATGAGAGCTGTGGTTTACCAGGGGCCGCACGAGGTGGCCGTCAACGAGGTCGAGGACCCGCGCATCGAGCACCCCGACGACGTGGTCGTGCAGATCACCACGACCGCGATCTGCGGTTCGGACCTGCACATGTACGAGGGGCGCACGCTCGCCGAACCGGGCATCGTCTTCGGCCACGAGAACATGGGCACGGTGGTCGAGGCCGGCACCGGGGTACGCGGGATCAAGGTCGGCGACCGGGTGTCGATGCCGTTCAACGTGGGGTGCGGGTTCTGCCGCAACTGCCGGGAACAGAAGACCGGCTTCTGCCTCACCGTCAACCCCGGCTTCGCCGGTGGCGCGTACGGCTATGTGGCGATGGGGCCGTACCGGGGTGGTCAGGCGGAGTACCTGCGGGTGCCGTTCGCCGACTTCAACTGCCTGAAGCTGCCGCCCGGCACCGAGCACGAGAACGACTACGCGATGCTCGCCGACATCTTCCCCACCGGTTACCACGGGGTGGCGATGACCGGGCTGCGGCCCGGCGAGCGGATCACCGTGATGGGTGGCGGGCCGGTCGGGTTGATGGCCGCGTACTCGGCGGTCCTGATGGGTGCCGCCGAGGTGTTCCTGGTGGACCGGGTGCCGGACCGGCTGCGGCTGGCCGAGTCGATCGGCGCGACCCCGATCGACTTCTCGGCCGGGGACCCGGTGGCGCAGATCCTCGACCGGACCGACGGGGTGGGCACCGACCACGGGGTGGACGCGGTCGGCTACCAGGCCACCGGGGCGGGTGGTGCGGAGCAGCCGGCGTCGGTGCTGAACAGCCTGGTCGAGGTGGTCCGGGCGACCGGCGCGATCGGCGTGGTCGGCCTCTATCTGGCCAACGACCCGGGTGCGCCGGACGAGCACTCCGGCAAGGGTGAGCTGCTGTTCAAGATGGGCAAGCTCTTCGAGAAGGGCCTGCGGATGGGGACCGGGCAGGCCAACGTCAAGACCTACAACGAGTACCTGCGGAACCTGATCATGGCGGGGCGGGCCACACCGAGCTTCGTGGTGAGCAAGGAGTTGCCGCTGGACGCGGCACCGGACGCGTACCAACGTTTCGACCGTCGCGAGGAGGGCTACTCGAAGGTGGTGCTCAAACCGGCGGCCTGAGGAGACGGCGATGCAGACGATCGTGTACGAGCGCACCGGCGACCCGTCGGTGCTCCGGTTGGTCGACCGGCCGGTGCCCGAACCGGGCCCGGGAGAGGTGCTGGTCCGGGTGGCGGTGGCCGGGGTGAACCCGACCGACTGGAAGAGCCGGCGGCAGCAGCCGTTGCCGGTCGGCTGGCAGACCCCGGGGCAGGACGGCGCGGGGGTGGTGGAGGCGGTCGGCGCGGGGGTCGACCGGGCCCTCACCGGTGAACGGGTGTGGCTCTGGGAAGCCGCCTGGCAGCGGCCCTGGGGCACCGCCGCCGAATACACGGTGGTGCCGGTCCGGCAGGTGGTGCCGCTCGGGGACGCCTCGTTCGACCTGGGTGCCTGCCTGGGCATCCCGTTCCTCACCGCGCACCGCTGCCTGACCGTCGGGGAGTACGTGCCGGACACCCTGCACGCCGGGGCGCTCAGCGACCACGTGGTGCTGGTGCAGGGTGGGGCGGGTGCGGTCGGCAACGCGGCGATCCAGTTGGCCCGCTGGGCCGACGCCTGCGTCGTCGCGACGGTGAGCAGCCCGGAGAAGGCGCAGTTGGCGGCGGCGGCCGGAGCCTCCTTCGTGGTCAACTACCGGGAGCAGGACGTGGTCGAGGAGGTCCGCAAGATCGCCCCCGACGGGGTGCACACGATCGTCGAGGTCTCGGCCGCCCGCAACGCCGCCGTCGACGTGCAGCTGCTGCGTACCGGCGGGGTGGTCTGCGTCTACGCCGACGACGGTGGGGGTGAGCTGACCCTGCCGATCCGGCCGCTGATGGCGCCCAACGCCCGCTGGCAGTTCGTGCTGGTCTACACGGCCCCGAAGGCGGCCAAGGCGCACGCGGTCACCGACGTGGCGGCGGCCGTCGCCCAGGGGGCCGTGCGGGTGGGTGAGGCGGCCGGCCTGCCGCTGCACCGTTTTCCGTTGGTGCAGGCCGCCGACGCGCACCAGGCGGTGGAGGACGCGGTGGTGGGGAAGGTGCTGATCGACACCGCCGGGCAGTAGTTCCGAGGACAGTTCGCAATAACCCGGACAGACGCGAGGAAGTTTCGCAACAATGACATAGCGGGTCGCCCGCGAGGAAGGGCGGCCCCGGCGCGGTGCGAACGCCGGGGCCGCCCCTGGGGAGGGATGTTTCAGGAGTGACGTCCCTACCCCATCGGCGACGAGTCGCCGAAAAGTGTTACGGCCCCGCCAGCTCCCGTACCTCCAGGTCGCCGTCGGCGTACCGCGCACGCACCACCTTCTTGTCGAACTTGCCGACACTGGTCTTGGGCACCGCGTCGATGACCGCCCAGCGTTCCGGCACCTGCCAGTGTGCCACCGAGCCGGCGAGGAACGCACGGAGCTGCTCCACACCGGTCGACGCGCCCGCACGCACCACCACCGTGGCCAGTGGACGCTCACCCCACCGCTGGTCCGGCACCCCGACCACACAGGCCTCCTGCACGTCCGGGTGGGCCATCAGGGCATTCTCCAACTCCACCGAGGAGATCCACTCCCCACCCGACTTGATCACGTCCTTGGCCCGGTCGGTGAGGGTGAGGAACCCGTCCGGCGAGAGCATCCCGACATCCCCCGTACGCAGCCAGCCGTCGTGGAACTTCTCCGGGTCGGGGGCGTCCTCGCCGACGTACCGCGCGGTCACCCACGGCCCGCGCACCTCCAACTCCCCCACGGACGTCCCGTCGGCGGGCAACGGCTCACCCAGCGGGTCGACGATCCGGGCCGCCACCCCCGCCGGCACCCGACCCTGCGTGTAGCGGTACCGCCAGGCGTCGTCCCCGGTCGCCCCGGCCGGCGCCCGGGACACCGACCCCAGCGGGGACATCTCGGTCATCCCCCAGGCGTGGATCACGTCGATGCCGTGCCGCTCGGCGAACGCATGCATCAACGCCGGCGGGCAGGCCGAACCGCCGACGATCACCTCCTTGAGCGACGAGGTGTCCACGTCGTGGGCGTCCAGGTGCGCCAGCAGGTCGTTCCAGATGGTCGGCACCGCGCCGGCCAGGGTGGGCCGCTCGGCGGCGATCATCTCGGCGATCGGCGCGGCCTGGAGGAACCGGTCCGGCATGATCAGTGACGCGCCGGAGAGGAACGCCGCGTACGGCAACCCCCACGACATCGCGTGGAACATCGGCACGATGGCCAGCTCCCGGTCCCCCGGACCCAGCCCGAACCCCTCCGGCAGGCACACCTGCAACGAGTGCAGATAGATCGACCGGTGCGAGTAGGCGACCCCCTTGGGATTGCCGGTGGTGCCGGAGGTGTAACAGAGCGCGGCGGCGTCCCGCTCGTCCACCTCCGGCCAGTCGAAGTGCTCGGGCCGGCCGGCCAGCAGGTCGTCCCACCGGTGGAAGGTGACCTGGTCCCCGGCGACCGCCCGCAACGGCCCGGGATCGCCCCCGCCGACCACCACCACGTGCCGCACCGTGGTCAACTCGCCGAGCACCCGGGCCAGCAGCGGGATCAGCGTCGAGTCGACGAGCACCACCCGGTCCTGCGCGTGGTTGGCGATGTAGGCGACCTGGTCGGGAAAGAGCCGCAGGTTGAGCGTGTGCAGCACCGCACCCATGCTCGGCACCGCGAAGTACGCCACCAGGTGCTCGTTGTTGTTCCACATGAAGGTGGCGACCCGTTCGTCGCCGGTCACCCCGCACTCGTCGCGCAGCGCGTGGGCCAGCCGGGCCGCCGCGCGACCCACCTCGGCGTACGACATCCGGCGCGGCTCGGCACCCGTCCAGGTGACCACCTCGGCCGTGCCGTGCACCGTCGCACCGTGTTCGAGGATCCGGGCGACCTGGAGCGGGGCGTCCATCATCGTGCTACGCATGGGTGACAAGCTAGTGTCGCCGGTCACACCTTGGGAACCCCCGGAACGCCGAACCCCTCCCCGGATGGTGCGTAGATTGTCCGGGTGAGTATCTCCTGGGCCGACTCGTACGTGGGACAGCTACGCGCCCTGGCCGGCGATCGGACGCTGATGTTCGTCGGCGCGCGGGCCGTGGTACGCGACAACGCCGGCCGGGTGCTGCTGATCCGCCGCTCGGACAACGGCCAGTGGGCGCTGCCGGCGGGCGCGATGGAACTCGGCGAGTCGATCGCCGACTGCGCGGTCCGCGAAGTCCGCGAGGAGACCGGCCTGCGCGCCCTGCGGGTCAGCGCCTTCGCCCTCTACACCGGCCCCGACCGCACCCACACCAACATGTACGGCCACACCTACCAGATCTTCACCACCGCGTTCCGGGTCGACGACTGGGACGGCGAACTCACCCGCGTCACCGACGAGACCACCGACGCCGCCTTCCTGCACCCGCACGAGTTCCCCGCCCCGCTCTCCCTCTCGGTCCCGGAAACCCTCGCCGACCTCACCGTCTTCGACCAAACCAACCGCCTCATCCTCAAGTAACCCCCCGCCCTCACCCTCCCCGCCCCCGCCCCGTCGCCCCGTCGCCCCCGCCCCCGCCCCCGCCCCCGCCGAGAGCAGCCTCTCCACCTGCGCCCGCTTAGCCCACTTCACCCCCATTCCCTCCCCGGTGATCAAGAGGTTTACGTCAACCTCCGCGCGATTTCTGACGCAAACTTCTTGATCACCGGGGCGGGGGTGGGCGGGGTGGGGCCGGGGGTGGGGGGTGGGGTGGGGTGGGGTGGGTTAGAGCATGGTTTGGGATTTGGCGTTGAGGTCGGCGGCGGCTTCCGCCTTGGACTCCTTGGTCAGGGGTTTGCCGCCGGGGGCGGGGGCCTTGCCGCCGAGGGGGTCGACTCCGCCGGTCGCGCCCTGCGGGCCGGCACCCCGGAGCTGGTCGTTGGGCAGGGCCAGGGTGACCAGCACGGCCACCAGGGCGATCAGGCCGGTGGTCAGGAACACCAGGTGCAGCGACTCGACGAAGGACGCCTGGATGGCCGCCCGGACCGGGCCGGGCAGGGCCAGGATGGTCGCCGGGTCGTTGATCGAGATGCTGGTGCCGCCGCTGGCCGCCACCGCCGCCTGCTGGTCGGCCGGGAGCTGGGCGATCGCGCCGGGCAGCCGGTCGGCGAGCCCGCTGGCGAGCCGGGTGGAGAGCACCGCGCCCAGGATGGCCACCCCGAACGAACCGCCCAGCGACCGGAAGAACGTCGCCGAGGAGGTCGCCGCGCCGAGGTTCCGCACGTCCACGGCGTTTTGTACGCCGAGGATCAGCGACTGCATGCACAGGCCCAGCCCGACGCCGATCACCACCATGTAGCCGAACGCCGCCCAGAGCGAGCTGTCCACCTGGAGCCGGGTGAACAGCAGCATCCCGACGACCAGCACCACCGAACCGGCCACCGGGAACCACTTGTACCGGCCGATCCGGCTCATCGCCCGGCCGGTGACGATCGAGGTGACGATGATGCCGGCCATCATCGGCAGCATCAGCAGGCCGCTGCGGGTGGGCGAGGCGCCCTTGACGATCTGCAGGTAGAGCGGGATGAAGATGATCGACCCGAACATCACCAGACCGAGCACGAAGCCCGCCGAGTTGGCCAGCGCGAACGTCGCGGAGCGGAACAGCCCCAGCGGCAGGATCGGTTCGGTGACCCGGGCCTCCTGGAGCACGAACGCCACCCCGAGCACCGCACCCGCCACGAACAGCCCGATGATCGTCGGCGAGCCCCAGGCGTACGAGTTGCCGCCCCAGCTCAGCGCCAGCAGCAACGCGCTCACCCCGGCGACCAGCAGCGCCGCGCCCAACCAGTCGACGGTGTGCTCCCGCCGCTCGAACGGGATCAACCGCAGCACGTGGTAGCAGACCACGATCGCCAACAGCGCCAACGGCACGTTCAGATAGAAGATCCACCGCCAGTTGGTATCCGCGAAGTAGCCGCCGACCAGCGGCCCGGCCACCGAGGAGACGCCGAAGACCGCGCCGAACAACCCCTGGTAGCGGCCACGTTCCCGGGGCGACACCACGTCCGAGATGATGGTGAACGCCAACGTCATCAGGCCACCCGCGCCGATGCCCTGCACGCCCCGGGTGACGATCAGCTGGGTCATGTCCTGCGACAGGCCGGCCAGCAGCGAGCCGAGCAGGAACGTGCCGATCGAGAACAGGAAGACGGGTCGGCGGCCGTACAGGTCGGCCATCTTGCCGTAGAGCGGGGTGGAGGCGGTCGAGGCGAGCAGGTAGGCGGTGACCACCCACGAGTAGTGGTCGATCCCGCCCAGCTCGCCGACGATGGTGGGCAACGCCGTACCGACGATGGTCTGGTCCAGCGCGGCCAACAACATGCCGGTCATCAGGCCGAACATCAACATGCGCAGCTGGCGGGCCTGGAGCACCGGGCTGCCGTGGGTCTGGGCGGTCATCCCGCCTTCTTTCCCGCTCCCCCGCGAACATGCCTACCACCGCAGGAAACCTGCCCGCGGACCCGCCCGGCACCGACGGGCACGCGGGCCACCGGGGACCCGCCTGCCCGTCGGGGGTACGCCTCAGGCGGGCACGCGGGCCACCGGGGACCCACCTGCCCCTCGGGGGTACGCCTCAGGCGGCGAACCGGTCGACGAGCGCGGCGCAGAACGCCGGGAGGTCGTCGGGATTGCGGCTGCTGACCAGGTTGCCGTCGGTCACCACCTGCTCGTCCACCCAGGTCGCACCGGCGTTGGTCAGGTCGGTACGCAGGCTCGGCCAGCTGGTGATCCGGCGACCGGCCACCACGCCCGCCTCGACCAGGGTCCACGGGCCGTGGCAGATCACCCCGACCGGCTTGCCGGCCGCGAAGAACGCCTGCACGAACCGGACCGCGTCCGGGTCCGTACGCAGGAAGTCCGGGTTGGCCACCCCGCCGGGCAGCACCAGCGCGTCGTAGCCGTCGGCGTCCGCGTCGGCCGCCGTCACCGCCACGTCGTACGTCTTGCCCTGGTCCAGATGGTTGAAGGCCTGGATGGTGCCGGGCTTGAGCGATACCAGCTCGGCGGTCGCGCCCGCCTTCTCGACCGCCTCACGCGGCTGGACGTACTCGACCTCCTCCACGCCGTCGGTGGCGAGGAACGCGATCCGCTTGCCCTGCAATGTCGTGGCTGCCATGTCGGTTTTCCCCTCTCCGGATACCTCTGGTCGGTTCCCGGGGTGTAGGGCCCGAAACGTGACCCTGGTCGCCGGGCATGGCGGAGGGTTTGGCCTGGTCGGCGCGGGGGACCCCGGTGGGCATGGCAGGAGCAGCAGCGGAACAGCGCCGGCTCGCCACCGTGGTGGAGAGCTGGCGGGACCGGGCCGTCCTCGTCGTCGGCGACGCCATGCTCGACGAGTGGCGCTTCGCCGAGTCGGAGCGGCTGTGCCGGGAGGCGCCCGCGCCGATCCTCACCCTGCGTCGACGGATCACCGCCGCAGGTGGGGCCGCGAACACCGCAGTCAACGTCGCCACCCTCGGCGGAAGGGCGCTGCTGGTCGCCCCGGTCGGGGCGGACGTGGCCGGCGACGAACTGCACGATTGCCTGGACCGGGCCGGCGTCTGGGACCGTACGGTCGGCGAACCGCACCGGCCGACGCCGGTGAAACGCCGGATGCTGGCCGGCAACCAGATCCTGCTCCGGGAGGACTCCGGCGAGCCCGACGAACCGCTCGACGACGACGGTGTCGCCCGGCTGCTCACCGCCCTGAGCTGCGCCACCGAGGAGCTGCGGGCGGTGGCCGGCGGGGCCGCGCCCACCCTGGTGGTCTGCGACTACGGTCTCGGCGCGCTGCCCGCCCCGGTGCGCGCCTGGCTGTTCGCCCACCGGCACCGGTACGCCACCGTCGCCCTGGACGCCCACGACCTGGCCGACTGGCGGGGGCTGAACCCGACGGTGGTCACCCCCAGCTTCGCCGAGGCGACCCGGCTGCTGGCCCGCGCCGCCGCCGGCTTCGGCGCACCGCCCACCCCGACCCGTACCGGCGGCACCGGCCTGCACCTGGACCACCCGCCGAGCGATCCGACGGACGGGCCGTCGGAGCTGGTCGTGGGCACCGCCCCGGGTGGGGTCGGCCGGGCACCCGCCGGCCCGACCGGCGAACCGACCCCCGGTGAGGGGCGGGTCGCGATGACCGGCGACGGGTTGAGCGTGACCGGGGCCGGGGTGACCGTCAACGCCACCGTCGGGGAGGGCGTCGACCGGGCCGAACTGGCGCAGGCGCGGCTGGCCGAGCTGCGCGCGCACACCGGCGCGGACGTCGTCGCGGTGACCCTGGACACCGAGGGCGCCATCGTCGGCGGCGCGGACGGCGCACACCGGCGCAGCCACAGCACGCCCGTCCCGGCCAGTCACGCCGTCGGCGCGGGGGACGCCTACCTGGCGGCGATGACCCTCGCGCTGGCCGCCGAGGCGTCGCTGCCGACCGCCGCCCAGTTGGCCCAGCTCGCCGCCACCATCACCGTCTCCGACACCGGCACCTGTGTGTGCCGGTGGGAGGACCTGCTCGACGCGCTCGGTGGCGCACCCGACGGCACCGCCCACCCGACGCTGGTCGGCACGGGCGAGCTGGACGCGATCGTCGCCGACCACCGGCGGGCCGGCCGGTCGGTGGTCTTCACCAACGGCTGCTTCGACGTGCTGCACCCCGGTCACGTGCGTTACCTGGAGCAGGCGCGGGCCCTGGGGGATCTGCTGGTGGTCGCGGTCAACTCCGACTCCAGCGTCCGCCGGCTCAAGGGTGCCGACCGGCCGGTCAACCCGGTCGAGGACCGGATCACCCTGCTCGCCGCGTTGTCCTGCGTGGACCACGTGGTGGTCTTCGAGGAGGACTCGCCGGTCGGCCTGATCGAGGCGGTCCGCCCCGACGTGTACGTCAAGGGCGGCGACTACCCGCCGGAGATGGTCCCGGAGGCGTCGCTGGTCCGCCGGCTCGGCGGTCAGGTACGCACCCTCGGCTACGTGCCGGACCGGTCCACCTCGGCGATCATCGACCGGATCCGCGCCCAGGCCGCCGAGGGCGCCGCCGACCAGGCCACCCGGACCACCGCCGGCCAGGCCACCCGGACCACCGCCGGCCGGGCCGCCCACACCGCCGGCCGGGCCGCCGCCGACGGTCGTGCCGGGGCGGTACGACCCGCCGTCGACCCGTCGGCGGCACCCGGCCCGGAGCCGACGACGACCCACCCGACCCCGACCCCGACCGCGCAGAGCCTGGGCAGGACCCCGTGAACCGACCGCTCGACCTCGGCACGCCCGGGGAGTTCCGCCGACCCCGTCGGCTCGACGTGCTGATCCCCACCCGCAACCGCCCGGCCGAACTGGCGGTCACCCTGGCCGGGCTGGCCGCCCAGGTCGAGATCCCCGACTTCGGGGTGGTGGTCAGCGACCAGTCCGACGACGACCCGGCGTACGCGCACCCGGCGGCGGCCACCATGGTCCGGGCGTTGCGCCACCGGGGGCACCCGGTGCTGCTGACCCGCCGACTGCCCCGGCGCGGGCTGGCCGAACACCGGGCGTACCTGCTGGACCGGTCGGTGGCCCGGTACGTGCTCTGCCTCGACGACGACGTCTGGCTCGAACCGGGCACCCTCGGCCGGCTGGTCACCGCGATCGGGAAACTGGGCTGCGGGTTCGTCGGCAACGCGGTGCACGGCCTGTCGTACGCCGACGACGTCCGCCCCGAGACGCACGGGCACTACGAGGAGTGGGACGGGCCGGTGGTGCCGGAACTGGTCCGCCCCGACACCCCGCAGTGGCAGCGGGCCGCCATCCACCCGGCCGCGAACCTGCTGCACGTCCAGCAGAAGGTGGGCCTGCCGCCGGGGGCGTGGCGGGCGTACAAGATCTCCTGGATCGGCGGTTGCGTGCTCTACGACCGGGCGGCGCTTGTCGACTCGGGCGGCTTCGAGTTCTGGCGGCGGGTTCCGGCGAACCACCAGGGCGAGGACGTCGCCGCCCAGCTCGCGGTGCTGGCCCGGTACGGCGGCGCGGGTGTGCTGCCCAGCGGCGCCTACCACCTGGAGTCACCGACCACGGTCACCGAACGTGCCGTCGAGGCGTGGGAGGTGGTCGCCGCCGACACCACACGGCAGACCACCACGCGTCCGGCCCGCGCCGACACCACCCAACCGGCCTGATCCGGCCCCACACCGCACAACCAGCCCGGGTCGCACCGGCCAACTCGACCCCGGTCGCCGGTCGCGGTGAGGGCGGTCTGGGGCGTGGGCGGTCAGGGGCGTGGCGGTCAGGGGGCGGTCACCGCGCCCGGTTCGGGGTGGAGCAGGTCGGCGGCGGCTTCGAGCACCTCGACCACCGGCACGTCGGCGACGAACGAGTCCCGGTGCGGGCAGTTGCCGTCGCCGGGCCGGTGCGGATAGATGCCCGGGGTGCAGTCGACCCCGCAGACCGGGCAGCGCGTCGTCCAGGCGGCGATCGGGCGGTGCCGGCCGCGCAGCGGGGTCGCCCCGTTGATCATGTTGCCGACCCAGTAGACACCCACCGTCGGGGTGCCCACCGCGCCGGCCAGGTGCAGCGGGCCGGTGTCGTTGGAGACCACCAACGCGCAGCCCGCGTAAGCGGCGGCCAGCCCGCCGAGGCTGAGCGTGCCGACCTGGGGACGGACCGGCACCCCGGCCGCCGCGACCACCTCGTCCACCACCGCCCGCTCGGCGGGGGTGCCGGTGACCAGCACCTCGTACCCGTCGTCGTGCAGGGTCCGGGCCACCTCGGCGAACCGCCGCGCGGGCCAGCGCCGCCGGGTGTCGCTCGCCCCGGGGTGCAGCGCCACCCGGGGCCGGTCCGGCTCGCCAAGCACCGCCCGCGCCTGCGCCCGGTCCGCGTCGGTCACCGAAAGCGTCGGTACGACGGTGACCGCACCCGCCCCGACCAGGGCCACCACCTCCAGGTAGCGGGTCACCTCGGGCTGGTAGTAGACGTAGCGCAGCCAGCGGTCCAGCGGTGGGGCGTCCTCGGCGCGCAACCCGGCGGTGACCCGGGCCCCCAACCGGCTCATGATCGGATTCGAGTTGGCTCCGCCACCGTGCACCTGCAACGCCAGGTCGTAGCCCTCCCGGGCCGCGTCGGCCAGGAAGTCGTCGAGCGACCCGGGCGGCTCGTCGGGGCCGGGCTCGCGGATGCCGGGAGCCGGTGGGACGACCAGCACCCGGTCGACCGGGCCGGGCCGGTCGCGCCACAGCGTCGCGTGCCACGGCGCACCGAACAGCACGATCTCCGCCGTCGGGTACGCCGCCCGCAGCGACTCCAGGGCGGGCAGCAGGAAGATGAGGTCGCCGAGCGCGTTGGCGCGCAGCACGGCGATCCGGGCCACGTCGGGCACCCGCTCGCCCAACGGGCCACCCAGTGCCGGGCTGTCCACCGGGGCCCCTACGGCCGGTCGGGCGGGTCGACGGCGGTGTCCGGGTGGTGCAGTTCCCGGTCCGCCGCCGGGTCCACGCCGGTGGGCGTACCGGTGCGGGTGGGGCCGGGCGGGTAGCCGGCGCGGCCGACGGTGATGGTGCGCGGCGTGGGCCGCGCCGCCCGGGGCAGGTGGACCCGGAGCAGGCCGTGGTCCATCACCGCGTCGATGGCGTCGGGGTCGACCCGCGACGGCAGGTCCACCCGGTGTTCGAAGCTGCGGGTCTCGACCCCACCGGGGATGCCCTGGTCGGCGTTGACCTCGGCCTCCGACCGGGCCCGGACGCAGAGTTCCCGGTCGTCCAGCTCGACGGCGACCTCCTCCGGGGCCACCCCGGGCAGCCGCACGGTCACCTGCCAGCCGTCGGCGACCTCGGTCAGCTCGACGTCGGGCGACACACCCCGGCCGCCGGCCAGCCGGCTCAGCTCGGCGCGCAACGCCTGGAGTTCGCCCGTCAGGTCCCCGCCCTGCTGGCGGCTGCCCCGGCCCGGCTGCTCCCCGCCCTGCTGGCGGCTGCCCCGGCCCGGCTGCTCCGTCATCGCACCTCTCCCACCGGTCGGCTGGCCGGGACGGGCCGCAGCGAGCTGGGGGCGTCCAGGCCGGCGTCGGAGTCGACGCCCACCCCCAACCGGTCGACCAGTTCCCCGCCGAGCCAGGCGCTGACGCCGAGGATGGCCAGGCCGACCACCTCGATGGCGATCAACGCGCCACCGGCCGCCCGGGAGCCGGCGTTCAACCGGACCGCCCAGACGGCGGCGAAGAGCAGGATCACCGCGACGTTCGCCGCCGCGTGGGTGAGCGCCACCCGCTTCGCCCGGGTGCCGGCCGGGATGGCCAGCAGGTCGAACGCGCCGGCCACCGCGGCCAGCAGACCACCGACCAGGCCGACGGTGATGTTCCAGTACGCCACCTCGGCGAGGAAGTCGGGGCCGCCGACCGTGTCCACGACGTCGAAGAGGGTGCCGGTGACCAGCAACGCGACCGGGAACATCACCAGCATCGGATGCACCGGGTGCCCGAGCACCTTCAGTCGGCTCTCCATCGCGGGCCCTCCACTGCTTCGTCCGGGGGCAGGGTGGCCGGTCGGGGACAAACCGGCTCGCCATGCCCGCATAGGCTGCGTACGGCGGCCGGTGTGCCACCGCCCGCCACCGAGATCAACGGACGGGGGAGGCGGACGTGACGGTGGAGATCACCTCACACGAGGAGCTACGCGCGCTACTGGGGGCACCGATGCCCCGGGCGGCGGCCAAGGAACGCACCGTGCTGCACGAACGGGACCGGCAGTGGTTGGCCGCCTCGCCGTTCTGCCTGGTCGCCACGGCCGGCGCGGACGGCAGCTGCGACGTCTCCCCCAAGGGCGACCCGCCCGGCTTCGCGCTGGTGCTCGACGACCGGACGATCGCCGTCCCGGAGCGGCCGGGCAACCGGCGGGCCGACGGCTACCGCAACATCCTCGACAACCCGCACGTCGGGCTGATCTTCCTGATCCCGGGCCGGACGGACACCCTGCGGATCAACGGCCGGGCGAAGCTGGTGCGCGACGCGCCCTACTTCGACGACATGCTGGTCCAGGGGCACCGGCCGGTGCTCGCCGTCGAAGTGGCCGTCGAGCAGATCTTCTACCACTGCGCGAAGGCGTTCCTCCGCTCCGAGCTGTGGCAGCCGGAGACCTGGCAGCCGGACACGCTGCCGTCCCGCGCCCGGCTGGTCAAGGAGGTCGAGACGCCGGCCGAGAGCCTGGCCGACCTGGAGCGCTACTACGGCCCGGCGTACGCGGAGAAGCTCTACCGGGGTTGACCGGCGGGTCCCGGGCCGGCGGTGGTCGGGGCCGGCGGCCCGACCGGGTTCAGCGTTGCCAGGGCGGCGGGACGCGGACCGAGGCCATGCCCGCCGCCGTCGCCGCCGCGACCCCCAGGTCGGTGTCCTCGAACACCAGACACTGCTCCGGCGGTACGTCGAGCAGCCGGGCCGCCAGCAGATAGCACTCCGGGTCCGGCTTGGCCCGCGCGTAGTCCTCCGCGCAGACCAGCACGTCGAACCGGTCGAGCAGGTCGAGCGCGGACAGCGAGGCGGTCACCGATTCCCGGGTGCTGCCGGAGACCACCGCGAACGGCACCCGCCGGTGTGCCCGCTCGATGTGCGCCAGCACCCCGGGCACGGCGGTGAGCTGCGGCAGGAAGGTCTGATAGGCGTCCTCCCGGCGACGCGCCACCACGTCGACCGGCATGGCCAGCCCGTGCCGCGCGTTGAGGTCGACGACGATGTCGGCCACCGGCCGGCCGCCCCAGGCGTAGAAGAGGTCCTCGGGCAGGTCGCAGCCCCACTCGTCGAGCGCGGCCCGCCAGGCCAGGTGGTGCACCGGCATGGAGTCGACGATGGTGCCGTCGCAGTCGAACAGGTAGGCCCGGAAGTCGCCGGGCGGCAGGGGCAGCACGGGCCCAGGATAGCCACGCCGGGACCTGCCCCTCTCCCACCGGCCGTCTCCCCCGACCCTCTCCCACCGGCCGTCTCCCGCCGACACGCGACGACCGGGCTGCGTGGTGGGTCGGGCTGCGGTCCGGTCAGTGGTCCGGGTCGGTGCGGGTCAGGTCGCGCAGCGCGTCCTGCGGGGCGGCGCGGCGCAGGTAGTCGCGGCGCATCCGGCGACGGTCACGCCGGCACCGGCCGCACGCCCAGGGCAGCGGCCACCACCGGCCACAGAAGGCACATCTCATCGAGGGGTCCCATCCTCGCAAGCGTACGGTGGCCGACTGCTCACATTAGTCGTGCCGGGCCATGGGCACCGACCCGTGCCGACGCGGGTGGCCGGAGCGCAGCCCTGCACCGACGCGGACGCCCCCGTGGGCGTCCGCGTCGGCGGCCGGCAGGGGCGGTCGGCGGCGGGTGCGGACGGTCAGCCGGCGGGCGTCGGCTGCCGGCAGGGGCGGTCGGCGTCGGCGGTCGGGGCAGGCGGCCGGCTCAGCGGTCGGGCAGGCGGGCGGCGTCGGCGGTCGAGGCGGCGGTCAGCGGCCGAGGAGGTCGTCGATCTCGTCGTCGAACAGCAGCGCGGGGTCGAATCCCATGTCGGCGAAGTGGCCGGCGAGTTCGAGGGACAGGACGCCGTGCACCCGGGTCCAGAAGGCCAGCGCCTGCCGCAACGCGGCAGCCGGCACGGTCGGGTCCCCGGCCCAGCCGCGATGGTCGTCGAGATGGGCCTCGATCCGCCGCCCGGAGGGCTGGACGTCGCGTCTGCGGTAGGCGTCGACGACCGTCGCCATGATCTCGGCCGAGATGGCGGTGGTGTCGTCGGGGGCGTGGTAGCCGGGCACGGGCGTACCCCAGATCAGCAGGTAGCGCTGCGGATCGTCCAGGGCCCAGGCCCGCACGGTGTTCGCCAGTCCGGCGACGTCGGCACCGGCGTCGGCGGCGGTCCGGAGCGCGTCGGCGAGGCTGCGGTACGCGTCGCGGATCAGGGCGGTGATCAGCTCGTCCCGACTGGCGAAGTACCGGTAGAGGGCCGGGCCACTCATCCCCAGTTGCTCGGCGATCGCCTTGAGGGACAGCGCCGACACCCCGGTCGTGGCGAGCTGCTCCCAGGCCCGTTGTTTGATCTCCGCCCGCACCTGGGCGCGGTACCGCTCGCGCGGACCGGTCACGTCGGCACCCATGGACCCCCCGTTCGCACACCTACCATCACGACAGTTACAGGCTATCACTTCCGCTATTGACCGAAGTTCCCTGAAGTTATACGGTCTAACTCAAGCGACATGGCGTCGCAAAGTGAGAGAGGTGGGGTCAGATGGCATCGACCACGAACCAGCCGGTGATCGCCTGCGACGGGCAGGGCGTCGACCCGACGGCCCGCATCCGGTACCGCGCCGAGATGCTGATCGACGCGTCGCTGCACACCGTCTGGCACCTCCAGACCGACGTCGAGAACTGGCCCTCCTGGCAGGCCCCGGTCACCACCGTCGCCCGCCTCGACGACGGCGACCTGCGCGCGGGGTCGGCGTTCCGCTGGACCACGCCGGTCCCGGAAACCCCGATGACCCCGGCGACGACGCTGACCATCACCTCGACCGTCACGCAGCTGACGCCCTACCGGTGCATTCGCTGGGCCGGCCCGGGGACCGGCGACGGACTCCACATCGACAACGGCGTCCACGTCTGGACCTTCACCGAGGTCCCCGGCGGCGTACTGGTCCGCACCGAGGAGACCTGGACCGGCGCCCAGGTCGAGGCCGACGTGGCAACCTCCACCACCTACCTCGGGTACGGGCTGCAGGCGTGGCTGGCCGACCTCAGGACCGCCGCCGAGAAGGCGGAAGCCGGGCGGACCCGCCCCTGAGCCCGCCCACCGGACGCCGTCCCGTCACCCGACCCCTCGCACCGGAAGGAACCACCATGTCCCATGCCCCGCCTGCGCTCGCGAACCCGGGTGCCCTGCCCCGCTCACGACCCCTCGTCATCAGCGCCTGGGCGGTCGCCGTCCTCGTCGCCGTCCAGTTCGCCATGGTGGCCGTCGTCCCAGTGGCGATCGCGCTGGTCACCGTGCTGCGCCGCGACGCCCTCCGCCCGCTACGGTGGTGGGCCGTCGCACTCGGCGCGGCCTACGGCGCGGGTCTGGCGCTCTGGGCGATCGGCCCGGACCGCGCCCCCAGCCTGTCGAAGAACCTCCACCCCGGGCACGAGGTCGTCATCGTCGTCCTCGGCACCGCCCTCGCGGTCGCCTACCACGCCCTGCGCAGACGCCACGGTGCCCGCTGACCGGGCAGCCGTTCGCCCGCGCTGGTCCGGCCGGGCGTTCCCCGGGGGCCTGCGGTCAGGAGGTGCAGAACGGCGCCGGCTGGGTGAGGCCGAGTTTCTTGCAGTCCCACCCGGCACCCTGGTCCTGGTACCGCCAGCCCACCTCGGCCGTGTAGTGGAACAGGTAGCGGATGTCGCCGCCGGACGGGCGCTTCACGTCGGCCGTCGCCCAGGTCTGCACGCACTGCACCTGCGGGGACGCGAAGGACCAGTCCGGTGGCAGTTCGACCAGGCTGCCGAGGGTTTCGACCGACGGACAGTCGGGTTGACCGGGTCCGGCACCACTGGGGGCGGCTGCGGGTGTCGACGCGTCGGGCCGGTGACCGGCGACGAAGGCGACCGTACCGCCGATGGCGAACACCACCGTTGCGGCGGCGACGCCGGTGGCGATGGTCGCCCGCCGCTGCGTCTGCCGCGACCGGCGCAGGGTCCGCTCGTACAGGTCGGCGCTGCCGCCGTGCTCGCTCAGATCAGACATGGCCTGACGCAGCGGCCCGAGGTTGTCGGTCATCAGGCCTCCTCCAACACGGCCGAGAGCAGTTCGGGCGCGATCTGCCGCATCCGGGCCAGTGCCTTACTGGTCTGACTCTTGATCGTGCCGACCGAGCACTGCAACAGATGCGCGGCCTCGGCCTCGCTGCGGTCCTCGAAGAACCGGATCACCAGCACCGCGCGCTGCCGCTGGGTGAGCTGGGCGAGAGCCTGGTGCAGGGCCAGCTTGAGATCGGTCCGGTGGGTGTGGTCGCTGCCGGGCTGCGCCACGTCGGCCAGTTCCCCGGGCAGGGACTCGGCCACCCTGCGTCGCCGCCACCAGCTCACCTGCTGGTGGTACATCGCAGTGCGGGTGTACGCCTCGAAGTGCCCCGGATCGCCCAGCCGCCGCCGGCCCCGATGCGTACGGGCCAGGGCGTCCTGCACCAGATCCTCGGCGAGGTGACGGTCACCGGTCAGCAGGAACGCCGTCCGGAGCAACGCCGGCGAGCGGGTCTGCACGAACTCCCGGAACTGGTCGTCGATCGACTCCGCCATGCCCCGCTCGTGCCCCCTGGTGCCGCACAGGTTGTCAGGGCGCGGCGGTGGTGCTGCCGGCTGACTGTGGCGCACACCGTAGCCAGTGTGCGCCACAGCGCGCAACCGCGACCACTCTGGTCAGTCGGAGATGCAGAACGGGGCCGGCACGGTCAGACCCAGGTCCTTGCAGTCGTAACCGCTGCCCTCGCCGTAGTACTTCCAGCCCGTACCAGCCGTGTGGTGGAACAGGTAGACGCCGTCACCGGCCTTCGGACCCTGCGGCGCGGCCCCCGCCCAGTCCTTCACACACTCGACCTTGCCGAAGGTCATCCCCTTCGGCAGCTCGACCAGGGATTCCAGCATATTCACCGAAGGACACGAGGGACTCGTGGTCGCCGGCTTCGTCGTTGCCGGCTTCGTGGTCGGCTTCTTCGTCGCGGGCGCCGAATCCGAGATGCAGAACGGGGCCGGCACGGTCAGACCCAGGTCCTTGCAGTCGTAACCGCTGCCCTCGCCGTAGTACTTCCAGCCCGTACCAGCGGTGTAGTGGAACAGGTAGACGCCGTCACCGGCCTTCGGACCCTGCGGCGCGGCCCCCGCCCAGTCCTTCACACACTCGACCTTGCCGAAGGTCATCCCCGCCGGCAGCTCGACCAACTTCTGCAAGGTGCTCGCGGAGGGACAGTCGGCACTCTTGACATCCCCGGCCGTCGTGATGTTCACCGTGGACGTCGGGCTCGGGGTGCCGCTCGCCGGAGCGGACGCCGTCGAACCGGGACCGGATTCCTCGGTGGCGCCGCAGGCGGTCAGGGCGAACAGAACGGTGACGGCGGGCAGCAGAAGACGACGTGCGGACATATTCGGACCCCTATGGATCGTGGCGATCGTTGCTTACATCCGGGTACATGCGATCCACCGCCCGCAGGTTGCCGCCCCCAGAACTCTTTCTCAGAATTTTCCCGGCGACCCGTACGCCCCGGGCCGGAACCGTGGCCTACCCCCGCTCGCGCAGCGTCCGATCGTCAACCAGGAGCCCGTCGCCCAGCCCGGCCATCCGGGCCCAGAACCGCAGCGAGCGCAGCTTCCCGAGCAGATCCGGGCCGGCGTACGGGGGCCCGAGCGCGCCCGGAGGCAAAGACAGCGGGGTCCACCCGCGCGAGTCCGGCTCACCGCTGAGCCCGCCGGCCGCGAGCACCTCGACCGGCCGGGCGGCGGCTGCCCGGTGCCAGCCGAGCAGCAGCGGCGTGCCGGCGTGGTAGGCCGACGACGCCGGTCACCGTGGCTCACCCCACGGTCCCCGGCGCAGCTGCGGCCCGTACACCTGCTGGGGCTGGTTGGCGGGTGCCGCTCCCCAGCCCGGTAGGACCTGCCCGGCGATCTGGTGCGGGCTGGTCCTCCGGGCCGCCAGCGGCTGTGGCCACGACACGGTCACCTGGCTGGGCTGCCGACTGGCCGGGATGACCGCCTCGACGGCATCGGGCAAGGGTTCCAGTTCGACCGGTGTCATCGACACCCGGGGAAGCGTGATGATCGCCGGATCGACCTCGACCGCCTGCACGACCGAGCACCGGCCCTCGGCCTTGACCAGGATCATCGCGTATTCGGGCAGGTCCTGGAGCACCTGCGGCTCAACGGTGTACTCATACACCCGCTGAACCGATCGGGCGTCGCTCCAATTGGTGCCCTTTGCGAGTGATTCGGTCTGGCTCCAATTCCGGGTCTTGCTCCAGTTGGCACCGCGCTGACTACTGAACGTCAGTGCGCTGCGGCTGGTGGCGGAGGAGCCGCCCTCGGTCTCCGACTCGGAGTACGTATCGGCGAGCGTGTGTGTCGTTGCCGCCCAGAGTACGAGTGAGCTGGCTGAGCACGAACCGGTGTCCCTTGCCAATGAAGTCCGCGGCCTGGGTCGCCTCCTGGTGATTGTCGAGCCGCATCAGCGCGACCTCGCCGCCGCCGATGGTGCGCAGCGACTCCTCCCGCAGATGGCCGAAGAACAGCACGAGCCGGATGCCCCGGCGCTCACAGAGAGTGCTGAGCATCTCGATCGAACGGTGATGCACCTCGTCCGCACCGATGATCACCAAGGAACCCGTCGGAGCGGACTCGCGCAGCACCCGTCGTGCCAACCACTGCACCAGCAGGTCCTTGAGCAACTCGTTCTGGGCGTTACGACCGCCGCTGTCGGCGATCAGACAGGTCAGATCGGCGTTCCCGGCGTCGCCCGGCTCGGCACCCATCACCTCCAACGGATGCAGCAATGCCTCGATGCGGCGCAGCTGCTGGTACATCTGCCGACGGCTGCCGCCCGACCGGAGGTCGAGCAGTCGGGCGGTCTCCTGCGGAGTGAGCGCGTCCTGCACCGGCCGATCGGTAAGCACCCGCAGCGCGGCCAGCAGCCGAGCCATGCCGAGATTCGGTGCCAGCACACCGCACAGCTCGCGCAGCAGCATCGAGTCCTGCGACCGGTCGGCCCGGCTGGGCCCCTGCGCATCGCCGTACATCGCCTCTACCAGGCAATCGACCAGCTCGTCCGGTTTCAGCCCACCGACCAGATCGAGTTGGGCGAGCTGGGACGGCAGCCGGTACTCCTGCACGGTGCGGTCGGTCGTGACGCCGAGCTGCATGAGTTCGCCGCAGAGCGCCTCACCGGTGAAGTCGACCAGGGTCATGCCGCCACGGGTGGCGAGCAACGATCCACCGAACACGGTCAACACCGCTTCCCAGCCATACATCGTGCCCCCGATGATGTCGACCCGTCGGGTACTCGCTGCCGGAGTGACGGCCGACCACTCGCACATGGCGTCGACCTTCCGCCGTTGCTGCATGTCGTGCCTCCGGCGTCGCCCGTCCCACGCGGCGTACGCCTGGTGGTACTCGTGCTGGGCCTGCTGCCGGGCGGTCTCGATCGAACTGCGCGCGATCAAGGGCGCCATTCCGGCGATCACCGCCCCGCCGATGCCGCCGATGCTCACGAGGGTGGCCAGGAAGCTGTACACCCAACCGCCGCCGTCGTCGTCGCTGCCGGCGCTGCCCATGGACACGACACCGCCGCAGCACACCAGCAGGCCGGCCAGGCCGAAGCCCACGCAGATCGAGATCAGGATCCCCTTCGTGGCCCACCGTTCGGCCCGCATCAGTCGCTCGTACAGGTGAGCCGGTACCCGACGGGGTGGTGGCGGCGGTTCGGGATAGCGGCGCAGGTAGAGGTTCCGATCGTTGAAGATCCATCCCAGGCGTTCGCCAGGGGTAGCGAGCTGCGGCAACGGATCAGAATACGAAACAATTTCGGCCATCGCTGCGGCTGCTGCTTTCCGAGGGAGGATGCTGACTGGTGGAGAAGTCAATCAAGGACCAAACGAATTGAAAAGGGGCACCGGCTTTGCCGCACGTGTCGTCGGCGGATCCGCAGCGCCCAGGAGCGCGGCGAGTTCGACTGACGGTTACCGTTCGACCGAATGTCGACCGGAAGCGATGCCCTCGGTTTTCACCATATCGTCGGCCATAGCAGCAGGCACAGTTCCGGCTGCCAGGCGGGGGGATGAGGCGCATAGACAGGCGTCAGCTCGCGACCGTGGTCACGGCGCTGCTGGCGGTGCTGTTGGCGCTCGGCGCAGCGAACGGTGATGGCCAACGCGGCGAGCAGCACCTGGTCGACGGCTCGCTCCCTCGTCCGGCGCAATCAGCAGCCCGAGATGCGGCTGCCCGCGAGGCGCTGACTACAGTGCCGGGGCACCGGCCGGCTGGACCGCGACCCGGAGCGGCCCCACACCTTCACCGGGAATGGCTTCGAGAACAGGCAGAGACCGGCGACCATGCGCCCCGGGCTGCGGGGGGGGACCGGCGTGAAGCCGCAGCAGCGAATCGATGGGTGGCTGGTTTCCGGGGGAGGCGAAACGGACCGGAAGATACAGGGATCTGACGATCACCGGTAGGCGTTTGCGGGGGATTCAGGGGCGATTCACAACCGTATCGACGAAGATGCGGCCCTGGCCAGCGCTGATACCGACCGGGGCCACTGCAGTCTGCGGGTTGCCCGGTGGGGAAGAAGACCTTCTCGACCTGGTGCTCCGGCACGAGCCCGCACCGGCATCCAGCCGCCTCGCCGGCGGGGTTTCGGGGGCGGTTCGACACTACATCGATGATAATGCGGCCCTGACCAGCGAACTCGCCGATCAGGGCCGCTCTCTGAGCCGCCTGACGGAATCGAACCGTCGACCTACGCATTACGAGTGCGTCGCTCTAGCCGACTGAGCTAAGGCGGCAACGATCATCGAGTATACGGTACGGTCCCCGACGGAACCGAGAGGGTTCCGGCGTCGGGTGACCCGGACATCATGGGACATCGGTGTCGTGCGGGACGACTAGGCTGCTCCGGTGAGCGACGACCACGTCACCCCCGACGGCCACGCCACTCCCGACGGCCCCACCACCCCCGACGGCGGTGGACAGAGCGTCGACGACCGTGCTTCGGCCGGTCCCGCCCCCGTCGACGCCCCGGCGGACCGCGCCGCACCGCACCCGACCGTCGATCCGGACGCCGAGCACGCTCCCGGTGAGCGGGCCGTCCGCAGGCCACGGGGCACCGATCCGGTGGAGCTGGGTTTCACTCCCCGTAAGCCGGTCCCCTGGCTCGCGCCGTTCCTGTTGATCAGCACCGGCATCCGTACCCTGCTGGCGATGCTCTTCGGGGCGTACCTCGACAAACGGGAGTTGCAGAACGCGCTCGACGCGCGGATCGGCGCGCAGGTCGGCCCGGACGGTGGGCTGTGGCTGGACTACGTGGCCGACCTGGGCGACGGCTTCGACGCCACCTACTCGGTGGCGTACCTGCTGGCCCAGCCGGAGCTGACGGTCGACGGGCACCGGCTGCCCCGGGCGCAGACCCTGGTGATGGGGGGCGACCAGGTCTACCCGTCGGCGGCCTACGAGGCGTACGAGGACCGGTGCAAGGGGCCGTACCAGGCGGCGCTGCCGGTGGCCCCGCCGCAGCGGCCGACGCTGTTCGCCGTGCCCGGCAATCATGACTGGTACGACGGGCTGACCGCGTTCCTGCGGCTGTTCGTCCGCTCCCGGGACCGCAACTTCGGCGGCTGGGGCACCGGCCAGTCCCGGTCGTACTTCGCGGTGGAACTGCCGGCCGGGTGGTGGCTGCTCGGCCTCGACGACCAGTCGGGGTCCTACCTGGACGACCCGCAGCTGTCGTACTTCGACGAGGTGGCCCGCCGGCTCGGCCCCGACTCCCGGGTGATCCTGGCGGTGCCGGCACCGACCTGGGTGAAGTCCGTCGACCATCCCACCGCGTACGACTCGATCGACTACTTCGTCCGGACGATCATCGCGCCCACCGGCGCGCACGTGCGGCTGCTGGTCTCCGGCGACCTGCACCACTACGCCCGGTACGCCGGCCCGGAACGACAGTTGATCACCTGCGGCGGGGGCGGCGCGTACCTGTACCCGACGCACACCCTGCCCGAGCGGATCGAGGTGCCCCCGAAGGACACCCTGTCCCGCCGGGCCAGCCGCACCCGGGCGTACGACCTGGTGGCCCGGTTCCCCGACGCGGCCCGCTCCCGCCGCTACGGCTGGGGGATCTTCCACCGGCTGCCCCGGCGCAACCCGGGTTTCGGGACCCTGCTCGGCACCCTGCACACGCTGCTGATGCTCGCCATGGCCGGGGTCGCGGCCAACCGGACCGGCACCGAGCAGCGGCTGCTCAGCGTCCCGCTGGTGATCATGTTGGCGGTGACGCTGCTCAGCGCGGCGTTCTTCGCCCAGCCGCCCAGCGCCAGCGGGAAACGGCACGTCCGGCACTGGCTGCTCGGCATCGGTCACGGGCTGGCGCACGTGGCGCTCGCGGTCGCCGGCACCTGGGTCTGGCTGCACCTGCCGTTCTACCACTGGCCGTGGCCGCTGCCGGCAGTCGCCGCCGCCGTGGTCTACGGCCCGGTGATCGGGCTGGTCGCCACCCAGGTGGTGGCCGCATACCTGCTGGTGGCGGGCACCTTCGGGGTCAACGTCAACGAACTCTTCGCCGGGCAGGGCATCGAGGACTCGAAGTCGTTCCTGCGGATGCGCATCGACCCGGACGGCACGCTGACCGTCTATCCGATCGCCGTCGACCGGGTCTGCCACGACTGGCAGCTCAACCCCGACCAGTCCCCCACCGCCTCCTGGCTGACCCCCCGCACTCCGCTGACCCCCCACCTGGCCGAACCCCCGATCACCCTCACCTGACTCCCCACCCACCACGCGCCACCCGCCGGCCCGCCGCCCTCCCCCCGCCCGCCCGCCGATGTTGATCAAGAGGTTTGCGTCACCAGGCGCGATCAAACTGACGTAAACCTCTTGATCAACCCCGATCAGAGGGGGGTGGAGGCGGAGCGGGCGGGGAGGTCAGGGAGTGGATCATGGATTTGAGGGCGTGGAAGGCGGTTGAGCGTTCGGCCCCGGTCATGCCGGAGAGCATTCTGACCTCGACCGAGCGGACGGCGGCGGTCGCCTGGTCCAGGCTGCGTCGACCGCTCGGCGTGAGCCGCGCGGGCAGCGCCTTGCCCACGGGAGCCTCGGCGGGCCTGGTCACGTAGCCCTCCCGTTCCAGGTTCTGGAGCAGGACGTTCATCGTCTGCCGGGTCACGAACGCCCCCCGCGCGAGCTCGGAGTTCGACAGGCCCGGTCGCTGCGCCAGCAGTTCGAGGCAGGCGTAGTGCGTCACACCCATCCCGAGCGGGCGGAGCACCTCCTCCATCGCCGCCCGCAGGGCGCTCGACGCCTCTTTCAGCAGGTAGCCCAGGGACGTGTTCAGGTCGATGCCGGCATCACCTTGACTCATGTCAGGATTCTGACATAGGTTGAGCCGTGTCAGGAACCTGACATGAAAGAAGGAGTACCACCATGCCCGTCACCGGCCCCGACTTCATCTCGCTCCAGGCACGCGACCTCGCCGCCTCACAGGCGTTCTACGAGCACTATCTCGGCCTCATCCGCTCGCCGGCCGGGCCCCCGCACGCCGTCGTCTTCGCGACCAAGCCGATCGCGTTCGCCCTGCGCGACGTCGTCACCGGCACCGATCTCGACTCCGTCGCCCAGCCCGGCATCGGTGCCGCGATCTGGCTACACGCCACGGACGTGCAGGCCATCCACGACGCGCTCGTCACCGACGGGCACACCATCGTCTCCGCACCTGTCGACGGCCCCTTCGGCCGGACGTTCACCTTCGCCGACCCCGACGGCTACCAGGTCACCCTGCACGACCGCGCCTGAGGTGCCGGCCCTGGCGGTAAGCGGCCCGGGCACACGCACGGGGCGCGGGGCACGTCGATCAGCGCGTCGCCGCCTCCGGGCCGGACAGGTCACGGCTCTCGTAGGCGCTGCGGGACCCGCAGACGTCGGCACGGGAACACATGGAGCGCGAGCCGTCGGCGTCCAACCGGACGGTCACCGCGTCCCGGGGGACGCTGTGGCCGACCACCCGGCCCTCCCCCTCGGGTGTGGTGACCCGGCTGCCGACCGCCGGGGCGGACTCGGTGAACCTGGCATAGAGCGGGTGCTCGTACTTGAGGCAGCACATCAGCCGGCCACAGGCCCCGGAGATCCGCAGCGGGTTCAACGGGAGGTCCTGGTCCTTGGCCATCCGGATGGTCACCGGCTCGAAGTCGTTGAGGAAGGTGGCGCAGCACAGGTCCCGGCCGCAGGAGCCGATGCCACCCTGCACCCGGGCGGAGTCACGGGCGGAGAGCTGCCGCAGCTCCACCCGGCAGTGCAGGGTCGCACCCAGGTCCCGGACCAGGGAGCGGAAGTCCACCCGGTGCGGGGCGGTGAAGTAGACCGTCGTCCGGTCCCCGGTGCCCTCGGTGGCGGCGAGGACGTGGTCCACCGCGACCACCTTCATCGGCAGGCCGTGCTCCCGGATCAGCCGCTTCGCCGCCACCTTCGCCTCCGCCTTACGCCGCCGCAGCAACTCGTCGCGGCGCAGGTCGTCGTCGCCGGCCAGCCCGACCAGCTTCGGGAAACCGTCGGTCTCCTCGGTGACCCACTGCGCCGCCCAGACGCACTCCGCCACCTCGGGGCCGTCGTCGGTGGGGACGAGCACCCGGTCACCGACCTGCGGACGGAACTCCCCCGGGTCGAGGTAGTAGAGCCGCCCGTACCGGTTGAAGCTGACCGCGCAGAGCATGCCCATGACATCAGCCTACGACGGATCGGCGGGACCCGGTCGGGTGCGGCGGGCGGGCATCCCGCCGGGGAGTCGACCCGGTCACGGTCAGCCGATCCGCAGCGGGCCGCCGTGGTACGACGGACCGCCGGCCGACCGCCAGGTCGACTCGGCCAGGCTGGGTGACCACTGGCGCAGTAGCGTCTCCGCCCCGTCGTAGGCCACCCCGAGCACCGCGAGCACCCGGGTGGCGATCTCGGCCGCCGCCCCGGACCCGACGGCGGGCCCGGCACCGGAGGCGGTCGCCGCCCGGACCCGGACCGCCTCGGTGGAGCCGAGCACCTCGGCCAGCACCCGGGCCACCGCCAACCGGCTGCCCTCCACCCAGTCGGCCAACGCGTCGGCGTAACCGGCGGTGGACTCCAAGCGGCCCACCAGGCTCTCCGGCCCCTCGTCCAGATGGCGCAGCAGGGCGGTACGGGCCTCGTCGTAGGACGACCCGGCCGGGCCGGACCAGATCCCCGGGTCGGTGAGGGCGGCGCACGCGTCGTCGTACCCCCGGATGAGCCGGCGCACGGCGTGGCCGGCGGTCGCCAGTGGCGCGGGGTGCAGGTCGAGGAAGGCGCGCAGGGCCTCCCCCGGCAGCAGCTGCATCCGGCGCAGCAACGGCCAGACGGGGTGCCCCTCGGGGGCCCCGGCGGCGAGCAGCGTGTCGACCCGGGCGAGCAGGTCGAGACCCGGCTCGGCGAGGCGGTCCAGCGGGTCCATCACGCCTCCCCGCCCAGCCGGCGGCGGGCGGCGTCGTCGGCGGTGGCGTAGCGGTCGGCGGCGCTGCGGACGGCCGACGCGGCGGCGGCCAACCGGGCGGCGGCGGCACCCGCCTCGCGGGCCCGGCAGTCGGTGGCGGCGGTCCACTGCCGGTGCAGGGCCCGTCCGACCTCACCGGGACGACCGGCGGCGTGCGCACCGAACGCCGGATGCGGCGGGTCACTCACCGTGACCGTGCGGGAGAGCGCGGCGAGGGTGGCGCTGGCCTCGTCGAGGCGGGCAGCGAGGGCGCGCAGGGCGTCCACCTCAGGCCCCCGCGAGCGGGCGGTAGGCGGTGAAGGTCTCGTTGTGCAGCTTCTCCCGGGCCCACTGGGCGGCGTCGGCGGCGGCCGTGACGACGGCCTGCACCGAACCGGCCACGTCCCGGGGGTGGCGGTTGTGCAGCGGCCCGAGGAAACGCACGTCGGTGATCCGGCCCCCGGCGGTCACCACCACCTCGACCAGCCCGTCGGGCGAGCGGACGGTCACCTCGACGGTGTCGACCGCCCGGTCGAACTCGGCCTGGAGGGACTCGATCCGGCGGTACCGCCGCACCGCCTCCTCGATCCACGCCTCGTCGATCTCGCCGCGCGGCATCCGATCTCCCCCCAGGTAGACCTCACCCTGCGTGCCACCACGATCACTGCGGCCCACCGGGACCGTACCGCACCCCGTCAACACGTGTCGATGGGCGGAAACGGGGGTCAGCCGCGCCAGAGGGAGAGCATCATCGCCTCCACGGCGATGCGGGGTTTCACGTTCGCCTCGATCGCCGCCCGGCACTCCAGCACCGCCTCCAACCGGCGCAGCGAGCCCTCGGGGGCCCATTTCTGCCCACCCGCCTCGGCCAACGTCGCGGTGTCGGTGTGCACCGGGGCGACCGGCGCGCGCAACGCCGAGGTGAGCGCGTCCCGGTAGAAACCGGCCAGGTCCACCAGGGCCCGGTCCAGGGCGTCCCGCTGGGCCCGGGTGGCCCGGGACTTCTGCCGCTTCTCCAGGTCCTTGAGCTGGCCGGCGGAGCCACGGGTCGCGCCCGCCGCGCCCCGGCCGGTGCCGCCCGCGCCCAGCGCGGTCTGCAACGCGGCCCGCTCGGCCGCATCGGATTCCGCCACCGAAGCCGCCGCCTCCGCCTCGGCCGCCTCGATCAGCGCCGACGCCGCGTCGAGCGCGGTGCCCACCCCGGTCAGCCGGCGCGGCACCGCCAGCACCGCGTCCCGGCGCTGGCGTGCCTCGGGATCGCGGGCCAACCGTCGGGCCCGCCCCACGTGCCCCTGCGCGGCGGCGGCGGCCCACTGCGCCACGTCGGGCGTGACGCCGTCCCGCCGGACCAGCACCTCGGCGACCGCCGCCGCCGAGGGCTGCCGCAGCGGTACGACCCGACAGCGCGACCGGATCGTCACCGAGACGTCCTCCGGGTGGGTGGACGGGGCGCAGAGCAGGAAGACCGTGCGGGGCGGTGGCTCCTCGACCGCCTTGAGCAACGCGTTGCCGGCCGCCTCGGTGAGCCGGTCGGCGTCCTCGATGATCACCACCTGCCAGCGTCCGCCGGACGGGGTGCTCGCCGCCCGCAGCACCAGGGCGCGCATCTCGCCGACGCCGATGGAGAGCCCTTCGGGGGCCACCAGCCGGACGTCGGCGTGGGTGCCGGTGAGCGTGGTGTGGCAGCCGGGGCAGCTGCCGCAGCCGGTGCCGTGCACGCACTGGAGGGCGGCGGCGAAGGCGCGGGCGGCCACCGAGCGACCCGAGCCGGGCGGGCCGGTGAAGATCCAGGCGTGGGTCATCCCGGCCGCCGGATCGACGGGCGGGGGGGTCCCCCCGGCGGTGGCCCCCTCGTCGGCCTCGGCCAGGGCGGCCAGGTCGTCGTCCGGGTCACCGGTGGGGGTGGGCAGGTGGGCGGTGCGCAGCACGGCGGCGGCCGACGCGGCGGCCCGGCGCAGGGTGTCGACCGCGTCGGCCTGACCGACCAGGTCGGCGAAGACGTCCGACATCAGGTGCGGTGCTCCATCCCCACCAGCTCAGAGTCGGATAACTCGGGCTGCACCGAGGTGTCCGGCCCGTGCGCCGGGCGGGGGTGCACGATGCCGGCCGGGTCCACCAGCAGCTCCTGCACCCGGCGGGCGACCAGGCGGGCGATCTCGTCGACCGGGCGGGCCGCGTCGAGCACCAGGTAACGCTTCGGGTCGTTGGCCGCGAGGTCGAGGAAGGCGTACCGGACCCGCTCGTGGAAGGCGACCGACTCCGCCTCCAGCCGGTCGGTCCCCCGGTTGCGGGCCGCCGCCCGGGACAGGCCGGTGCGCGGGTCGACGTCGAGCAGCACCACCAGGTCGGGCTTGAGCCCGCCGGTGGCCCACGAGGAGAGCCAGGAGACCTCGTCGACCGGCAGCGTACGACCGGCGCCCTGGTAGGCCAGGGACGAGTCGACGTACCGGTCGCTGATCACCACCGCACCCCGGATCAGGGCGGGCCGGACCACGGTGGCGACGTGGTGGGCCCGGTCGGCGGCGTACAGCAGCGCCTCGGCGCGCGGGGACGGCGCGTCCGCGCCGGAGTCCTCCAGCACCAGGGCCCGGATCCGCTCACCCACGGCCGTGGCACCCGGCTCGCGGGTCACCACCACGTCGCGGCCCTGCTCACGCAGGCGGGTGGCGAGCGTTTCCAGCTGGGTGGACTTACCGGCCCCCTCGCCGCCCTCGAAGACCACGAAGAGCCCGTTGGAGACGAACGGCTCGGCCGGCATCAGTGGCCGGCCGCGCATCGAACCCCACAGGTCGGCCAGGACCGGCACGCCCTTCTTGTCGTCCATCTGGCCGAACGCGCTGATCCCGGCGAAGATGCCGGCCAGGCCGGCGGCGAGCAGCAGCAGTCGGGTGGACGAGACCGAGATGCCGAGGTCGGCGATGGTCAGCTGGCGTGAGCCGCCGACCCCGACCAGCAGGCTGCTCAGCGCGATGGCCAGGATCAGCACCAGCCGGGTGCCGATCTGCACCACGGCGAAGACCCGGCCGCGTACCTCGTCGGCGACCTCGCCGCCGAGCAGCGTGGTGCCGGCGAGGAAGGCCATGCCGGCGCCCGCGCCGACCATGATCGCGCCGAGGATGGCCATCGACAGGTGGATGGCGAAGGCCAGCACCAGCACGGACGCGCTGGCCAGCACGATGCTCATGCCGAACCAGCGGCGGCGGGACATGTCCCGCACGATCATCGGGCCGAGCCCGATGCCGACCGCCAGCCCGATGAAGATCGCGCCGAACAGCATGTAGAAGGCGGCGTCGCCGGCGCCCAGCGAGGCGGCGAAGAACTTGGCGGTGCCGATCACGATGCCGCCGCCGGCGAACGCGCCGAAGATCCCCAGCACCAGGCCCCGGACCAGCGGGGTCTGGCCGATGAACTTCCAGCCCTCGGTGAACTGGCTGAACATGCCCTGCTCGGCGCGCTCACCCCGCTCCCGGGCCTGGGCCTGGCTGATCTCCTTGATGCCGAAGGCCACCACCAGCGCGGTGGCCAGCCGGGAGAAGGCGTTGAACCAGAGGGCGAGCTGGGCCGGCTCGGCCCAGCCGGGCATCTCCCCGCCGGTGATCCCCCGCACGCTGCGGTCCAGCACCGCCAGTCCGATCGCGGCGGCGACCGGGGTCAGGCCGTACGTGGTGATCAGGGTGAGCTGGTTGGCCGTCTCCAGCCGGGCGCGCGGGATGAGGTTGGGGACCGCGGCCTCCTTGGCCGGAATCCAGAGCAGGGTGATCGACTCGATGAGGAAGGTGGCGATCGCCGCCCAGGTGACGACCACGCCGCCCCGGACGCCGAGCAGCGCGACCAGCGGGATCGAGGCGAAGAGCACGAACCGCAGCAGGTCGCAGATGACCATCGTCCAGCGCCTGTCGAACCGGTCGGCGAGCACGCCGGCCACCGGCCCGAGCACCAGCGCCGGGAGCAGCCGGATCGCGATCACGCCACCGAACACGGCGCCCTGGGCGGTGCTGCCGGACACCTGCGCGGCGGCGAAGACCGAGGTGGCGAGCAGGCCGAGCCAGTCGCCGAAGGAGGCCGCGCCGAGGACGATCCAGAGCCGCCGGAACGGCCTGATGCGCAGCACGGAACGGATCGCCGCCGCACCGGACCGGTCGGTCGGGGCGGTGCCGCCGGGCGGTGGGCCGGATGACGACGCGCCGGACGACTCGCCGTGCTGCTGGCTTTCGATGGCCGTACCTCCACGTGCCGGCCCAACGCTGGGCAGTCCCGGTGGAACACTCTAGACCCGGTGGGGGCCTCCCCACCGGCGACATTCTCCTGCTCGCCGAGCCTAGGCCGCGAACGCCACCGACCGCAGCCCGGTAGGACGTGAGGGTATTTCGCATTGCCGTCCGGACAGTTAGCGTGCATTCGTGGCCATCGACAGCGACACCCTGCGCGAACGCCTCGACAAGGCGACCGCCCACCTCGACCCGCCCTACGCCGTGGTGGACCTCACCGCCTACGACGCCAACGCCGCCGCGCTGGCCGCCCGCAGCGCGGGCAAACCGGTCCGCGCCGCCAGCAAGTCGATCCGGGCCCGCGACCTGCTCACCCGGGCGCTGCGGCAACCCGGCTGGTCCGGTGTGATGGCGTTCACCGTTCCCGAGGCGAACTGGCTGGTCCGCTCCGGTGTCACCGACGACGCGCTGGTGGCGTACCCGAGCGCCGACCGGGGGGCGCTCGCCGAGCTGGCCGCCGACCCGCAGCTCGTCGCGGCGGTCACCCTCATGATCGACAGCACCGAGCAACTGGACCTGATCGACGTCGTGTGCCCACCGGGCAGCCGCCCCGAGCTGCGGGTCTGCCTCGACCTGGACGCCTCCTGGCGACCGCTGCGCGGGCGGGTGCACGTCGGAGTACGCCGCTCGCCGGTGCACAGCGCCCGGGCGGCCGGCGCGCTGGCCGCCGCCGTCGCCCGCCGACCCGGCTTCCGGCTGGTCGGCCTGATGTCGTACGAGGCACAGATCGCCGGCCTCGGGGACGCCCCGCCCGGACAGGCCGCGCTCAGCGCCGCGATCCGGATCGCCCAGCGCGGGTCGTACCGGGAGCTGCTGGCCCGCCGGGGTGCGGCGGTCGCCGCCGTCCGGGAACACGCCGACCTGGAGTTCGTCAACGGCGGCGGCACCGGCAGCGTGGCCGCCACCAGCGCCGACCCCGCGGTCACCGAGGTCACCGCCGGATCGGGGCTGTACGGGCCGACGCTGTTCGACGCCTACCGGGCCTGGCGGCCGACCCCGGCGGCGTTCTTCGCCTGCACGGTGGTCCGCCGGCCGACGCCGGAGATCGCCACCGTGCTGGGCGGGGGCTGGATCGCCTCCGGACCCGCCGCCACGAGCCGGCTGCCCCGGCCGTGGCTGCCGGCCGGGCTGGCGCTGGTCGGCAGCGAGGGCGCGGGCGAGGTACAGACCCCGCTGACCGGTGCCGCCGCAGCCGGGCTGCGGATCGGCGACCGGGTGTGGTTCCGGCACGCCAAGGCGGGTGAACTCTGCGAGCGGGTCAACGAGCTGCACCTGGTCGACGGCGACACGGTCGTCGCCACGGTGCCCACCTACCGGGGGGAGGGCCACGCCTTCCTCTGACCGTCGCGCGCCCCTCGCCCGACGCCGGGCCGTTCCCCGGTCCGCGGCGGGCGGGGCGGTCAGGGCTGGGCGACGGGCGGGGTGGGGGCCTCGACGTGCCGGTGCAGGTATTCGCGGATGAGCGCCTTGGCCTCGGCCAGGACCCGCTCGTCGCCCTCCTGCTTGCGGCGGAACGCCAGCTTGATCAGGGCGTCCGCGGCCTCGACGGCGATCTCCAGGCAGAACCGCAGGCGCGGCTCGTCGACCATGCCGAACCGTTCGGTGAGCACCCGGGCCAACTGGTCGGCGATCACGCCGTTGTTGTCCCGCTGCTCGTCGAGCAGGTGCAGGTCGACGACGTCGCCGAAGTGCAGGGTGCGGAACCCCGGGACGGTGCGGTGCATCGAGATGTACTCGTCGATGCCCGCGTCGACGCCGTCCCACCAGTGGGTCAGGTCGTCGGAGGCGAACCGCTCGTCGAGGCGCTGGAGGTAGGACTCCATGGTGCGCAGGGTCAACGCCTGCACGATCGCCCGCTTGTCCGGGAAGAACTGGTAGACCGACCCGATCGCCACCTCGGCCCGCTCGGCGAGCAACGTGGTGGTCAACCCCTCGTACCCCACCTCGTCGACGAGTTCGGCACAGGCGTCCAACATCCGTTGGACGCGCGCGACACTTCGACCCTGCACCGGAACGCGGCGCAGCGGCCCGGTCGTGGCGGCTGGTGTGGACACTCGACGCCACCCCCCTTCGACGGAAGAACATATCCACATGTCACGAGACCGTGACTACCGGTACAACGAGCGGACCTCGATTGCGGTATTTACCAGGCACAACGTTCCTGATATGAAGGCAGTTCACATTCATGTCGAGGAGCGCCGATGGCCGGTACCGCCACCGCCTGGTCCAACTGGGCGGGCAACCAACACAGCGTCGCCACCGCCATCCTGCGCCCTACCACCGTCGAGGACATAGCCGAGGCGGTCCTGG
This sequence comes from Micromonospora sp. NPDC048894, assembly GCF_040649765.1. Taxonomy (NCBI): domain Bacteria; kingdom Bacillati; phylum Actinomycetota; class Actinomycetes; order Micromonosporales; family Micromonosporaceae; genus Micromonospora; species Micromonospora sp. NPDC048894. The sequence continues at coordinate 568,995 of NZ_JBEZFY010000001.1, read as the reverse complement.
ACGTGGCGGGCGCAGGTGAGCGGATCAGAGTGGTCGGCAGCGGCCACTCGTTCACCCCCATCGCCGTGTCCGACGGGCGGCGGATGGAGCTGTCCGCCCTGCGGACCGAAGTCCGGGTCGACCGGGCGGCCCGACTGGTCACCGTCCCCGCCGGGACCACCCTGCGGGCGCTCAACGCGCTGCTCGCCGGGCACGGCCTGGCCATGCCCAACCTGGGCGACATCGACGCGCAGACCATCGCCGGGGCGATCTCCACCGGCACCCACGGCACCGGTGCCGCGTACGGCTGCCTGTCCACCTTCGTCGAGGCGCTCACCCTGGTCACCGGCACCGGCGAGGTGCTGCGCTGCTCGGCCGAGGAACACCCGGAGATCTTCGCCGCCGCCCGGGTCGGCCTGGGAGCGCTCGGCGTGCTCGCCGAGGTCACCCTGCGCTGCGTCGACGCGTTCACCCTGCGCGCACACGAACGCCCCGCCCCGCTCGACGAGGTGCTGGGCGACCTGTCCGGTCTCATCGGCCGGCACGACCACGTCGAGTTCTACTGGTTCCCGTACACCGACCGGGTGCAGCTCAAGACCAACGACCGGGTGCCGGCCGACGACCGGCCGCTGCCGCGCTGGCGGGGCTGGCTGGACGACGAACTCCTCGCCAACACGGTCTTCGCCGGGGCCTGCCGGCTGGGCCGCGCCGTGCCGCCGCTGGTCCCCACCATCAGCGCGGTGTCCGCGCGGGCACTGACCGAGCGCACCTACACCGGCCGCTCCGACACCGTCTTCTGCACCCCGCGCCGGGTCCGCTTCGTCGAGATGGAGTACGGCATCCCGCGCGCCGCCCTGCCGCAGGCGCTGGCGGAGCTGCGCCGCATCGTCGACCGGCTGCCGTTCAAGGTGCTCTTCCCGGTCGAGGTGCGGTTCACCGCCGCCGACGACATCTGGCTGTCCCACGGCTACGGGCGTGACTCGGCCTACCTCGCCGTCCACCAGTACGTCGGCATGCCGTACGAGCCGTACTTCCGGGCCTTCGAGGAGGTCGCTGCCGGGCTGGGCGGCCGACCCCACTGGGGCAAGCTGCACTACCGGGACGCGGCGTCCCTGGCGACCGCGTACCCGAGATTCGCCGACTTCCAGGACCTCCGCGCCCGACTCGACCCCGGCCGGGTCCTCACCAACCCCCACCTCGACCACATCCTCGGCGAGTGACCCACCCGCCGCCAGGGGTGACGACGACGGCGGGAACGGCACGGTAGCCTGCCTGCGATGCCCCGAATCTCCACCCGCCGTAACGGTCTCCTGGCGTGCTGCGCGGCCCTGTCGCTGTGGCTCGTCGCGTGTGGCGAGCCACCCGACGAGCCCACCGCCGCCCCGCCCGCCCCGGCAGCCCCGGACACGGTGGTGACCGACTTCGTCAGCCGGCTCAAGCCGACCGATCCCTACCGCGACCCGGACCCGACGGAACGGCAGACGGCCCGTCGGGCGGTGACACTGTTGGTGACCGGGGACCAGTCGGGGCTGCCGGAGGCGAGCGGGCTGCTGGCCAAGCTGGGCTTCACCGCCAGCAGGGGCCGCGATCCGCAGACCGGGCGCGACTACGCGCTGTTCGTCACCGGGGCCGGCGCGGAGCGGCCCTGGGGCCTGATCATGGTGGACCTGTCCCAGCCGGTACGGCTCGCCGTCGAGGTGCCCCACCCCAACTCGGACCTGCACACGGAGGACATCGGACTGCGGCTGTTCCGGGCGACGCCGGGCAGCATCATGCTGGTCGCCGGCGCACACCGCCGGGCCGGCGACGGGCGGGCGGACGCGGCGCACAACTCCCAGGGCCTGTTCCAACTGGCCAGCGAGCGGTTCGCCCGCAACCGGATCAACCAGATCCAACTGCACGGCTTCGCCGAGCAGAGCCTCCCCGGCGAGGAGATGGTGGTCTCCAACGGGCAGAAGCGCTCCACCCCCGCCCTGCGCCGCACGGCCGACGCGCTGGACACCGCCGGCTTCGTCGCCTGCCGGGCCTGGACCAGCAGGTGCGGTGAGTTGGAGGGCACCACCAACACCCAGGCCGAGGCGGCCCGCAAGCAGGGCGCGGTCTTCGTCCATCTGGAGATCACCTGGGCGGTACGCCGTGCCGAGGACCGTCGGGCGGACCTGGTGGCGGCACTGGTGGCCGCCGACCTTCCCCGCCGCTGACACCCACCGGCCCGCAGCCCCGGCACCCGAGAACGCCACCCCCGCGTTGCCGGCCGGCCGGGGTCAGACCCGGCGTGCCGACAGGAACCGGCCCGACCAGTAGCCCGGCCCGTCCAGCAGCGACTCACCGCCGAAGTCACCGAACGTCGGACCGTCCGCCTTGACCCGGCTGGAGAAGAACCGGTGGTGACCGGCATCGTCGACACCGAGATAGATGCCGGAGTGCTCGATGCTCGGGCCGGCGTTCGCCCCGTGGTTGAAGAAGACCAGGTCACCCTCCTGGAGGACGCCGTAGTCCCGGGCCGCCCGACCGGTGTTCGGGATCAGCAACGCGCCGGGGCCGAAACCGGCCATCGCGTACGCCCGGCGGGGCAGTCCGGCACCCTTGGTGTTGGTGCCCCGCAACGGGTACTTCATCCGGTAGCCGTAGACCATCCGGATGAAACCCGAGCAGTCCAGGCTGCGGAAGTGGTCCTTGGCCGGCCGCTCGTGCTTGCCGTCCGGGAAGTCCCACTCCACACCGAGGTAGTCGTAGAAGTCGGAGTTCTCGGCACGACCGTCCGGGTCCGCCGCCGAGAGTGGGCCGAAGGAGGCGTCACCGGCGAACTGGCGGCCCTTGGCGTCCTTACGGGCGGGCGCGTCGTCCAGGTAGTCCATCGCGATGGCGAGGGCGTCCGGGCTGTCGTCCCCCACCGCCTTGTCCAGCCACGGCCGGAACCATGCCGCCTTCTCCTCACCGGCCTTCCACGGGGTCGGGGCGAGCCGGATCCAGGCGTCGGTGGTCACCGACGACTTCGTGAAGCGGGGCTCGGTGAAGGTCCGCTCGGGGCCGGCGACGCGTACCGTGCGGGCCTTGTCGGTGAACACCGCCAGCACCCGCCCGGCCGCGTCGCGGACCTGGGTCCGCGACGGTTTGCCCAGCCGGGTGAAGGTCAGCTCGGCGGACTCGACCGACGCCGCGCCCGGGCCGGCCGCGCTGCCCGGCGGGGCGGTCGACGCGGACCGGTCGGGACGGAGCGCCACGACGACGATCACACCCGCGGCGATCAGGACGACGGCCAGCGTCGCCCAGATCCCGTTCCTGCTCTGTGACACGGGGGATGCCTGCTTCCGTAGTCTCGGCTCAACTCACCGGCACCAGGCCGGCCAGGATGCCACTGAAGATGATCAGGTACGAACCCACGGAGACCGCCCCGGTGGCCAGGATCGTCGCCAGCGGCGGTTGACGGACCAGCTGGTAGGCGATCAGGCCAGGTGCCACGAAGCCGAGGGTCTGGTGCGAGAACAGCAGCGGGAAGTCCTGCTGGATGACCAGGAAGAGGGTGGTCTGGAGCAGCACGCTGAGCAGCACGATCGCCGCGAACAGCCGCTTGCCGTAAAGGATGACCACCCGCTGCATGACCCGGGTGAGTCCCCAGGTCACCCCGGTCATCGCGACGATCACCAGCACCTGGCGGTACTCCTCGACCAGGGCCAGCGCCAGCCAACCCGGCGTGATCATGCCACCGGGGGAGAGATTGGTGGTGAGGTAGCAGGCCAGCGCGAGGACCAGCCCGACGCCCAGGCAGAGCGTGGACAGCTCGGGCGTCAGTTCTCCGTTGATCATGAGGAACTCCGGTAGACGGACGGCCGTCGATGCGACGACTGCGGATCGGGATCGGGTGGTGTCGCAGCGGTGCCGTCGGCCGGTGGCCGGCGGCTCCGGTCCCGGCGCGGATCGTGGTCCACCGGGGCCTGCTCCGGGGGCCCGCCCACCGGCCGGCCGCGCCGGGTCGGCGGCTCCTGCTCCACCAGGCCGAACGGGTCCCGCTGGCCCGGAGACTGGGCGTGGTAACGGTCCAACTGCTCGGGGGCCAGCGCGGCGTACCGGTCCAACTGCTCGGGGGCGAGCGCGGCGTACCGGTCCGGACGCCCGGGGGCGGGCACGCCGGGGCGTTCCGGCCCGTCGTACGGTCGGGCCGTCGGGGGGCCGGGCCACGGCGCCGGGGGCGCGAGGGGCACGGGGGGTGCCGGGGGCGCGGGAGGGTTGCCGTACGTCGTCGCCGGCCGCCGGGAGGCACCGGAGGCCGGTCCGGGCGGCGAGTCGCCCCCCGGTGCGCCGTACCGACGGGCAGGGGCCTCGCCGACTGGCCGAACACTCGGACCCGGCGGCACGACACGAGCAGGCGGACCCGCCGGCACCGCACGCACAGCCGGACCCGGCGGCACCGCACGCACAGCCGGACCCGACGGCACCACACGAGCAGGCGGACCCGGCGGCACGACACGAGCAGCCGGACCCGGCGGTACCGCACGAGCAGGTGGCTCCTGGGATACGGGACGGTCCAGACGGCTGAGCTGCGCGAGCAGGATCTCGCCCTGACCGTGGATGTTGCCGATCGCCAGCACCGAGGCGAACCCGTCGATGCTGCCGAGCACCCCGTCGAGCAGTTCCTCGGCCCCGATCCGACCGCCCAGGTCGACCACCCGGCCCTGCCAGCTCTCCTCGATCTTGACGCGGGCGCTCCGGGTCGGCTCACCGATCAGGACGACCTTGTCCGGGTCGATCCGGGAGACCAGCGCGCCCATCTGGCCGTTCCGCTCCACCCGGTCCGGCCGACAGTTGATCAGCACGTGCAGTGGTCGGGGGATCGACCCCTGTTCCTGCAACTGCTTGATGTTCATGAACGTCGACTCGGGGTCGTTGGCGGCGAAGATGTTCGCGAACCGCAGCGACGTGCCGTCCCGGCGGTACTCCTCGACGCTGAGCACCCCCGGATCGGGGGGTGCCGTCCACATACCGGTCAGGGCGGCCTCCCGGGGCACCCCGAGCAGTTCGGCCACCTTGAGGGCGATGGCCACGTTCTCCTTGAACGTGGTCCAGGTGAAGCCCGCCATCTCGTCGTCGGTGACCGATTCGGGGTCGACCGGGATCAGCTTGCAGGACCGCTTGTCCGCCTCCGCCTGCAGGATGTGCAGCCGGTCGGACTCGGCGGTGACGCAGATCCCGCCGACCGGCATGGACCGGCTCAGCGAACGGGCCACGTCGTCCAGGGTCGGCCCCATCTCGGCGAGGTGGTCCTCCCGGACGTTGCAGAGGATGCCGATGGTGGACTGGATCAGCTTGGTCTGGTTCAGCTCCTGCAACGGCGGCATGACCGCCATGCACTCGATCACCAACGCGTCCGGGTAGTAGGCGGCGGCCCGGCGGACGATGCCGATCTGCTCCACCACGTTGGCGATGCCGAACTTGCGGTAGACCGGCTCTTCGCTGGCGTCCGGGAAGATGAACCGGGCCGCCGTGCCGGTCGTCTTGGCCACCACGACCAGCCGGCCACCACGCAGCGCACCGGCGGTGAGCCGGGTGATCGAACTCTTGCCCCGGATGCCGTTGACGAGCACCCGCTGCGGGATGCGGTGCAGGCTGCGGTGATGGTTGCGCTGCTCGATGATGCCGCCCGCCAGCAATCCGAGGCACGCGAGGAGAAACACCAGATAGAGGAAGAGCATCTCAGTCACCCCTGCGGGACGACCGGACACCACGGCTACCCGCCTTCCGTCGTGGCGGGACCTTCGTCATGATCGCCGTGGGCATGCCCTCGGTGCCGCGCAGTCGTGCCGCACCCCCGAGCCGCTGCTCGCCGTGGACCGCCGCCTGACGACACACCTCCAGGCAGACCGCCACCGCGCCGATGTCGTCGTGCCAGCGCGGTGAGATCACCCGGCTGCTGTCCCCACCGGCGAGCGCCGCCGCCTCCCGGGACAGGTTGCGCAACGGCCGGAGTTGGAAGAAGTAGTACCAGCTGAACAGCAGCAGGCCGATGCCCGCCGCGACGACCGCGACCAGGAGCGCGCCCTGACGCATCTCGTTGCCGGGCAGCGCGTAGTCGGTGACCGGGCGCTCGGCCACCACCGTCCACTCCAGGTGCGCCGCCGAGCCCTCCAGCGCGACCGGCGCGGTGATCAACAGCTCACGGTCACCGTCGACCTCCGCCACCCGGGCGTACGGCTTCCCGCTGAGCGCCTCCGCCGCCGCGGTGCGCACCTGCCGGCTGGAGACCTGCTCGAAGGCGAGGTAGCCGGCCGAATCCAGGATGTCCCGCTGGTCCACGTCGACCACCCGCAGTCGCCCGTCGACCCGCTCCAACAGCCGGGTCAGGTAACGCACGTCGAACTCGGCGACCAGCGACCGCCCGTCCGCCAGCTGCGTGTACGCGTAGACGATCGGCAGTCGGCCCTGCACGTCGTGCAGCACCACACCGCCCTCCCCCGGCAACGGACCACCGGGTCGCAGCGGGGTCCGGCCCACGCTGGTGACCACACCGCCGTTCGCCGACACGAGGTAGCCGCTGCGGAACCTGCGGTTGTCGTCGAGCAGGCGGTCGAGCGCCCGGCGCAGCTGGCCGGTGCCGGCGGTGCGGTTGTCCGCGCCGACCAGGGCGAGCTTGGTGTAGCCACCGTCCAGGGTGTCGTCGACCGCGCCGGCCACGGCGGCGACCTGGTTCTCCGAGTCCCGCACCACCTGGGCCGGGAGGTCGTCCTCGTGGGGGGCGAGGGTGGCCAGGATCCCGCCTGCGGCCAACAGCACCGCGACGACCGCCGTGACGACCGCAAGACCTGCCGGTACGCCGCCGGTCGGGTCGTCCGGGCCGCGCCCCGCCGGGGTCGCGTGCTGCTGGGCGGCGAGCGTGCCGAACGCCGAGGCGATCCGGTTGACCTGGGCGTTCGCCGTCCTCGGCGGCCCCTGCATAGGGTTGCCCGAGGCCACCGCCTTGGCGTGGACGAGGAGCAGCCGCATCGGCCGCACCAGTCCGAACTGGAGGATCAGCAGCACCGCACCGGCACCCACCAGTAGGACGAGCGCGGCCAGCAGGGGCTCCCGGGTGACCGCAGCGGCGGTGACCGGGACGTACACCAGGGAGACCACCACGACACCGACCTTGCCGACGGCGTCGGCGGTGGCCACCGGGGCGATCGGCGCGGCCGGGTCCCGGTCGACCGGGCCGGCGGCCGGTGCGCCGGTGCGGGTGGCGGCGGACCCCCCGGACGTCGCTCCCACCGCCCCGGTGATCAGCCCGTCCAGCGCGGGATCGGCCGGTACGGGTGCCCCCTGCACGAGGGACCGCCCACCTCCGGGCACGGCGATCAGGACGGCCTGCTTCGCCTTCGGGTCCAGCCGGAGGGTACGGATGTGCAGGTTCAGCTCGGCGACGAGCAACCGCCCGTCGGACAGCGGTTCGACCAGGAGCAGCCGGGGGTCGTTGCCCTCGACCACCGGCAGGGCGATCCGGCCGGCGGCGGTGCCGGGGGGCAGCGCCACCGGTTGACCGACAGCGGCCACAGTGGACTTTCCGGCCGCGTCGAGGACGCCGACGCCCCGCCACTTCGGTTGGTCTCTGGTGAGTGCGGCGAGTTGGGTGGCCGCCCCGGCCGGCCGCGCGTCGTAGGCGCCTGCCGTGCGGGCCAACTCCTCCCGGCTACGGGCGACCGAGCTGTCGAGGCCACGGGCGACCGCCCTGACGAAGTCCCGCTGCGAGTCGGTCACGGCCCGGGGCACGCCGGCCTCGCTGTCGCGGCCCAGGTAGGCGAAGGCGAAGACGGCGAGCAGGGTGAGCAGCAGGGCGGCCACCAGTGCCGGCGTACCGACCCCGGTCAGCAGACGGGGCTGCGGAAGCTGTTTCTCCAGGCTGATCAGACGCCAACGGGCCAACTCTCCCTGCCCGTCCCCGGGGCGGTGGAGGCCCGCCCGCACCGGCGGTGGCGGATGGTTCATCCACGCACCCACAGTAGACAGTCGTCACCCATGTAACCGTTCCTCCCCGTGGACCAGCCGGCGTGCGAGGCTAACAGCGCTCACCGCCCGCCGGATGGCGCGATTCGCCAACTATCGAGCGAATCGGATATTCAACCGCGTGATTTACCCGTTCGGCGTGGCCGAACCACCGGGCGGGCCAAGAACCTCAAGACCATCCGCTTCTCCCCCACGGGCCAAGAGGTAGCCCCGGATGCGGGCGGCAGCAGCCCGGTAGATCTCCCGGCGGTGCGCCGGGGTCGCCGGATCCGCCAGCGCGGTCGGCAGATCCACCAACCGGATGTCCGGATTCAGATCGATCCAGGTGGGAACGGCCTCGGCCCGGGTCACCCGCCACTTCCCCTTGGCCGTCTCGGTGAAGGTGAACCGCCCCATCACGCCCTCCCGGTTGGCGGGGATCGGTTCCGCGTGCCGGGCGACCTGGTTGCCCATCCCGAAGACCACCCACTTCTGGCCGATCTTCTCGATCGGCTGCACCACGTGCGCATGGTGACCCAGGATCAGATCGATGTCCGGGGACGCGATCAACAGCTTCGACCACTCCTCCTGCTTGGCGTCCGGCAGGTTCTCGTACTCGGTGCCCCAGTGCAGACTCAGCACCACGATCTCCGCACCCGCCGCGCGCAGCTTGCGCGCCGCCGCGAGGATCCTGGGCGGCTCGATGAGGTTGGCGATCCACTCCTTGCCCGCCGGCCGTCGCAGCCCGTTGAAGTGCAGGCTGTAGGCCAGGTGCCCGACCCGTACCCCGTTCTTGGTGTAGATCCGTGGGGTGAGCGACTCCTTCTTGGTCCGCGCGCTGCCGGTGTGCCCGATCTTCGCCGCGTCCAACGCGTCCAGGGTACGGACGACCCCCGCCTCGCCCTGGTCGATGCTGTGGTTGGACGCCGTCGAGCAGGCATCGAAGCCGGTGCCCCGGATCGCGTCCACCACCTGCGGAGGGACGCTGAACTTCGGGAAGCCGACGAACGGCCCGTCCGGCTTGGCCAGCGGGGTCTCCAGGTGACAGATCGCCAGGTCAGCACCCTCGACCGCCGGGCGGGCGTGCCGGAACAACGGGTTGAAGTCGAGCGCGGCGGAACGCCCCGCACGCTTGGCGTCCCGGCCCGCCTGATGGGTCAGTTCCGGGTGCACCAGCACGTCACCGGCGCCCAGGATGGTGAACAGCCGACGCCCGGAGGAGTCCTGGCGTACGGCCGGGTCGGGCGGGGTGCTGACCGGCCCGACCTCGGCGACCGGCGCACCCGCACCGATACCCGGCGGGTCAGCGGGCGAATCGCCCCGTGTCCCGCTGGTACGCCAGACGATCAGCCCCGCTCCGGCCAGCACCGTCCCGACGAGGGCGACGATGCCCGCCACCTTCAGCGGCCGGCCGCCACCCGCACTCTCCGATTTGGACACCGCGACAGAGTAGGCCATCACGCACCGGACGTGAGGCCCCTTTCAGCGGCTCACTCGCCGTCGGCAGCCACCGTGGCCTTGCGGGGAGCAGCCTTGCGGGCCGGCGTCTTCTTGGCCGTCGTGGCCTGCTTCGTCGCGGTGGCCTTGGTGGTCGTGGCCTTGGCCGCCGTCGTCTTCTTCGCCGCCGTGGTCTTCTTGGCCGGCGCCTTCTTGGCGGGGGCCTTCTTCGCCGCCGCCTTCTTCGGGGCCGGGCCCTTCGCCCGCTTCTCGGCCAGCATCTCCGACGCCTGCTCGACGGTCAGTTCCTCCGGGGTCTGCCCGCGCCGCAGCGACGCGTTGAACTCCCCGTCGGTGACGTACGGCCCGAACCGGCCGTCCTTGATCACCAGTGGCTTCTCGGTCAGCGGGTCGACGCCCATCTCGCGCAGCGGGGGCGCGGCGGCCCGACGCTGGCGGGTCTTCGGGGCGGCCAGCAGGGCCAGCGCCTCGTCGAGGGTGACGGTGAACATCTTGTCTTCCGAGTCCAGCGAGCGGAACTCGTCACCACGCTTGACGTACGGACCGTAGCGGCCGTTGTTGGCGACCACCTCACCGCCGTCCGGGGCGACCCCGATCACCCGGGGCAGGCTGAGCAGCTTCAACGCCTCGTCGAGGGTGAGCGAGTCGGGGGTCTGCGTCCGCAGCAGCGACGACTTGCGCTCGCCGCTGGCGACGTACGGGCCGAACCGGCCGGACTTGAGCACGATCGGTTCCCCGGTGGCCGGGTCGTCGCCGAGCTTGCGCTCGCCGCCCCCGCCGAGGAACAACTCGTGCACCTTCTCCGGGGTCAGCTCGTCGGGGGCCAACCCTTCCGGGATCGGCGCCCGGTCGCCCTGGCCGCCGCCCTCCTCGCCCTCGGCCTTCGGCGTCGGCTGCTCGCCGGGCAGGGCCCGTTGCAGGTACGGCCCGAACCGGCCCACCCGCACGACGACCTCACGCCCCTCGTCGTCGGTGTGCAGCGGGATCGAGTTGACGCTGCGCGCGTCGATCTCGCTGAGGTCCTCGGTGACCAGTTTCTTCAACCCGCCCGCGTGGGCGATGGCCTGGTCACCGGTGCCGTTGCTGCTGCCGAAGTAGAACGCGGTGAGGAAGTCGACGGCGGCGTGGTCGCCCCCGGCGATCTCGTCCAGCTCGTTTTCCATGCTGGCGGTGAAGTCGTAGTCGATCAGGCGCGGGTAGTGCCGTTCCATCAGCCCGATCACCGCGAACGCCAGGAACGTCGGGATCATCGCCTGGCCGCGCTTGGTGACGTAGCCGCGGTCCTGGATCGTCTGCATGATCGACGCGTACGTCGACGGGCGGCCGATGCCCAGCTCCTCCAGCGACTTGACCAGCGACGCCTCGGTGTAGCGCGACGGCGGCTGGGTGTGGTGGCCCTGCGCGGCCAGCTCGTCGGCGGTCAACGGCTGGTCCTTGACCAGGGTGGGCAGCCGCCGCTCGGCGTCCTCGGCCTCGGCGTTCTCGTCGTCGCTGGACTCGACGTAGGCCCGCAGGAAACCCGGGTCGGTGATGGTCTTGCCGGTGGCCCCGAAGTCCGCCTCCTCCTGCGCGGCGGAGACCGCCCGGATGCGCACCGAGACGCTGGAGCCGACCGCGTCGGTCATCTGCGAGGCGATGGTGCGCCGCCAGATCAGCTCGTAGAGCTTGAACTCCTCGCCGGACAGCTCCTTGGCCACGTCGCCCGGGGTGCGGAAGTTGTCCCCCGCCGGGCGGATCGCCTCGTGCGCCTCCTGGGCGTTCTTCACCTTGCCGGTGTAGCGGCGCGGCTCCGGTGGCACGCTGCGCTCGCCGTACAGCTCGACGATCTGCCGGCGGGCCGCCGCGATGGCGGTCTCCGACAGGTTCACCGAGTCGGTACGCATGTAGGTGATGTAGCCGTTCTCGTAGAGCCGCTGCGCGGTGCGCATCGTCTGCTGCGACGAGAACCGCATCTTGCGGGCCGCCTCCTGCTGGAGGGTGGAGGTGATGAACGGCGCGTAGGGGCGACGACGGTAGGGCTTCTCCTCGACCCGGGTGACGGTGAACGGCCGCCCGTCCAACCGGGCCGCCAGGCCCCGCGCCCCGCTCTCGTCGAGGTGCACCACGCCCGCGCCGGGGCGTACCCGGCCGGTGGTCGGCTCGAAGTCCTTGCCGGTGGCGATCCGGTCGCCGTTGAGGGCGACCAGGGTGGCGTTGAAGGTACGTGGGCCCTCGCCCGGCTTCGCCACCGCCAGGGTGGCGAGGATGTCCCAGTATTCCGCGGTGCGGAAGGCCATCCGCTGGCGTTCCCGCTCGACCACGATCCGGGTCGCCACGGACTGCACCCGGCCCGCCGAGAGCCTCGGCATGACCTTCTTCCACAGCACCGGGGAGACCTCGTAGCCGTACAGCCGGTCGAGGATGCGGCGGGCCTCCTGGGCGTCGACCAGGTCCCGGTCGATCTCCCGGGGGTTGGCCACCGCGGCCTGGATGGCCGGCTTGGTGATCTCGTGGAAGACCATCCGCTTGACCGGCACCTTGGGCTTGAGGGTCTCCACCAGGTGCCAGGCGATGGCCTCGCCCTCGCGGTCCTCATCCGTGGCCAGGAAGATCTCGTCGACCTCCTTGGCCAGCTTGACCAGCTTGTTGATCTGCTGCTTACGGTCGGCGGAGACGACGTAGAGGGCGTGGAAGCCGTTGTCGACGTCCACCCCGAGGCGGGCCCACGGCTCACCCTTGTACTTGGCCGGCACGTCGGCGGCGTTACGGGGGAGGTCCCGGACGTGGCCGAAGCTGGCCTCCACGACGTACCCCGGGCCGAGATAGCCCGAGATCGTCTTGGCCTTCGCCGGTGACTCGACGATGACCAGACGGGTGGTTCCAGCGTTGCTCGGCACGTCTCTCCCCGACTCCGCTCCTGCTCCAGGCCCGATTCGGGCCGTGTCGCGCCCGCCGGACCACGGTTGGTCCGGATGTCCAACGTAACGCGCCGCCCGGGTTCCGGGTCCCGGGGGCGGCAATCAACGTCCGCGCGGCGACACCACCGACGCCACGCCGGCCGCAGCGGCCGGACGGCGCCACCGTACACCGTGGGTAGGCCCGGAAGTGGGCCACGGTGACGGGGACGGACCCCCGACCTGGGCGAATCCCGCTGCTCACGGAGTGAGACGGTCAGCATACTGTCCGCGATACTGTCCATGATCGGACACTTGGCCAGTCTGCACGACCGCCTCCGGTAGGCCGATGGTGCCGCATCCGGGGCGTCCCGACAGCGCAACATCGCCGCCGTCGGGTCGATCACCACCCGGGCCCGGGCCAACGGGGCCAGGCGGTGCAGGGCAGGGTGGGGCCGGGCAGAGCGTCGCCAGGCGGGGCGGTCACGGCCAGAGGTCGACGGGGGCGGTGGGCGGTCGGTCGCCCACCAGCTCGGCCAGCCGGGCCAGCCGCCGCCCGCCGATCCGGAACGCCGGGCCACCCGCCTCCGCCTCCAGCAGCGCCGCCGGCAGACCCACCACGGCGAGCGCCGCCCGCACCACCGGCCACCACGGCTCGTCCCGGGGATGCAGGCGCAGCAACAGGCCGGCCTCGTCGGCCGCCCCCGCGGCGGCCAGCCACAGCCGCAACCGCCGGCCGTGCAGGTGGAAGTGGCCCGGCGGACGCTTGACCCCGCCGGCCAGCCAGGCCGTCGCCAGCGGGGCGAGGGTGGTCAGATACGAGGTACGCACGACCCAGCGCTGCTCCCCGGTCGCCTCCCAGCCCGCCGCGAGCCCCCGCCGGGCCAGCTCGGCGACGAGCACGTGCACCCGCCAGGCCGCGTCCACCTCGACGGACAACCGGGCGGTACGCCCCATCCGGTGCACCTCCCCCGGGCCGGCCAACAGCCCGGACAGATCGGCGACGGACGGATCGGCCGCCTCGGAGCCGAACAGCGACAACTGGCGCACCGGCTCCCCGGGCGGGTCGGTACGACTCAGCGACACTCCGGGACCTCGTCGAAGGCCTGTTTGAGCTCTTTCGAGTTGAGCCGCCCGGTGTCCAGCGCGCTCGCGTCGTACTCCTTGTTGAGCTTGTCCACCGCCGCCTGGACGCCGTCGTAGAACACGGTGGCCCGCCCGGTGTCCAGCGCGTCGATGGTGTCACCGGCGCGTCCGTAGGCGTCCCTGATCCTCTCCAGGGACGTCCGGAACCCCTTCGACACCTCGTCGCCGCGGTCGGTCTCCGGGATGCCCGCGTCGGCGATCCGGCGGCGGGCCGTCTCGCTGGCCTGCTCGGCACCGGCGAAGAGCCGCACCAGGTTCTCCTTCGCCTGTGCCGGGGTGGTCTGCGCGGTCATCTGCTGGTGGGTGCTGCTGGTGAGCTTGCTGATCTCGGCCCGCCACGGGGTGAGCGCCTCGCAGACCGAGGCCGCCCAGGCCCGTGGGCTGGGACCGCCGCCGCAGCCGGCGACGACGAGGACGGCCGTGGTGAGGACCACCGTGAGCTTTCCGGCGGCACTCGCCCGACACGTACGCATGCGATGCAGCGTACGGCCTCCGGGCGATTGCGCCAGCGATCAGGTTTCGCGCTGGTCGGCCCCCGCAGCGGGTCCCCGGGACGGCCGGGAACCCGCTGCGTCGTCACTCAGACGTTGGCCGGTTCGACCTGCTTGGGGTCGTTGCCCGCACCGGTGCCACCACCGTCCGGGGTGGAGTCCATCGCGACGCCCTTGCGCTTGCTGAACACCACCGCCGCGACCACGATCAGGGTGGCGACCGCCGCGATCGTCAGGCGCAGCGGGGTGTTCCGGTCGTCGCCGACGCTCCAGGCCACCACGGCCGGCGCGATCAGCAACGAGACCAGGTTCATCACCTTGATCAGCGGGTTGATCGCCGGGCCGGCGGTGTCCTTGAACGGGTCACCGACGGTGTCGCCGATGACCGTCGCCTCGTGCGCCTCGGAACCCTTGCCGCCGTACGCGCCGTCCTCGACGAGCTTCTTGGCGTTGTCCCAGGCCCCACCGGAGTTGGACAGGAAGACCGCCATCAGGGTGCCCGCCCCGATCGCCCCGGCCAGGTAGGAGGCCAGTGCGCCCGGCCCGAGGCCGAAACCGACCGCGATGGGGGCGAGGATGGCCAGCAGGCCGGGGGTCATCAGTTCACGCTGGGCGTCCCGGGTGCAGATGTCGACGACCTTGCCGTACTCGGGGCGCTGGGTGCCGTCCATGATCCCGGGCAGCTCGCGGAACTGCCGGCGGACCTCCATCACGACCGCGCCGGCCGAGCGGGAGACCGCGTTGATGGCCAGCCCGGAGAAGAGGAAGACCACCGCCGCACCGATGATCAGACCGACCAGGTTGCGCGGGTTGGCGACGTTGAGCGCGCCGAGGATCTCGGCACCGACGTCACCCACGCCCGCGTCGGAGTACGCGGTACGCAGCGTGTCGGTGTACGAGCCGAACAGCGCGGTGGCCGCGAGCACGGCGGTGGCGATCGCGATGCCCTTGGTGATCGCCTTGGTGGTGTTGCCGACCGCGTCCAGCTCGGTGAGGATCCGCGCGCCGTTCTCGTCGATGTCGCCGGACATCTCGGCCACGCCCTGCGCGTTGTCGGAGATCGGGCCGAAGGTGTCCATCGCGACGATCACGCCGACGGTGGTGAGCAGGCCGGTGCCGGCCAGCGCCACCGCGAACAGCGACAGGGTGATGGAGCCGCCGCCGAGCAGGAACGCGCCGAAGACCCCGGCAGCGATCAGCAGCGCCGAGTAGACCGCCGACTCCAGGCCGACGCTGATGCCGGCGAGGATGACGGTGGCGGCACCGGTCTGCGAGCTCTTGCCGATGTCCTGCACCGGGCGGCGGGTGGTCTCGGTGAAGTAGCCGGTCAGCGCCTGGATGGCGGCGGCCAGCCCGATGCCGATGACGACCGCGGCGATGGTCACCCCGCGCGGGCCGAGCGGCGGGTCGCCGCCGTCCACGCCGAGGCTGGCCCGCCACTCGGGGCCGAGCAGGTCGGCCCAGGTCGGCTGGAGGTAGAAGTAGGAGGCGATCGCGACCAGCACCGCGGAGAACAGGGCCGAGAGGTAGAAGGCCCGGTTGATGGCGGTGAGGCCGTTGCGGTCGGAGGCGCGCAGCCGGGTGATGAACACCCCGACGATCGCCACCAGGACCCCGATCGTGGAGATGATCAGCGGCAGGACCAGGCCGTCCTCACCGAACGCGGCACGGCCGAGGATCAGCGCCGCGACCAGCGTCACCGCGTACGACTCGAAGAGGTCGGCGGCCATGCCGGCGCAGTCGCCGACGTTGTCACCCACGTTGTCGGCGATGGTGGCGGCGTTGCGCGGGTCGTCCTCCGGGATGCCCTGCTCCACCTTGCCGACCAGGTCGGCACCGACGTCGGCGGCCTTGGTGAAGATGCCGCCGCCGACCCGCATGAACATGGCGAGCAGGGCGGCACCGAAGCCGAAGCCCTCCAGCACGGTCGGCGCGTCACCCTTGAAGAAGACGACCACCATCGCCGCGCCGAACAGGCCGAGACCGACGGTGAGGAAGCCGACCACGCCACCGGTGCGGAAGGCGATCTTCATGGCGGCTTCCCGGCCACCGGTCGCCTCCCGGGCCGCCGCGGCGACCCGCAGGTTGGCGCGGGTGGCCAGCCACATGCCGGCACCGCCGATGAACGCGCTGAACAGGGCGCCGACCACGAAGAACACCGATCGGCCGATCTTCACCGCGAGTTCGCTGCCGTCGGTGTCGTGCACCGGCAACAGGAAGAGCAGCACGACGGCGACGACCACGAAGATCGCCAACGTCCTGAACTGCCGGAGCAGATAGGCGGAGGCGCCCTCCTGCACCGCGCCGGAGATCTCCTGCATGTTGGTGGTGCCCTTACCGGCTGCCAGCACGGCCTTGGTCAAGGCGGCGGCGAAGACGAGTGCCACCAGCGCGATGACCGCGGCGATGACGACGTACGTCAGGTTCTCACCGGTGAGGGACAGCGCGCCGCTATCGGCGGCCAAGGTCCCGGACATCTATGTCCTCCTGTACCGAACACTGTCGCGCCGGCCAGTGGACGTATGGCCGACGCCTGGATGCGGTGGCGCACCTGCTCCGACCCGCCCCGACGGCAGATGATCACCATCTATGTTCGCTGGCTGCGGGAAGGATCACGTGCTGACAACTCACAGACTGTAGCCCTGGTCAGTGTTGGAGGTCACACCTGGGGGACACCGTGTCCGGATGATCTCCGTAACTGTGTTATGAGGAAAAATCTGATATAGGAGGCCATCAACAGTAGGAGGCGGTGACCCACCAAGGGTCACCGCCTCATGTACGCAGAGTGTCGATCAGCGGCCGACCGGCCACACCATCCGGACCTCGGTCCCGACGCCCTCGGCCACCGGACGGACCTGGAGATCCTCCACGAAACCAGCGAGCAACGCGAAGCCCACCCCGGTGGTCAGGGCCTCGTCGGTCAACGCCTCGTTGGCCAACTCGTCGGCGTTCAACGCGGCCAGGCCCAGCCCCGCCTCGATCGGCGCCCGGTCCACCACCCGCACCGAATACGCTCCGGAGTCGGACATCTCCACCAGCACCGGATCGGCCAACCCGTACTGGTGGTGCAGGGCGACCGCCCGGGTGCACGCCTCACCGATGGCCAACCGCACCTCGTCGAGCAGATCCTCCCGAACCCCGGCCCGACGGGCCACCGCGACACCGACCAGGCGGGCGGTACGCACGTGCACCGGGGCCGGCGAGAAGGAGAGCCGGACCGTCGCCATCACGTGCCGGAGCCGGTGGGGTCGGCGGCGATCGCCGCGTCGACCGTCGGATGCAGGGGGAAGACCTGGTCCAGGGCGGTGATCCGGAAGATCTTCAGCAGCGGCTCCTTGTCGCAGACCAGGGCGAACGACCCCCCGGCCGAACGCAGCCGCTTGAGGGCGCCGACCAGCACCCCCAGGCCCGTGGAGTCGAGAAAGTCCACCCGGCCCAGGTCGACCACGACCTGCCGGGCGCCGCCGTCGATCAACTCCAGGAGCCGTTCGCGCAGTCGTGGTGCGGTGTAGACGTCCACCTCACCGCCGACCTCGAGCACCGTGTGCTCCCCCACGGTGCGGGTCGCCAGCGACAGCTCCATCAGTCCTCCTCCGAGAGCCGTAAACTCTCCTGGGCATCTAACCATCCCCGCCGGACGGCCCGGCGAGGTCACCGGCGGCGGCTCCTCCATACCCACCGGGCCGGTTGTTCAGCACCGAACACCAGTGCGAGAGTGCAGGACGTGAACCCCGCAGCCACCGCTACCGCAGGCCCCGGCACCGGGCGAGGGCCCGCCGAGCTGCTGCACCGGCTGCGCACCCGGCACCGGGCCGACCCGGTCACCCACGTCGAGCGGGTGCCGGCCCGCGCCGGGCAACAGGCGCCCTGGCCGCAGTGGGCACCCGAGGAACTACGGTCGGCGTTCGCCCGACGCGGCGTCACCGCCCCCTGGCGGCACCAGGCCGAGGCCGCCGAGCTGGCGTACGCCGGGCAGCACGTGGTGGTCGCCACCGGCACGGCGTCCGGAAAGTCCCTGGCGTACCAGCTCCCGGCGCTGGCCACCCTGCTCGCCGACCCCCGGGCCACGGTGCTCTACCTGGCCCCCACCAAGGCCCTCGCCGCCGACCAGCTGCGCGCCGTCGCCGGCCTCGACCTCGACGGGGTACGCCCCGCCTGCTACGACGGCGACACCCCGCGCACCGAACGGGAGTGGATCCGCCGGCACTCCCGGTTCGTACTCACCAACCCGGACATGCTGCACCACGGCATCCTCCCCGGGCACGCGCACTGGTCTGGGTTCCTGCGCCGGCTGACGTACGTGATCGTCGACGAGTGCCACACCTACCGGGGCGTCTTCGGCTCCCACGTGGCGCACGTGCTGCGTCGGCTACGCCGCCGGTGCGACCAGTTCGGCCGTACCCCCGTGTTCCTGCTGGCCTCGGCCACGTCGGGCGACCCGGCGGCGACCGCCGGGCGGCTCACCGGCCTGCCGGTCACCGCCGTCACCGAGGACACCTCGCCGCGCGGCGGGGTCACCTTCGCGCTCTGGGAACCGCCGCTGCTGCCGCCGAACACCGACGTCGAGGCCGTCGCCGACGACCTGACCCAGGTCCGCCGGTCGGCGCTGCGGGAGACCGCCGACCTGCTCGCCGACACTGTCGCCGAGGGGGTACGCACGCTCGCCTTCGTCCGGTCCCGACGCGGCGCGGAGGTCGTCGCCGCGAACGCCCGACGGGCCCTGGACGAGGCGGTGCCCGGCCTCGGCGAACGGGTCGCCGCCTACCGGGCCGGCTACCTGCGCGAGGAACGCCGGGAGCTGGAACGGGCCCTGCTCCACGGTGAGCTGCTCGGGCTGGCGTCCACCAACGCGCTGGAGCTCGGCGTCGACCTGGTCGGGCTGGACGCGGTGCTGATCTGCGGCTGGCCGGGCACCCGGGCGTCGCTGTGGCAGCAGGCCGGCCGGGCCGGCCGCTCCGGCGACGAGGCGCTCGCCGTGCTGGTGGCCCGGGACGACCCGCTCGACACCTACCTGGTGCACCACCCGGAGGCCCTGTTCGGCCGGCCCGTCGAGGCAACGGTGCTCGACCCGGCCAACCCGTACGTGCTCACCCCGCAGCTCGCCTGCGCCGCCGCCGAGTCCCCGCTCACCCCTACCGACCTGGACCTGTTCGGCGAGGGGGCGAAGGAGGCCGTCGACGAGTTGGTGCGGGCCGGTGACCTGCGGCAGCGGCCCACCGGCTGGTACTGGCGGCACCGGGAACGCCCCGAGGTCGACCTGCGTGGCCAGGGCGGGGCGCCGGTCTGCGTGGTGGAGGCGTCCACCGGCCGGCTGCTCGGCACCGTCGACGGCGGGTCGGCGCACTTCCTCGTCCACCCCGGGGCTGTCTACCTGCACCAGGGCGTCTCGTACGTGGTCGACGCGTTGGACCTCGACGACGGGTGCGCGCTGGTGCACGCCGAGGAGCCGGACTGGTCCACCCACGCCCGGGACGTCACCTCGCTCTCGGTGGTGTCGGTCCGCTCCTACCGGGACGCCGGGCCGGTCGGGCTCTTCCTCGGTGAGGTGGACGTGACCAGCCAGGTGGTCTCCTACCAGCGTCGCCGGATCGCCTCCGGCGAGGTCATCGACACCCGCCCGCTGGACCTGCCCGCCCGGGAGCTACGGACCGTCGCGGTCTGGTTCACGCTCTCCCCACAGTCGCTGGCGGCGGCCGGGGTCGAGCCGGCGGACGTGCCGGGGGCCCTGCACGCCGCCGAACACGCCGCGATCGGGTTGCTGCCGCTGATGGCCACCTGCGACCGGTGGGACATCGGCGGGCTGTCCACCGCCCTACACCCGGACACCGAGGCGCCCACCGTGTTCGTCTACGACGGTCACCCCGGCGGGGCCGGCTTCGCCGAGCGGGCCTACCGGACGGCAGCGGCCTGGCTGGGCGCCACCCGGGACGCCATCGTCGAGTGCGGCTGCGAGTCGGGCTGCCCGTCCTGCGTCCAGTCCCCCAAGTGCGGCAACGGCAACAACCCGCTGTCCAAGCCGGATGCGGTCCGGGTCCTCGACGTGGTCCTGACCAACCTCCCCACCGGGATGCCCGTCCCCACCCAGCCCACCCCTGCCCCGCTGGTTCCTGTCCCACCGGCTCCCGCCCAGCCGACTCCCGCCGAACCGGCTCCCGCCCCGGCTGCTGCCCAACCGGCTCCCGCCCAGCCAGCTCCCGCCCAGCCAGCTCCCGTCCAACCGGCTCCCGCCCAGCCAGCTCCCGCCCAACCGGCTGCTGCCCAGCCGGCTCCCGCTCCCGCTGCTGCCCAGCGGGCCTCCGCCGAGCGGTAGCGCGGCGCGGTCGGCGGTTGCTGCGGGTGCGGTGCGATTCCGGCCCGTGATCGTGCTTGAGCCGGAGGACAAGTGGGCATTGATGCATGGGAGCGCTTCCATCGATAATGGGGAGTGCAGCCCCACCGCCGACCCTGCCGTTCTTCCCCCTTTGGAGGAGAAGCCGTGGCCGACACCATCGCCGAGACCGTCGACCTGCTCTACACCATCGACCAGGACAATCTCACCCCGGACCAGTTGATCGCGCTGGGTGCCGCACTGGCCAGCCTGGCGCAGGCGGAACGCCTGGACCAGATCAACGAACGACTGCGGGGCATCCACCAGGTGCTCAACACCTGGGCGCTCAAGGCGACCGCCGAGGGGCGTTGACGGCGACCGCTCACCGCTGACGACGGCGAGGCTCACCACTGACGACGGCGAGGCTCACTACTGACGGTGGTGATCGCTGATTGCTGGCTGGCACTGACGGTGGTGATCGCCGGCTGCTGCCTGGTGCCTGGTGGCGGGCGCTGACCGTGGGGTTGTGCGAGACTCCGGCGCACCCTTCGGAGGAGTTTTCATGCAGCTAGACAGTTTGCAGGCGCAGCACCAGTTCCACGTCCGACAGCGGATCCGGATGATGGTCAACCAGTACGAGGTCCGGGCCGTGGCGGCGGACGGCACCGAGGGCGAGTTGTTGGCGTTCGCGCAGCAGAAGCGGCTCGCCTTCAAGGAGCAGGTCACCATCTACACCGACGACTCCAAGCAGCACCCCCTGCTCGGTTTCAAGGCCCGGCAGCGGCTCGACCTCGGTGCCACGTACGACGTGACCGACCACGCCGGCACGCCGATCGGGCTGTTCCGCAAGGACTTCGCCCAGTCCCTGCTCCGCTCGACCTGGCACGTCGAGCAGGCCGGCCTGCCGCAGATCACCGGTCAGGAACGCAGCATGCCGGTGGCGCTGCTGCGCCGGTTCGTCGACTCGCTGTCGTGGCTGCCCTACCACTTCGATTTCATCGCGGGTGGCCAGTCGGTCTTCTCCGTGATCAAGAAGTGGGGGCTGCGGGACCGTTACGTCGTCGAGGTGTCGCACCCGCAGATCGACCGGCGGCTGGTGATCGCCATGGCGATCGGCCTGGACGCACTCCAGGGCCGCTGAGCCACCGGCCGGCCCGGTCTCGGCTCGCCACCGGCCGGCCCGGTCTCGGCTCGCCACCGGCCGGCCCGGTCTCGGCTCGCCGCCGTACGGCCCGGGACGGCCGTCGCCCGGCTCGCCTCCACGGCGTCGACGTCTCGCCGGGACCTCCGGAACCCGCCTTCCGGCTGCCGCGCCGTGCTCGGGCACGGCAGCCGGAGACGGGTTGCCGCACCGGCGTGCGGCGGTCAGCCGCGCACCGGTCCGGCGCGGGCGGTGACGGTGGCGAACCGCCGCAGTCCCGGCAGCGGGGTGACCGCCACCTCGACCGTCACCACCACGTCGAGCCCGTCCACCTGACAGGCGACCAGCCGGGCGGCGTTGGCGCGGACGAACTCGTCGGCGGTCGCACAAGCCGGCCCGGCCCCCTGCCACACCTGACCGGCCCCGGCCAGCGCCCCGAAGTCGGCACCGACCCGGGCCTGGTGCCGTGCCAGCCGGGCTGCGCCGATCGCCGCCCCGAACCCCCCGACCAGCACGAAGACCATGCCGACGGCGAGCAACAGCACGGTCGCCCCGCCCCGCTCCGACGCGCGGTCAGAGCGGACCGGCGCATGCTCCCTGGCGGTGGCCTCGGCGGTGCCCGGGACGCGGACGGTCCGGCAGGCGCGGATCACGAGCCGGTGCCCGGCAGGCCCGAAGCCGGCAGGCCCGGTTCGATGGCGGCGACCGTGCTGGCCTCGACGGTCAGCCGTGGCAGCCGGGCCCCGAGCGCCCGGACGGGGGCCCGCACCGTCACGGTGACCCGGTCCGCCTGCACCGAGATCGAGACGACCGCAGCCTCGGGTGCGATCCGGGTGCCCGTGTCGGTGCCGTCCCCGCCCCGGGCGGCGGCGAGCGCCGCCTCCCGGGCCGCGTCCAGGCAGGTCGCCTTCGTGGTGACCGCGTCGACGGCGGTGAGCCCGGCGAACAGGAGCACGAGCAGCGCCGGCAGGCCGGCCGCCAGTTCGGCGGTGAACGAACCCCGGTCCCGACCGGCCGGCCGGCGCGGTCTCACTTCAACGCCCGATCGATCACGGCCGTCAGGGCCGACTGCACGTTGCCCGAGGTGAGCACCTTGAGCAGGATGCCGGCGAAGGCGACGGCGGCGAGGGTGCCCACGGCGTACTCGGCGGTGTTCATCCCCGCGTCGCCGCGCAGCCGGGTGTGGAGCCGGCGGAGAAGTTTGCGCATCTGTCGTTTCCCTTTCTCGATGAGGGGTCACAGCACGTCGCCGAGGACGGCGACGATCACCGGCACCAGGCCGGCGAGAATGAAGGCCGGCAGGAAGCACAGGCCCAGCGGCAGCACGATCAGCACGCCGGCCCGTCGGGCGGACGCCTCCGCCGCCGTGGACCGGTCGGCCCGAAGGTCGTCGGCGACGCGGGTCAGGGCACCGGCCAGCGCCGCACCGCTGCGGGAAGAGCGCAGCGCGGCACCGACCATCCGGTCGGCCCCGGGCACCGGCGTGAGGTGTGCCCACGCCTCCGCTGGCTCGCCGCCGAGCAGCAGGGTCCGCCCGATCCGTCCGAGCCGGACCGCCAGTGGACCGTCCAGAGCATCGGCCACCGCGAGCACCGAGCGGTCCACCGGTGCACCCGCTCGCATGGCTGCTGCCAGCAGGTCGGCGGCGAGTGGCAGGTCGGCGGTCTCCCGTGACCGGCTCTTGCGAACGGCAGGTGGTTCGATCCGGCGGAGCATCCGGTCCGCCGTCAGCGCGGTCAGTGCCCCGCCCAGGGCTCCGACCCAACCGCCGGCCAGCAGTAGGACCGCCAGCCCCGCCAGGGCGGCTCCGAGCCGTACCCGGTCGGGCCACCAGCCTGGCCGGCGTCTGCCGGTCCGCCGGCCGGTCAGTACGTCCCACCTCCGGCCGGCCCGGTTGCCACGCACCATGACCAGCAGCGCGGCCGTGACCAGGCAACCGGCTGACACGTTCGCCGGTGACATCAGCCGCCGCCACCCGGCGTGGCACCCAGCCGCTCGGCCCAGAGCAACCCGCCGACCTGGAGACCCATCGCGGTCAGCGCGCACCCGGCACCCACCGGGGTGTGCAGCAGCACCGCCAGTGGGTCGACGCCGATGCCGTAGCCGAGGGCGACACCACCGAGTGGAAGCGCGGCCAGCAGCAGCGCGGTGGCGTTGGCACCCGCCGCCTGGGCGGCCGCGGCGGCCATTCCCCGGTCGAACGCCCGCGCGTCGGCCTCGACCCGTTCGAGGAGGTCGGCCAGGGGTGCCCCCGTCCGGTCGGCGAGTCGGACCGCCGCCCGAGCCAACCGTTCGAGCCGGTCCGTCCCGGCCGGATCATCCGTCGTCGTGCCCGAGCGGCTTCCCCGGCCCGGGAGTCCGTCGCCCGACCGGGACACTGACAGCAGGCCCACCGGTGTGCCCGTACCGACGCCATGATCGGTAGCGGGTCCGGGGTCGGTGCCGAGCAGGCGGGGGGCGGTCAGCGGAGCCGGCCCGGCCACCGGTCGGCCGGGGCCGCTCGGACGGTCCGCGCCCGATGGGGCGGCGGTGCGGTCGAGCGTCGGAACGGGCAGACCAGCACGCAGGTCCGCAGCGAGCGCCCCCAGCCGGTCCAGTTGGCGGCGACGCTCCCGGCTGGCCTGCCCTGCCGCCCGCCTGCGACGCACGGCGCGGACCCCGAGCATCCCGTATCCGGCCAGGAGAGCGGCGGCGACCGGCCCGGCGGCGACACCACCCGCACCCGCTCCCACGAGCCCGACCAGCAGCATGATCCGTCGCGGACGGTCGGACGCCCGCCACCGCAGCGGGCCTCGACCGGTGACCCACCGATTGACCGTCGGAGGTGCGCCATGGGTGTCCGGAGGGGCCGGGGTGCCCGGCGGTGTGGCGAGCACACGGCGGCGGCGACGCCGGTTGGGGCTTACCGGCCAGGCGACCACCAGGGCCGCACCGGCCAGGAGGGCCGTGACCAGCCACCACGGGGATGTCACGCCAGCCCCGCCGTACCGGACCCGGGTGCCCGCAGCAGGGACGGCACCGGGACTCCCCGATCCCGCAGCAGGGTGACCAGCGCGGGCCCGGCAGGCCCGACGCCGTGGCCCCGTACCCAGGCCGGCACCACCGTCACCAGCCGGTCCGACCCGTCCGCCAACAGTAGGCAGATCGACTCCAGCAGTCGGCCGTCGGCGCCTCGACGGACCTGCACCAGCACCTGGAGCGCAGCGGCGACCTGGGCGTGCAGCGCCGCCCGGGGCAGCCCGCCGAGCAGCCCGAGGGCCTCCAACCGGGCCGGCACGTCGGCCGGGGTGTTGGCGTGCAGGGTGCCCGCCCCGCCGTCGTGGCCGGTGTTGAGCGCGGCCAGCAGGTCCACCACCTCCGCACCCCGGCACTCGCCCACGACCAGCCGGTCGGGACGCATCCGCAACGCCTGCCGGACCAGCGCGCTCAGCCCGACCACGCCCGCGCCCTCCACGTTGGCCGTCCGGGCCTGGAGACCGACCACGTGCGGGTGCACCGGGTGCAGCTCGGCGGCGTCCTCCACCAGCACGATGCGTTCCGTCGTCGGCACCAGGCCCAGCATCGTGTTGAGCAGGGTGGTCTTGCCCGAGCCGGTGCCGCCGGTGACCAGGTAGGCCAGCCGGGCGGCGACCACCGCGGCGAGCACCGGTGCCACCGGGTGCGGCACGGTGCCCTGTTGGACCAGCTCGTCGAGGGTGAACGGGCGGTGCCGGAAGGTCCGCAGGGACAGGTACGGCCCGTCGGTCGCCACCGGAGGCAGTACGGCGTGCAGCCGGGTGCCGTCGGGCAGCCGCGCGTCAGCGTAGGGCGAGCCGTCGTCGAGTCGACGCCCGGCGGCAGCGGTGAGCCGTTGCGCCAGCCGGCGTACGTCGTCGACCGTGCCGAGCGGCACCGCCACCTGGTGCAGCCCGGCGCCCCGGTCGACCCAGACCCGGACACCGTTGACGAGTACGTCGGTGACCTGCGGGTCTTCGAGCAGTGGGGCGAGCGGCCCGGCACCCACCAGATCGTCGTGCACCCGGTTGGCGATCCGCAGCACGGCGGTGTCGCCGAGGACGGCGGCGGAGGGTTCGGCACGGACGGCGGAGACGATCGCCGCCGGGGTGACCGGGGTCGCCGCTTCGGCCATCCGTTGTCGGACCCGGGCGGCGAACCCGTCGGACCGGTCGGTCATGCCGCACCCGGCACGGGCAGCCCGGTCAGCTCGGTGACCAGTCGGCGGCAGAGTGCGGCGAGGGGGCCACGGCCAGCGGCGGCCGGTGCCTCACCGCGTTCCAGCCCCCGGCACAGCGCCGGTTCGGGGCGCAGCGTCCCGGCCAGCGGGAGCCCCAGGGCCCGAGCCACCTCGGTCGCTCGCAACCGGCCGGGGGCGGGGCCCCGGACGATCACTCCCAGGGTGGCGCAGTGCGGGGCTGCGGCGGCGACCACCCGGGCCGCCGCCGCGGTGGCCCGCAGCTCCGCCGGCACCACCACGTACGCCTGGTCGGCGGCCTGCAACGCGATCACTGCGGCGTCGTCGAGCTGGCGCGGCAGGTCGACCACGACGAAGTCCCGACCCCGCCGGGCCGCGTCCACGGTTGCGGCCATCGCCTGCGCGGGCAGGGCCAGCGGCTCACCCCGGTCCCAGGAGAGGACGACCAGGTCACCCCGGTGCGGCAGGGCGCGGACCAGGGCGGGCGCGTCGACCCGGCCGTCGGCGTCGGTGAGGGACGGCCAGCGCAGCCCGTCCAGTTCCTCCCAGCCGAGCACCAGGTCGAGCCCGCCGCCGAGCGGGTCCGCGTCGACCAGCAGGGTCCGCAGGTGGGCGCGGGCGGCGGTGACCGCCAGGCCACCGGCGAGGACGCTGGCACCGGCCCCTCCCCGGCCGCCGAGCACCGCGACCGTCCGGGCCGGGCCGGCCGGGTTGCCGCCCGGCGCGCACTCGGTGAACCGGTCGACCAGCCAGGGCTCGGCGGCGGGCAGAACGGCGACGTGCTCGGCACCGATCAGCTCGGCGATCTCCCAGCCCGGGTCGAGTTCACCCGACCGCCCGACCAGCACCGTGCGGGGCCGGCGGGGCAGCCGACCCCGCAGGCAGGCCTGGGCCTGGTCGCTGCCGACGAGCACCAGGGGCGCGGGGAGCCAGCGGGAACGGGCGGCAGCCGCGTCGGCGGCCACCTCCACCTCGGTGCCGCCCGCTGCGGCGAGCCGCAACAGCTCGTCGAGGAGGTCACTGTCGGAGGTGACCAGCAACGGCAGTCGTCGGTGGGGCGGAAGGGAGGTACGGGGCGGCATCACGGCCTCCAGCGGTCGGGGGTGCTGGGTCAGACCCTGCGCCGGATCCCCCGGTGCGTGCCGCCCGCGACGGCTTGCCTGTGGACAACGGGACGGCCTGTGGACAGCCCCCGCCACCGCAGGTGATCTGCTATGACCACCGGCCGGCGGGTTGGTGGGCGGACTGGCCGCAGGCCCCTCCCCGACCGCCCGTTCGACCGCCCGCAGAACCCGACCGGAGGTCCCTGACCAGCACCGGAGCCACCGCCAGCACACCATCTGGTGGGCCGGAGCGGCCGAACGACGCCGGCAGTCCCGGGACGTGCGGGAAGGAACGCGAAAAAATGTCCTGTTCACCCCGCCCGAGTGATTGACGGCATACGGCGTCGTACGTCAATAATCGTGACCGCACGCCACCGCGAAGGTGGCATCCGCCGCTCTCGGAACCGGGGCCATGGCCGACTCATCCGACGAAACCACCACCACCCTGCGCATCGGTGGCTGGCTGCCGGCACCCCGGCACCACCAGACACTGCCGCCTTATCTCGTCCCCCCGGCCGGCCGGCATCTGATCGACGCCTCCCCGACCGGGTCACCGACCGGCCCACTGCCGGCGCCCGCCCACGCCGTCGAACCCGCCGGCATCGGACGGACCCTACTGCTGGCCGGAGTGGCATTCGGCCTGGTCGCCAGCCTCGTTCTCGCCCTGTCACCGTTGTGGTCGGGCCCGCGGCGCGACACCGCCGCCCTCCCGATGACGCCCTCGTGGATCGCGGACCGCCCGGACCTCGCGGCCGTCGAGAGCCCCACGCCGGTCGCCGAACACGCGCCCGCGCCGGCCTCACTCGCCACCCGCGCCGCCGCCCCGGTCGCGCCGGCGCCCCACCAGCCACACCAACCCGCCACGGGTACGACGTCCCGCCCGGCCGCGACGACGACCCCACCCCGGCCCGCCCCGACGACCCCACCCCGGCCCACGACGAAGCCGCCGACCAACCAGCCCGGACCGGGTGAACTGACGCCGCTGCCGGCATCCCGGGAACACTCGCTGCGGTCCAGCTCGAACGGAGCCTCGACGTACGTCGAGTTCGTCAACGCCCGCAGTTCGCAGGTCGTCGTCTACTGGCTCGACTACCAGGGCCAACGACGGCAGTACAAGGTGCTCGACGCCGGCCGGTCCTACCGCCAGCAGACGTACCTGGGGCACCCGTGGGTGGTCACCGACCGGCACGGCCGCGCCCTGGCCTGCTTCCTGCCCGCCCGTACGACGATGAGGGCGGTGGCGCGGTAGGCCACCGACCGGTCGACGGCGCGCAGATCCACCAGTTCGCGGGGCGGAGCGCTCCCACCGGAAAGGGACGACCCCCGTCGGGGGGAGACGGCCTCAAGCTGCCACCCGACACCGATCGGTAGCGGTCCGCGTCGGCAAGCAGGTGTAGGGCGGCGGTGATACACGTTCGACATCGGCCACTGTCGGGGCTCGCGCTGCTCTCTTGCTGCCTGTTCGAGGTCCAACGTATCCCTCACAGGCTCCATGCGCATTGCCCGGCTTTGGCTGTCTACGCTCGCGACCATCAGGCGCCTGTCCGAACGCGTCGCGTTCGTAGCCTTCGGTCAAGGTCTGACGACTCGTTGACGGTCCTGGGCTCACCCATGCCTGCCGCCCTTCGCCAGCCGGCCGGACCCCCAAGGCAACCATGGCCCCTGACCGACACGCCGGTCAGGGACCATGGGGGCAAGGGTTCGGTGCCTGCCGCCCCTTGTAGAGACCTTCCTTCTGCCTACGGGTAACCCTCCGACGACCGTCCCACACTGCCGCTCGCCGCACGCCGCCGCAACCTGGCCAGTCCGAGTGCCATGTGGGCCGACAGGCCAAGGTAAACGACTGCCATCACTCCCGCGATGATGACCACCTCGACGGGAAGCACTGAGAAGACCGCCCCGATAATCGCCAGCAGCGCGATTGCCACCGCTGCGCCTGCGCCGAGCGATACCTCGACACCAGGTGCCTTCAGAGGCGACGTCTTGCCTGACTGGTGGAGGCTGACCAGCGGCAACGCAATCTGGAGATCAGCACCTGCCGTGGGGTACCCCTCCGTCCTGGTGAGGTCGATCTCGATCGACGCCGGATCGCTGCGGTCCGGTCCTTCCATCGCGCGGCCTTTCTAGATCCACGTTCGGCTTCATTGCCAGGACTGGTACCGGACCATCCGGTGGAGGGGTGACCCCCGAGAGGATTGCGGAGCGTCATGATTTTGTCACTCAGGACCGCAGGAAGTACCAGTTGGCGTAGCATACTCGCCCACCCGGCAGACCCAGCACGGGGCTGGCTTTAAGCCCCCACGTTCCCCAGCTTCTTGCCATACTGGGAGAAAAATGTGACGTACATCACAGCTCGATCGGATGCCCGTAACCTTTTGCACTGTCAGGGCGTTTCCAAAGCGGCAAACCGCCTACTTTCAGCTGTCTTAACCTCACTGTGGGTTGTGATCTCGACGGAGAACCTGGATGCTACAGGGCAAGCGGGGTTGTCAGTACGGACAGCAAGAGACATAGTAAGGGCCTGGTTAAGGCATGATCATTCCGAAATCTGACCATGCAATAGCCAGCTCTTGTCCGTAGGGGAGACGGGCATCTCTGGTGGAAGGAGCAGGTGTGACACGCGCAGCGACAATTCCGAAGGCTGGGTCGGGTCAGTCGGCCAGTGAGGAACTGTCCCAGCAGGATGTGTCGACCAGCATCACAGACGGTTCGCCAATGCTGCCTGAACCTCGTGGTCGTAGCGGGCGCGGCAAGCCAATAAAGATCACTGTCAACTTGATCGTTCGCGCCTGGACCGCACTGGAGGATGCCTGCCGGCTGACCGGTGAGAGCAAGACGGACGCAGTCAACCGCTCGATCCAACTTTACGCGTTCATGCAAAAGTCCATCCAAAGTGGACATGTGATCAAGCTAGTGGGCCCGGACGGCAAGGAGCGGGAGATCCATCTCCTTTAGTGGGCCACAGTCCTTGCGTCGAAGGCGCTGCCCAGGCTTCAGTATCTTTGCGAACGAAGCCATCGCGCATGTCACCGGGGTCAACGAGGGGGCTTCAACCGACTTCGACATAGGGCTCGGAGCCAAAGGCCGGTATCCACCTTAAGGTGGATACCGGCCTTTGCGCTTCTGCAAGTCATGCCGACATGAACGTAGTCGGATTTTGGTCAATACCGCAGAGCCCGTCGTGACATGCCAGCCCTGAAGCACGTACGCTGTCTTGACTCCAGACAGCCACTCCCCCTGCAAGGACTGTCAATGCCTACGGGTTCATATGAAAAACGCCGCAGCTGGCCTGCCTGGCAAGGTGACGCTGAGCAGTTCCAACGCCTAGCAGCAGCACTAAAGCAGGTAGAGCAAGAACGACTGGAAAAACGACTTACCTCATCGGAAGATGCTATCGAATCTGAGGTATTCATGTCGGTGCGAGAAAGGATTGACAACTACGGCGGGCCCCTCGATGCAATCATCAAGCAATTCGATAGAAGAACCGCGCTCGGTGTGACATTCCGCGTGAAGGTGGGAATAGAGGACAGCATCGAGTTGGACCTTGCGGGTCGCGAGTTTTTTCCCGAAGTGGAACTACACGTGAGATCCACCGATCTAGACTTCACCCGAACCACTTACGCCCGCCTATCGGATGAGATAGATAAGGGTATTCCATGGTGGGGCAAGGTGTCTCCAATCCTTCGAAACATATTAGCCCTCACCACAGCCACAACCCTCCTTGTTGCAACAGTCTCGCTCATTGCGTATCGGTCAAAAGAATTTCATTTATCCGACTTGGGCCGCGTAGCATTTGCGGCCAGCTTTTCCGCAGCACTTGCAACCTTCGGCGGAATGGTCACAGGGATAGCCAGGCGGGGGCCGATGGAATGGTTCTTCCCGCAGTTCGAAGTTACTGGAGACGGAGTTTCTTCTGCAACTCGACGCGTCACCACTATCGTTCTTCTCGTATTGTCTATACCCATTGGCATCCTCGTCAATGTGATCTCTCCTTGAATGTTGACAATTGTCGTTTACGAGGCGGACCTGCCATCCCGTCTGCCGTCGACCCGCACTCCTGTGGAGCGGGCCGCCGCCCGGCCCGCCACGTCAAGACGGCCTTGACGGCTCGTACGGACGCTGGCGGGTCGGGCGGCGGTCTGCTCGGCTCGCCCGGGTCGACGGTGGGCGGGATGGCTCCCCACCGCCACCACCCACGGACCGCAAGCCGCCGACGGACCCCCGGCCATCCTGGAGCCGGAGCGCCCCCGCCGGAGGCGCAGTAACCGCAACCCCACCACCGACCCGGCAGCCGCCGACGGACCCGGCGTGCGCTCCCCTCCGCCGCGCGGTGCTCGCCGCGCGGCCCGGCCGGCTGCCGGCCCAACCACCCCACCGGGAAACGGCCTGTCGTCAGCCGGCGGCCCACCGGGCTACCCGCCCTCCGCGCCAGCCCGCCGGGCGTGTTGCGTGGCCGGAGTCGGAGCGCCAGCGGAGCGACGGACGCGCGCCCAGGCGGCGGCGCGTGCGGCCCGTTCAGGGCCGCCTTGAAGACGTACAGATAGTTTGAACCACATCGCCGGCAGCCGGCCGCCCCGGCCGTCTGTGACTGGACACGGGATGGTGCAGGGACCGCGTCGCTCCGTACCCTGGCGGGATGGCCGACCTCGTCGATACCGCTCGGGAAGTTGCGCGACACCTGTTGGAGACGCCGCTACCTCGTCGGTGGAGTCACGTCCAGGCGGTGGCCGCCAAGGCGGACCGAATCAGCGCGGCAGTCCCGGCCGAGGATCGCGCGGTGCTCGTGGCGTCGGCGTGGGTGCATGATGTGGGCTACAGCCCGGACCTGGTCGACACCGGCTTTCACTCCCTCGACGGTGGGCGATGGTTGCGGCGTGAGCGGTTCAACGAGCGCATTGCCGCCCTGGTGGCTCATCACTCCTGCGCCTGGCTGGAAGCCGAGGAGCGTGGGCTCGGTGAGGTCCTGGCCGCCGAGTTCCCTCGGGAGGAATCCGCAGTGACCGACGGACTCTGCTTCTCGGACATGACGACCGGGCCGGACGGCCAGGACTTCGAGGTGCTGGAGCGGCTCGCGGAGATCCGGTCACGTTATGGGCCAGACCACCTGGTGACCCGGTTCATCGGTCGGGCGGAACCGGAGATGGTCGCCGCCGTGCAACGGACTCAGCGCCGGCTCGCGGGCAGCGTCGCTCAGCCGATGTAGGGCTCGGGACGTTCCTCGTAGCCGTGGGTGATGCGGAGCAGGGTCGACGGGTGGATGTCGAGCGCGGCCAGCTCGTCGCGGGCAACCCACCGGACTTCGTGTGACTCGTCGCTCGGGGTCGGGATGCCGCTGACCGGTACGGCGCGGAAGCAGAGCGAGAACTGCTGTCGTACCTCGCCGTCTGAGTACTCGATGACGTGACCGGGGTCGGAGTAGACGCCTACCATCCCGGTCACCTCGACACTGATGCCGGTCTCCTCGCGGGTCTCCCGGACTGCCGTCTCGGCGACCGATTCGCCGATCTCCTGGCCACCGCCAGGCAGGGACCACAGACCGTTGTCGGTGCGCCGGATGAGTAGCACCCGGGCCTGCTCGTCCCGGACGAAAACGGAGACGGCGACAACGATGCTGTTGGCCTTCGGCGCGTTCGGGTCGTGGTAGTGCTCGGTTCTCGCCATGTCTCTAGGCTGCCACCTCGTCGCCGGGTCGGCGCTTCGAGGCCAACACGACTCGATCGAAGCTGTCGGAGTAGGTGCGGAACAGGTCACCGCCGTTGAGCTTGCGTAGGTGCATCACGGGCGCGTGGGGCGCCGGAAAACCGAGGACGTGCATGTTGACCAACATCTCGTCATCGAAGCGGTAGATCGAGTTGTAGAGGGTCGTGTCGTGGTAGAGCACGTTCACCCCTGGCGCATCATCAAGCCGCTTGTAGTACCCCTGAACCTGCCGGATCTTCGCAGCCATCACGCCAGGCGCACCCTCCTCGACGCTCCTTCGCTCAATTGCGGCGCTGGTCGGATCACCGAGCAGAATGTTCACCGTTACACCGTCAAGGCCCTTTTGACGCAGGACGTCGACAAGCATCGGGTCCTGCTCCACGAGGAATAGGCCCGCGTAGGCCAGTACGTCGATGCGCTGCTCGGCCCGTTCGATCAGTCGTCGCCACAGATCGTTCGGCACCGAGGATCGCCGGGAGTAGAGCTGAACCATTTCGCTCTGCCCGATTTTCGATGCCCGTTCCGGGGTCACCGCTTCCGGCCAGAGATACGGGACGTCTTCGCGCACCATCGCCGCGATGGCGTGCCGATGACGCGGGTACGGCGTCCGATTCTGGGTGATCCAGCGTTCTACGGTCTTCGCGTCGACCCCGATCCGCTCCGCTACGGCGACGGGAGTCAGGCCGTTGCGCAGGATGGCATCGCGTAGCCGGTCGTTCGGCATCGGACACTCCTCAAGGGACGACTTTAGGACGACTACAAAGTAGCCGAGACGTCCCATAGTCGTCCAGCCCATCGGATGGGTTGTCCCCCGCTTTCCGGGAGTCTTTACCGCAGAGGCCAAGAGCAGAAAGTCCACCGGGGACAAGCTCACTACCTGGCCCGAGACACAGGAGGTTTGTTGTGAAGCTGTACGTGGACACCCAGAGCAAGCAGGTTCAGGTGACGAGGGATCCGGAGCCGAAGAACGACCAGAACGGCAACCAGCGGTCGGAGAAGAACACTGGCCGGCTCATGTGGTCCACCCAGGTCTTCGTGCTCGACGAAACCGGTGGCGAGATCATCACCATCACCACGGCGGGAGAGAAGCCGAGCGTGACGGTGGGACAGCTCGTCGCTGTCGAGCAGTTGGAGGCCATTCCGTGGGCGACCAACGGGCGTAACGGCGTCGCGTTCCGTGCCATCTCGCTGAAGCCGAAGGCTGGTGCCTCGGCGGCCAAGTGAGGTTCTTCGCTCACCGTGCTGTGTGAGCCTCTGGTGTCTTCGCACGAAGCGGCCTGACGGTCCGCTGATCTGATCCGCCCAAGGTTCCGGGAGCGTTTCTGGCTCCTACTCTCCCGGCCCTCGGCAACTGCGGTTGCCCTCTCAATATGGCGCGGGGTCGGTACTGGCTCCTACACCTGCCGACCCCGCCTGCCATCCAACCCGTCTGCCCATTGTCGTTGGGAGTGGTTGTCATGCTCGTTTCCGCCATCGTGTTCGCCGTCGTCGCGGCGACCTTCTACGCCGGCCACCAGGTGGCCGATCACGTCTTCGGCCAGTCCGACAAGCAGGCCGCCCACAAGGCCGCTCCCGGCTGGGACGGCTGGCGTCACCTGCTGGGCCACATCGTGGCCTATCACCTCGTGGTGGTGGTCATGTTGACCATCGCCATCGTCGCGCTCGACCTGCCCGTCACGGTTGTCGGGCTCACTGCCGGTGTCGGCTTCTCCGCCGTCTCCCATGCCATCCTCGACCGGCGTTGGCCGGTGCGGTGGCTGCTCATCCACACCGGAAGCGCCGACTTCGCCGACCGTCAAGCCCCGATCTGCGGCATGTACCTGGCGGATCAGTCCCTGCACGCGGCCTGCCTGTGGGTGTCCGCACTGCTCATCGCCTGCATCTGAGCCCATCGGCTGCTGCGGCGGCCTGAGTGATTTCGAGCGCGGGGCCGGTACTGGCTCCTACACCTGCCGACCCCGTGCTCTCCAACCCATCCAGCCCAATCGCTTGGGAGGACGTGTCATGTCCAAGTCTAGCCCTCGCCGCTCGTTCGGGCGGAAGTCAACCGGAACCGTGACGGTCATCGAGGCCAAGGTTCACCGGTCATCGGCCCGGAACGCCCGCATGGCGTTCATCCTCACTGCGGTCATCATCGGCGTACTCGCTGCCGTGGTGGCCGCTGCCTACGTACACCCGATCATCGCGCTGTTCATCGGCGCGGCCGTCAGCGTCCCGTGTGGCGCGCTGGCCTGGCTCCTGGTCCGCATCTGGCCGGTACTGCGGCTGCTCTGGTGGTGGACCCCCGAAATCGTCCTGGCCGTGCTACTGCTCACCGGCTGGGTGCAGCTCGCCACCCACACTCCGACCCCGGTCACCCTGGCCGTCGTCGCCGTCGTCCTCGGCGTCCCGGCCGCTGTTCCTGTCCTCCGCCGTCAGGTCGTCGCCTGGGTGTGGTGCCTGATCGTGCGCCACCGGCTGCGGGTGTGCTTCGCGCAGTTCATCATCGCCAACCAGTCGGGCTCCCTCCCGCTGATCCTGTGGGCCACGCCGACCCCGGTCGGCGAACGGGTCTGGGTCTACCTGCGGCCCGGCCTGTCCCTGGCGGACCTGGAAGGCCGCCTCGACAAGATCGCCGTGACCTGCCACGCCTCATCCGTCCTGGTCGAACGGGCCTCGGACGGCAACGCCGCGTACCTGCGGTTCGACATCAAGCGCCGTGAGGTGCTCACCGCAACCGTCACGTCTCCCCTGGCCGACGTCATCGACCCTGACGCCCCGGCCACCGACCGGCCGACGCCGGTCATCCCCACCGCCCTGGACCTGCCCGACGTCCAGGCGTCGACCATCACCCTGCCCGTCCAGCCCAAGAAGCAGGCCGCCACGTCGATCAACGGCAGCAAGCCGGCCCCCGCGCCGTCGTCGGACGCCGACGACCTCTCCGACTGGCTCTGATCCCGCACCCAACCTGACCCGGACGCGGGGAGCCCTACGGGCTCCTTCGTGTGGCTTCCCGCGCCCACCAACGCCCAAGGAGGGCACCCATGGCTACGGCATCCGCCCCGACCGCCGGCATTCCGGTGGGGCCTGGCCTGTCGATGTTCGACCCGATCTTCATCGGCATCGACGAGTTCGGCCAGCACGTCTACATCACCCTGGCCTACCGCAACCTCCTCGCCGGAGGCGAACCCGGTGGAGGCAAGTCCGGCCTCCTCAACACCATCGCCGCCCACGCGGCGCTCTCCGTCGACTCCCGCCTTGTCCTACTGGACGGCAAGCTCGTCGAGCTGGGGCAGTGGGAGGACTGCGCCGACGCGTTCATCGGCCCCGACATCACCGCCGCCCTCGACGTCCTGCGACGCCTGCAAACGGTGATGAACAACCGCTACGCCTGGCTACGCGCCCACGGACGTCGCAAGGTCACCGCCCTCGACGGACTCTCCGTCATCACCGTCCTCGTCGACGAAATCGCCTTCTACTCCGCCACCATCGGCAGCAAGCAGGAGCAGGAAGAGTTCGTCGCCCTGCTCCGCGACCTGGTCGCCCGGGGACGTGCCGCCGGCATCCCCGTCATCGCCGCGACTCAGCGGCCGTCGTTCGACATCATCCCCACCAGCCTGCGGGACCTGTTCGGCTACCGCGCCGCGTTCCGCTGCACCACCCCCAACAGCTCGAACATCGTCCTCGGCCACGGCTGGGCCGAGCAGGGCTACACCGCCACCGACATCGCCCCCACCAACCAGGGCGCGGCCTACCTCATCGCCGAAGGCGGCACCCCTCGCCGCATCAAGGTGGCCTACCTCGATGACGCCCAGATCGCCGGCATCGCCGACTACGCCACCTGGACCCGTCGCCCCACCCGCCTATCCGCACCCACCGGAACCCGAGTCGACTGGGAGACCGCCGCATGAGCCTGCTCCAGCGCATCCACGCACGTCGCACCCCGCGACCGACCACCCGCTACGTCAACCGCTTCGTCGTCGGCACGCCCGCCGAACTCGCCACGCTCCTGAAGCTGGCCGCCGATCACGGGATTCTCGCTTTCGCCTCCGCGCCCGTGCCGCTGGCCGACGACCCCACCCGATTCCGCCGCCACCTGCGGCTACGCACCCGCTGAACGGCCGACGGAACCGGCTCAAGCCCTGGAAAGCAGACCGGTTCCGCCGACCTCCCACCAAGCCCTTCTGAAAGGACGTGGCTGCCGTGAAGGCTACCCAGAACCCACCCACCACCGGAACGGTCACCCCTGCTGACCTGCTCCGGATGGCTGCCCTCTACCTACGCCGGCACGGCTGGCACCAGGGCACCTACTACGCCCCCACCACCAACATCCCCACCCCGCCGGCCTGCGCCGCCGGGGCTATCCGCATCGCCTGCGCCGGTCGCCCGGTCGAGCAGTTCGCCCAGCTCGATGGCGACACCATCGCCGACTACGTCACCACCCTCGACGTGCTCGTCGACCACCTCGACGCCACCGCGCCCGTGTTCTTCGTCGACGAGGACGGCTACCTCCTCGACGAACACACCTCCCCCTACTCCTGGAACGACGACCCGACCCGCACCGCCGAGCAGGTCGTCACCGCCCTTGAGGCCGCCGCCACCGAGTGGGACCGCCTCCACACCGCCGGAGGTGAGAACCGGTGAGCACCGTCAAGGCGTCCTTGACGCCATCCGTCCCGGCTCAGAAGCGTCGGGAGGTCGTCGAGAACGACCAGTTCGCCGCCTTCACCCGGCGCATCATCCGCGCACACGGCCGACGCGTCGCCACCGGCGACGTCGAAGCACTCCGCGACCTCGTCGCCCTCTCCGCCGACCTCGACCGGGCCATCGGTGACGCCGTCATCGGCCTGCGGGCCTTCGGCTACTCCTGGGCCGAGATCGGCTCCCGCCTCGGCATCTCCCGCCAGGCCGCCCAACAGCGTTGGGCAGACCGCTCATGACCGTCTTCTACGACCCGACCGGCAGCCGCTACGGCCTGCCCACCTATCCGTACCGGATGGCCCCCGACGGCCTTGCTACCCGGCGGCAACTGCGCGCCGCCGGCCTCCGGCCCGCCGGACAGGAGCCCGTCTGCCAGGTCCTCTGGCGTCGCGGTAAGCGGGTCGCCTACCTCTACCGTCTCGATCTCGCCAAGCCGAAGCGGACCGCCACGCCCGCCCAGCGGGAGGCCATCGCCAAAGCGCTCCGCGCCCGCCGCACCTGTGCCGTCTGCGGCCTGGTGCAGCCCTACTACATCCCCCGCCGCTACGGCTGCTGCCTCGACTGCCACGGAGGCCACTGATGCCCGCGAAGACCTCGACTGCCGGCACCCGTGTGGAGGGTGTCGTCCTGGTCCTCATCCTCATCGCCGTCGCCGGCTTCGCCGGGGCCGCCTCGTTCACCCATGTCAAGGACTGGACCCTCGCCAACTCCCCCACCGGCACCGGGCAATGGTTCGGCTGGGCCAACGCCGTCATCTCCGAACTCGTCCCCATCGCCTGCCTACTGACCATCCGCCGACGCCGCCGGCTCGGCGCTTCCATCGGCTACCCGCTGTTCCTGCTCATCGCCGCCGCCGGCCTCTCCCTCGCCGCACAACTCGCGGTCGCCAAGCCGGGCATCTCCGGGTGGCTCCTGTCCGCCGTACCCGCCCTGGCCTTCATGGCCCTGGTGAAACTCGTCCTCGCCCCGGCACCCGCCAGCACCGAAGCCATTCCGTCGGCCGCCAAGCCGTCCGAGCCGATTCACGTCCAGGTGACCGAGCAGGTCACCACCGAGCCGGCACCGCCGGCCGCCATCACCACCGACCCGGAGCCACTCCCGGACACCCGACCCACCGCGACGGAACCCGTCGCCATGCCGGCACCGAAGCCGGTCGACGTCCCTACCCACCTGCTGCCCATGGCTCGCTTCGCCGCCGTCCAGCACGAGCAGAACACTGGAGCACCCATCACCCCGGACGAGCTGGCCGACCGGCTCGACGTCACCCCGGCCGTCGCCGGGCAGCTCCTCACCACCCTGGCCGGGGGTGCCCGATGACCATCCACGTCGTCGAAATCGAACACGTCATCCACGCCTGCCCCGTCCACCCCGACGGGCACCCGTACGACATCCGGCGCACCGTCGTCGACGTCATCCCCGGCGGACCCTGCCGGGCACCGGTCACCGTCCGCTGCGGCGAACAGACCACCCGCATCCCCTGCCACCGGCACGAACCGGCCAAGCGCCAATGCGGCGCCTGCCGGGTCATCGTCACCGAACGCACCATCACCACCCGCACCCCCAACGACGGGAACGCGGCCTGATGGGCTCGACGCTGGACCTCACCCCCCGCGCTTCGGCCCGGGGGGTGGGCTCGAACGCCGACGTCCCACCCATCTACGGCTACACCGCAGCCGGTTCCGCCTTCGAACGCGCCACCCGACCCGACTACTTCGGCTGGATCGAGCACGTCCGCGCCGCCGCCGGCTGCACCCGACCCATCCGCCTCGCCGGCAGCCTCCACACCGTCGACCACACCACCGGCCGGGTCCTCGACCAGCGGCACACCGACACCATGCCCGACGCGGTCATCTACACCGCCTGCGGCAACCGACGCGCCACCGTCTGCCCCTCCTGCGCCCACACCTACCAACGCGACGCCTACCAACTCCTGCGCGCCGGCCTCGTCGGCGGCAAGGGCGTACCCGACACCGTCACCCGACATCCGGCCGTGTTCCCCACCTTCACCGCCCCGTCGTTCGGACCAGTCCACGTCCGGGCGGTCCGCAAACACACCTGCCGGAACCGCAAACGCTGCGACTGCCGTCCCGACCCCTGCCACGCCCGCCGTGCCACCGACCCCACCGCCGGCCGCTGCCCCCACGGCCGCCCCGCCGCCTGCTGGGCACGACACGAACCCGGTGACGCCGCACTCGGTCAACCGCTGTGCCTGGACTGCTACGACCACGACCACCAGGCCGTCTGGAACCTCTTCTCGGGCGAGCTGTGGCACCGCACCAAGCAAGCCGCGGAACGACACCTCGCCAAACTCGCCCGCCACCGCGGCATCCCCCGCGTCCAGGTCGTCACCGCCGCCGGCAACACCCGCACCGTCCCGCCCGTGCGGCTGTCCCACGGCAAGGCCGCCGAGTTCCAGGCACGCGGAGCGGTCCACTTCCACGCCCTCGTCCGCCTCGACGGCGTCGACCCCGACGACCCCGCCGCCGTCGTCCCACCACCGACCGCGTTCACCGTCA
Organism: Micromonospora sp. NPDC048894; assembly: GCF_040649765.1. Classification (NCBI taxonomy): domain Bacteria; kingdom Bacillati; phylum Actinomycetota; class Actinomycetes; order Micromonosporales; family Micromonosporaceae; genus Micromonospora; species Micromonospora sp. NPDC048894. The sequence goes on along the minus strand of NZ_JBEZFY010000001.1, from coordinate 529,459 downwards.
CCGACCTCGTCGACGCGCTCCGGCACGCCGCCGCTCAGGTCGCGTTCACCACCCCCACCCACCCCGACCGGCCCGACGGCTGGCCGATCGCCTGGGGCGAACAGCTCGACATCCGACCCATCACGCTGAACGGGCACGGCGAGGTCACCGACAGCATGGTTGCCGGCTACCTTGCCAAGTACGCCACCAAGAGCACCGAGGTAACCGGGCACCGCTCCGTCAGACTCACCGCCGACACCATCGGCGACCACGCCGACCCCGACGGCGACCACACCGCCCGCCTCATCGACGCCTGCTGGCGCATCGGCCGACCCACCGGCACCCCCGTGCCCCTCTCGCAACGGCCCCGCGACCACCGGCCCCGGCCCGGCTTCGTCGACCGCTGGGAATGCCCCGACTGCGGCACCCACACCCGATACGCCGCCTGCCCCGTCTGCGTCGCACACCGTCAAGCCGCCCTTGACACCAAACCGGCCAACAGACCGACGACCAACCCCTACGCCCGCCTGCGTCGCTGGGCGCACATGCTCGGTTTCGGCGGCCACTTCCTCACCAAGGCCCGGCGGTATTCCGTCACCTTCCAACTCCTGCGCGACACCCGCCGCCACCACCGGCAGCACGAGGACCAGGACCACGCGCACCCGACCGGCGGCCAGCTCGTCGACGAGCACGACGACACCACCCTGATCGTCGGCACCCTCACCTTCGCCGGCGTCGGCTGGCACACCACCGGTGACGCCCTCCTCGCCAACACCGCCGCCGCCATGGCCCGGGAACGACAAGCCACCGGCCGCGAAGAACTCGCCCACGAACTCGGCACCACCCCGGCCGGCATCGCGCCGGCTGCCGCCCGATCCGAACAGACCTGGGGAGGTCATCAGTCATGAGCACCACCGCCCGACCGAATCCCGTCATCCGGCTCGTCCCGCGCACCGGGTCGACCGTCGTCGGGCCGGTCACCTACACCGTCCGGGAGGTCGCCAAGCTGCTGGGCATCTCGCTGGGCAGTACGTACGCCCTCGTCCGGGACGGTTCGATTCCGGCGACCCGCCTGGGTGGTCGCTGGCTGATTCCTCGCGCCCGCTTCCACGCCTGGCTCGACGGCGTTACTGAGGAACCGGCCGCCGCCACCGGCACCGAGCACGGGCGGAGGCGCTGATGGGCTTCGTCCGCAAGACTCCGGCCGGCACCTACCGCGCCTGCTGGCGTGATCCTGCCGGCGGGCAGAAGTCCAAGAGCTTCCGCACCAAGCGGGAGGCCAGCGTCTACCTCACCGAGGTCGAAGGGAGCCTCAACCGGGGGACCTACGTCAACCCGCATGCCGGCCGTACCCGCTTCGGTGACTTCGCTCAGCAGTGGCTCGCCACCCGGACCGTGGAGGCGCGCACCACCGAGCGGACCGTCTCCATGCTCCGCACGCATCTCCTGCCGAAGTGGGGTGACTGGCCACTCGGCAAAGTCGACTTCATGTCGGTGCAGGAGTGGGTGAGCGGCCTGGGTCGGGATCTCGCCCCCACCACCGTGGCTAAGTGCTACCAACTCCTCTCGATGATCCTCCGGACGGCGGTTCAGGCACGGCTGATCGCCACCAACCCGGCCGAGGGCGTGAAGCTGCCACGCGACCGGTCCCGCGACGTCAAGCCGGTCACGATCAGCCGGGAAGATTTCCTCGGTCGGCTGCTGCCCGCCGTGCCACCCCGGCACCGGGCGATCGTCTCCACCGCCGCCGGGGCTGGGCTGCGCTGGGGTGAGTGCGCCGGGCTGACGTGGTCGTCGGTCGACCTCGACCGGGCATCGCTGCGTGTGGTCCAGGTGGCCGAGGAGACCCACGGCGGGATCATGCTGCGTCCGTATCCGAAGAGTCGCGCCGGGGTCCGGACCATTCCGCTACCCGGCTTCCTGCTGGCCGCGCTCCGCGAGCTGCGGGCCGCCGTCGACGACCCGGACCCGCGCACGTTGGTCTTCCGTGACCGGGTGGGACGTCCGCTGCGGCGGTCGAACTTCCGGCGTCGGGTCTGGCTGCCGTCGTTGGTCCGCGCCGGACTGCTCGGCCAGGTCGTCGCCACCGGCCCGCACCGGTACCGCGCGGTCTGGACCGATCAGGAAGGCGTCGAGTGGTCGGCCGAGTTCACCACCGAGCGGGAAGCGGTCGCCCAGGTCGCGGCCAAGGCTGCCGGCGGGATGCGGTTCCACGACCTGCGGCACGCCTACGCCACCTGGCTGGTCACCGACGGTGTCCCGATCAACCTGGTGCAGCGGGTCATGGGACACGAACAGGCGTCGACAACGCTCAACCGGTACACCCACACCCCGGACGACTACGCGGCGCGCGTCCTGGAGGCGTTCGACGGCTCCGCTGCCTTTCTGCTGCCTCCGGCCGAGGAAATGCCATCGGGGCACCACCTCGACAAGGAAGATGACGACCTGTGACCTGCGCCGGAGCGCTCCCACCTGGAAAGGGACGACCCCCGTCGGGGGGAGACGGGGGTCGTCGAATGGTTCGGCTCCGGGGGGGTTGAGCCGAACCGGCCCGGCGGTCACGGGGGGGGTGCGACCGCCGAGGGTCTGTCAGCTTTCGGGGACGTGAATCGTTGTCGTGCGGACAAGTCTGCCCGAGCAGACTGTTCACGTCGAGTGTTGTTGACCCCACTCCCTGCGAAATTATTACCGCAGAGTGTGACTGCGGTCACGTTGAGCATTCGCGGCCCGGGTACTCCCGCAGGTCGAGTGGGGTATTGACCCCGGGGCACCCGCCGACCCCGCATCGTCGGACTAGACTTGCGCGCCGTGGGCCGAAGTGCCGCTTTTTTCGATCTGGACAAGACCGTCATCGCCAAGTCGAGCGCCTTGGCATTCGGTCGGCCGTTCTACCGGGACGGGCTGATCACACGACGGGACGTCGTGAAGTCGGCGTACGCGCAGCTGATGTTCCGGCTGGGCGGCACCGACGAGCAGACCATGGCCAGGACCAGGGATTATCTCGCCGCGCTCTGCAAGGGCTGGCGGGTGGAGCAGGTCCGTCAGATCGTCGCGGAGACCCTCCACGAGCTGATCAACCCCTACGTGTACGCCGAGGCCGCCGTGCTGATCGAGGAGCACCAGGCTGCCGGGCGGGACGTCGTGCTGGTCTCCGCATCGGGCGAGGAGATGGTCCGGCCGATCGGCGCGTTGCTCGGGGTGACCGACGTGATCGCCACCCGGATGAGCGTGCAGGACGGCCGCTACAGCGGTGAGGTGGAGTTCTACGCGGCCGGTCCGAGCAAGGTCGAGGCGGTCACCGAGTTGGCCGCCGCCCGGGGGTACGACCTGGCCGACTCGTACGCCTATTCCGACTCGTACAGTGACCGGCCGTTGTTGGAGTGCGTGGGTCATCCGAGCGTGGTCAATCCGGACCGGGCGTTGCGCCGGCTCGCGGTGGAGAACGCCTGGCCGGTGCTGGAGTTCCGGCATCCGATCCCGCTGGGCCGGCGGCTGCGGGAGCGCCCGGCGGTCCCGGTGGCCGCGGCGGCGCTCGGCGTCGGCGTGGGGGTGGCGATCGGCATCGCCTGGTACGGCCGACACCGCCGCACCCGCGCTGTACAGGCCGCCTGACTACCCGGGCCGCCTGACTACCCGGGCGACCTGACGATCCGGGCCACCTGAACCACCTGACCGACCCGGGCCGCCTGAACCACCTGACCGACCCGGGCCACCCGACCGCCCGGACGGGCCGTCGAGGCACGCCGGCCGGCCCCACCGCCGCAACCGCACCCACTGTCGCTGACCGCACCGCCCGCGGGGTGGGTGCCGGAACCGCTATGCGGCACCCGCACCCGAAGTGACGAGCGGCACCCCACCACGCAGCACTCTCCCCGCGTACCCCCGATTGAGCGATCGCTCAAATAAGCCTATGCTCGGTTTTGAGCAGGTGCTCAAAACCGGGAGGTAGCAATGAACGAGCAGGATCGACCGCCCCGCCGGACCGCCGCGAACTGGGTGCTCGCTGGCGTGATCTTGGCTTTCGGCATGATGGTGTTCGTCGCCACCGTGCTCGACGGGCGGGCTGACAGCGCCCTGCTGTTCGTGGTGCTCCCGACGGCCCTCGCCGCCGCACTCGCCCTGCTGCCCGGTCGCACCGCACACGGCCGGGTCTTCGTGATCACCACGGTCGCCCTGCTGCTGGCGGCGGTCGCGCTGCACGAGGGGGCGATCTGCGTGATCCTCGCCGCCCCCCTGGTCTACGCGGTGTCCCACGGGACCACCGCCCTGATCCGCGCACTGCGCGACGCCTCCCGTACGTACGCCGTCATCGCGGTGCCGTTGCTGCTCCTGCCGGGATTGGAGGGCAGCGGACCGGCACCCCGGATCGCACCCGACCAGTCCGTCGAGGTGGTCCGGGTGGTGACCCTGCCGGCCGACCAGGTGGCCGCCCGGCTCGCCGCCGGCCCCCGGCCCGTACCGGTCCGGTCGGTGCCGCTGCGGCTGCTCGGGGTGCCCACGCCCGGCCAGGTGGGCGGGGACGGGCTCGACCCGGGCGACAGGTGGATGTTCGGCTACCACGGCAGCGCCCACGGCCCCGGCGGTCACCTGCTCGCCGAGGTGGAGATGGTGGGGGTGCAGCGGGTCGGGTTCCGGTTCGTCGAGGACAGCTCGATCACCGCGCGCTGGTTCAGTTGGCGGCACGCCGAGGTGAGCTGGCGGGCCGTCGACGAGCGGCACACCGAGGTGCGCATCCGGGTGGACTACACCCGGGGGCTCGACCCCTCCTGGTACTTCGGGCCGATCCAGCAGGTCCTGCTCGGTGCGGGCACGGGACACCTGCTGGACATGATGACGCTGCGATGATCGCCGCCCGCTACCTCAGCCTCGCGGTGCCGCTGCTGGCCTTCCTCGCCGCCGCCCGGGTCGACCGGAGCCGCGCCGGTCGGGCGGCGGCGCTGCTGGCCTTCCTCGCCGCCGGCATCGGCATCGCCGCCCTCGACGAGGTGGCCCGGCGCACCGGCTGGTACACGTTCGCCCCGGTGCGGGGGAGCTACCGGGGGATGCCGGTCGACCTGTGGATCGGCTGGGCCGTGCTCTGGGGTCCACTGCCCGTGCTGCTGCGCCGGAGCCTCCCGTTGCCGGTGGCGCTGGGCCTGCTGCTCTGGATCGACGCGGTGGCCATGCCCGCGCTGCACCCGCTGGTCCGGCTCGGCCCGCACTGGCTGGTCGGCGAGCTGGTCGGGCTGCTCGTGGTGGCCCTGCCGGCGCAACTGCTCGGCCGCTGGTGTGCCGACCGGCGACACCTGACGGCGCGCACGCTGCTCCAGGTCGGGGTCTTCACCGCCCTGCTGCTGTGGTTCGTCCCCAGCCTGGCCTTCGAGGTCGGCGACGGGTCATGGACGACGGTGACCGAACTACCCCGGCCCGTCCTGCTGCTCCTCGCCCAGGTGGCGCTGGTGCTGGCCGCCCCGGCGCTCGCCGCGGTCCGCGAGTTCGTCACCCACGGTGGCGGCACGCCGTACCCGTGGGACCCGCCCGTACGGCTGGTCACCACCGGGCCGTACGCCTATATGGCCAATCCGATGCAGACCTGCGCCGTGGCCCTGGTGCTGCTCACCGCCGCGCTCACCCGCAGTTGCGCGCTGGTGCTGGCAGCGGTGGTGGCGGTCGCCTTCAGCGTGGCGGTGGCCAGACCGCACGAGGAACACGACCTGGCCGACCGGCACGGCGGGGCGTGGCACGCGTACCGGCGGCAGATCCGGGACTGGTGGCCGCGTTGGCGGCCGTACCACGTGGGGCCGGCGGCGGTGCTGTTCCTCGACGACGACTGCGGTCCGTGCGCCGCGACCTGGCGGTTCGTCGCCCGTCGCCGCCCGGTGGGTCTGCTGGTCCGCCCCGCCGCCGAAGCCGACGGGGTGCTGTGGCGGGCGGAGTACACCGACGGCGGCGGTCGGTCGGAACGGGGGGTGGCCGCCGTCGCCCGCGCCCTCGGGCACCTGCACCTCGGGTGGGCGGTGGTCGGCTGGATCCTGCGGTTGCCCGGCGTCGGTTGGCTGGCGCAGCTGGTGACCGATGCGATGATCACACCGCCGCATCCGGCGGGCCCACGAGGAGGACGATGTCCGGCACCAAGCAGCGCCTCCTGGACGGCGCCATCACCGCCATCCGTACGCACGGCATCGCCGGTGTGTCCGCCCGCACCATCGCCGCCGCCGCCGGGGTGAACCAGGCGCTGGTCTTCTACCACTTCGGCACGGTCGACGACCTGCTGACGGCGGCCTGCCGGGCCAGCACGGCCGACCGGCTCGCGCACTGGTCGGCCCGGCTGGCCGGGGTGGGCTCGCTGCGGGAACTGCTCACCGTCGGGCAGGAGCTGCACGAGCAGGAACGCGAGCTGGGCAACGTCTCCTTCCTGGCCCAGATGCTGGCCGGGGCACAGACCGACGAGCGGCTCGCCGCGCCCACCGCCGCCGCGCTCCAACTCTGGGTGGACGAGATCGAGTCGGTGCTGCGCCGGCTGCTCGCCGGGTCACCCTTCGCCGAGATCGCCGACGTGCCCGGCCTGTCCCGGGCCGTCTGCGCCGCGTTCGTCGGGCTGGAACTCTATGACGGGGTGGACCGGGCGGGCGTGCGGCAGGCGATGTCGGCACTCGACCAGCTCGCCGTGCTCATCGAGATCGTCGACGACCTCGGACCGGTCGCCCGGCGGGCGCTGCGCTCCCGGGTGAACCGGGCCGCCCGCCGGGACTGACCGCGCACCCGGCACCGCTCCGGTGGGGCGCGCGGGCGGCCACCGGGTCAGGCGGCGGCGGTCGGGTGGGGCGCGCGGACAGCCACCGGGTCAGGCGGCGGCGATGATCTCGTCGCCGACGGCGGTGAGCTGGTCGGCGCCCACCTCGACCGCGCTCAGGTAGTGCCGCAGCCAGGAACGCAGGCCGTCCGGGGTGCCGGTGGCGAAGGCCCCGGCCGCCCCGACGTACTCCGGCTCCCGCTCCCGGTGGCCGACGTCGACGGCGACCAGGCCACGCGGGTCGAACCCCCGGGACATCAGCACCAACCGGGCGGCGGCGCGGGCGACCACCCCGGACGGGCCGGCGAAGGGCCGCAGGTTGAGCAGCTCGCCGTGCACCACGGCGGCGAGGACCAGCGGGGAGACCGTCGTCCCGCCGGCGACCAGCCCGGCCAGCCCGTCGAGCCGGGCGGCCACCACCGGGTCGGCGACCGGACGCCCCAGCTCTGCCTCGGCGACCACGTCCCGGGCGGCGAGCACGTGCAGCCGGGCCAGCGCCTGCCGGGGGGCCTTCGGCCACAGCTCGGTCAACCCGGGCAGCGCCCCGGCCACCCGTAGCGCCCCCTGGAGCACCGGTTCGGTGACGGTGCCGGCGCGGACCGCCTCGCGCTCGTGGTCGTACCCCTCCAGGGCGGCGCTGGCCACCGCGCAGCGCAGGCCGACCTCGGCCACGACCTGGCCACCGTGGCGGCGCAGCGCGCGGTGCCGCATCGCCTGGTCGACCCGCTCGCGGGCCCGCTCGACGGCGGGGGCGATGTCGGCGAGCGCGAGCAGGGGCGCGAGCGGGTCGGTGGTCACTCCGCCACGCTAGCGACCGGGTGACTCCGGCCGGACGCCACCCGCCGCCGGCCCGTCGAGTCCGATCCTGATCAGGTCGGGACGGGTGGGCCGTCGAGCGCGCCGGGACGGCCGCTGAGCGCGCCGGCCGGCACCGGGGGTGTCGCGGTCCCGAGCTGCCCGGACTAACCTCGGCCGGGTAGAGACGCAGGTCACCCGACGAAGGAGTCACCGCATGAGCGAGGCCTTGGCCAACCTGCTGAACGAGACGCGCCAGTTCCCGCCGCCGGCCGCACTCGCCGCCCAGGCCAACGTCACCGCCGACGCGTACGACGAGGCCGGCGCGGACCGGCTCGCCTTCTGGGAGCGGCAGGCCGGCCGGTTGGCCTGGGCCAGGCCGTGGGACGAGGTGCTCGACTGGTCGAACCCGCCGTTCGCGAAGTGGTTCGTCGGCGGTCAGCTCAACGTGGCGTACAACTGCCTGGACCGGCACGTGGAGGCCGGCAACGGCGACCGGGTGGCGATCCACTGGGAGGGCGAGCCGGGCGACACCCGCACCCTCACCTACGCCGACCTGCACCGGCTGACCTGCCAGGCGGCGAACGCGCTGACCGACCTGGGGGTGGTCGCCGGTGACCGGGTGGCGATCTACCTGCCGATGATCCCCGAGGCGGCGGTGGCGATGCTGGCCTGCGCCCGGATCGGCGCGACCCACAGTGTGGTCTTCGGCGGTTTCTCCGCCGACGCGCTGAGCAACCGCATCTCCGACGCCAGCGCCAAGGTGGTGATCACCGCCGACGGCGGCTACCGACGGGGCAAGCCGTCGGCGTTGAAGCCGACCGTGGACGAGGCGGTGGCGAACTGTCCGTCGATCGAGCACGTGCTGGTGGTCCGGCGCACCGGCGAGGAGGTCGCCTGGTCGGCGAAGGACCACTGGTGGCACGAGGCGGTGGAGCAGGCGTCGGCGGAGCACGTCGCGCAGCCGTTCGACGCCGAGCACCCGCTGTTCATCCTCTACACCAGCGGCACCACCGCCCGCCCGAAGGGCATCCTGCACACCACCGGCGGTTACCTCACCCAGGCCGCGTGGACGGCGCACGCGGTGTTCGACCTGAAGCCTGCGACCGACGTCTACTGGTGCACCGCCGACATCGGCTGGGTCACCGGGCACTCCTACATCGTGTACGGGCCGCTGGCCAACGGCGCCACCCAGGTGATGTACGAGGGCACCCCGGACACCCCGCACAAGGGCCGGTTCTGGGAGATCGTCGACAAGTACAAGGTCAGCATCCTCTACACCGCGCCGACGCTGATCCGCACCATGATGAAGTGGGGCGACGACATCCCGGCGGGCTTCGACCTGTCGTCGCTGCGCCTGCTGGGCAGCGTCGGCGAGCCGATCAACCCGGAGGCGTGGATGTGGTACCGCCAGCACGTCGGTCGGGGTGAGCTGCCGATCGTGGACACCTGGTGGCAGACCGAGACCGGCGCGATCATGATCTCCCCGCTGCCCGGGGTGACCGCGACCAAGCCGGGCTCGGCGATGACCCCGCTGCCCGGCGTCGTCGCCGACGTGGTGGACGACCAGGGCCAGTCGGTGCCCAACGGTGGCGGTGGCTACCTGGTGCTGCGCGAGCCGTGGCCGTCGATGCTGCGCACCATCTGGGGTGACGACAACCGGTTCGTCGAGACGTACTGGTCCCGGTTCGAGGGGATGTACTTCGCCGGTGACGGGGCCAAGAAGGACGACGACGGGCACATCTGGCTGCTCGGCCGGGTCGACGACGTGATGCTGGTGTCCGGGCACAACATCTCCACCACCGAGGTCGAGTCGGCGCTGGTGTCGCACCCGTCGGTGGCCGAGGCGGCGGTGGTCGGCGCGACCGACCCGACCACCGGGCAGGCGATCGTCGCGTTCGCCATTCCGCGCGGCACCACCGACATCTCGGGTGAGGCGGGCGAGCGGCTGATCACCGAGCTGCGCAACCACGTGGCCAAGACGCTGGGCCCGATCGCCAAGCCCCGGCAGATCATGCTGGTGCCGGAGCTGCCGAAGACCCGCTCCGGCAAGATCATGCGCCGGTTGCTGCGGGACGTGGCGGAGAACCGTTCGCTCGGTGACGTCACCACGCTCCAGGATTCCTCGGTGATGGAGCTGATCTCCTCCGGGCTCAGTGGCGGGAAGTCCGACGAGGACTGACCACAGCCCTACCCGTCGGTGGGTGCCGGTCCGCGCGGACCGGCACCCACCGCCGTTTCTACGCCTGGCTGCGCGCTCGGACGGGGCAGCGCACGGGGAACCGCCCGTGCGACAATCGTCACCGTCAAGGTACGAGATTGTGCAAGACCGTCGAGCACCTGACCGAGCTATTGGAAAGTTTGCCTACACGGGGGTGATGGCATCGATGTGGCATTTTCGATCAGAGACTGAACGTCCTCCGGAACACCAGGCCGGCTGCAGGTTGCAGCAATAGCGACAGAAGCGCCGAACGAGATCCCGTTCCGCGTTCTTTCGATCGAGTTCGATCCGACGGTGAATACCGACCGTCGGATCGAGCTGCCGTGTTCCTATTCAGAGGACGACCGATGATTCAAATCTCAGTTCTCGGCGGCGATCCGGCTTTCCGGCGTGTCGTCGGCGACCTGCTCGGCTCGGCCGGTCTGACCGTCACCCAGCCGGCACCGGCCACCGACCCGGGCGAGTTGCCGCGCAGCGGCTCCGCCGGGGCCCAGGCTGACGCAGCGAGGAGTCTGCCCGCCGGGCACTGCCTCCTGCTGGTCACCGGCGCGGCACCGGACGAGCAGGACGGTGTCCACGACCTGGTGACCATGCTGGCCGGGCGTGGACCGGCCGACACCGTCCCGACACCCGTCGACCAGCCCACGCCGGGCACCGGGCAGCGCGACCCCGGTCCTGGCCGACAACGACTCTCCCAGCGGGAACGTGAGGTTCTCGACTGCATCGCCAACGGGCTCACCCACAACCAGACGGCAGCTCGACTGCGGGTGAGCGTGCACACCGTCAACACCTACGTCAAGCGGCTCAAGGCGAAACTCGGACACGGCAACAAGGCGTTCCTCACCCGGGCGGCGCTCGCTCCTCAGCCCTGAGGCGGTACGCCTTTCCGCGTACCGATTCGTGACGTTGTTTTCGCCGTGGTGAACGCGGTTCTTCGCTCGACGCGGTAGTCGTTGGACCGCTTTACCACCACCAAGGCGCTCCTGTCCCCAGAATGCGGGACAGGCGGATCCGTCGCACCGTTATTACGATTCGACCCAGCCGCACCGAATCGATTCTGTGAACCGCCGGAAAGGCCGGGCGGTTCACCCTACCCGCATTGTGGAGGATCACTTGAAGACAGCGATGACGAGCTACCGGCGCGCTGCCGGCGGTTTCGCCGCCCTGATGATCGGGTGCGCCGTCGCGCTCACCGCCCCCACCTCGGCACTGGCCGAGGTGATCGACCCCGACCAGCCGTACAACGGCATCGAAGGCAACTTCACCGGCGGTGACGTCACCGATCCCTCGATCGAGCAGCCGACGGACACCCAGACGTCCCTCAAGATCCAGCTGTCCCAGGAGTACTACGCGGTCAACTTCCAAGGGGCCGATCCGACCCAGCTCAACATGCTCGAAGCGGACTACGTCGCCCAGTACGGCGACTCCGGCTACGTCGATCCGGGAGACGGTGCCGGTCTGCGCACCACAGCGGCCAGCAGCCGCATCCTGGGTCTGAGCCAGACCGGCCAGAGCAAGGGATACTACTGCGGCCCAGCCTCGGGTTACATGATCCTCCGTTACCTGCACGGGACCGGGTTCAAGAGCAAGTACAACGGGGCCAGCCTCTCCCAGCCCAACCTGGCCACCAGCTCGCACATGGCCACCGAGGCGAACGGGGCCACCACCTGGACCAGCAAGCGATTCGCCACCGGCATCAACCGCTGGCGCGGCTTCAACTGGTACGTGCAGGTTCCCAAGCCCAGTGGTTCGCTGCTGGTCGCCGTCTTCGCCCACAGCATCGGCGGTAACGGCATGCCGATCGGGGCCGACACCGTGGAGTTCGCCGGCGGATCGCACTACAACGGACACCCGACCAACAAGACGATCGGTCACTGGATCGTCGGATTCGGCTACACTGCGTCCGGTCAGACCTCAAGCTGGGCCGACCCGGCGACCACAGTGTGGTCCGCCACGAAGCCGTCGTTCAGCTACAGCACCTCGAGCTTCGCAACCCGCTTCCTCCAGTCCAACGGGATCGTGTACTGACCGTGCGACGAACACTGACAGTGGCGCTGTTGCTCCTCGCTGTCGGTGGCTGCGACGACGAGCAGGGGGTGGGCTCGCCCGGACACCGGGACGCGCCCGCCCCCAGCATCTCGGCGAGCGGCTCCGCCAGCAGCCCTGGGGCCTCCTTCCGGGTCCGGTCCCGGTACGCCACGACCGACGCGGTCGACGCCGTACCGGGCCGCGAGTTCCGGGTCAGCTTCAGCCTGAGCGGCACGACGGCGCCCGGGCGTACCCTCAACCACCTGGGCCTGACGCCGGACGGGCAGATGATCACCGCGGCCAACCCGGCCGCCACCACCCGCAGCGGCGAGGTGGTCATCGGCCAGAGCCAGGTGGGGCTCTACGCAGGCAGCCGAGTGCGCGGCATGTCCCCCGCCCCGCACGGCGCGGCCCGTCAGGCCATCTACGGGGACGCCGACGAGCGGACCGTGGCCTGGCTCGAGACGACCAGCACCGACATGTACCAGATGGACTGGCGGGTCTACGGCTTCGACCGAGCTGCTGGCCGGACGGTGCTGCTTGGCGATTCCGCAGCCGTCGCCAAGGGCAGGAAGATGCCCATCCCACCCGGTTCGTCGATGCTCTCGGTGGGCACCGACCGGGTCTACTGGACCACGGCCGTCCCCACCACCGGTCAACCCGAGTTCGGTGCCCAGGTCCTGGGCAGGTCCGTCACCGGGAGCCGGGCGGCGGAGGTGGTGGCCGAACGCGCGAAGCTCCCCGCTGCCGCGGGCAGCGACCTCTACTACGTGCGCTCAGCGGACGTGTCCCCCGGCTTCCCGGCGGACCGGTACGAGATCCGCAAGGTGACCGGTGGCCGGGACGACCTGCTCACCACGGGCCCGCTGACAAAGGAACAGCAGGTCACCGCCCTGACAGCGGAGCCCGGTCGGGTTGCCTGGATCGTATCGGCCCCGGCACCGGAGCCGAACGCGTCGCTGTTCGTCCTGGACACCGCCACCGGAGACGCCACCGAGGTCACACTCGGTGACGACGGCACCTCCATGACGCTGAGCTCCTCCCCGCGCTACGTCTGCTGGAGCAACGGCAGCGGCGGTGGCGATGCCGGCCAGTACGCCCTGGACGTCAGGACGCAGCGGCTCTGGCGGCTCGGCGAAGCGCCCGGGTTGAGCCTCGTGTTCGCCGCAGGTGACTACGTCGCCTGGTCGAAGCTCGGCGCGGAGCCGCAGAAGCCGGACCAGAACTCCCTCACGGTGGCCAGACTGGCGGCCACCGACGGCTGACTGTTCCGCCACACCGGACGGGCCGTCGGCGTGTCCGGTGTGGCGGGTGGGAACAACCGGAACCGGCTGATCGGTCCGGCCCCGGTGGCTGGGCGGACGGAGAACGGTCGAGCCCCTTGCCAGGTATTGATGAATATGCTTATTTTGCCTCTCATGAGCGCCGGCCTTTCAGGTCAGGCGCTCCTTCGCCCTCACGCCCTCATGACTTGGAGCGGCATGAACATTGTCCCGCCAACCGGCGCACGCCGACGCCTACTCGTCGCGTTGCCCACCCTCGCCCTCGTCGCCGCGTCACTGACCGTGACCGGCAGTGCGGCGGCCCAGCCCGCCGGGCCGGCCACACCGACCCGGATCGGGGCCGACGAGCACTACCTCAACTACGCCGAGCCGGAGGTGCAGCCGGACACCGCGGGTAAGGAGGTGCGCGGCGCCGACGGGATCCGCACCCCGGCGGCGGACGAGGCCCGCGCCTACGACCGCAAGTTCGCCGGCGGCAACCCGCTGGCCGCCCGGGAACTGGCCCGCAACGAGGCGCGGGCGATCCGCACCGGGCAGAGCCCGCGCGCGTTCAAGAAGGCCAAGAGCACCCAGACGGCCAAGCTGCTCACCCTGCTGGTGGAGTTCAACGACCAGGCCAACGACGACTTCACCGGGGTGATGGTCCCCAAGACGGTCTTCGAGGACCGCACCTGCGTGCCCGGCACCGTCCAGAACGGACCGAAGCACAACAACATCCCCAACCCGGCGACCCTGCCGCACGAGGACAACAACTCGATGTGGGTGCCGGACTTCTCGCCCGCCCACTTCGACAAGATGCTCTACACCAAGCAGGGCATCACCGAGCGGGTCCGTAAGGACCTCAAGGGACCGGACGGCAAGAAGGGCATCGACCTGTCCGGCCGCACCATGCACAACATGTACCTGGAGATGTCCAAGGGCGCGTACACGGTGGACGGGCAGGCCAGCCCGTGGATCACCGTGCCGCACTCGGAGGGCTGGTACGCGGCCTCGCGCTGCTTCCAGGACGAGACGGGCGCCTGGGTCGCCGGTCGGCAGCAGGCGATGAACGGCCACCCGGACAACCCGCAGGGCGCGGGGCGGCTCGCCACCGACGCGATCGACGCGCTGGCTGCGGCCGACCCGAACTTCCCCTGGGCCGACTACGACATCGAGGACCAGGGCGACCGCGACGGCGACGGCAACGTCAACGAGCCGGACGGCGTGATCGACCACCTGGTGCTGGTGCACGCCGGTCAGGGCAAGTCCCGTGGCGGCGGCGACCAGGGCGTGTACGCGGTCTGGGCGCACTCCTCCACGGTCGCCGGTGGCTACACCATCCCCGGCACGAACCTGAAGGCGTCCAACTACATCGTGCAGCCGGAGGACGCCGGGGTCGGCGTCTTCGCCCACGAGTTCGGTCACGACCTGGGCCTGCCGGACCTCTACGACACCTCGGGCAACGCCGACTCGGACGTCGACTTCTGGGACCTGATGGCGTCCGGCTCGCACACCGGTGAGATCTTCCAGGCTCTGCCGACGCACATGGGCATCTGGGACAAGTGGGTGCTGGGCTGGGCCGATCCGCTCACCATCGCCCCCGGCACGCGGACCCGTACGGCGTCGCTCGGGCAGACCTCGCGGACCCCGGTGGGCACCCAGGACGGCATCAAGATCGACCTGCCGGACAAGGTGGTCACCCTCGCCCAGCCGCACAGCGGCACCGGGATGTGGTACAGCGGCTCCGACCAGGCCTGGGCGGACGTCAAGCTCAGCCGGCAGGTGGCCGTCCCGGCCGCCACCGACGCGAAGTTCTGGATGTGGAACAACTACGTCATCGAGGAGGACTGGGACTACGGCTTCGTCGAGGTCTCCACCGACGGCGGAGCCACCTGGGCCGAGCAGAAGGTCTACGACGCGGCCGGTGCGCTGGTCTCCACGAACGACGGGTACGCCGACCCGAACGGCCGCATGGTCGACTTCGGCAACAAGAAGTACGGCCTGACCGGCAGCACCGACGGCTGGCGGCACGACTGGATCGACCTGTCGGCGTACGCCGGCACGACCGTACAGGTGCGGCTGCGGTACGCCACCGACGAGGCGTTCCAGGAGCGGGGCTGGTTCGCCGACGACCTCTCGGTCACCGGCGGTGGGGCCACCACGTTCAGCGACGACGTCGAGGGCGGCACGAACGGCTGGACGCTGACCGGTGGCACCTTCACCGACACCACCGGCGTGGGCTGGCACATCGACCCGGGCACCCAGGTCAAGGCGCAGTACTACCTGGCCGAGTGGCGCAACTTCGACGGCTTCGACATGGGCCTGAAGTACGCCTACGACACCATCTACTCGCACGAGGCGTGGAAGGTGGACCGGATCTCGTACAACGCGCCGGGGATGCTGGTCTGGTACCGGGACACGATGCTGGGCGACGTCAACCACGTCACCGGGCAGATGACCGCGCTGCCCAGCTACGGGGCCAAGGGCGGACTGCTGATCGTGGACTCGCACTACGATCCGCTGCGGCGTACCGGTGAGGCGGCGGCGAAGGACCCGTCGGTGCTGGACAACCTGCCGAGCCGGCCGCAGTCGGCGAACGCGGCGTTCTCGCTGAACCCGACGTACCCGTTCACCGAGTGCCTGGAGGCGGCGGACGAGCCGTACAGCGCGTACTGCACGAAGTTCCCGCGGCAGCACCCGGTGTCGGGCTTCAACGACGCCAAGGGCTGGTACCCGGGCATCGAGATGCGCGACGGTGCGCCGTACGCCCGGGACAACGACGCCTCGGTGGTGGTCCCGTCGCGGGGCAACAAGCCGTACACCACCCGGGTGGTGAACCCGGACGGCACGCCGGCCACCGAGTTCTACGGCGTGACGCTGGGCGGTGGGGCGATCGTGCTCGGCACCGGCAACCCGTCGGACTCGAAGGTCCGCAACGGGGTCTCCATCAAGATCGAGTCGGCCGCGCCGGACAACTCGTACGCGGTCGTCCGGATCACTCCGGCGAAGTACTGAACCCCGCGTCGGGTAAATCCGACGATGCGGCGGTAAGGGTCAGCAACTGACCGTTTGGTGAACAGTGGGCCGGTGGCGGAGATGCCGCCGGCCCACTGTTTCACGCATCGCAGCAATCCAATCGAAATACATCACTGCGATTCCCTGCCGAGGCGTCCGCGCTGCTCATGACCGTTGATGAACATGCGGTGTGTGACGGTGAAAAGCGATCTCATCAAAATCTTGCAACAAATCGACGCGTACATCTTCCCACCCGTCCCGGCAGTGTCTATGTTCACCATGGGTCCCACTAGTGGGACGTTCCATGCCGGCCCGTACCCCCGTTGGGTCGGTTCCCTCACACCGGAGGTACCACGTGCGCAAAGTCGCAGTGGGTCTGCTCGGGCTCTCGCTGACGGCGACAGGTCTGGTGACGGGTACGTCCGCCAGCGCTGCGCCGACGCCGAAGCTCCCGACGGCCGCCCCGTCGATCGCGGAGCCCGCCAACGCGGACCACGATCTGCCCAACCCGCTCGAGACGAAGCGGCGGGCACTGCGCCAGGAGGGCCTCAGCGAGGTCCTCTCGGGTAAGGTCAAGGCGCAGAAGATCAACGGCAGCACGGTCGTCAAGGTTGGCAAGACCCAGGCTGCGGGGCGGAACAACGCCCGGACGACGGCTTCGGGCGTCGCCCAGACGCAGGACCAGTACGTCGAACTGGGTCGCGAGAAGACCGACAAGATCTTCGTCATCCTCGCGGAGTTCGGCAACGAGCGGCACCCGAGCTACCCGGACCAGGACACGGCCCCGGCCGTCCCCGGCCCGACCCGGTTCGACGGGCCGCTGCACAACGAGATCCCGGCGCCCAACCGGGCGGTGGACAACTCCACCGTCTGGCAGCCGGACTACAACGCCGACTACTACCGGAAGATCTACTTCGGCACCGGTCAGGGTGACGAGTCGCTGAAGCAGTACTACGAGGCCCAGTCCTCGGGTCGCTACAGCGTCGACGGTGAGGTCACCGACTGGGTCAAGGTGAAGTACAACGAGGCCCGGTACGGCCGTTCCAACGGCTACCCCTGCGCCTCGAACGTCTGCAACAACACCTGGAACCTGGTCCGGGACGCCGCCAACCAGTGGGTCGCCGACCAGAAGGCGGCCGGCCGCACCGACGCCCAGATCGCCGCCGACGTCAAGTCGATGGACGAGTGGGACCGGTACGACTACGACGGCGACGGCAACTTCAACGAGCCGGACGGCTACATCGACCACTTCCAGATCGTCCACTCCGGCGGCGACCAGGCCGACGGCGACCCGATCCAGGGTGAGGACGCCATCTGGAGCCACCGGTGGTACGCCTTCGCCTCTGACCAGGGCAACACGGGCCCGTCGACCTTCCCGGGCGGCGGCACCCAGATCGGCAACACGGGCGTCTGGATCGGCGACTACACGATCCAGCCGGAGAACGGTGGCCGGAGCGTCTTCTACCACGAGTACGGTCACGACCTCGGTCTGCCGGACGACTACAACGTCATCAACAGCGGTGACAACAACAACGAGCACTGGACCCTGATGGCCCAGAGCCGGCTCGGTGCCAAGAACGACCAGGGCATCGGCGACCGGGGCGGCGACCTCGGCGCATGGAACAAGCTCCAGCTCAACTGGCTCGACTACGAGGTCGTGGTGGCCGGCCAGCAGAAGACCCTCAACCTGGGCCCGCAGGAGTACAACTCCGACAAGGCGCAGGGTGCCGTGGTCGTGCTGCCGCAGCGGGAGTACAGCTTCCAGAACGGCAAGCCGTTCGAGGGGACGAAGCAGTTCTTCTCCGGCAACGACGACGACCTGAACACCACGATGACGCGGACGATCGACCTCACGGGGAAGACCAGCGCCGCGCTCACCATGAAGGGTCGTTACTCGATCGAGGCGGACTACGACTACCTCTTCTTCGAGGCCAGCACCGACGGTGGCCAGACCTGGTCCACCCTGCCGGGTACCGCCAACGGCAAGGCCCTCAAGGAGATCTCTCCCGGGCGCTTCGCCCTGGACGGCTCCAGCAACGGCCAGTGGGTCGACGTCAACATCCCGATGAACGCGGCGGCCGGCAAGGTGGTGCAGTTCCGGCTGCGCTACCAGACCGACGGCGGTGTCTCCGAGGGCGGCTTCTACGGTGACGCGATCACCATCACCGCCGATGGGCAGACCGTGCTCACCGATGGTGCGGAGGCCGGTGCCGCCGGCTGGACCCTGAACGGGTTCAGCGTCGTGGCCGAGACCTACATCCGCAAGTTCGACAACTACTACATCGCGGGCAACCGGTCGTACGTGTCGTACGACCAGTACCTCAAGACCGGCCCGTACTACTTCGGTTACGCGAACACCCGCCCGGACTACGTGGACCACTACGCGTACCAGGAGGGTCTGCTGATCTCCTACTGGAACCTCCGGTGGGCCGACAACGACACCTTCGACCACCCGGGCGAGGGTCGGAACATGATCATCGACGCGCACCCGGAGCCGCTGTACAACCTGACCGGTGCCCCCTGGCGGGCCCGCGTCCAGGTGTACGACGCGCCGTTCAGCCTGAAGAAGGCGGACTCGTTCACGCTGCACATCAACAGCGTGCCGCAGTACGTCCGTGGTCAGGCCGCGCAGCCGCTGTTCGACGACACCAAGCAGTACTGGTACCCGGAGCTGCCGAACCACGGCGTCAAGCTCCCGGCCACCGGCACCAAGATCAAGGTTGTGGAGCAGAACGGCACCTCGCTGAAGGTCCGCTTCTCCTGATCCGCTGATCAGCGCACCATCCGCTTTACCCGATGCCCGGGCAGGTCTCCTGCCCGGGCATCGGCCCGTTCCGGGCAGGTCGCTGTCAGCCGCCCCGGCTCCGAGCGAGGGGTGCCGGCCCACCGACGACGTGGCACGCTGGCCGTGCGCGTACCCACGTCGGGTGCGCCGGGAACGGAGGCACCGTGACCGACGACCGGACCCCGACCACCGACCCGTCGCCCGACACCCGGGCGTCGGACCCCGGCCCGGGTGGGGCCCCGCCCGCCGGCCGGCCGACGCCACTCTCCGCCACCCCGCCGGCCCTGCGGCGGCCCGCCGCGCCCCCACGGCACCCCACCGACCTGCGCCGGGCCGACCGGCTCGCCGGCCGGATCAGCCGGGGCGGCGACGGCCCCTGCTACGGCCTGGTCACCGACGACGGCCGGGAGTACGCGCTACACGGCACCGGCCTGGGCACCTTCGCCACCGGCACCACCGTCCTGGTCACCGTCGGGCCGGCCGATCCGGCCGCCACCTGCGGTCCCGGCATCCCGGTGGGCATCGTCGCCATCAACGTGGTCCGCTGAGCCCACTCAGCCCGACGGAGCACTGCCGGCGGCCCGATTCCACCCGATCCGACCGGCCCCGGTTGAGCCCGCTCAGCCGGTTCGGCCGCGCCGCCCGGGTCGGCGGGGCGATCGACCGGTGCCGAGGTCCTAGGCTGTGCCCCATGACCGAGCAGCGTGGCGGGCCCGTCGACGAGTCCTGCGTCCTCACCGAGGGGCCGTGGACGCACCGGTTCGTCGGCGCGAACGGCAGCCGGTTCCACGTCGTCGAGGCGGGCACCGGCCCGATGGTGCTCTTCCTGCACGGCTTCCCCGAGCACTGGTGGGCCTGGCACACCATGCTCCCCGCCGTCGCCGACGCCGGCTTCCGGGCCGTCGCGGTGGACCTGCGCGGCTACGGCGCCAGCGACAAACCCCCCCGGGGGTACGACGGCTACACCCTCGCCGCCGACGTCGCCGGCCTGATCCGCGCCCTCGGGGAACGCTCCGCCACCGTGGTCGGCGCCGGTTCGGGCGGACTGATCGGCTGGACGGCCGCCTCGTTCCACCCCACCCTGGTACGCCGGCTGGTGGTGCTCGGCGCACCCCACCCGCTGCGGCTGCGCGCGGCCATCTTCGCCGACCCGCGCGGCCAGTTCGCCGCCTCCACGCCGGCGCTGAAGTTCCAGCTCCCCCGGTACGAACACGTGCTCACCCGGGACGACGCCGCCGAGGTGACCCGGATGCTGCACCGCTGGGGTGGACCCCGCTGGGTGGCCGGCCCGGAGTTCGACGGTTACGCGCAACGCTGCCGGGAGGCGATGCTGATTCCGCAGGCCGCCTTCTGCGCCCTGGAGGGCTACCGGTGGGCCTTCCGCTCGGTGCTGCGCCTACACGGCTACCGCTTCGTCCGGTTGATGCAGAGGCCCCTGGTCACCCCCACCCTGCAACTGCACGGGGCGGCCGACGTCGCCTCCCTGCCGCGTACCGCCCAGGGCTCCGGCCGGTACGTCAGCGCCCCCTACGAGTGGCGGCTGCTCGACGGGGTGGGCCACTTCCCCCACGTGGAGGCCGGGGACGTGGTGCTCGGCGAGATCCTGCGCTGGACCAAGTCCTGACCCCGCCCGTACCCGGGCGACGACGGTGAGCGGGCCACCCTCGCCGCCGGCCACCCGCTGCCGACGGTCACGAGCGCGGTGTCGACGGATCCACTGCCGGCTGGTCCGCTGCCGGCTGGTCCGCTGCCGGCTGGTCCGACGACCGTGGGCCGAGGGTCAGACCCGCTGTTCGCGCAGGTCGACGACCTCGGCGGCCGGTGCCCAACCCTGGTAGACACCGAAGTCGAAGACCTCCAGCCCCATCGCCTGCGCCACCGGCCAACGACCACCGGTGTACTCGACCCGCAGCCAGCCGTCGTGCTCACCGAGCACGATGAACGGTTGCCCCTGCCAGGTGCAGGTGGTCCGCACGTACGCCAACTTCTCGACCTCACCGGCCGGGACTACCCGCACGTACCGGCCGGGGCGTACCTCCTCGAAGCCGTCCGCGGGCTCCGGCTGGTAGATCCGCACATGGTCGCCGTCCGGGCTGACCTGGTATTCCCGGCCCTGCCAGCGGGCCACGTAGCCGTCGCGCATCACGACTGCCCCACCCGTCGCCAGACCAGCGCGTCGGTGTCCAGGATGGCGATGACCCGTTCGGTGCCCTCCGCGCCGATCCGCCAGAGCTGCGCCCCGTGCGGCAGCCGGGCACTGTCCACCTTGAACTCGGCCACCACGTCGCTGCTCTCCCCCGGGGCGAATCCGTTGCCCCGGAACGGCGCGCGTTCGATGACCCAGCCCTCCATGGCCCGCATCGCCGCCTCGTTCTGCCCGCCGTACGGGATGCGGTAGAGGCTCGGCCGGTACGCCGGCCAGCGCAGCACGTAGGCCGCCTCGGCGTCGCGGGCGAAGGGGGAGCCCGGGTAGCCCAGTCCCAGGGCGTCGTGCAGTTCCGCCGGGGTGGTCAGGTGGGCCAGTTCACCGGCCCGGTGCACGAAACCGGAGACCCGGTCGTAGCCGCGTTCCAGGTAGTAGGCGAGCTGGCTCGGGGCGATCGCCTTCTGCATCACCACCGGGCGGGACGGATCGGTGGCCGGCGGGGCGTACCGGGTGCGTTCGGCCGGCGCCTCGGCGGCGGCCACCGGCTCCAGGTCCGCCTCGTCACCCAGCCCGACCTCGGCCGCCCAGCTGGCCAGGGCGACGATCTGCTCGCCGGGGAGCTTGGCCCCGACCGGGGTGCCGGGGTTGACGGCGAACGCCCAACCCGGGTCCGGCCAACACCGGATCAACTGCACGAAGCGCACCTCGATCGTCTCGACCGGTGGTACGTCGTGCTCGGCCAGCCGTTCCGGTGAGGTGTAGACCACCACGAACGTCTCGCCGTCCGTGGTGCCGGTGCGCCACGCGAAGCCGGGCTCGCCGGGCCGGCTGCCGGTCACCGAATCGGGATTGACCGGCAGCAGCACCCGGGCCAGCAGCAGGGTGGAGAGGAAACCGTCGGTGCTGCCGGCACCGGCGGCGTCCAGCAGGTTCTCCTCGACCTCGTTGGCGGGCAGGAACGACTCGTCGACGGCGGCGACGGGCGGGGCTGTCGGGGCGGCGACGGGCGGGGGCGTCGTGGCGAACCCGGCCGACGCGGCGGTGACCGGACCCGGGTCCACCGCCGCAGCGACCGGCGCGGTGGGCGCAGCGGCCGGCGGAGCCACCGGGCCGGCAGCGGGCCCCGCCGCCACCTGCGATGGAACCGCCTTCGCGGCCCGTTCGGAGGCCGGAGTCCACAGGTCGTCGGCGGCGGGCCGGGTGGCCGCACCCGAGGCGGGCGTCGGGGAGGTCGACCCGGCGACTGACGTCGGGGAGGTCGGCCCGGCGGCGGAGGGCTGAACGGGTGGCGCGGGCGGCCCGGCGTTCCCGTTGAGGTTGACCGTGTCCTCGGCGACCGGGCCGCCCCCATCCGCCACCGGGACCACCGGCGGCTCAGGGACCACCGGCGACGCGGGAGCCGCCACCGGGACCACCGGCGGCGCGGAAGCTGGCGCGGGCACGACCGGCGGCGCGGGAGCTGGCGTCGGGACCACCGGCGGCGCGGGAGCTGGCGCGGGCACGACCGGTGGCGCGGGAGCTGGCGTCGGGACGACCGGTGGGGTCGGGGCAGCGGCCGGAGCGGGGGCGACGGGCAGGTCGCGGGACTCCAGGATCACCCCCTCTATGACGATGGGCGTGAACCCCCGGCGCGACGCCGGCGGCCCGGAGACCGGTTCGGCGGCGGAGGACGGCACCTCCTCCGCCTCGTCCGGCACCGGACCGGGCATGCCGTTCGCGCCGGGCATGCCGTTCGCGCTGGGCATGCCGTTCGCGCTGGCGAACATGTCGGCCCTGCCGCCGGACGGGCCTTCCGGTGGCGGCTGCCGGATGCCCGCCGACGCGTCCGGGGCCGGCTGCCGGCGGGGCAGGGCCTGGGTCGCCTCTGCGGCAGGCGGCCCCACCCGGAAGGCCCGGGTCGGCTCCTCGGCCAGCGGGTCGGGTTGACGGCCGGCAGCCGCCGGCCCGTTGCCCGGAGCGGGGCGGGGCGGCGGGCCGGGCGGGCCGACCTGGAACGCCCGGGTGGTTTCGTCCTCGACCGGTTGGGCGGGCGCCGGACGACGCCGGGGGAAGGGCTGACCACCCATGCCGGGCCGGGCCGGTGGCGTCGCCCGGTCGCCGGAACGCAGCGGGTTGTCCCGTGGTGACCGGGAGGCGCCCCGGGCGGCGGACGGTTCGAAGAACGACGTACGCCCGTTGGTCGGACCGGCGGCCTCCTCGCCCAGGAGGCGGCGGCGGGGGACCGTGGACCAGCCGCCGTTGTGCTGGCCGGGTGCCGGAGCGGGGTCGGGGGACGCCGGGCCGGCGGACCGGCCGTGATCGGGCGACCCGGCAGCGACGTCGCGTGGGCCACCGGGCGCGGCGACCGGATGACCCCGCTCGTCGGTCAGCGACGCACCCTCCGCCGGGCGGACGGCACCACCGGCGGGTGGTACCGAGGCTGCTGAGGGGACCGGGCGGGGCGGGGCCCAGCCGGCGGGGCCGGCGGAGAGGTCGGCGGTCGGTTCGACGTCGGACGTCCCGTCGGCCGGGAGCCAACCCGGCGTCCGGTCGGGCTCCTGGCGGGACCGCACGCCCGGGGCGCGACCGGGCAACCGCACGTCGCCCCGGGAGAGCTGGGACACGAACCACGCAGGCAGGTAGCCCTCGATCGGCAGCCCGGGATTCACCGCCAGCCACCACTCGTGGTTGGGCCACTCGACGGCCAGGTCGGCGTAGCGGCTGCGCCGGCACGGACCGGCGGAGGCGCCGAGGCAGGCGTGCATGGCGGCGGCCGAGGTGAAGGCCAACACGTGGGTCCGGCCACCGGTGGTCCAGGTGCCCCAACCCATCGGCGTCGCCCCGGCGAGAGCCTGGCCGGAGACCGGAAGGAAAAGGTCCGTACCAGCCAGAATCCGGAAGTAGCGTTCCTGGTCGCTGGCGCGCAGCGCGTCACGCATCGCCGTCTCGGCCTCGGTAGCCGGCTCCCAGTCGGTCACGGCCACCTCTCCTCCCGGATCAGGCCACAGGCGTCGCGTACAACCTACAAGGTGAAAACAAGATCACAATAAGTCGGTCACCGGCCGGCCGACCTGGCAGCTGACCAGGCACTAACATCGCGTTACGGAGTCGACACGATACGGAGGCGGTCGATGCCCCGACCCGGCAGCCGACAAGCGCCCACCATTCTGGCGGCGGCCCTGCTCGCCGCGCTGCCGGCGGTCACCGTGTCGTCGGTCACCCCGGCCCACGCCGCCCCGGCCTGCGCCACCGCGCCCGCGCCGGCCAGGCCGGTCGCCGCCCTCCCCTGGCCCCAGCGACGGTACGCCCCGGAGCGGATCGCCCCGCTCGCCACCGGCACCGGCGTCACCGTCGCGGTGATCGACTCGGGTGTCGACCGGCGGCACCCCCAGTTGCGGGGCCGGGTGCTCGACGGCGCGGACTTCCTCGACCCGGGCGGCGACGGCACCCGCGACTGCGCCGGTCACGGCACCGGAGTAGCCAGCATCATCGCCGCCGGGGAGGGGGCAGGGGTGGCCTTCCGCGGGCTCGCACCCGGGTCCCGCATCCTGCCGGTACGGGTGAGCGAACAGCAGGTCGTCGAGGGGCGCGAGTCGGGGCGTACGGTCAGCGCCGCCGACTTCGCCCGGGCCGTCCGCTGGGCGGTGGACCACGACGCCGACGTGCTCAACCTCTCCGTCGTCCTGTACGCCGACAACCCGGCCGTGCGGGACGCCATCGACTACGCGGTCCGGCGCGACGTGGTCGTGGTGGCCGCCGCCGGCAACCTGCACGACGGTGGCGACCCGCTGCCCTACCCCGCCGCGTACGACGGGGTGCTCGGTGTCGGTGCGATCACCCCGGCGGGCATCCGCACCCCGTTCTCGCAGGTCGGGACGTACGTCGACCTGGTCGCCCCGGGCAGTGAGGTGTTGATGGCCGCGCCGGGGCAGGGCCATCAGCGTGCCGAGGGGACCAGTTACGCCGCCCCGTTCGTGGCGGCCACCGCGGCGCTGCTGCGGCAGTACCGGCCGGAACTCAGCGCCGCCGAGGTGACGCGCCGGATCGTGGGCACCACCGATCCGGCGCCGGGCGGGCGGCGGGGTGGCTACGGGGCCGGCGTGCTCAACCCGTACCGGGCGGTCGTGGAGACCGGCACCGGTCCCGGGCCGGCCGCCCGGTCGACGCTGGCGCTGCCGGCGGAGCGGGCCGACCCGGCGCTGCTGGCCCGGCAGCACCGCCGGGCGGCGGCCCGGGACCGGGCACTGCTGGTCGCCACGGTCACCGGCGGGGTGCTCGCGGTGGCGGTGCTGCTGGCGGTGGTGCTCCCCCGGGGCGTCCGCCGACGCTGGCACCCGGCCCGGTCCGCCTGACGACGACACCCGACCGGGTCCGCCCGACGACGACACCCGACCGGGTCCGCCTGGCGGCAGCGCCCGACCGGTGGGTCGTCGGACGCTGCCGCCAGCACGGGCGGCTCACTGGAACAGGCCGACGTTGCGCTTCTCGGTGTTGAGGTAGTCGGCGGCGGAGTCGTCCACCGCGAGCTTGATGTCGCGCAGCATGGCCTGGAGGTCCTGCGAGGCGGACCGCCACCGCGCCTGCCGTTGCTCGTACGCCTGCCGGGCCTCACCGTCCCAGCCGGCGATCAGCGGGGCGGCATCCCGCTCCAGTTGACCGAGCTGCGCGTCGAGGGTGTTCAACGCCTTCTGGATGTCCGCGCCGGCCTGGTGCAAGGCGGCGAAGTTGACGACCAGCACACCGTGGTCCATCGGATGGTCCCTCCCCGGGATGGTTCAGAGTGGCAGTTGGATGCCGCGATTGGTGCCGGCGACCCGGCTGGCGGCCTCGGTGTCCGAGACGTCGTAGTGCCGGCCGGCGGTGCGGATGGCCGTCGCGGTCTCCCGCAGCGCCTGGTGCAGCGCGGCCTGGTCTTTTCCCCACTGCTGTTTGACCTGTGCGAACGAGCGCCCACCGGCACCCCGCCAGGCCTGCTGCAACACCTCCAGCTCGGTCATCAGGCCGGTCAGCATGGCCTGCAACGACTGGTCGACCTGCTCGAACTTCGCAGCGGTGCGCTGCATCACCGCAGCCTCTGCCTGGGTCTGGGCCATCCGGACGTCACCTCGTCTCTTCGGTCGGAGCCGATCCACGCCCTCCATGGGGGACGGCGGCCCGCCGGCAGTGGGCCTGGCGGGATGATGTCGGCGAAACTCGTCGCTGACGGTAGTCGCACCATCCCGGTTGTGCTACCCCGCCGCTATCCCCTGTGGACAACCTCCGCACGCGCGACGGCCGGGGTCCCCATCGGACCGCCCGGGCCACTACCATGGGTGACGCCTCCGTCGCGTTGCGGTCCGATGTGGTCGGACCCACCCCCACCGGTGGGGGCGATCCACCCGGACACCCGACCCCACCCGGGTCGGTCACCGGCACACCACGAGCCGCACGCACATCACCACGGGCCCACCCGCACCGGGGCCCACCCGCAGCACGAGGTGCCCGCACCACGACGACGCCGACACCGGCCGCGCCGGGATCGGCCACGACACAGCAGCAGATCGACCACCACGTCCCGGGGTGGGCGGAGAGCGTGACGGAGGAGGCGCGGTGTCGGCGGGCACGACCGATCGTCCGGCCCGGCGTCAGCCGCCGCGGAGCCTCGGGGGCACGCCCCGAGCCCGCACGGGCTCCGCCGTGCGTGCCGGCCAGGTGGTCGCCACGCAGGTGGCGCTCGCATTGCCGCTGGCCGCGTACGGTCGCGGCGCGGGGCTGGCCGTACTCGCCGCGGTCGGGGCGGTCGTCCTGGCCGGCCTCGCCTGGGGGCGGTGGCGTGGGCGGTGGCTCTTCGCCTGGTGGGGCACCGCCACCGGTTACCTCACCCGACGGCGCGGGCTACCCCGCGACGCCGCCCCGGCGGCCCTGCTGGACCTGGTGCTCCCCGGCGCCGTGCTGGGCCCGGTGGAGCTGGCCGACGGGCCGGCCGGGGTGATCGACGACGGCACCGGGCTGACCGTCCTGCTCGACCTGGGCGACCCGGGTGACCTGCTCGGCGACCGGCCCCACCCGCTGCCGGCCCCCGGCACGCTGCTGCCGCCGGCCGGGACGGCGCAACCGCCCGTGCGGGTGCAGGTGCTGCTGCACGCCGTGCCCGCCCCGGCGGCGGGGGTGGCCGGTGGCGCGGCGGGCACGTCCTACCGGCAGCTGACCGAGGGGCGGCTGCCGGGGCAGGAACATGCCCTGCTCGCGGTCCGGGTGCTGCGTGCGCCCGGCTGGTCCGACAGCGACCTGCGCCGGGCGCTGGCCGGTACGGTACGCCGGATCGGCCGCCGGGTCGGGCCGGTGCCGGCCCGACCGCTCGGTGAGCACGCGGCGCTGCGGGTGCTGGGTGAACTCGCCCACCACGAAGCCGGTCAGCCCGTGCGGGAGACCTGGTCGACGGTGCGCACCGGCGGCCTGCACCAGGCCACCTTCCGGTGGGACCGCTGGCCGGACGCCCGGGTCGATCCGGGTCGCCGGTTGGTGGCCCGGCTGCTGGCGCTGCCGGCGACCGCCACCAGCGTGTCGCTCTGTGCCGGTCCGCAGTCCGGCGGCGACACCGCACCCCCACCGGCCGAGTTGACGGTACGACTGGCCGCCCCGACGCCGGCCGGGTTGGCGCTCGCCGCCGAAGGGTTGTGCCGGCTCGCCGCCGACGCCGGTGGTGAGCTGCGCCGGCTCGACGGCGGGCAGCTCCCCGGCCTGGCCGCCACACTGCCGTTGGCGGTGCCGGTGCTGGCGAAGGGGACCGCACCGCAGGTGGAGCCACCGGAACTGACCCTGGGTGGGGCCGGGCTGATGGTGGGGGCCAACCGGCACGGTGGTGCGGTGACCGTCCGGCTGTTCCGCGCCGAGGGCACCCGGCTGGTGCTGGTCGGTGGGCTGGCCGCAGCCCAACTGCTGGTGCTGCGGTCGTTGGCGCTGGGCGCGGGGGTGCTGGTGCAGACCGGCCGGCCGCGCTCCTGGGAGCCGTTCGTGCGGGGGGTCGGCGGGCAGCAGGGCGGGGTCGTGGTGGTCCCGACCGGGCGGCCACCGGGTGCCACCGGTTCGCCACTGCGACCGCTGCTGGTGGTGGTCGACGCGGGCACCATGGCCGAGCCGCCACCCGGGGCGGCCTGGGTGTCCACCCTGGTGGTCCGGGACGAGCTGACCCCGCTGGACGTCGACACCCTGGGTCGGGCCGACCTGGCGGTGCTGCAACCCCTCGACCCGGCGGAGGCCGCCCTGGCGGGCACCGCGCTGGGGTTGGGCGGCTCGGCGGAGTGGCTGACCCGGATCCGGGACGACATGGTGGCGGTGGTCAACCGGCGGGCGTTGCGGTGGGCACTGCTTTCGCCCACCGCGATCGAGTCGCAGCTGGTCGGTCGCCCCGGCCGGCGCTGACCGGAAAGCCACGGCGGTTTCCCCAGGTGGACCAGGCGTGGCACGATCCCGGCCATGGATTTTCTGAAGGGCCTTCTGATCCGGCTGGGCTCCACGGTGGTGGCCTTCTGGCTGGCGACGTTGTTCATCCCGGGCATCACGCTCGACACCGGTTCGGCCGGCGAGGCGATCGTCACCCTGGTGCTCGTCTCGGTGATCTTCGGCGTGGTCAACGCGGTGCTCCAGCCGATCATCAAGACCGTCGGCTGTGGTTTCTACCTGCTCACCCTCGGCCTGATCGCACTGGTCGTCAACGGTCTGCTGTTCCTGCTCACCAGCTGGATCGCCGACCAGGCGAACCTACCCTTCCACGTGGACGGGTTCTGGCCGGAGGCGGTGCTGGGCGCGCTGCTCGTCGGCATCGTGACCTGGATCCTGGGCGCCATCCTCGACCGCGACTGACCCGCCTGCCGGCCACCGCGCCCGATGCCAGCCGGCACGGCGGTGGCCGGCAGGATGCCAGCCGGCACGGCGGTGGCCGGGCCGGCCAGCTGCGGCCACCTGACGGAAATTGGCTGGCGGGACGGGCCCCGGATGGGGTTAGCGTGACGACGTGTTCTCGCTGACCCGCCCTGACGGCTACCAGCTCAGCACCGACCCGGAGCGGATCGACCGGGACCGGGTGCACCACTGGCTCTCCACCGACGCCTACTGGGCGCTCGGCCGTAGTCGGGAAACGACGGAACGGGCCTTCGCCGGGTCGATCCCGTACGGCGTCTACCGCCCGGAGGACGGCGCGCAGGTGGCTGTCGGGCGGGTGGTCACCGACCGGGCGACCTTCGGTTGGCTCTGCGACGTCTACGTCGCCCCCGAGGCGCGGGGTCGCGGGTTGGGCACCTGGCTGGCCGGCGCGGTCCGCGACCACCTCGCCGGGTTCGGCGTACGCCGGATCGCCCTGACGACCCTCGACGCCCACGGGGTGTACGCGAAGGTGGGCTTCACGCCCGCGCCACCGCAGCAGTGGATGGCGTGGGTGAACGGGCGGTGACCCCGCTCACCGGCAACGAACCCGAGCCGGTCCCACCCCTTACGGTGGGACCGTGACTCCGTTGCGGCTCGGCTATCTCTACGGCTTTGGCGCGTACCTGATCTGGGGTTTCTTCCCGATCTACCTCAAGCTTTTGCGCCCGGCCGGGCCGGTGGAGATCCTCGCCCACCGGATCATCTGGTCGGTGCTGTTCGTCGCGCTGCTGCTCGCCGCCCTGCGCAACATCGGTTTCCTGCGCTCGCTGGCCCGCCGCCCCCGGACGCTGGCCGGGATCGTCGTCGCGGCGGCCCTGATCGCGGTGAACTGGGGCACCTACATCTACGGGGTGAACTCCGACCGGGTGGTGGAGACCGCGCTCGGCTACTTCATCAACCCGCTGGTGTCGGTGCTGCTCGGGGTGTTCGTGCTGCGGGAGCGGCTGCGCCCGGCGCAGTGGGTGGCGCTCGGGGTGGGGGCGGCGGCCGTCGCGGTGCTCACCGTCGACTACGGTCGGCTGCCCTACCTGGCGCTGACCCTGGCGGTCAGCTTCGCCGGGTACGGGTTGGCCAAGAAGCGGCTCGGGCTGCCGGCGGCGGAGGGGCTGTTCGTCGAGTCGGCGGTGCTGGCGCTGCCCGCCCTGGGCTACCTGGGTTGGCTGGCGAGCCGGGGCGGCTCGACGTTCGGGCAGGTCTCGGCCGGGCACACCGCGCTGCTGGTGGCGGCCGGGGCGGCGACCGCCATCCCGCTGCTGCTCTTCGCGGGCGCGGCCAACCGGTTGCCGCTGACCGCGCTCGGCATGCTCCAGTACGTGGCCCCGATCCTCCAGCTCGGCTGCGGCGTGCTGATCTTCCACGAGCCGATGCCCCCGGCCCGGCTGGCCGGCTTCGCCCTGGTCTGGCTGGCCCTGCTGATCTTCACCCTGGACGCGGTGCGGCACGGCCGGCGCAACCGGGCCGCCGCCCGCGCCGCCGCGCCGCTCCCGGCCGCCGCCCACTGAGCCACCCGACCCGACGCTCCCCGGGGGTCAGCGGACGTCGTAGCTGAGGACGAGGGTCCCGTCGGCGCGCAGGAGTTCGAGACGGACCAGGTCGGCGTCGGTGAACCGGGTCGCGCCACGCAGGTTCACGTCGTCGCCGGGGGCGGCCAGCCAGGAGGCGATCTGTTCCGTCGCGTCGTCGGGGCCGCGCGCCACCAGTCGGAACGTGTTCGCCTTGCCGTAGCCGGCCGTCGCGTCGTACCCGCAGTGCATGATGACCTCGGTGCCCCACTTGGTGCCGCTCAGCCCGATCTCCGCGTGCAACGCCGGGGTCTTCGGCGACACCGGTGCCATGGACACCATCCGCACCGCCTGGGTGGTCGGCGCGGGCGGGCCGGCCGGGCGCAGGGCGGCGGCCCCGCCGAAGCCCAGCACCAGGGCGAACGCGGCGGCGACGAGCGCGGTCAGCGCGTACCGTCGGCGGTTGCGGGTCCGCTCGCGGCGGCGGCGGTCCCGGGCCACAGCGATCAGGTCGGGCACCCGGCTGATCTCCGGCGGCGGGGGGAGGAACTCCTCCAGCGTGGTCGGGTCGAGCCGGCCCAGCAGGCCCGGCAGCACCGCGACCTCGGCCACCGCCTCCCGGCACGCCGCACAGCCGGACAGGTGCCGCTCGTAGGCGGCCCGGTCGGCGGGGGCGAGGGCACCCAGCACGTACGCGCCGTCGTCGTGTGCGAACTCGCAGCGGGTCATCCGGTCACCCCCATCTCGGCCAGGGCCAGCCGCAGTGAACGCAGCGCGTAGTGGGTGCGGGACTTGACCGTCCCCGGTGGCACCCCCAGCCGGGCCGCCGCCTCGGACACTGAGCGGCCCTGGTAGAAGCACTCGACCAGCACCTCCCGGTGGGTGGGGCTCAGTCGGCTCAGCGCCTCGGCGATGGTCCAGGCCTCCACCGCGCGTTCCGCTTCGTCAATCGTCTCCGGCTGCTCGGGCAGGTCGTCGGTGAACACCTCGCCGACCCGGGTCGACCGCCGCCGCCAGGCGTCGATCGCCAGGTTCCGGGCGGTCGTGAAGAGCCAGGCCCGGACCGAGCCGCGTCGCGGGTCCAGTGACTCCGGGTGACGCCAGGCGCGCAGCAGGGTCTCCTGCACCAGGTCCTCGGCCCGGGTGCGGTCCCCGTTGACCAACCGCAACGCGTGCGCGTAGAGCGCCTCGGCGTGCTCGTCGTGCAGCGCGCGCAGCAGTTGGGCGTCGTGGTCGCTGATGGTGATCCCTCGCTTCCCGCGCGACGAGTCCGGCGAATGTGTCCGCCCGTTACTACGCGCCGTGACGCTGATCGGTTCACCGGCCACTGCTGTTCACATCCGGTTCACACCGCGTCCGGTGGCCGCTCACCCCGTCCTGGCAGCGTCCGCCCGGTACGCACGTCGAGCAGGTGAAAACGGCGTGCCACCGACCTGTCTCCAGGAGGCTCCTTCCCATGAGCGACCGTCCCCGGCTGCTCCCGCTGCTCGGTGCCACCCGGCACGGCAGCCGCGATGCGATGACCTGTCTGTACCGCTGCGGCAACGCCTGCGACCACCCGGTGCCCAACACGTCCGACAACACCTACTTCGGCGACCTCGTCGAGGGCGAGGTGTCCCGTCGGGGCGTCGTCCGGGCGGGTGCGGTGGGCGCGCTGGTGCTCGGCTTCGGCGGTGCCGCCACCGGCGCGCTGGCCGGGGCCGTCCCCGCCGCCGCCGCGCCGGCCACCCCGGTGGTGCCGGAGGTCGGCGACCCGACCGCCCCGCAGCGAGGTGTCGGCAGCGGGGCGCTGACCTTCAAGCCGATCCCGCCGAACCAGCTCGACACCCTGGTCGTCCCCAACGGGTACGACCACCACGTGGTCATCCGCTGGGGTGACCCGGTGCTGCCCGGTGCGCCCCGGTTCGACCTGCACGGGCAGACCGCCGCCGCCCAGGCCAAGCAGTTCGGCTACAACAACGACTTCGTCGGGGTGCTGCCGCTGGACCGGCGGGGCAAGCGGGCGCTGCTCGTGGTCAACCACGAGTACACCAACGAGGATCTGATGTTCCCCGGCTTCACCGGCCTGGACAACCTCACCGTCGAGCAGCTGCGCACCGCGATGGCCGCGCACGGCATGTCCGTGGTGGAACTGGAGCGGGTGGACGGCACCGGGCAGTGGCGGCCGGTGGGCCAGGGCCGCCGGCCGTACAACCGGCGGGTCACCGCGCTGGCCACGAAGTTCGAGCTGACCGGCCCGGCCGCCGGTTCGGCCTGGCTGCGCACCGCCGCCGACCCGAAGGGCCGCACGGTGGTCGGCACGCTGAACAACTGCGCCGGTGGGGTCACCCCGTGGGGGACGGTGCTGTCCGGCGAGGAGAACTTCAACCAGTACTTCGTCGGCGCCGACGCCGCGCCGGCCGAGTTGAAGCCCAGGTTCGACAGGTACGGCATCACCACCGCCGCCCGTTACCCCAGCGGCAGCCGCAAGTGGGAGCGGGCCGACGAACGGTTCGACCTGGCCAAGCACCCCAACGAGGCGCACCGGTTCGGGTGGATCGTCGAGATCGACCCGTTCGACCCGGAGAGCCGTCCGCGCAAGCACACCGCGCTGGGCCGGTTCAAGCACGAGGGCGCCAACGTGATCGTGGCCCGCGACAAGCGGGTGGTCGCGTACATGGGCGACGACGAGCGCTTCGACTACCTCTACAAGTTCGTCTCCGACAAGAAGTTCATGCCTGGTGACTCCTGGGTGGCCCGCAAGAACAACCTGACCCTGCTCGAGTCGGGCACCCTCTACGTGGCGCAGTTCGCCCAGACCAGCGCCGCCGAGATCGACGGCACGGGCAAGCTGCCCGCCGACGGCGCGTTCAACGGCACCGGACGGTGGATCAAGCTGGTCAGCGGCAACCGCAGTTTCGTCGACGGGATGACCGCCGCCGACGTGCTCACCTTCACCCGGCTCGCCGGGGACAAGGTCGGCGCGACCAAGATGGACCGCCCGGAGGACGTCGAGCCGAGTCTGCTCACCGGCAAGGTGTACGTGGCGCTGACCAACAACACCGACCGGGGCAAGGCCGGTAAGCCGGCGGCCGACGAGATCAACCCGCGCAACCTCAACAAGCACGGGCAGATCCTGGAGCTGGTCGAGGACCGGGGCGACAACACGGCGGAGTCCTTCGCCTGGTCGCTGCCGATCGTCGCCGGTGACCCGACCGACCCGTCGACCTACTTCGCCGGGTACGACAAGACCAAGGTGTCGCCGATCTCCTGCCCGGACAACGTCGCCTTCGACGCCACCGGCAACCTGTGGATCTCGACCGACGGCAACGCGTTGGGCAGCAACGACGGCCTCTTCGCCACCGCCGTCGAGGGGCCGGAGCGGGGGCACCTGAAGCAGTTCCTGACCGTGCCGCTGGGCGCGGAGACCTGCGGGCCGTTCATCACCGGCGACAACCGGTCGGTGTTCGTGGCCGTGCAGCACCCCGGCGAGATCACCGGCGCGTCGGTGGAGAAGCCGGCGTCGACCTGGCCGGACGGCGACTACGCCAAGCCGGGCGTGGTGGTCACCTGGCGGCTCGACGGCGGCCCGATCGGCAGCTGACGCGCTCCCCGGGTCGGTCCACCGCCGGACCGGCCACGAGGGCCCTCTCCCGCTTCGGTCCGGGAGGGGGCCCTCGCCCGTGACGGGTCAGGCGTCGGCGGCGATGCCGTCGGCGACGGCGCGGGCGGCGGTGAGCAGCTTGGCCCGTACCACCCGGGCCGAGGTCATCATCTCGCTGGCCGGCAGCGCGCAGGCCAGCACCACCCGCCGTTCCATGTCCTTGTCCGGGGTGACCAGCACGGCGGCACAGGCCACCCCCTGCCGGAACTGCCCCAGCTCCAACTGCATCCCGCGCCGGTCGCCGGCGGCCAGGTCCGCCTCGAACGCCTCCGGGGTGGTCAGGGTGGCGGTGGTGAACGGCCGCATGCCGTACTCGCGCAGGTAGCGCAGGCGCTGTTCGGTGGTGAGGGTGGCCAGCAGCGCCTTGCCCAGGGCGGTGGCGTGTGCACCCTCGTCGAAGCCGGGGACCATGTCCTCCAGGTAGGGCGAGCGGGCTCCCTCGGCGACGGCGGTGACCGCCACCTGACCGCCGACGAACCGGCCCAGGTAGTGGCTCCACCCGGTGTCGATGGCGGCCCGCCGCAGCGACTCCCCGACGGCGGCCGGCCCCCGGAACGCGGTGACCAGCTCGCGGTACCGGTCGGCGATCTCCAGGCCGACGATGTAGGTGCCGTCCTCCCGACGGATCACGTAACCCTCGTAGGCCAGGGTGCGGACCAGGTGGTAGGTGGTGGCGACGGTCAGCTCGCACCGCCGGGCGATCTGCTTGACGGTCAGCCCTTTCGGGGCACGACCGACCGACTCGAGCACGCGTAGCGCGCGGGAAACGCTCCGGATCAGGTCCGAAGGTTCCGCCAGGGGGTCACGCACAACCACCTCCGCAGCCGGGGACTTACACCATATGAAATACCGGGCCGAGACGGAACGCCCGTTCGGGTGGTGGATGCCAGATCAGGCGGTATACGGCGGGTCACCCGGCGACACGCCGACGGTTGTCAGGAACTCGACTCGCGTAGGTTGAGCCCACGATGACCGACACCGCGCTCAGCCCCCCGCCGAGCCGGCCCACCGTACGCCCCGTACGGGCCGGCGTCGCAGCGGTCGCGACCACCGTCGCCAGCGTCCTGCCGGTCTTCCTGGTCGGCGGGCTCGCCGTGCAGATGGGGGACGACCTCGGCTTCTCCCCCGCCGGGCTGGGACTGGCCGTGTCGATCTACTTCGGCGTCAGCGCGCTCGCCTCGATGCCCTCCGGCCGGCTGGTGGAACGGGTCGGCCCCGCCGTGGTGGCCCGGGTCGCCATCGGTCTCGCCGCCGGTTGCCTGCTCGCCATCGCCGGGCTGGCCCGGTCGTACCCGGTGCTGGTGGGGCTGCTCGCGCTGAGCGCCACCGCCAACGCGTTGGGCCAGCTGGCCAGCAACGCGGCGCTGGCCCGGCACGTACCCGCCCGGCGGCAGGGCCTGTCGTTCGGGGTGAAGCAGGCCGCCGTTCCCGCCTCCACGCTGCTGGCCGGGGCGGCGGTGCCGGCGATCGCCCTCACCGCCGGCTGGCGCTGGGCGTTCGTGGCCGCCGCCGCAACCGCGCTGGCCGCACTGCCGGCCGTACCCCCGCAGGTGGCCGGACCGGCGCGGGAGCGTGCGGCGGAACGCGGCGGCGGGGCCACCACGGCGCTGGTGGTGGTCGGGGTGGCGGCGACCCTCGCGGCGGGCGCGGCGGGCGCGCTGGGCACCTTCGTGGTGGACTCGTCGGTGCACCGGGGGCTCGCCCCCGGCCCGGCCGGGCTGGTGCTCACCCTCGGGGGCGCGGTCTGCGTGGCCGCCCGGATCGGCGTCGGCTGGCTGGCCGACCGGCGGGACACCGGTCACGTCGCGCTGATCGCCGCGATGCTGGTGGTCGGGGCGGTCGGGTTGGGGCTGCTGGCCGTGGCCGGTCCGGTGCCACTCACCGCCGGGGTGGTCCTCGGCTTCGGGCTGGGCTGGGCCTGGCCCGGCCTGATGAACTTCGCGGTGGTCCGGCTGCACCCGCAGGCCCCGGCCGCCGCCACCTCGATCACCCAGACCGGCGTGTACGCCGGCGGCTGCCTCGGCCCGCTCGGGCTCGGGGCGCTCGCCGGCACCCGCGGCTACCCGGTGATGTGGCTGGCCGCCGCGATCGCCATGCTCCTCGCCGCCGTGCTCATGCTCACCGGCAGCCGGCTGCTGCGGCGCTCCGCCGCCGGCTGACGAACGGGGACGGCTGACGGCACCCGGTCGGGCCGGCCGGTCATCGAGCGGCGCAGGTCAGCTGGTGACGAACGGGGACGGCTGACGGCACCCGGTCGGGCCGCCGGTCGTCGAGCGGCGCAGGTCAGCTGGTGCGGTCGGCGATGTAGTCGCAGAGGGATTCGAGCGCCCGCCGGGCCGGGATCTGCGGCAGCGGGGCCAACTGCGCACGGGCGTCCTCGGCGTAGCTGCGGACGGTCTCCCGGGCCCGCTTGAGCGCGGGGGACTCCCGCAGCAGGCCGAGCGCCTCGGCGTGCAGCGCGTCGTCGACGAGCGGGCCGGTGGACAGGATCTCCCGCAGCCGCACCGAGGCCGCGTCGGAGTCGTCGCCGGCCAGCGCGTAGAGCACCGGCAGGGTCGGCACCCCCTCGCGCAGGTCGGTGCCGGGTGTCTTACCCGACTGGGTCGACTCGGAGGCGATGTCGAGCAGGTCGTCGGAGAGCTGGAAGGCCACCCCGATGGTCTCCCCGTAGCCGGCGAGGGCCTCGGTGTGCTCCTCGGACGCCCCGCCGAACATCCCGCCGAACCGGGCCGAGGTGGCGATCAGCGACCCTGTCTTGTCGGCGATCACCCGCAGGTAGTGGTCGACCGGGTCCTGCGTGCGGGGACCGACGGTCTCGGCGATCTGGCCGTGCACCAGCCGGGCGAAGGTGCGGGCCTGGAGGCGGACCGCCGTCGGACCCAGGTCGGCGGCGATGTCCGCGGCCCGCGCGAAGAGGTAGTCGCCGACCAGGATGGCCACCGAGTTGGTCCAGCGGGAGTTGGCGCTCGGGGCACCCCGCCGCACGGCGGCCTCGTCCATCACGTCGTCGTGGTAGAGGGTGGCCAGGTGGGTGAGCTCCATCACCACGGCCGCCGGCACCACCTGCGGGCCCGCCGGGTCACCGAACTGCGCACCCAGGGCCACCAGCAACGGACGGAACCGCTTGCCGCCCGCCTCGACCAGGTGCCGGGCCGCCTCGGTGACGAGTGGATCGGCGCTGGCCACGCTGGCCCGCAGCTCGACCTCGACGTCGTCGAGCAGGCCCAGCACGGACGCCTCGACCCGTGGATCGGCGAGGTGCACGCCGAGCGCGCCGACCTGACCCGTGCCCGCCCGTCCCCGACGACCGCCGGAGCCGACGCCGCCTGAACGCTCCCCCGCCGGAATCACCACACCATCAACCATGCCACACCCGTTCGACCTGCTCCGGACGGGGGATACGGCCGTGGGGCCGGCACGCCTGAGCGCACCGGCCCCACGGCCACGGGGAACAGGTCACCTGACGAATGCTGCGGCGTCCGTCGCCAGGTCGAGCAGGGGTGCCGGCAGCACGCCGAGGATCAGCGTGGCAGCCACCCCGATCATCAGCGCGGTGGCGGTCAGCCCGCCCGGCACCGCAACGGTCGGGGTGCTCTCGCCCGGCTCCGACAGCCACATCATCACCACCACCCGCAGGTACGGGAAGGCCAGCACCATGCTGGTCAGCACACCGGCCACCACCAGCCAGGCGTGCCCGCTCTCCAGAGCCGGGCCGAAGACCGCGAACTTGCTCATGAAGCCGCTGGTCAACGGGATACCGGCGAAGGCCAGCAGGATGAAGGTGAAGACCCCGGCATAGAACGGCGAGCGGCGGCCCAGCCCGGCCCAGCGGGACAGGTGGGTGGCCTCCCCGTCGGCGTCCCGGACCAGGGTCACCACGGCGAACGCGGCGAGCACCGAGAAGCCGTACGCGGCCAGGTAGAACATCGTGCCGGAGACGCCCGCCCCGGTCGGGGCGAGGACCCCGACCAGCAGGTAACCGGCGTTGGCGATCGACGAGTACGCCAGCAGCCGCTTGATGTCGGTCTGGGTGACCGCCAGCACCGCGCCGACCAGCATGGTGAGCACCGCCACCACCCCGAGGACGGGGGTGAAGTCCCAGGCGGTCTGATCGAACGCCACGTGGAATACCCGCAGCAGGGCCCCGAACGCGGCCACCTTCGTGCAGGCCGCCATGAAGCCGGTGACCGGGGTCGGCGCACCCTGGTAGACGTCCGGGGTCCAGACGTGGAACGGGGCGGCGGCAGCCTTGAACAGCAGGCCGATGGCGATCAGCGCCATCCCGGCGAAGAGCAGCACCTCGCTGGCCGGGGACTCGTTCACCGCGGCGTGCACGGTGGCGAAGTCGACGCCGGCCGAGCGGCCCGGGATGCCGGCGGTGAAGCCGTACACCAGGGCCACCCCGAACAGGAAGAACGCCGAGGCGTACGCGCCGAGCAGGAAGTACTTCATCGCCGCTTCCTGGCTCAGCAGCCGCCGGCGACGGGCCAGCGCGCAGAGCAGGTAGAGCGGCAGGGAGAAGACCTCCAGCGCGATGAACATGGTCAGCAGGTCGTTCGCCGCCACGAAGATCAGCATGCCGCCGATCGCGAAGCTGGTCAGCGGGTACACCTCGGTGGCCCCGTTGCGCCCCTCGGCCTGCTTCCGGTCGTCGGCCGACTCGGCGGTCACCGCCGCCTGGGCGACGAACGCGCCACCGCGCTCCACCGACCGCTCGCCGATCAGCAGCAGCGACATCGCGGCGAGCACCAGGATGGTGCCCTGCAGGAACAGGGCGGGACCGTCCACGGCCAGCGCCCCACCCGCCGTGACCAGCCGGGCGTCGGCGTTGAGCACCACCATCACCAGCGCGGCGAGCACCGCCACCAGGGACAGCGTCAGCTGCACCAGGTGCCGGCGGGGACGCGGTACGAACGCCTCCACCAGGACACCCAGCAGGGCCACCCCCAGCATGATCAGGATCGGGGCGATCGACGGATAGTCGATCGACGGCAACTTGAGTTCGGTCACTGCGGATGCCGCCTTTCGATCGCGACTGCGGGGCTCACTCGCTGCGCTCGTTCGCTCCTCGCGCTCACTGCGCAGCCTCCTGGACGCTGCCGACCTCAGGGGCGGGATCGGTCTTGCCGACGTCCTGCATGGTCGCCTGGACGGCGGGGTTGATCACATCGGTGACCGGCTTGGGATAGAAGCCGAGCAGCAGGATCAGGGCGATCAGCGGGGCGACCACTGCCTTCTCGCGCAGGGTGAGGTCGCGGTGCATCGCCTTGACCTCGGTCAGCTCCGGGTTGAGCGTGCCCTGGGTGGTGCGCTGCACCATCCACAGCACGTACGCCGCCGCCAGGATGATGCCCAGGGTGGCGATCACCGCGACCGGCTTGTTCACCGTGAAGGTGCCGATCAGCACCAGGAACTCGGAGACGAACGGCGCGGTGCCGGGCAGTGCCAGCGACGCCAGACCGGCGAAGAAGAGCACCCCGGCCAGCAGCGGCACCAGCTTGCCCGCCCCACCGAAGTCGGAGATCAGCGACGAGCCCCGGCGGGCGATGAGCATCCCGACGACCAGGAACAGCAGGCCGGTGGCGAGCCCGTGGTTGAGCATGTAGAGCACCGCGCCGGTGCCCGCCTGCGTGGTGAAGGCGAAGATGCCGACCCCGATGAACCCGAAGTGCGCGATCGAGGTGTACGACACCAGCCGCTTCAGGTCGGACTGGCCGACGGCGAGCAGCGCGGCGTAGAGGATGCCGATCAGCCCCAGCGCCAGCGCCCACGGGGCGAACCACTTCGACGCCTCCGGGAACAACGGCAGGCAGTACCGCAGGATGCCGAACGTACCGACCTTGTCCAGCACGCCGACCAGCAGCGCGGCGGCACCCGCCGGGGCGGCCCGACCGGCGTCCGGCAGCCAGGTGTGGAACGGGAAGAACGGCGCCTTGATCGCGAAGGCGAGGAAGAAGCCGAGGAACAGCCAGCGCTCCGTGCCGGTGGAGATGTCCACCTGGGTCAGCGTCTGCCAGTCGAAGGTCTTGCCGCCGACCACCCACAGGCCGATCACCGCGGCCAGCATGAACAGCCCGCCGACCAGCGAGTAGAGGAAGAACTTCACCGCCGCGTACTGCCGCTGGTGGCCGCCGTAGCTGCCGATCAGGAAGTACATCGGCACCAGCATGACCTCGAAGAACACGTAGAACAGGAAGACGTCGGCGGCGGCGAAGACGCCGATCATCGTGGATTCGAGGACGAGCAGCAGGGCGAAGTAGGCCGGCACCGACCGCTTCGACGCGTCGGCGTCGTGCCAGGACGCCAGGATCACCAGCGGCACCAGCACCGCGATCAGCATCAGCATGACCAGTGCGATGCCGTCGACGGCGAAGGTGAAGTTGACGTCCCAGGTGGGGATCCACGGGTACGACTCGCGGAACTGGAGCCGGTCACCGTCGGCCTGGAACGAAACCCACATCACCACCGACAGCGCCAGCACCAGCAGCGACCAGCCGAACGCGACCTGCTTGGCCAGGTCGGGCCGGCGACGCGGCAGGAAGGCCACGACCAGGGCGCCGACCAGCGGTGCCACGGTCAGCACCGAGAGGAACGGGAAGTTGGACATTATGCGGCCTTACCTCCGTCGTGGATGCGGGGCCCGCCGGCGGGGGCTGTCGCATTGAGGTCGATCACGCCAGCCACCCCGCCTGCACCGCCAGGAACGCCGCCACCACGAGCAGCGCGCCGGTCAGGATCGAGGTGGCGTACGACCGGACGAAGCCGGTCTGCCAGCGCCGGAGCCGACCCGAACCGCCCCCGACCCCGGCGGCGAGGCCGTTGACCAGCCCGTCGATGCCCCGGTTGTCGAGGAAGACCAGCGCCCGGGTGAGGAAGATGCCCGGCTTCTCGAAGACCACCTCGTTGAAGGCGTCCGTGTAGAGGTTGCGCCGGGCGGCGGTGACCAGCACCCCGGCCGGCTGCGGCGCGGTGGCCGTGCCGTTGCGGAACAGCGCCCAGGCCAGCCCGGCACCGAGCACCGTCACCACCAGCGACAGCGCGGTCAGCAGCCAGTGCGGCAGCACCGCCGCGTGCTCGGCGTGCTCGCCGCCCAGCCCGGCGGTGGCGGTCAGCCAGTCCGGCACCGAGGTGGCGAGCAGGAAACCGGCACCGACCGAACCGACCGCCAGCAGGATCAGCGGGATGGTCATCAGCTTCGGCGACTCGTGCGGGTGCTCGATGTCCTCGGTCCACCGCTTCGGGCCGTGGAAGGTGAGGACGAACAACCGGGTCATGTAGAAGGCGGTCAGCCCCGCGCCGAGCAGCGCCGCCCCGCCGAACAGCCAGGCCGTCCAGCCCTCCCGCTCGAACGCCGCCACGATGATCGGCTCCTTGGAGAAGAAGCCCGAGAACGGGAACATGCCGATGATGGCGAGCCAGCCCATCATGAAGGTGATCCAGGTGATCTTCATGTACTTCGACAGCCCGCCGAAGCGGCGGATGTCCACCTGGTCGTTCATGCCGTGCATGACCGAGCCGGCACCGAGGAACATGTTCGCCTTGAAGAAGCCGTGCGCGAGCAGGTGCACGATGGCCAGCGCGTACGCCGCACCGCCGAGACCGACACCGAGGAACATGTAACCGATCTGGCTGACGGTCGACCAGGCCAGCACCCGCTTGATGTCGTCCTTGGCCGCGCCGATGATGCAGCCCATCAGCAGGGTCAGCGCGCCGACGCTGACCACCACGAGTTGCAGCGTCTCGTTGGCCGAGAAGATCGGGTTGGACCGGGCGATCAGGTAGACACCTGCGGTGACCATGGTGGCCGCGTGGATGAGCGCCGACACCGGGGTCGGGCCCTCCATCGCGTCCGGCAGCCACGCCTGGAGCGGGAACTGACCGGACTTGCCGGCCGCGCCGAGCAGCAGCAGCAGGCCCAGCACCAGCACCGTGCCGCCGGCCAGCCCGCCGACGGAGGAGAAGACCTCGTCGTACTGGGTGGTGCCGAGGGTGGCGAACAGGATGAAGATGCCGATCGCCAGGCCGGCGTCGCCGACCCGGTTCATCAGGAACGCCTTCTTGCCGGCGGTGGCCGCGCTCGGCCGGCCGTACCAGAAGGAGATCAGCAGGTACGACGCCAGGCCGACGCCCTCCCAGCCGAAGTAGAGCATCACGTAGTTGTTGCCGAGCACCAGCAGCAGCATCGCGGCGACGAACAGGTTGAAGTACGCGAAGAACCGTCGCCGGCCCTCGTCGTGCGCCATGTACTCGACCGCGTAGAGGTGGATCAGGAAACCCACCCCGGTGATCAGCAGGACGAAGACGGCGGCGAGCGGGTCGAAGAGCAGACCGAAGTCGACCCGCAGGTTGCCGACCGTGATGAAGTCCCAGAGGCTCAGCTCGACGGACTTGTTCTCCAGCCCGCGCAGCTGGAAGAACGAGGTGAGCCCCAGCACGAACGCGGCACCGATCGCGGCCACGCCCAGCCAGTGCCCCCAGCGGTCGGCCCGCCGGCCGAGCAGCAGCAGGATCGCCGCGCTGGCCAGCGGGATCGCCACCAACAGCCAGACGCTGCTCAGCAGGCCGTCAGCCGCCGCGTAGGTGACGGCACCCGCTGGCTCTGCCGCCTGGGCGTACGTCAGAATCTCATCCACCGCAGGGCCCCTTTAGTACTTCAGCAGGTTGGCGTCGTCGACGCTCGCGGAGCGCCGGGTCCGGAAGATCGACATGATGATCGCGAGCCCGACCACGACCTCGGCCGCCGCCACCACCATCACGAAGAACGCCATGATCTGTCCGTTGAGGTCACCGTTGATCCGGCTGAAGGTGACCAGCGTCAGGTTGGCCGCGTTGAGCATCAGCTCCACGCACATGAACAGCACGATCGCGTTGCGCCGCACCAGCACGCCGACCGCGCCGATGGTGAACAGCACCGCCGCCAGGATCAGGTAGTAGTCAGGGCTCACCGGACCGGCCTTTCGTTCGCGACTGCGGGGCTCCGCTTCGCTGCACTCCTCGCGCTCACCGAAGCCACGCCGCTGTTCGCGACTGCGGGGCTCCGCTTCGCTGCACTCCTCGCGCTCACCGTTCCGTCCCCTTCAGGGTGGTTTCCTCGGCGGTCAGCTCCCGCTGCGGCAGGATCGCCGGGGTGCTGCGGTCGGTCAGCCGGCCGTCGGGCAGCCGGGCCGGGGTGGCCACCGAGGAGGAGGTGGCGAAGACGCCCGGACCGGGCTTCGGGCCGGGGTAGTTGCCGGGGCGGAACCGGGCCTTCATCGTGGCGACCTGGTCCATCTTGTCTTCCTTGCGCCGCTCGATGTGCGCCAGCACCATCGCGCCGATCGCCGCCGTGATCAGCAGCGCGGAGGTCAGCTCGAAGGCCAGGACGTACTTGGTGAACAGCAGCCGGGCGATGCCCTGCACGTTGC
Organism: Micromonospora sp. NPDC048894; assembly: GCF_040649765.1. Classification (NCBI taxonomy): domain Bacteria; kingdom Bacillati; phylum Actinomycetota; class Actinomycetes; order Micromonosporales; family Micromonosporaceae; genus Micromonospora; species Micromonospora sp. NPDC048894. Next base: position 486,026 of record NZ_JBEZFY010000001.1, on the reverse strand, counting down.
CCTCCGCGTTGGCCTGGTCCAGGCCGACGGCGGTGACCCCGTTCAGCGCCCGGTAGAGGCCGGTACCGACCAGCCCGGCGAAGCCGAGCCCGAGCACCACCGCGGCGACCCGCTGGCCGCGCAGCGTCTCGATCAGCGAGTCGGAGGCGTCCCGGCCGACCAGCATCAGCACGAACAGGAACAGCATCATGATCGCGCCGGTGTAGACGATGATCTGCACCATGCCGATGAACGGCCCGGCCTGGAGCACGTAGAACACGCCCAGGCAGAGCATGGTGAGCACCAGGAACAGCGCCGAGTGCACGGCGTTGCGCGCCCAGACCATGCCGATCGCGCCGATCAGCGCCAACGGGGCGAGGATCCAGAAGGTGACCTCCTCACCCCCGGACACCTGGCCCGCCGCGGCGAGCACCGTGGACGTGTTCATGCTCCGGCTCCCTTGCCCGCCGCCCGCTGGGCCGCCTGCTCGGCACCCGGGAAGGTCACCCCGGGATGCTCCTCGACCTGGTAGCGGCCGGGCCCCATCGGGGACTGCTCGGCACCGGCCGAGGTGCCCGGGTTGGTCAGCGCGCCGACGTAGTAGTCCTTCTCGCTGTCACCGAGCCGCATCGGGTGCGGCGGCTGCTCCATGCCTTCGAGCAGCGGAGCGAGCAACTGCTCCTTGGTGAAGATGAGGTCCTGCCGGTTGTCCCGGGCCAGCTCGTACTCGTTGCTCATGGTCAGCGAACGGGTCGGGCAGGCCTCGATGCAGAGCCCGCAGAAGATGCACCGGGCGTAGTTGATCTGGTAGACGCTGGCGTACCGCTCGCCCGGCGAGAAGCGCTGCTCGTCGGTGTTGTCGCCACCCTCGACGAAGATCGCGTCCGCCGGGCAGGCCCAGGCGCACAGCTCGCAGCCGATGCACTTCTCCAGGCCGTCCGGGTGCCGGTTGAGGATGTGCCGCCCGTGGTAGCGCGGCGCCGAGACCGGCGGCTTGAACGGGTAGTCGGTGGTGACGACCTTCCTGAACATGTGCGAGAAGGTGACACCGAAGCCCTTGAACGTTCCGGTGATCGCGCCCACGTCACACCTCCTGAGAGTCGGAGCCGGTGGCGATGTTGGCCGGCTCCCGCTCGGCGACCACACGCTTCGTGCGCGGGCTCGGCGGTACCTGTAGATCCAGCGGGGGCAACGGGAAGCTGCCGTACGGCCGGTTGTCGGCCTGTTCCTGCGGGGTCGGCTTCGGGGCCGGCTTGCGACTCGGCCACAGCAGCGTCGCCAGCAGCAGTACGCCCGCGCCGACTGCGGTGGCGAGCAGCCGGTCCCGCGACTGCCAGTCCTCGATGGAGCGCAGCCCGGCCAGGACCAGGATCCAGACCAGGTTGATCGGGAGCAGCACCTTCCAGCCGAAGCGCATGAACTGGTCGTAGCGCAGCCGGGGCAGGGTGCCCCGGAGCCACACGAAGACGAAGACCAGCAGCAGCACCTTGCCGAAGAACCAGAGCATCGGCCACCAACCGGTGTTGGCGTCCGCCCACAGCGTGATCGGCCAGGGGGCCCGCCAGCCACCGAGGAAGAGCGTCGTGGTCACCGCGGACATGGTCACCATGGCGACGTACTCGGAGAGCATGAAGAGCGCGAACTTCAGCGAGCTGTACTCGGTCATGAAGCCGGCGACCAGCTCCGACTCGGCCTCGGGCAGGTCGAACGGCGCCCGGTTGGTCTCGCCGACGGTGGCGATGAAGAAGATGATGAAGCTGGGCAGCAGCAGGATCGCGTACCAGCCGGGGGCGGGGATCTCGACGCCGGCGATGGTGAGCCGGGTGGCGTCCCCCTGGGCGGCGACGATCCCGCTGGTGGACATGGTGCCGGCGGTCATGAACACCGCGACGATGCTCAACCCCATGGCGACCTCGTAGGAGATCATCTGGGCGCTGGAGCGCAGGCCGCCGAGCAGCGGGTACGTCGAGCCGGAGGCCCAGCCGCCGAGCACGATGCCGTAGACGGCCAGCGACGAGCAGGCCAGCAGCACCAGCACCGCCACCGGTACGTCGGTGACCTGCAACGGGGTCCGGTGGCCGAAGATGCTCACCATCGGGCCGAACGGGATCACCGACAGTGCGGTGACCGCGCAGACCACCGAGATGACCGGCGCGAAGAAGTAGACCACCTTGTCGGCGGCCTTCGGGAGGATGTCCTCCTTGAAGGCCATCTTGAGGCCGTCGGCGAGGGTCTGGAGCAGGCCGAACGGGCCGACCTGGTTGGGGCCGGGCCGGACCTGCATGTAGCCGACGACCCGCCGCTCGAACCAGACGCCGAGCAGGGTGGCGAGCAGACCGAAGACGAACGCGAAGACGATCTTGATAAGGACCAGCCACCACGGGTCCCGGCCGAAGTCGGCGAGCGTCGGGTCCTGCGCCAGGAGGAGGGTGTTCACTGTGCACCTCCGGAGATCCGTACCACCGTGCCGGACGCGGTGCCGAGGCTGCGCCGGACGGTCGAACCGGGAGAGTTGGTCGGCAGCCAGACGACGCCGTCGGGCATCTCGGTGATGGCCGCCGGCAGGGTGACCGCACCCCGGTCGGTGCCCACCGTGACCGGGTCGCCGTCGGCAACGCCGAGCGTCTCGGCGGTGCCCTTGCCCAGCCGGACCACCGGCGGGCGGGCGGTGCCGGCGAGGTGCTCGTCGCCGTCGGTGAGGCTGCCCAGGTCGATCAGCTGGTGCCAGGTGGCCAGCACCGCCTCGCCCGCACCCGGTTGGGGCACGGCCCCCGGGGAGACCGAGGGGGTGACCGGCCGGTCGGCCCGGGTCGGCGGCAGTGCGCCCAACTCCCGGCGGATGCCCGACACGTCGCCGGTGCCGAGCCGGACGTCGAGCTGCGCGGCGATCGCGTCCAGCACCCGCGCGTCGGTCATCGCGGCGGTGTGCAACACCGCCTCGAACGTACGCAGCCGACCCTCCCAGTCCAGGAAGCTGCCGGCCTTCTCGGCCACCGGGGCGACCGGCAGGACCACGTCCGCCCGACGGGCCACCGCCGAGTTGCGCAGCTCCAGGCTGACCAGGAACGGCACCGCGTCGAGCGCCTGCTCGGCCAGCCTCGGGTCGGCCAGGTCGGCCGGGTCCACCCCGGCCACCACCAGGGCGCCGAGCTGGCCGTTCGCGGCGGCGGCCAGGATCTGGTCGGTGTCCCGACCGGCCTGGCTGGGGATCACCCCGGCCGGGATGTCCCACGCCTCGCCCAGCTCGGCGCGGGCCGACGGCTCGGTCACCGGACGCCCGCCGGGCAGCAGGTTGGGCAGGCAGCCTGCGTCGACCGCACCCCGGTCACCCGCGCGCCGCGGCACCCAGGCCAACTTCGCACCGGTACGCCGGGCGACGTCCGCGGCGGCGGAGAGGCCACCGGGCACCCCGGCCAGCCGCTCGCCGACGAACAGGATCGCGCCCTCGGCGCTCAACGCCTCGGCCACCGTGTCGTGCTCGGCGAGCACGCTCGCCTCCTCGCCCGGCACCACCCGGGCCAGCTTGGCCCCGAGCTTCTCCAGGCCCCGGGTGGCGAACGGGGCGATCGCGTAGACCGTCAGCTTCTTCTTCAGGTACGCCTTGCGCAGCCGCAGGAAGAGGATCGGGCACTCCTCCTCCGGCTCCAGCCCGACCAGCACCACCGAGGACGCCTTCTCCACGTCGGCGTAGGTCACGTCGGTGACCCCGGCGACGCTGCTGGCCAGGAAGTCGGACTCCTCGCGGGAGACCGGCCGGGCCCGGAAGTCGATGTCGTTGGTGTTCAGGGCGACCCGGGCGAACTTCGCGTACGCGTAGGCGTCCTCGACGGTCAGCCGGCCGCCGGTCAGCACCGCCGTGCCGCGTCCCTCGTCGCGGGCGGCCCGCAGCCCGTCGGCGGCCCGGGTCAGCGCCTCGCTCCAGGACGCCTCCCGCAGCTCGCCGGACTTCTCGTCGCGGACCAACGGGGTGGTGAGCCGGTCGAAGGCGCGGGTGTACTGGAAGCCCCACCGCCCCTTGTCGCAGTTCCACTCCTCGTTGACCTGCGGGTCGTCCCCGGCGAGACGGCGCAGCACCTTGCCCCGCCGCCAGTCGGTGCGCTGGGCGCAGCCGGCCGAGCAGTGCTCGCAGACGCTCGGGCTGGAGACCAGGTCGAACGGGCGGGCCCGGAACCGGTACTGCGCCCCGGTGAGCGCGCCGACCGGGCAGATCTGCACGGTGTTACCGGAGAAGTACGAGTTGAACGGGACGTCGCCGGAGTCGCCCTCCGCGCCGTACGCGTCGTCCCGGTAGATGTTGATCTCCTCGGCGGACGACCGGCCCATCAGGTCGATGAACTTGTCGCCGGCGATCTCCTCGGAGAACCGGGTGCAGCGCTGGCAGAGCACGCAGCGCTCCCGGTCGAGCAGCACCTGGGTGCTGATCTCCATCGGCTTGACGTACTCCCGCTTGTGCTCGTGGAAGCGGGAGTCGGTGCGGCCGGTGGACATCGCCTGGTTCTGGAGCGGGCACTCACCACCCTTGTCACACATCGGGCAGTCCAGCGGGTGGTTGAGCAGCAGCAGCTCCATCACCCCCTCCTGCGCCTTCTTGGCGACCGGGGAGCTGAGCTGGGTGCGGACCACCATGCCCTCGGCGACGGTCTGGGTGCAGGAGGCGACCGGCTTGCGCTGCCCCTCCACCTCCACCAGGCACTGCCGGCAGGCACCGGCCGGGGCCAGCAGCGGGTGGTCGCAGAAGCGGGGGATCTCGGTGCCCAACTGCTCGGCGACCCGGATCAGCAGCGCCCCCTTGGGGGCGGTGACCTCGACGCCGTCGATGGTGAGCGTTACGGTCTCGGCGGCCTTCGCCACGTCAGTCATTAGAGTCGCCTTCCCTTCGCGACTGCGGGACTCGCAAGCTCGTTCCTCGCGCTCATCAGTGGGCTCCAACCAGAGACTTGTCGGAGAGCTTCGGCGCGGTACGCCCCTCGATGTAGTCGAGGTAGTCCTGCTTGAAGTACTGCAGCGACGAGGTCACCGAGCTGGTCGCGCCGTCGCCCAGACCGCAGAACGAGCGGCCGAGGATGTTGTCGCAGGTGTCGAGCAGGGTGTCCAGGTCCTCGTGGGTGCCCTGGCCGGCGAGGATGCGCCGGTAGACCCGGACCATCCAGTAGTTGCCCTCCCGGCACGGGGTGCACTTGCCGCACGACTCGTGGTGGTAGAACTCCAGCCACCGGTAGGTCGCGTAGACCGGGCAGTCCTGGTCGGAGAAGATCTGGGTGGCCGTGGTGCCCAGGATCGAGCCGGCCGCCGCCACCCCCTCGAAGTCCAGCGGCACGTCGAGGTGCTCGGCGGTGAGCAGCGGGGTCGACGACCCCCCCGGCGTCCAGAACCTCAGCTGGTGACCGGGCTGCATCCCGCCGGCCAGCTCGATCAGCTCGCGCAGGGTGACGCCCAGACCGCACTCGAACTGGCCCGGGTTGGCGATCCGGCCGGACAGCGAGTAGATCATCGGCCCGGAGGACTTCTCGGTGCCCATGGACTTCCACCAGTCCGCGCCGCCCAGCACGATGTACGGGACGCTGGCGATGGTGCCGACGTTGTTGACCACCGTCGGGCTGGCGTACAGGCCGTGGGTGGCGGGGAACGGCGGGCGGAGCCGGGGCTGGCCCCGGAACCCCTCCAGCGAGTCCAGCAGCGCCGTCTCCTCGCCGCAGATGTACGCCCCGGCACCGGAGTGCACCACCAGCTCCAGGTCGAACCCGGTGCCGAGGATGTTGCGCCCGAGGTAGCCCTTGGCCTGCGCCTCGGCCACCGCGTTGCGCAGCCGGCGGGCGGCGTGCACCGCCTCGCCCCGGATGTAGATGTAGGCCCGGTTGGCCCGGATCGCGTACGAGGCGATGATGACCCCCTCGACCAGCGAGTGCGGGTCGTGGGTCATCAGCGGCAGGTCCTTGCAGGTGCCCGGCTCGCCCTCGTCGGCGTTGACCACCAGGTAGTGCGGCTTGCCGTCGCCCTGCGGGATGAAGCCCCACTTCAGGCCGGTGGGGAAGCCCGCGCCACCCCGCCCACGCAGCCCGGAGTCCTTGATCAGCTGGATCAGGTCGTCCGGGTGGGCCTTGAGGGCCTTGCGCAGCGCGGCGTAGCCGTCGAGATTCTCGTAGGTGCCGATCCGCCAGGCGTCCGGGGAGATCCAGCGCCGGGTCAGCACCGGGGTCAGCTTGGCCAGGGTCTCCGGCCGGGGAGTGGTCACTTCTGGGCCCCCGTCTCGCTCGCGACGGCGGAGCCCGCGCCGGCAGCGCCCGTTTCCGCCTCGGCTTCCTTGAGGTTGCGCTCCTGCGCACCGGCCTCGTCGCCGGCGGGTTTGCCGTCACCGGCGGGGGTGTTCGCGGCCACCCCGGCCGCCTGCGCCGCCTGCGCGTCGCGGGACGCCGGTGGCGGGCCGTCCGTCGGGACCTTGGTGCCGGGGGCGTCCGGCGCGGCGGTCGCCGCGTCGGGCTGCCGGGTCTCGGCGGTACGCACCTGCGGCGACTTGTCGTCCGGCGCCTTGACGTCCGGCGCGGTGCTGCCGGTGATCTGCTCCGGCTTCGCCGCCGGTGCGGCCGGCGCGGGAGCCTTGGCGGCCTCGGCCTTCGCCTTCGCCTCGGCGGCGGCCCGGTCGGCCTCGGCCTTGCTGCGGATCGGGGTCTTCGGGTCGTAGCCCGGTGCCGAGATGCCGTGCTGCTCGGCCAGCCGCAGGCCACGCAGGGTGGCCGCACCCGGCCCACCGTCGGCGACCGCACCGTCGCGCTCGTCGGCGAACCCGGCGAGCTGCACGGCCATCTCCTTCAGCGTGCACAGCCGGGCACCCCGGGTCGGCATCGGCCGGCCCCCGGCACGCAGCTCGTCCACCACGCCGACCGCGCCCTGCGGGTCGACGCCGTCGAAGAAGTCGTAGTTGACCGTCATCACCGGGCCGTAGTCGCACGCCGCCAGGCACTCGGCGTGCTCCAGGGTGATCTTCCCGTCGGCGGTCGTCTCGTCGTGCCCGACGCCCAGGTGCTCGACCAGGGTGTCGTAGACCTCCTGGCCGCCGAGCACGTTGCACATCGTGTTGGTACAGACGCTCACCAGGTAGTCACCGGTGGGCCGGCGCTTGTACATGGTGTAGAAGGTGGCCACCGCGCCGACCTGGGCCTTGTTCAGGCCCAGCACCTCGGCGCAGAACGTCACCCCGGCCGGGGAGACGTAACCCTCCTCGGACTGCACGAGGTGCAGCAGCGGCAGCAGCGCCGAGCGGGACCGGTCGGCCGGGTACCGGGCGATGATCTCCCGCGCCCGGGCCCGGGTCTCTTCAGTGAAAACACTCATCGGTCACATCCACCCATCACGGGGTCCAGCGAGGCGCCACCGGCGATCACGTCGGCGATCAGGCCGCCCTCGGCCATCGCCGGGAGGGCCTGGAGGTTGACGAAGCTCGGCTCCCGGTAGTGCACCCGGTACGGTCGGGTGCCACCGTCGGAGACCGCGTGCACGCCCAGCTCGCCCCGGGGGGACTCGATGCCGACGTACACCTGGCCCGGCGGGACCCGGAAGCCCTCGGTGACCAGCTTGAAGTGGTGGATCAGCGACTCCATCGACTGACCCATGATCTTGGCGACGTGCTCCAGCGAGTTGCCCATGCCGTCCACGCCGATGGCGAGCTGCGCCGGCCAGGCGATCTTGCGGTCGGCCACCATCACCGGGCCCGGCCGCAACCGGTCCAGCGCCTGCTCGACCAGCTTGAGCGACTCCCGGATCTCGGCGAGCCGGACCAGGTAGCGGCCCCAGACGTCGCCGTCCGGGTGGGTCGGCACGTCGAACTCGTAGCTGTCGTAACCGCAGTACGGCATGGTTTTGCGCAGGTCCCAGCCGAGTCCGGCGGAGCGCAGCACCGGGCCGGTCACGCCGAGCGCGAGGCAGGCGGTCGCGTCGAGCACCGCGACACCCTGGGTGCGCTCGGTCCAGATCGGCTGGCCGGAGAGCAGGTCCTCGTACTCCTTGAGCTTCTTCGGCATCATCGTGAGGAACTCGCGGATCTTGACGATCGCGGCGTCCGGCACGTCCTGCGCCACCCCGCCCGGCCGGACGTAAGCGTGGTTCATCCGCAGGCCGGTGATGGTCTCGAAGATGTCGAGGATGTACTCCCGCTCGCGGAAGCCGTACAGCATGATGGAGATCGCGCCCAGCTCCATGCCGGTGGTGGCCAGCCACACCAGGTGCGAGGAGATCCGGTTCAGCTCCATCATCAGCACGCGGATCGTGGTGGCCCGCTCGGTGATGTCGTCGGTGATGCCGAGCAGCTTCTCCACCGCGAGGCTGTACGCCGTCTCGTTGAAGATCGGAGCGAGGTAGTCCATCCGGGTCACGAAGGTCGAACCCTGCACCCAGTTGCGGTACTCGAGGTTCTTCTCGATGCCGGTGTGCAGGTAGCCGACGACCGAGCGGGCCTCGCGGACCGTCTCACCCTCCAGCTCCAGGATCAGCCGGAGCACACCGTGCGTCGACGGGTGCTGCGGACCCATGTTCACGACGATCCGCTCGTCGTTGATCGGGTCGGTGCCGGAGACGACCTGGTCCCAGTCCCCACCGGTGACGGTGAAGACCCGCCCCTCGGTGGTCTCCCGTTCGGTCGCGTAGTTGGACGTGGTCACTGGTATGACCTCCTACGGTCCGGCGGCGGGATCTCCGCGCCCTTGTACTCGACGGGCACCCCGCCGAGCGGGTAGTCCTTGCGCTGCGGGTGGCCCTCCCAGTCGTCCGGCATCAGGATCCGGGTCAGGTTGGGGTGGCCGTCGAAGATGACCCCGAACATGTCGTACGCCTCGCGCTCCTGCCAGTCGGCCGTCGGGTAGACGGCGGTGACGCTGGGCAGGTGCGGGCTCTCGGCGGACACCGCCGCCTCCAGCCGGACCCGACGCCGGTAGGTCATCGAGGTCAGCAGGTAGACGACGTGCAGCCGGCGCTCGTCGGCACCGAGATAGTCCACACCGGACACCGAGGAGCACAGCTCGAAACGCAGCGCCAGGTCGTCCCGCATCACCTGGCAGACCTCGGCGATCCGCTCCGGACGCACGTGCAGGGTCAGCTCGCCCCGGTCGACGACGACCTTCTCGATCGCTTCGGCGAAGTGCGGGTACGCCTCCTCCAGCGCGTCGCGCACCTCGTCGAAGTAGCCCCCGTACGGCCGGGGGGCCTCCTCGATCGGGGTGCGATGGCGGACCAGGCCGCCGTAGCCGGAGACGTCGCCGGTGCCCTGCATGCCGAACATGCCGCGCCCGGCGGGGCTGGACGGCGGCAGCTCGGCGGGAGCGCCGCTGGTCGCACCGGCCGGGGTGACCGGCACCGGCACCCCGCCGTCGTTCTTCCTGTCGTTCGGCGCGGTCACCGTGCCTGCCCTCCGTTCGCGACTGCGGGGCTCCGCTGCGCTGCACTCCTCGCGCTCACCCTGCCTGCCCTCCGTTCACCACTGCGGGGCTGCGCTGCGCCGCGTTCACTTGGGACCAGCCTGGGTCTGGAGGTGGTTCTGGGCGTTCATCCAGTTCTCGATCCGCAACTGCTCCTCGCGCCCCTCGCGGACCGCCTTCGTCCACTCGGCACGGCGGGCCTTGTCGTTGCGGTACGACGACGGCATCGAGCCGTACGGCACCACGGGCACGTCGCCGCGCTCCAGGCGGGCCGCCTGCATCTTGCGGCCGTTCGGGCCGAGCGGCTCGTACATGATCTTCTCGCGGAGCTTGAGGATCGCGTCGATGAGCATCTCGGGGCGGGGCGGGCAGCCCGGCAGGTACATGTCGACCGGGACGACGTGGTCGACACCCTGCACGATCGCGTAGTTGTTGAACATGCCGCCGCTGCTGGCGCAGACGCCCATGGACAACACCCAGCGGGGCTCGGCCATCTGGTCGTAGATCTGGCGCAGGACCGGGGCCATCTTCTGGCTCACCCGGCCGGCCACGATCATCAGGTCGGCCTGGCGTGGCGAGGCCCGGAAGACCTCCATGCCCCAGCGGCCCATGTCGTAGTGCGGGCCGCCGGCCGCCATCATCTCGATGGCGCAGCAGGCCAGGCCGAAGGTGGCGCCCCAGACGGACGACTTCCGCGACCAGTTGACCAGCTTCTCCACGGAGGTGAGCAGGACGCCGGCGGGGAGTTTCTCCTCGATGCCCATCTGACGTTCCTCCCTCAGTCCCAGTCCAGGCCGCCGCGCCGCCACACATAGGCGTACGCGACGAAGACCGCGACGATGAACAGGACCATCTCCACGAAGCCGAAGATCGGCAGGGCGTCGAAGGAGACCGCCCAGGGGTAGAGGAAGATGATCTCGATGTCGAAGACGATGAAGAGCATCGCCGTCAGGTAGAACTTGATCGGGAACCGGCCGCCGCCCACGGGCTGCGGGCTGGGCTCGATCCCACACTCGTACGCCTCGAGCTTGGCCTTGTTGTAGCGCCGGGGACCGGCGAAGCGGGCGGCGGCCACGGAGAACAGCGAGAACGCCGCGGCGAGGGCGAACAGCCCGATGATCGGTGCGTAAGGCGAGAGCGACATCTTTTCTCCTGCTCGTCCTTCCCCTGCCCCAGGTGCTTGACAAAATTCACACTATTCACGTCCACCGTGACGTCCGTCAGCGGGGGTCGATCTCTTGTCCCGCCCGGGACCGTCGTTGGCCTCGGGCGGGTCGGTCTAGACGGCCGGGGCCGCCTTCGTCATCGCGTTGATGACCCGGTCCATCGCGTCCCCGCCGCGCGGGTCGGTCAGGTTGGCCAGCAGTTTGAGGACGAAGCGCATCAGCATCGGGTGCGGCATGCCGTGTTTGGTCGCCATCCGCATCACCTCGGGCCGGCCGATCAGCTTGACGAAGATCCCGCCGAGCCGGTAGTAGCCGCCGAACCGGGCCTTCAGCTCCTGCGGGTACGCGGTCAACGCCCGCTCCCGCTCCGGGCCGGCCGGCCGGGCCAGCGCCTGCACGATGACTTCGGCGGCCAGCTCGCCGGACTCCATCGCGTACGCGATGCCCTCGCCGTTGAACGGGTTGACCATGCCGCCGGAGTCGCCGACCAGCAGGACCCCCCGGGTGTAGTGCGGCACCCGGTTGAAGCCCATCGGCAGCGCCGCGCCGAGGATCGGGCCGTCGGCGTTCGCCTCGTCGGTCATCCCCCAGTCCGCCGGGGTGTTGGCCAGCCAGTCGGTGAGCAGCCGCCGGTAGTTGGTCTTGCCGAACGCGGAGGAGGAGTTGAGCACGCCGAGGCCGACGTTGACCCGGCCGTCGCCGAGGCCGAAGATCCAGCCGTAGCCGGGCAGCAGCGCGTCGTTGTCCTTGCTGCGCAGCTCCAGCCAGGACTCCAGGTAGTCGTCGTCGTGCTTGGCCGGCGAGCGGTAGTAACGCCGCACGGCCACCCCGATCGGCCGGTCCTCCCGCTTGGCCAGGCCGAGGGCGAGCGGGAACCGGCCGGAGACGCCGTCGGCGGCGACCACCAGCGGGGCGTGGAAGGTGGCCGGCTCCCGGTCGGGGCCGACCTCGGCGGTCACCCCGACCACCCGGTCGTCGGCGTCGAGCACCGGGCCGATGACGTTGACGCCGGTGCGCAGCTCGGCACCGGCGGAGACCGCCCGCTGGGCGAGCAGGTCGTCGAAGTCCAGCCGGGTGCGGACCAGGCCGTAGTTGGGGAAGCTGGCCAGGTCGGGCCAGTCCAGTTCGAGGCGTACCCCGCCGCCGATCACCCGCAGGCCCTTGTTGTGCAGCCAGCCGGCCTCGGGCGAGGTGTCCACGCCCATCCGGATGAGCTGCCGGGTCGCCCGGGGGGTGAGCCCGTCCCCGCACACCTTCTCGCGGGGGAACTCGGTCTTCTCCAGCAGCAGCACGCGTACGCCGTGCCGCGCCAGGTGGTACGCCGTAGCCGATCCGCCGGGACCAGCGCCCACCACGATCACGTCGGCGTCGTTCTCCACCGAAGTCATCTGCGCCTCCTCCCGCACGCTCGTGAAATGCTTCACAAGCCCGATCGGGTTGGAGTCTATGACCGTGGTTACTCCGCTGCCGGGTGAGGGGTACCTAACTTCCTGGAAACATGCGGGTCGGGGTGGGTCCGCCCGTCAGTTCCGGACGCCGTCCAGGCCGGTTTCGGCCCGGATCGCCGCCGGAAGTTGGTCACGCAGCGCTCCGCCCGCCGCCCGGTCGAGCGCGCCGAGCACCTCGGCCACCACCTGGCGAACTTCGACGGGGTCCGCGCCGACCAGCTCCCTGAGCTGGGCGGCAAGCTCGGCGGCGGCGTCGTCGGTGGGGGCCGGTGGGCCGCCGGGTGCTACTCCCGTCATGCACGGGAGCATACGTCGCAAAGTGCACCAAAAGCGGATATCAGGGAAAGTCGCCGTTCACCCACGGTCACCCACGGACGGCCCGGTGCAGGGCCACCACCCCGCCGGTCAGGTTGCGCCACGCCACCCGGCCCCAACCGGCCGCGCCGATCCGCGCCGCCAACGCCGCCTGATCCGGCCAGGCCCGGATCGACTCCGCCAGGTAGACGTACGCGTCGGGGTTGCTGGACACCGTCCGGGCCACCACCGGCAACGACCGCATCAGGTACGACAGATAGACGGTACGGAAGGCCGGCTGCACCGGAGTGCTGAACTCGCAGACCACCAGCCGCCCGCCCGGCCGGGTCACCCGGGCCAGTTCCCGCAGCACCGCATCGGTGTCGTTGACGTTGCGCAGGGCGAAGGAGATCGTCACCGCGTCGAAGGAGGCGTCGGCGAAGGGCAGCCGCAACGCGTCCCCGGCCAGCAGCGGCACCTCCGGCCGGACCCGCCGCCCGGCCTGCAACATCCCCTGCGACAGATCCGCACCCACCGCGTACGCCCCGGAACGGGCCAGCTCCTGGGTCGACACCCCGGTGCCGGCGCCCACGTCCAGCACCCGCTCGCCGGGGAGCAGCCCGAGCGCCGCCCGGGTGGCCCGCCGCCACGACCGGTCCTGCCCGAAGGACAGCACCGTGTTCGTCAGGTCGTAACGGGCGGCCACCCCGTCGAACATCGCGGCGACCTCGTGCGGGGACTTGTCCAGGCCGGCGCGCTGGCCCTGCGGGGTACGACTCACCCCTCCACTCTGCCAGCCCCCGCCCACCCACCCGGCGCTGGGTCGCCACCCGCCCGGCCCGTCACCCCGGGCCGGGGCGACCAGGACGCAGGACGGGCGGGGTGGATGACCACCCCGCCCGCTCCACGTCCCACCGCCCGGTGGCGCGACGACCCGCCGTCGCTCAGCTCCGCGGCTTCTCGTCGCCCGGGGTCACCAGCACGAGCCGACGCCGACGGGCGAGCATCAGCAGCACCCCGCCCGCGAGCAGCACGGCGGCACCGATCCCCCCGATCAGGGTGGCCTGTGCGCCGGTCACCGGCAGACCGCCGTCGCCGCCACCCGTGCCACCACCGGTGGTCGGGCTGGCGCTGGCGCTCGGACTCGGCTGACCGGTCGGGCTGGTGCTCGGGCTCGGGCTCGGCGACGGGCTCGGACCGGTGGTCAGGTCGACGAAGACGTCGAACAGCGAGGTGTTGTCACCGTCGTCGGTCTCGGTGAAGATCTTCCGCTGCGCCTTGCTGGCGACCTGCGGCTCCTCCTCCGGCGTACCCTCGGCCTCGGTCAGCCCACTGGCGAACAGCACGCCCGGGGTGAGCACCTTCTCGGTGACGCCCGCGCCGACCTTCACCCGTACGTCGGCGGTGTAGAACTCGCCCGGCCGCAGCACCGCGCCGGAGTCCTCGCAGTACGCCACCACGCCGCCCAGGTCCTGCATGACGCAGCTCTCCGGCAGGTCGACGAAGCTGGCGCCGTCGGGCAGCGCGATGCCGTAGAAGATGCCGGTGGCCCGGCGGCTGCCGCCGTTGTAGAGCGCCCAGTCCAGCGGAGCGGTGCCGCCGGGCTTGACGCCGGTCAGCCCGCTCTCGCCGGCCTCGTCGCCGTCGACCACCACGTCGGCGTAGACGTCCTGCACCCAGGTGGTCAGGTCGTAGCCGGGCTTGACCACCATGATCTCGTGGTCGACCGAGTCCGAGGTGGTGTTGGACCCGCTCACGGTCACCTTCAGCACGCCCCCCTTGCCGCGCGTGTCGGTGCCGAACAGCGGGATGCCGAACTCCTCGGTGGTGCCGGCGGCGATGTCGTCGGTGGTGCCGCCCAGGTCGGACAGCGAGCAGGTGAAGGCGGTGCCGCTGGCGGCGCAGGCGTCCGGCTTGAGCACCCCGACCTTGTTCGCCTTCAGGCCCGCCGTCTCGACGGTGACCTTCACGTCCTTGGCGTCGACCGAACCCCGGAAGTTCTGGACGGAGAACTTCAACGGCTTGGCCTTGGCCTCCTTGACGCCCAGGGCCAGCTGGGAGCTGAGCGGAACGAGGTCGAGCTGCGCCTGGTCGGCGGCGGTGGCCGGGGCGGCGACGGTGGCCAGGCCACCCACGGCGAGCAGGGCCACGGCGCCGACACGGGCCAGGGCCGAGCGGTGGAACAGAGTCATCGATCCCCCGGGGGGCTAGGGACTGCTGGGAAAGGTGTGGCTGATGTGGCGAACCGAGCGGACGTTATCCGAGATCGACGCCGGTGCGCCAGCCGTGACGTGCGATTTTGTCCCAGACGGGGCCGAACGGAGGAGGAGCGGGGGCGGGACGGTCACCCGTCCCGCCCCCGTTTTATATGAACGGCCCTCCCGGGCCGATGGAGGACGTACGACGCTCGTACGGGCTTCCCGACGGGGAAACCAAGGTACGTCGGGCGCACGTTAGCGGGCGCTGTCGGGCCGCGCCAACCCCCGCGCCGGAGTGCCGCGTGGCAGGCATCCGCCCAACGCGCCGCGTCCTGCCGGAATTGCTGCGTCTTGTGGTGGCTGGTCCCCTGCCACCTCGCCCGAACGGCGACCACGAATATCCCCCGGGTCGACCACCCGAACCCGATCAGCCAGTCACCCGGAAAGCCCGATCAGTGACCCTGCGTGACGATCGGGGTCAGCGGGCCTCGACGAGCGGCAGGGAACGGCCGGCCCCGCCACCGGGCATGGCGATCGAGGAGAAGTGCGAGACCACCCGGTCGTCGGTCGGATCGTCGGCGGGGGTGTGGTGCACCGCCAGCCGCCGGTAGAGGGTGTCCCGCTGGGCCGGGATCCGGTCGGCCGAGCGGATCATGCCGATCAGCTCGTGCAGGTTGGACCGGTGCCGGGCGCCCGCCGAGGAGATGACGTTCTCCTCCAGCATGATCGAGCCGAGGTCGTCGACCCCCATGTGCAGGGCGAGCTGGCCGACGTCCTTGCCGGTGGTCAGCCAGGACGCCTGCAGGTGCGGCACGGTCTCGAAGAAGAGCCGGGCCACCGCCACCAGGCGCAGGTATTCCAGGGTGGTGGCCTGGGTGCGGCCCTTGAGGTGGTTGTTCTCCGGCTGGTAGGTCCACGGGATGAACGCCCGGAACCCCCGGGTGCGGTCCTGCACGTCGCGGATCATCCGCAGGTGCTCGATCCGCTCGGCGTTGGTCTCGCCGGTGCCCATCATCATCGTCGCGGTGGACTCCAGGCCCTGCCGGTGGGCCAGCTCCATGACCTCCAGCCAGCGCGCGCCGGACTCCTTCAGCGGGGCGATCGCCTTGCGCGGCCGGTCCGGCAGCATCTCGGCACCGGCGCCGGCGATCGAGTCCAGCCCGGCGGCCTTGATCCGGGCGATGGCCTCGTCCAGGCTCACCTGGGAGACCTTGGCCATGTGCAGGATCTCGCTCGGCCCGATCGAGTGGATCGCGAGCTGCGGGTACGCCTTCTTGACCGAGGAGAACAGCTCCTCGTAGTACTCCACCCCGTAGTCCGGGTGGTGGCCGCCCTGGAGCATGACCTGGGTGGCGCCCAGCTCGACCGCCTCGCCGCAGCGGCGCAGGATCTCCTCGGTCGGGTGGGTCCACCCCTCGGCGTGCTTGGGGGCCCGGTAGAAGGCGCAGAACTTGCACGCCGTCACGCAGACGTTGGTGTAGTTGATGTTGCGGTCGATCAGGTAGGTGACGATGTTGTCCGGGTAGCGCCGCCGGCGTACCGCGTCCGCCGCTTCGCCCAACGCGTGGAAGGGCGCCTCGGTGTAGAGCAGCAGCGCCTCCTCGGGCGTGATCCGCCCGCCGTCCGCGCCACGTTGCAGGATGTCGTCGATCTCCCGGTTCGCCGTCACATCCCGAGCGTACGCCGGGCAGCCCTCCGGTTCCGCACAGCACCGGCGACGGGTGACCAGCACCCCACGGCACCCGGTACGCGCCGGGAGGCCCACCCACCTCGCCCGGCGCTGGCCGTCGGGCCCGTCCGGGTGACCCGCCCGTGGCTCCGCACGCCTTCAGGCGGCGAGATGACTTCTCAGCGCCATCAACCTGCCACGCATCTCCTCGGTGTCGAAGGTGCGCCGACCCACCCGCGCCGGCACTGTCTCGGTGGTGTCCACCAGGACCGACGACCAGTCACGCGACAGCCGTCCCTGGAGCATGAGGGTGACGGTGGTGGTCGACGCCGCCTCCACCCGGTGCAGCAGGTCGTACGGCATCGAGTAGGACGAGCCCGGTGTGAGTTGGACTGCCAGGGTCTCCCGTACGGACACCATGTCCACGAGGTCGAAACGCCAGGCGGACTCGCCATCCCGGCTCGACTCCCGGTAGCGGGTGAGGACCGCTCCGCTCCTGGCCGGGTGGTAGTAGCGGCAGTCGAGTCGACCGGCGACCACCACCGAGGAAAAGTCGAAGCGGTGATCGTGGACATGCTCGCGCATCCTGGGCCGCCCAGGCCACCAGACGTGCATGCGCAACTGGCCGAATTCACCGAAGGTAGCCAGAATGAACTTGTCGAAGCCGAGAGCATGCGGATGCGAACGAGCGGCCACCGCGTCCGCGCGGGAGTCGTCGTCCAGCAACTCGGTGAGCAGGGCACTCAACCGTTCCGGCCGGCCCAGCCCTCGCAGGATGCTGATGGCGGGCCCGGACGGCTGCCCCGCACTGCCGGCGAGTGCCGCCATGATCTGCCGCTCAACAGCCGACATCGAGTTTGTGTCCAGCACGAGCGACGACATGTCACCACCTCGACACGAGATCCACCACACATAGTTCGTGATCCGAGAAATTGCTCACCAGCTTTGGCTCGGCACCTCGCGACAGGTCGGCCGAGAAGAGAATGTCGTCGATCGCCATCCCGTTGTGCGTCGCCATCTCGCCGAACGCCCGCACCATCGGGCTCGCCATCGAGCCCAGCACCAGGTCGCGATCCTCCGTGTTGAAGTCACCACAGATGACGACCTGCCCGCTGACGGACCGGGGCAGGGCTGCCGACACCGACTTCCATATTCCGGAGAACGCCGGCTCGCGAGCGTCCCGACCGAACCGGTGGAAGGGGAATGAATGCAGCGAGGCGACGGTCACCTCGGTAAACCCGAAATCGAGCGTGCAGGACACCATTCCCTTGTCGTGCAGCGCCATGACGGTGCGGCCCCTGGTGGCGGAGAGCTGCGGGTTGGGCAGCACGACTCCACCGATCCGGCTGACCGGGTAGCGGCTGGCGATGGCGACACCCGCCCGCTTGCCCTGCTCGAACGACGACTCGGAGAGCGGCAGGGTGGCCGCATACTGCAACGCCGTTCTGGTGAGCAGCGCCGACAGGACCTCCGACTCGCCCTCGGTCGTGAAGTCCACCTCCTGCAGGGCAAGCACGTCGATGTCGAACTCGTCGACGAGATCGACCATCTCGGCCAGCGCCTCCGGCCGACGGGTCACGTCGTCACTGGCGGCGGGCAATCCCTCCCGGACGTTCCAGGTCGCGACCCGGATCCGATCGGTCAAGGTGGCCAGGGCAGATTCAGCATCGAGTAGTCCCGTACGACCAGCACCCCCTGATAGGTCATCCACGTGGGCTCCTTTCGCTCCTCTTTCCACTTCCACACCCCATTCTCTTGAAGGTCGAGCACTGCCCTGACCGCCTGCTGCAGGTGCGGCAGGCGCCGCTCATCGACCGCGCGACACATGAGCGCCCGCGCCACCCAGGCCGGCGTGAAGTGGCCGACGATGATGGTGTCCATCGCGTCGCCCGCACTGGTCAACCGCCGTAGCTGCTCGTCAGTGACGTCGTAGTGGGAGTTTCGGATCAGCCATTCGATGCCCGCGTCCACACACTCGTCGAGCTTCTCCCGTCGGTCACCGCGAACCGCCTGAGCCGCCTTGCGGAGAGCCACCACGGCTCTCGCGGTGTGCGGTACGGATGGCGCACTCCCGTGGTTCACCGTCATGCCCCAGGCCATGCAGGCCGGCTCCCCCTCCGCCTGCTGCCGGACGGCGCCCTCCACCAGGTGGGTCGTCAACTCATCGAGCTTGGCCGAGGCGGGCGCAACCTCGGCGAGCGCCGAGATCGCCGAGCTGAGAACCGTCACGCGCTGCCAGCCGACACCGTCGACCTCCGGCGTCATCATGCGTTCGAGTTGTCCCACCAACTCGGAGCGGATGGCGGGATCCAGGCCGGTTCGTACGAGTGCGGTGAGCACCCATGCCGTGACTTCCGGTCGGGCGACGTCCTGTTGGGAGCGGGCGACCCAACCCCCTGCCGGCCGTTGCAGCGCCACCACGTTGTCCACCAACCGCCGGCGGTCGAGCCGCGCCTCCCTGAGGTCCAGTGCGAGGGCGATACGAAGGCCGTACGACGTCCCGATGGCGCTCGGCGGGACCTGCTCCCCCATGAACTGCGACCACCCGAAGACCTCACCCCGGGTCCCGCTGGCGGTACGCAGATCGGCCATCAGCCGGCTCCGGGTGCCCTCCATGATCTGCCGTGCGGAGACGAACGACCTCGGCCGCGGTTCCCGGGCCCCGGGCAGCATCGTGCCGGCAGCCAACGAGGGGCCCACGAATCTCTGTAGCCCCGGTCGCTGGACGAGCCATTTGAGGGCGATCCCCATACAGAGGGCGGCCAGCACGGCAAAGGCATAACGTACCCAGTCCTGGCTGAACCACTGATTGGGCAGGTGATCGACCAGAAGGCTGTACGTCGCGAAGATGAGCGCGAAGGGACCCAGATCGGCTATCCGCCGTCCGAGGCTCCGCAGCCGGCCACGAGTCGGGCCTGCGGTCTCACGCTGAGGTTCAAGCGCCGACAACGGCTCGTTGCCACGGGCCGTCTTCTCACTCAGCGTCACGCGCTCTCCGATCACATCGCCCAGAGTGTGCGCCTTGGGACACAGCGTTTGATTGCCGGAGAACCCTAGCGAGACGCGTCAATGAAAAACATCGTGCGAGGGTACGGGGCAGGAATGACCGAACGGGCATGGTTCTTCACCACTGTTGACATGTGTACGCCGATCTGATTTTCGCCGCCGGAGACCGGACACGCCGGCTCTACCGTCCCGGCCCGTTACGCCGGCAGACCATTCTCGATCAGCGGCAATGGGCGTGACGGCCGTCTCTCAGTCGTACACCCCGGCTGCCACATCCATGGCCCGGCCGACCCACCAGACGCATGGGTTGTCTCCAAACCGACACCCGGGTGGCTCCGTCAATCCCAGGATCCGAGCCCGGTCACCACTGCGTTGGGCGGCGGGACAGACCGCCCACCGGGACCCGACACCGACCTGCCCACCGTCACCCGTCGTAGTCGACCGTCAGCGCGTCGGTCACCGGGCTGGCCTGGCAGGTCGGCACGTAGCCGGCGGCCACCTGCCCACCACCCCGTCGAGGATGACCACCAACCGGGTGCACAGAAGTCGAAGAACGCGAACGATTCGTCACCACACCTCAACCGCCCATACCCGGCGTCAGAACCCGGAACGCACCGGCGGATGAGCGACGAACGCGGCCCACGACCGGCGCTCGAAAGCCAGCACCGGCCCCGCCGGATCCTTCGAATCGCGTACGCCCACCACCCGAGCCACCTCGACACAGTTGGCGTTGGAACCGCTGCGGGTCGACTTACGCCAGGATGCCTCCGACAACTCTGCGATCACCATCTGCGGCTCACTCCCGCTCGTGCTCCACTGCGACCCGGGCTATCAACTTCATCGACTCGGCTTGGCTCAACGCCGACCCCGCCAGGGTATCCGCCTCCCGACGGAACACGTCCACCTGATCGGGTTTCTCGAGGAAGATGCTGGAGATCTTGTGCTCCAGGTGCACCACCGGCGGGAGCCGGTCGAAGTCGAACAGGACGAACGCTCCGTCCAACCCGGAGTGTCCGGCACACGCCAGCGGCAGCACCCGAAGCGTCACGTTGGGCCGATCCATCATCTCGATCAGATGGTGGAGTTGCCGGACCATCAGCCGACGACCGCCGAGTGGCCGACGTAGCACCATCTCGTCGATGACCAGATTCAGCTCCGGCGGCTCGTCCCGGGCCAGGATCGCCTGCCGGCCCAGCCGGGCCGCGACCCGCGCCTGGGCGTCCGCCGGGGCCACCCCGCACGCCTTCATCAGGGCGCTGGTGTACTCCGGCAACTGGGGCAGGCCCGGCACCAGCAACGGCTGCCAGCCCACTATCCGGGTCGCCTCGGCCTCGAACCGGATGAAGGTACGCGACCACGGGGTCAGGCCGGCCGAGTGCGTCTCCCACCAGCCCGGCTCCCGGCCGCGCCTGGCCATGTCGAGCAACCGTTTGCGTTCCTCGCCCACGACACCGTAGATGGCCAGCAGCGCGGCGATCTCTTCCAGCCGGATGCCCTGCTGGCCGGTCTCGATCCGGGAGAGCTTCGACGGCTGCCAGCCGAGTTGGGTCGCCACCCCCGAGCCGGTCAGGCGTCTGGCCCGCCGCACCTGCCGCAACTCGCCACCCAACCCACGGCCCACCACGGTCGGCGCGCTCTGCTTCGCCACCAGGGAGCCGCCCAGCGAGGCCGAGCGGGAGGCCGCCCGCTACACGGTGGTGCTGGTGTCACCCGACGCGGCGCAGGCCCTCGGCGACGACCGGGGCGAGGTCGGGCTGCAACTGTTCCGTGACGAGGACTGGGACGGCAATCCGCCGCACCTGGACGAGGCGGTCAAGCTGATCGAGGAAGCCTGTGGCGAGCGGGTCGCCCTCACCGAGCACCACTCCGACCTCACCTACTGGACCGCCCACCTCCGCGCCGACTCACAGGTCGACGAGGTGGCGAAAACGGCGGGAATCGGTCGATCCCGGGTGAGTCGCTAACGTCATCAGCTCGACAGGACCCGCAACAGACATCAGACCCTCCGCCCGGAGGCGAGCGGCCCACAGCGCTATCCGTCGTAGTCGACAGTCAGCGTGTCGGTGGTCGGGGTGGACTGGCAGGTCAGCACGTACCCGGCGGCCACCTCGTCCGGCTCCAGCGCATAGTTGCGGGCCATCGTCACCGCACCGGACACCACCTTCGCCCGGCAGGTCGAACAGACCCCGCCCTTGCAGGCGTACGGCAGCTCGCCGCGTACCTTGAGCGCCGCGTCCAGCACCCGCTCGTCCGGGCCCATGGTGAACCGCGACGACCGGCCGTCCAGCACGATCGTCACCTCCGCGCCACCCGCCGACGGGTCGGCCCGGCGGACCGGCTCCGGTGGGGCGTCGACGTGGAACAGCTCGGTGTGCACCGTCGACTCCGGCCGGCCCGGACCGGTCAGCACCGCCTTCGCGTCCAGCACCAGCTGGTAGGGGCCACAGAGGAACCACTCGGAGATCACGTCGCCGGGCACGATGGTGTCCAGCAGCCGGCCCAGCCGGTCGGCGTCGATCCGGCCGGACAGCAGCGGCGACTCGCCCTGCTCCCGGGAGAGCACGTGCACCAGGTGCAGCCGGGTCGGGTAGCGGTCCTTCAGGTCGGCCAACTCCTCGGCGAACATCACCGTGTTGGCCGTGCGGTTGCCGTACACCAGGGTGAAGGTGCTGGCCGGCTCGACGGCCAGGGCGGTCGCGACCAGCGCGAGCACCGGGGTGATGCCGGAGCCGGCGACCACCGCGCCGTAGTGCCGCACCCGGTCCGGCGCGAACGCGGTGGTGAAGTGTCCCAGCGGGGGCAGCACGTCGACGGTGTCGCCGTGCCGCAGCGCGCCGCAGGCGTAGCTGGAGAACGCGCCGCCGGGGATCTCCCGCACCCCGATCCGCAACCGCCCGTGCCGGGCCAGGTCGTCGGGTGTGGAGCAGATCGAGTACGACCGCCGCACGTCCGCACCGGCGGGCAGGCGGACGGTCAGGTGCTGGCCGGCGGCGAACGCGAACGTCGCCCGCAGCTCCTCGGGCACCGCGAAGGTGATCGCCACGGCGTCGTCGGTGAGCCGGTCGACGGCGCTGACCGCGAGCGGATGGAAAGCCGGCCGGCGACGGACCGGGCGGGTGATGGTGACAGTCACAGCGCCTTCAGGTGGTCGAAGGGTTCGGAGCAGGAACGGCAGCGCCAGAGCGCCTTGCACGCGGTGGAGCCGAACCGGCTGACCTGCTCCGTCTCCGGTGATCCGCAGCGCGGGCAGCGGACGGTCAGGGTCAGCGGCACCACCCCGGGCGGTCGGCCCGGGGCGGGCCTGCCGCCGACCGAGCCGACCGGGGCAGGGCCGCCGCCGACCGGGCCGACCATCGGAGGTGGGGCGATGCCGGCGGCGGCGAGCTTCGCCCGGCCCTTGGCGGAGATCCAGTCCGTGCTCCAGGCCGGGCTGAAGACCGTCCGGACCTCGGCGTCGGGATGCCCGGCGACCGCGAGGGCCCGCCGGATGTCGGCCCGGATCACGTCCATCGCCGGGCAGCCGGTGTAGGTGGGGGTGATCGTGACGAGCACCCGGCCGGTCGTCGGATCCTCGTCGACCGCCCGCAGGATGCCCAGCTCGTCGATGGTGATCACCCGGATCTCCGGGTCCACCACCGCCGCCACGGCCGCCCTGGGATCGGTCACCGCCGCCGCTCCGACCCGCTCACCACTGCGCCCCGGGGTGCGCGCGGTGCAGCACCTGCATCTCGGCCAACAGGAAGGACAGGTGCTCGGTGTGCACGCCGTCGCGGCCACCGCCCGGCGTCCAGCCGGTCGCCGGCCGGGTCAGGGTGGCCTCGGCCAGCACCGGGGAGACCACGGCGTCGAAGTCGCCCCGCAGGGCGGCCGGGTCGACCGGGGCCGCCGGGTCCGCCGTGAACAGCTCGTGGTGGTACGGCCAGAGCTGGTCCACCGCAGCCTGGGCCCGACGGTGCGACTCGTCGGTGCCGTCGCCGAGCCGCTTCACCCACAACGCGGAGTGGTCCAGATGGTAGGCGGACTCCTTGCGGGCCTTGGCCCCGATCGCGGCGAGCCGCTCGTCGGCGCATCCGGCCAGCGCGGTGTAGAGCGGCAGCTGGTAGGCCGCAAGCAGCAGCAGCTTCACCATGGTCACCGCGAAGTCGCCGTTGGGCAGCTCGACCAGCAGGCAGTTGCGGAACTCCCGGTCGTCGCGCAGGAACGCCAACGCGTCCTCGTCCCGGCCGGCGCCCTCCAGCTCACCCGCGTACGACAGCAGGAGGCGGGCCGCGCCGAGCTGGTCGAGGGCGATGTTGGCCAGCGCGATGTCCTCCTCCATCTCGGGGGCGCGGGTGGCCCACTCGCCGAGCCGCTGGGCGGCCACCAGCGCGTCGTCGCCGAGGGCGAGGGTGAAGTCGAGAGGACCCTTCACAGGTGGTCCACCCCGTCCGGCACCTCGTAGAAGGTGGGGTGGCGGTAGACCTTGTCGGCGGCCGGGTCGAAGAAGGCGTCCTTCTCGTCGGGGCTGGACGCGGTGATCGCGCCGGCCGGCACCACCCAGATGGAGACGCCCTCCTGCCGGCGGGTGTAGAGGTCCCGGGCGTTGCGCAGGGCCAGCTCGGCGTCGGGGGCGTGCAGGCTGCCGACGTGGGTGTGCGACAACCCACGGCGGGCCCGGACGAAGACCTCCCACAGCGGCGAGGTCACCGGGGTCCGGGGCGGTTCACCGGGCGCGCTCACGCGGCCACCTTCTCCCGCTGCGACTCGGCCCGCTGCTTCGCCGCGTACGCCGTGGCCGCCTCACGGACCCACGCGCCGTCGGCGTGCGCGCGGCGGCGGTGTTCCATCCGCTGCCGGTTGCACGGGCCCTCCCCCTTGATCACCCGCATCAGCTCGTCGTAGTCCGGCTGGGTGAAGTCGTACGCCTGCCGCGTCTCGTTCCAACGCAGGTCGGGGTCGGGGATGGTGAGGCCGAGGATCTCCGCCTGCTGCACGCACATGTCGACGAAGCGTTGCCGCAGCTCGTCGTTGGAGAACCGCTTGATCTTCCAGGCCATGGACTGGGCGGAGTGGGTGGAGTCACCGTCCGGCGGGCCGAACATCGCCAGTGACGGATACCACCAGCGGTCGAGCGCGTCCTGCGCCATCGCCCGCTGTGCCGGGGTGCCGTGCGACAGGGTGTGCAGGATCTCGAAGCCCTGCCGCTGGTGGAAGGACTCCTCCTTGCAGACCCGGATCATCGCCCGCGCGTACGGCCCGTAGGAGCAGCGGCACAGCGGGACCTGGTTGACGATCGCCGCGCCGTCCACCAGCCAGCCGATCGCGCCCACGTCGGCCCAGGTGAGGGTGGGGTAGTTGAAGATCGAGCTGTACTTCTGCCGGCCGTCGAGCAGCAGCTCCACCAGCTCGTCCCGGCTGACGCCCAGGGTCTCGGCGGCGGCGTAGAGGTAGAGGCCGTGACCGGCCTCGTCCTGCACCTTGGCCAGCAGGATGGCCTTGCGTTTGAGGGAGGGGGCCCGGCTGATCCAGTTCCCCTCCGGCTGCATGCCGATGATCTCCGAGTGGGCGTGCTGGGCGATCTGCCGGACCAGGGTCCGACGGTAGGCGTCGGGCATCCAGTCACGCGGTTCGATCTTCTGGTCGGCGTCGATCACGTCGGCGAAGTACGCCGCCGGATCCTCGCCGGGCGCGGCGGCACCCTCCCGACTGCGGGCCGCCGCCTCACGCAGCGCCACCTCGGCGGCCTCGACCTGACCGAGCAGGCCACCGCCGGGCGCGTCCTCCTGCGGGACGAAGTCGTTGCCATACATTCGCCAAGTGTTACAGCTCGCCGCCCATGACACCAGAGGGTGTAACAGGATTTGAGTAAGCCCCTCCGTCACCAGGCGGATGCTCCCGGTCGACACCAGGGCACCCCTGTGACTATGAGTTAGGTCACTGATCAAAGATGAATGCCCCTAACTGCCGCATATCGTGCCTTTATCTCGACTTACCGGCAGTTTGCCGTGCGTCGGATTCTGGCGCGTCGGCTGTCCGGACGTAGACTTCCCCGGTCACCACCGATCGGCTG
Organism: Micromonospora sp. NPDC048894; assembly: GCF_040649765.1. NCBI lineage: Bacteria > Bacillati > Actinomycetota > Actinomycetes > Micromonosporales > Micromonosporaceae > Micromonospora > Micromonospora sp. NPDC048894. Next base: position 460,813 of record NZ_JBEZFY010000001.1, on the reverse strand, counting down.
CCGACGATCGCCACCACGACATAGGCCACCGTCCCCCGGCCTGGCGATCGAGCCGACACCCTCGGAAACAGCCGGCCCCCCCGGCCCTGACATCTGGAGTTCACCCAACTCATGCGATCTCGCGTGATCATGGTGCTCGCCGTCATGGCGGTGCTGCTCGGCGCCGGCCTACTGGTCCCGGCCGCCTACGCCGAACTCTCCGGCGACGACGTGGCAGGCGGCATCGGCGGCGGCGCGGCGGAGAAGGTGCCCGCCCCCGCGCCCACCCCGCCACCGGCCCTCACCCTCGCCGCCGGCCCAGTGGCGGTGGACTTCCAGGGGTCGTTCTTCAGCTGGGCCCTGATGGAGCGCGAGACCGACCAGATCTCCGGTTCCAAGAACATGACCTCGACCAGCTCCACCGAGTCGATGTTCAAGGTCTGGATCGTCTCCGACTACCTGCGCCAGCTCGACAAGCGGACGCCATCGGCGGCGATGAAGAAGAACGCCAGCCTGGCCATCCGGGACAGCAACGACGACGCGGCCAACCGGCTCTACGCGGCGGCCGGTGGGTCGTACCGGGCGCTGGGCAACGGCCAGCCCAGCCCGGTGCTCAAGCGGGCCATCAGCATCTGCGGCCTCACCGACACCAAGCGCGGCAACGTCCCCGGCTACGAGGGTTGGTGGAGTTTCACCCGGATGTCCCCCCGCGACGCCACCCGGCTCGGTGACTGCATCGCCGACGGCCGGGCCGCCGGACCCATCTGGACCAAGTGGGTGCTCAACGAGATGGCTCACGTCCAGGGCAGCGTCACCAAGCAGCAAGCCCGCTCCGGCGGTGGCCGGTGGGGCATCATCGACGGGCTGCCCGCCGCGATCAAGTCGCAGGGCCCGGTCGCCATGAAGAACGGCTGGACCGCCCTCAGCTACGACGCCAACTGGCACGTCAGCTGCCTCGCCGTCACCGACAAGTGGAGCCTCGCCGTGATGATGCGCTACTCGATCAAACAGCCGTTGAGTTACGGCGCGAAGGTGTGCGCCAGCGTCACCACCCAACTGGTCACCCCGCAGCCCGGTGCCGCACTCAAGGTGCCGCAGCCGGTCGGGAAGCTCTGATGGCGGGCAGCCGGCGGAGCAACCGCCGTGGTCGGCACGACAGCCAGCCGGTGAAGCTGATCGCTGTGGCCGCGATCCTGGTCGGCCTGGTGCTGGTCTCGCTGCGGCTGCTGCCCGGCTCGCCGCTGGAATCCACCGCCGCCTCGCACTGGGGTGACTCGTCCGCCGCACCGCGCTCCGACGGGGCAGCCGACCGGCACAACCGCCCCGAACTGCCCACCCCGGCACCGTCCTCGACCCGTTCGCTGACGCCGCTGCCCTTCGCCGACCGGGACCTCGACCTCAACCTCCGGGGCTGGTACGCCTGGAGCGTGCTGGACCGCCGCACCGGCAAGATCATCGGCTCGGACAACATGGGCGAGACCAGCACCACCGCCTCGCTGATCAAGTCGTGGATCGTCGCCGACTACCTACGTCGGGCCGCCGACGCCGGGCAGACCCCGAGCGACGCCAAGCTCGCCGACGCCACCCGGATCATCCGGGACAGCGACAACACCCGGGCCGAGCAGTTCTACAACGGTGTCGGCCGGTCGGCCTCGATCAAGCGGCTGATCTCGATCTGCAAGCTCACCGACAGCAGCGTGTCCGCCGACGGTGGCTGGAGCCGGACCAACCTCTCCCCCCGCGACACCGCCCGCCTCGGCAACTGCATCGCCGACGGCCGCGCCGCCGGCCCCACGTGGACCAAGTGGCTGCTCAACGAGATGAAGCTGGTCCGGGGCTCGGGCGACTTCGGCATCCGTAAGGCGTTCCCGGCGGCCGAGCAGAAGAAGATCGCCATCAAGAACGGCTGGATCGACCGGACCCGCGAGCAGGAGATGCACATCAACTGCCTGGCCATCGGCGACACCTGGACGATGGGCGTGATGGTCCGCTACCCGATCAACCTGGGCTACGAATACGGCATGAAGAACTGCCAGAAGATCACCGAGGCGCTGCTCCAACCCGCCACCTGACCGGGGGCGGTCCGGGGCCGGTGCGCTCAGCCGGCGAAGAACTCCGGGCCGCCGTCGGGCAGGGCGGGGGCCTCGCCGGTCGCCGCCGCCCGACGGGCGAACTCGCGCAGGCCGGCGACCTGCCGCGCGCCCAACGAGAAGTCGAGGGCACGGAAGTACGTGGCCAGCGTCGCCGCGTCGAACGGTTCCCACCGGGCCGCCGCCTCGGCCACCTGGTCCAGCTCGGCCAGGCACAGGTCACGGGACCGCAGGAACGCCTCGTGCACCTCCTTGACCAGGCCCGGGTGGGCGGCGGCGAAGTCCCGGCGGACCGCCCAGACGGCGAAGACCATCGGCAGCCCGGTCCACTCCCGCCACGCCTGCCCGAGGTCGGTCACCGCCAACCCCCGACGGGGCGCCTCGTAGAGGGCGCGTAGCGCCACGTCACCGATGAGCACCCCGGCGTCGGCCTCCAGCAGCATCTGGGTCAGGTCCGGCGGGCAGCGGAAGTACTCCGGGTGGACGCCGTACCGGTCGGCGAGCAGGAGCTGGGCCAGCAGCACCCCGGTACGCGAGGTCGAGCCGAGGGCGACCCGCCCGCCGTCCAGCTCGGCCAGCGGCCTGGTGGAGACCACGTTGACCGAGAGCACCGGCCCGTCGCTGCCCACCGCGAGGTCCGGCAGGAGCAACAGCTCGTCGGCGTGCCGCAGGTATTCCACCTGGGAGATCGGGCCGATGTCCAGGTCACCGGCGACCAGTGCGGCGCTGAGCCGGTCCGGCGAGTCCTTGTGCAGGTCGACGTCGAGCAGCGCGCCGGAGCGCATCAGCCCCCAGTAGATCGGCAGGCAGTTGAGGAACTGGATGTGCCCGACCCGGGGACGTGCCACGCGCTCAGCCATGACCCGACCGTATCCCCGCCGGTCCGGGGCAGCTCATCGGGAGGCCCGGGGAGTGGTCAACCCCGCACCGTCTCCCCTCGTCGGAGGGCCTGCCCCGACCGGGGGCGGTCCGGCGGCCTCCGACAGCGGCGGCCCGTCCCCGCTCCATGTCGGTGTGCCCGGGCCGGAGCGGGAGTGACGCACCGCCCGGGTTACCACCGGCACGAACGCCAGCACCACCAGCAGGCCGGCGATCCCGGCGGCGGCGATCAGCGGGCGCGGGGGGAGCACCGCCAGCAGCGCGCCGCCGATCAGGTAGCCGGCCATGGAGCCGCCCTGGACCGCCGCGCCGATGACGGCGTACGCGCGGGCGCGCAGCGGCTCGGGCACCCGCCGGGCGGTCAGCACGTTGGCGAAGACGTTGTCACCGCCGTTGGCCGCGCCGCCGATCAGCCAGAGCGGCACCAGCAGCGCCGCCGTCGGGACGGTCGCCGCGAGCACCACGACCAGGCTGCACCCGGCGAGCGTGGCGAGCACCCCGTGGACCAGCGCGCCGTCGTCGGTGAGCCGGCGGGCCACCCGGGCGGCCAGCCAGCTGCCGGGCAGCATGCCGGCCATCCAGGCCGCCCCGACCAGGCCGTAGACGGTGGCCGAGGAGTCAAGCGTCTCCCGGATGAAGAACACCTCGATCACGTTGATGCCGCCGATCGCGGTGATCACCGCCGCCGTGCTGACCACCAGGGCGAGCATCAACGGGTCCGCGCGCAGCCGCCAGGCCGGGGCGGGACCGGTGCCGACGGTCGCGGTCCCCGCCTGCCGGCCGCCCCGCCGGGTGCGCAACGCCAGGCCCGCGCCGACCAGCGCCAGGTAGCTGACGGCATCCAACAGCAGCGGTACGCGGGTGCCGAACTCCCCGACCAGCAGCCCGGCGAGCACCGGCCCGGCGAGTGCGCCGAGCGAGCCGGCGGTCTGGCTGACGGCGCTGGCCCGGGGCAGGTCGCCGGGGCGGACCATTGCCGGCAGCAGCGCCGCCAGGCAGGGCTGGGTGACGGCGAGCCCGCAGGCGAGCAGGGCGACCAGGCCGATGACGACCACCGGTTGCGTGGCGAAGGCGAGCAGGACGCAGATCACCGCCTGGATCGACCCGACGCTGACCAGCAGGGTACGACTGTCGACCCGGTCGGCGAGCCGGCCGGCCAGCGGCGCGCAGAGCACCAGCGGCAGGGTGGCCGCCAGCAGCAGCCCGGAGACGGCCAGGCCGCTCGCCCCGGCGGACTGGAGAGCCAACGCCAGTGCGGTGGCGGCGAGGAAGTCCCCGCAGATGGTGGTGCCGCGGGCGGTGGCGGCGATCCAGACGTCGGACCAGCGCGACGCGTCAGTCGTGAAGGACATACTTCGAAAATAATCCTTCACAACTGTTCGGAGCAACCCCTACCCGTGGCTGATCAACTCCTTGTCATCGATATAGCGGTATTCGACGGCCCTGATACCGCACCATCAGCGACATGGCGACCGTGCCAGGCCGGCGCAGGGGCGAGGCGGGCGGGCCGGGGGCGGGGCGGGCCCCTCTAGAGGGGGATCGTGCGGTACTGGGCCGCGACGACGCGGGCGTCGGACGGCGGGTCGGCCAACCGGTTCCGCTGCCGGTACGGCTCGAACAACGCCATCACCGCGTCGTTCAGCCCGGCCAGTTCCTCGGCGGTGAGCAGCAGCAACGAGTCACTGAACAGGGCACCGCGATACCACTCCGCGGGCTCGTCGGCAGCGTGCCGCAGCCACGTCCGCATCCGCTCGGCGTCCCGGGCCGAGTGCGCCTCGACCAGGGCCTGTTCGGCGGCCCGCGCCTCCGGGCCGGCCCCCTGCCCGGCCTCGACCAGCCAGCTCTGGCTGAACGCGCGCCACACCCGTTCCCGCGCGTCACCCCGGCTGGGTGCCTGCTCGACCAGGCCGAACTTCGCCAACGCCCGCAGGTGGTAGCTGGTCGCACTCGGCGACAACCCGGCGATCTCGGCCAATTCGGTGGCCGTCCCGCCCCCCGCACGCGTGCTCAGATGCTCCATGATCGCGATCCGGGCCGGGTGGGCCAGCGCCCGCATCACCTGCGGGTCGCTGATCGTCATCCGGCGCGGCTCGGGGTGCGGCTCGGTCATGACCCCATGATCCCGCCTGTCCGGGACCCCGGCCAGCAACCGGCCGCCACGCGGGGGCGGGGAATTGGGTGGAGATGGAAGCTGGACGGCGCGTAGGCTGGTTGACCGCTCGACGGCCGTGGTGAGGTAGCACCGCAGCGGACGTCCCCACGCGCCAAGGACCTGTCCTGGATACGCGGGCGAGCCGATCGAGACCGCCAAAGAGGATCACCGTGCCCGCAACCGACGAACGCGGCAGGACCCACCCCGAACCCACCCGCCTCGAAACGGAACTCAGCGCCGAGCAGGCCCACCTGGAGACCTCCCGACAGGCCCTCCGCCGGATGCGGGAACGCGCCCAGTCGCTCTTCGCCACCGGTGACAAGGTCGCCGGGGACGCGTACACCGCCGAGCAGCTCGGCCGGCACCTGGCCCGGCGGGTCGCCGAACTGGCCGACGACCCGACCACCGCGTTGTTCTTCGGCCGGCTGGACTTCGGCCCCACCGACCCCGAGCACGCCGGCCGGGGCTACCACGTCGGCCGGCGGCACGTCACCGACGAGCGGGGCGAGCCGCTGGTGCTGGACTGGCGGGCCCCGGTGTCCCGCTCGTTCTACCGGGCCAGCGCCCGCGACCCGCAGGGCGTCGCGGTACGACGGCGGTTCGGGTTCAGTGCCGGGGCGCTGACCAGCTTCGAGGACGAGCACCTGGACCGGGGCGAGGAGCTGGGCACCACCAGCCGCATCCTCACCGCCGAGATCGAACGCCCCCGGGTCGGGCCGATGCGCGACATCGTCGCCACCATCCAGCCCGAGCAGGACGAGCTGGTCCGGGCGGACCTGGCCGACTCGATCTGCGTGCAGGGCGCCCCGGGCACCGGCAAGACGGCGGTCGGGCTGCACCGGGCGGCGTACCTGCTCTATCTGCACCGGGAGCGGCTGCGCCGCGCCGGGGTGCTGATCGTCGGCCCGAACCGGGCGTTCCTGTCGTACATCGCGGCGGTGCTGCCCGCCCTCGGCGAGGTCGAGGTGGCCCAGGCCACCGTGGAGGACCTGGTCGCCCGGGTGCCCGTCCGGGCGGTCGACGACCCGGCGGTGGCCGCCCTCAAGCACGACCCCCGGATGGCCGAGGTGCTCCGCCGCGCCGCAGCCGCCCGGATCACCGCCCCCACCGAACCGATCATGGTGTCGGACGGGTCGTTCCGCTGGCGGATCGGACTGGACCCGCTGCACCGGGTGATCGAGGAGACCCGCCGGGAGGGCCTGCCGTACGACACCGGGCGGGAGCGGGTCCGGGCCCGGGTGGTGGGGTTGCTGCAACGCCAGGCCGAGGCCCGCCGGGCCGAGTCGCCGGGGGACGCCTGGCTGCGCCGGATGGGGAAGTCCCGACCGGTGACCGCCTTCCTCGACGCGGTGTGGCCGGCGCTGACCCCGGAGGGGCTGGTGCACTCCCTGCTCGCCGGTCCGGACCTGCTGGCCGCCGCCGCCGACGGCCTGCTCACCACCGCCGAGCAGGCCCTGTTGCACGGCACGAAGCTCGGCCGGACGCCGAAGGCGACCCGGTGGACCGCCGCCGACACGGTGCTGATCGACGAGGCGGCCGGACTGATCGAACGGGCCGCCGGGTTCGGGCACGTGGTGGTCGACGAGGCGCAGGACCTCTCCCCGATGCAGTGCCGGGCCATCGCCCGGCGTAGTGAGCACGGCTCGATCACCCTGCTCGGCGACCTGGCCCAGGGCACCGCGCCGTGGGCCGCCACCGACTGGCGCGAGTCCCTGGCCCACCTGGGCAAGCCGGACGCGGTGGTGGTGCCGCTGACCGTGGGTTTCCGGGTGCCCGCCGTGGTGGTCGCGTTCGCCAACCGGCTGCTGCCGGAGTTGGCGGTCGACGTACCCCCGGCGGTGTCGTTGCGGCGTGACGGGGCGCTCGACGTGCGTACCGTGGCCGATCTGGCGGCGGCGACGGTGACCGAGGTGCGCGCGGCGCTCGGGCACGACGGCTCGGTCGGGGTGATCGCCGCCGACGACACGGTGGACGGGCTGCGTGCGGCCCTCGCCGCCGCCGGGGTGCCGACCGCGACCGCCGACGACCCGACGGCCTCGGCGCGGGTCACCGTGGTCCCCGCGACCCTGGTCAAGGGCCTGGAGTACGACCACGTGGTGGTCGTGGAGCCGGCCGCGATCGTGGCCGCCGAGCCGCGCGGCCTGCACCGCCTCTATGTGGCGCTGACCCGGGCCGTGTCCGGGCTGTCGGTGCTGCACACCGCTCCGCTGCCCGGCCCGCTCGCCGAACCACCGACGCCCTGACCCCGGCCGGTAGCCGACCCCGGCCGGCGGCGAGGGTGAGGGCCGCCCGGCCGGGCATCCTCCGCCGTGCCGCCGGTGGCGCTGCCACCGCACCGGGTGGAACAGCCGCTGTCCGGTGGGCGACCCGGCCCACCACCCCTCGACTTTGTGTTTTAAAGTAGTTTGCATGACCCCCGATGACGAAGCCGCCCCGCTCGACGCCGCCGAGGCGATGCGGCTGATCCGCGAGCAGCAGGCCAGCACGGTCCAACGGCTCGAACCCGACCCCCGGGTGCACTACTGGCCCTGGGGATTCGCCTGGCTGATCGGCTTCGGGGTCTACTTCCTGCGGTTCTCCCCCGACGGGCGCACCCTCGTCGACATGCCGGCCTGGCTGCCGCTGACCCTGCTGTTCGTGCTGCTCGCCGCCGCCGCGGTGGTCTTCGGAGTGGGCAGCGCCCGCGCCTACCGGCACGTCGCGGGCGAGTCCGCGCAGCGCGGCAGGTGGTACGGCACGGCCTGGGGCCTCGGGTTCTTCAGCCTGTCCGTGGTGATCGGCCGGGTCACCGACAGCCTGCCGCCCGATCTCGCCGGGCTGCTCTGGTCGGCGCTGTCGGTGGGGCTGACCGGCGCCCTGCACATGGCCGGCGGGGCGATCTGGCTCGACCGCACCCTGTTCCGCCTCGGCGTCTGGCTCACCGCCGTCAACATCGTCGGCGTCATCGCCGGCCCCGGCTGGCACGCGCTGGTGGTCTCGGTGGCCGGTGGCGGTGGACTGCTGGTGGCCGGCGCGCTCGCCCGGCGGCGGCACGGATGACCGAACTCGACCCGGTCATCCACGCCCAGGCCCGCCTGCGGGTGGTGGTCACCCTCGCCACCCTGGCCGACGGCGACCGGATCACCTTCCCCCGCCTCCAGGAACTACTCGCGATGACCGCCGGCAACCTCTCCGTCCACCTGCGCAAGCTGGAGGACGCCGGCTACGTCGAGATCGACAAGACCCACCGCGGACGCACCCCGACCACCCTGGTCCGGCTCAGCCGGCGCGGGCGGCGGGCCTTCGAGGAATACACCGAGAACATCCGCGCCCTGCTCGACCCGCCCGACCCCAGGGAGACCCGATGATCCTCGCCCACGCCGACCAGGCCACCCGCCGGTACGGCGACGTCCTCGCCCTCGACCGGGTCGACCTGACCGTCTCCGCCGGAGAACTCGTCGGCCTGCTCGGGCCGAACGGCGCCGGCAAGAGCACCCTGATCAACATGCTGGTCGGGCTGCGCCGGCCCAGCGCCGGCCGGGTCGAACTCTTCGGCGGCGACCCCCGCCAGCCGGCCGCCCGGCGGCAACTCGGCGTCACCCCGCAGGAGACCGGCCTGCCCGGCACCCTCCGGGTCGGCGAGGTGGTCGACTTCGTCGCCGCGCACTTCCCCGACCCGGTGCCCCGGGGCGAACTGCTCGACCGGTTCGGCCTCACCGACCAGGCGAAACGACAGACCGGCGGGCTCTCCGGGGGGCAACGGCGACGGCTCGCCGTCGCACTGGCCTTCGTCGGCCGGCCCCGGCTGGTCGTCCTCGACGAACCCACCACCGGGCTCGACGTCGAGGCCCGGCACACCCTGTGGGAGGCCATCCGGTCGTTCCACGCCGACGGCGGGACGGTGCTGCTGAGCAGCCACTACCTCGAAGAGGTGGAGGCGTTGGCGCAGCGGGTCGTGGTGCTCGGGCAGGGCCGGGTGCTCGCCGACGACACCGTCGGCGCGATCCGCGACATCGTCGGTGTCCGCCGGGTCAGCCTGGCCGCCGACGACCTGCCCGCGCTGCCCGGCGTGGTCGCCACCGAGCACACCGACGGACGTACCCACCTGCTCACCACCGACGCCGACCAACTGGTCCGCGACCTGGTCACCGCCGGGGTGGCGTTCCGTGACCTGGAGGTCCGCCCCACCTCGTTGGAGGAGGCGTTCCTCACCATCACCGCCGCCGGGACCACCGCCGACCCGACCCGGACCACCGCCGACCCGACCGGGACCGGCACCGCCACCAGCGCCGCCGTCGGCGGCCGACCCATTGCCTGAGGAGTCGACGCCGTGCCGCTCACCCTGGTTCACGCCCGCTACCAGCTCCTTGAGATCATCCGCGTCCCCGTCGCCGTGGTGGGCAGCGCCTTCTTCCCCGCCGCCGCGATGCTCTTCTTCGTCGTCCCGTTCGCCGGGGACGACCCGACCGGCGCCACCTACGCCACCGCCGCGATGGTCACCTTCGCGGTGATGAGCGCCAACATCTTCCAGTACGGCATCGGCGTCGCCGAGGACCGCGACCAGCCGTGGAACCCGTACACCCGGACCCTGCCGGCGGGGCCCGGACCCCGCCTGGCCGGGCGGATCCTGGCCGGGCTGGTGCTGACCTACCTGTCGATGCTGCCCGTCGTGATCATCGCGGCGGTCGCCACGGCCGCCCGGGTCACCCCGGTCGGGCTGCTGCTCGGCGCGGTCACCGTCGCGGTCGTGTCGGTGCCGTTCACCCTGCTCGGTCTCGCCATCGGCTACTCGCTGCCGAGCAAGGCGGCGATCGTCGTCGCGCAGGTCATCTTCTTCCCGCTGGCCTTCGGCGGCGGCCTGCTCTCCGCCCCGGGCGACGCGCCCGGCTTCATCCAGGTGGTCGCGCCGTTCCTGCCCACCCGGGGGGCGGTCGAACTGATGTGGGCGGCGGTCGGCGACTGGCGGCCCGACCCGCTCGCCCTGGCCATGCTCGGGGTCTGGATCGTGCTGCTCGCCGCCCTCTCCGGCTGGGCGTACCGGCGCGACGAGGGTCGCCGGTTCAGTTGACCTTTCGCCGGTTCGGCCCGGTGACCGGCGACCGGTGCCACGATGCCGGCAGGGCGTCGCGCCGGCACGCCCCCGCAGCCGAGAGGGGCCGACGTGCGCACCGTCGCCGCGGGCACGCCCTGCTGGACCGACCTGGCGACCCCCGACCTGGACGCCGCCCGGCGGTTCTACCCGGAACTGTTCGGCTGGACCGGCCGGATCACACCGGAACCCGGGCCGGCCGGCTACACCACCTTCCACCGCGACGGCCGGGCGGTGGCGGGCGCCGGCCCACCGGCCGACCCGGACCAACTGCCGGTCTGGTCGACGTACGTGGCGACCGACGACACCGACCTGGTCACCACCCGGGTCGAGGCGGCCGGCGGGCAGGTGCTGGTCGCCCCGTTCGACGTCCTCGACGCGGGGCGGATGGCGGTCTTCGCCGACCCGGCCGGCGCGGTGTTCAGCGTCTGGCAGCCGATGCGGATGCCCGGCGCGGAGTTGCTCGACGCCCCCGGGGCGATGTGCTGGAACGAACTGGTCAGCCCCGACCCCGAAGGCGCGAAGGTCTTCTACGAACTGGTCTTCGGCTGGCACCCCGAGGAGCAACCCGCCGGTGGGCCCGGCTACACCGGCTGGCGGTGCGGGGCGCGGATCGTGGCCGGGATGCTGCCGACGACAGACGACGGTGGCGCGCGGCCGGCGTACTGGTCGGTGTTCTTCGCGGTGGCCGACGTGGACGCGACCGCCGCCCGCGCCACCACCCTCGGCGGCACCATCGTCACCCCACCCCGGGACACCCTGCTGGGCCGCCGTGCCGCCCTCCGCGACCCCCAGGGCGCCTACTTCTCCCTGCTTCGCCCCGCCGCCGACACCCCCTGACCAGCCGCCCGACGGCATCCGGACGCCCGCCGGCACCGTCGACCGCGCGGCCCGGCACCGTCGACCCTCAGGTTCGCCGTGGCTCGGGGCGGGTGGGGACCACCAGCGGGCCGTGGTCGCCGGGGATGACCCGGACCCGGGCCCGGTAGTGGTGGGACAGCAACTCCTCGGTGAGCACCTGCTCGGGTGGGCCCGCCGCGACGACCCGGCCGTCGGCGAGCAGCACCATCCGGTCGGCGTACTCACCGGCGACGGAGAGGTCGTGCATGGTGGCCAGCACGGTCAGGCCGTGCGCCCGGCGCAACTGGTCGACCAACTCCAACACCTCCTGCTGGTGGCCGATGTCCAACGCGCTGGTCGGCTCGTCCAGCAACAGCAGGGTGGCGCCCTGGGCGAGCGCCCGGGCCAGGAAGACCCGCTGCCGCTCCCCGCCGGAGAGGGTCGCCAGCTCCCGCCGCTGGAACCCGGTCAGATCCAACCGGTCCAACACGTCGTGCACGGCGGCCAGGTCCGCCGCCGACTCCCGCCCCAACGGCGCGATGTACGGGGTCCGCCCCAGCAGTACGTAGTCGAACACCGACATGCCCGCCGGCACCACCGGGGACTGCGCCACCGTCGCCACCACCCGGGCCCGGTCCCGGCGACGCAACGCGCCGGACGGCGTACCGAACAGCGAGACCGCGCCCGGGGCGGGCAGCAGGCCGCCGACGGCCCGCAGCAGGGTCGACTTGCCGGCACCGTTCGGTCCGATCACGGTGACCCACTCACCCGCGGCGACCGTCAGGTCGACGCCGGCCAGGATCACCTCCCCACCGAGCCGCACGTGCAGCCCCCGCACCTCGACCGCCGGACCGCTCACGGGACCGCCTTTCGTTCGCGACTGCGGGGCTCGCAACACCGGCTCACTCCTCGCGCTCACGGGACCGCCTTTCGTTCGCGACTGCGGGGCTCGCAACACCGGCTCACTCCTCGCGCTCACGGGAAGACCCGGCGGGCGGTGCGCAGGACCAGGACGAAGAACGGGCCGCCGAGCAGGGCGGTCACCACGCCGATGGGGATCTCGGCGGGGGCGGCGGCGGTCCGGGCGACCACGTCGGTCAGCGCCAGGAACGCCCCGCCGAAGAGCATCGACAGCGGCAGGATCACCCGGTAGCTCGACCCGGCCAGCAGCCGTACGGTGTGCGGCACGATGATCCCCACGAAGCCGATCAGGCCGGACGCGGAGACGGCGGCGGCGGTGCCGAGCGAGGCGGCGGCGATCAGCAGGTAGCGGGACCGCTGCGGGTGCAGGCCGAGGCTGGCCGCCTCGTCGTCGCCGACGGAAAGCACGTCGAGTTCCCGCCGGTGCAGCAGCACCACCACGGCGGTCAGCACGAAGTACGGCAGGATCAGCCGGACGTCGCCCCAACCGGCGGTGCCCAGCCGCCCGAGCAGCCAGGAGTAGACCATCTGGATGCTGTCGGAGTGCCGTTGCAGCAGGTACGTCTGCCCGGCGGAGAGGAACGCCGACACCGCCACCCCGGCCAGGATCAGGGTGGCCGGTGACCGGTCCCGCCCGCCGGCCGCCCCGAGCAGGTACGTCAGGGCGACCGCCCCGAGCGAGCCGACGAACGCGGCGAGCGGGATCGTGACGGGCATCCCGGTCAGCGCCCCGCCCGCCCCGACACCGCCCAGCGTGATCACGGCGGTCACCGCGAGCCCCGCGCCGGCCGCCACCCCCAGCAGGTACGGGTCGGCCAGCGGGTTGCGGAACACGCCCTGGTAGCAGCCGCCGGCCAGGGCGAGCAGAGCACCGACGAGCAAGCCGAGCACCACCCGGGGCAGCCGCAGCTCGGTGACGATGGCGATCTCGCGTTCGGTCAGCCCGCTGTCGAGGCGTACCCCGGGCAGCAGGTTGAGCAGTTCGGCGGCGACGCTGCCGGGGGGCAGGCCCACCGGGCCGAGGGACACCCCGGCGACCAGGGCCACCAGCACGGCGAGCACCCCGGCGGCGAGCCAACGCTTACGCAGCCCGGCCGGTCGGGGCGTACCGGCGGCGACCTTCGGGGTGCGGACCCACCCGACGCCGGGCCGTCCACCCGGCGCGGACGCGGACCCGACCGAGCGGGACTCGCGGCCACCGTCCCGACCGCGCCCACCGGTCGGCACATCGGCCCCGGCGGACCCGGCCGGGGAGATTGCGGCGGCGGCCGGGCCGGGTTCGGGCAGGCCGGACGGCCGGGACGCGTCGGGCGTCCCGGCCGGTCCGGGGCCGGTGGGGCGCACGGTCACCGGGGGTGGACCGTCACGCGGGCACCTTGGCGGTGGCGTCGACGATCGACCGGAGCAGGTCGACCACGCGCGGTCCCCAGCGGGAGGCGACGTCGTCGTCGAGCGCGACGACCTGGTTGTTCTTGACGGCGGTGATGCCGGCCCAGCCGCTGCGCGCCTTGACCGTGTCGGCGCTCTGCTGGCAGCACTTCACGTCGGCCAGGAAGACGAAGTCGGGGTTCGCCTTGACGATGACCTCCTGGGAGAGCTGCGGGTAGCCGCCGTTCTTGCCGTCGGCGTCGGAGGCGTCGGCGATGTTCTGCAGCCCGGCCAGCGCGTAGATCGAGCCGATGAAGGTCTTGCTGGTCGCGCTGTACAGCTCCGGCCCCAGCTCGTGGTAGTAGGTCAGCTTGGTGGACCGCTGCGGCAGGTCCTTGGTGAGCTTGCCGATCTCGTCCTTCATCCGGGTGGTCACGTCGGCCGCCTCGGTCGGGTGGCCGGTGAGCGTGCCCAGGTCGGTGAGCTGCCGGTAGGTGTCGTCGAGGGTGGCCGCCGCCGGGGTGAGCAGCACCGGGACCTTCAGCGCGGTGAGCTGGGCGACGATCTTGTTGGTGTCGTTGGCGAGCACCACCAGGTCGGGGTTCTTGCCGGCGATCGCCTCGGCGTTGGGCTGGAAGCCGGACAGCTCGCTCTTGGGCGCGTCGGCCGGGTGGTTCGACTGGTCGTCGACGGCGGTGACCTGCTTGCCGGCCCCGATGGCGAACAGCATCTCGGTCGCGGTGGGCGACAGCGAGACGATCTTCTCAGGCCGCTTGTCCAGCGTGAGGTTGCCGACGGTGGCCGGGAAGGCGGCGGCGGAGCTGCTGCCGGCGGCGGGGGTGTCGTCGGAGGTCTTCTCGGCGCATGCGCCGAGGGCGAGGGCCGCCACCGCGAGGGTCGCGGCGAACAACCGGGGGGTACGTCGGGACATCGGTCCTCCTGTCGGTCGAGGAGCGTGGTGCTTCGCCGACAGGGCCGCTGGCGTGCCCGTCCGCGAGGCGCCCTTCCTCGAGAGCGCGTGTCGCGACCGACCGCAGGCGACCTGGCTCGTCCCCACACACGACGACGCCGGCCACTCGGGCCGGGCGCCGGGGCGGGTCACCGGCGGGGCCGGGAACCACGGTGGGGCATCTCAGTTGCGGGACAGCGCCGGTTTCGCACCGGCTTCGCTGCGGGTCGATCGGGTGCCACGGTAGCGCACGACCAGCGAAGATCGTCTGGTCGGTGGGGGTGGGTGGGGTCCCGTCGGGGGCTTACGGGACCCCACCCGGAGTCACGTCCGGTGGGTCAGCAGTAGGTGCTCTGCTTGTTGATGACCCGGTAGGGGCAGTCGGCGTACTCCGACAGGAGCAGCACCGCCTCCTTGTTGCGGGAGGTCTGGGCGGGGATCACCTCGTCGGGCGGGTAGAAGCCGCCACCGGCCCCGGACGACCCGGGGTACATCTCGAAGGTGTACGCCCAGATCTTGTGGGTCGCCCACATCCAGTCGAGGCTGTCGCCGTCGGTGATGTAGAGGTCGCTGGACTGCTCGGGGGTGTAGCCGTTGGTGGCCGCCATCCGCTGCCCGAGGGTGGCGAAGGTGTTGTACTGGTCGGCGGTCATCCCACTGGGGGTGTTGGCCGTGGTGTAGCCGAACGGCCAGAGCACCAGCTGCGAGTAGGTGTGCCAGTCGATGTTGGCCTTGATCTGCTGCACCCCGCCGACGACCCGGCTGTTGACGAAGTCCCGCAGCGCCTTGGTCTCCGGCGCGGAGAAGGCGGACGGCCCCCGGTAGGTGCTCGACGACGGCGCACCGGACGAGCCGCCGCAGCAGCCCCAGTTGTAGCCCCAGTTGCGGTTCAGGTCGGTGCCGACCGCCGCCGCGCCGCTGTTGGGCTGCCGGTTCTTGCGCCAGGACCGGTAGGAGCCGGTGGCGATGTCGTACTCGCTGCCGTCCGGGTTGACCGTGGGGACGATCCAGATCTCCCGGGAGTTGACGATGCTGGTGATCCGCGAGTCGGTGCCGTAGCTGTCGGTGAACAGGTTCAGCAGGTAGATCGCCATCTCGACGGTCAGGTGCTCGCGGGCGTGCTGCTGGGAGTTGAACAGGATCTCCGGTTCGGCCTCGTCGGTGCCGACGTTGTCGGAGATCTTCACCGCCATCAGGTCGCGGCCCTCGTACGACCGACCGATGCTGATCTTGCGGGCGATGGCCGGGTGGTCGGCGACCACCTGGTTGACCACTGTGGTCAGCTCGGCGTAGTCGTGGTAGTTCGAGTCGGCCGGGGGGAAGGCGAGGGCACTGGCCCCCTCGGCGGGAGCCGGCGCGGTCTCCCGCTCCAGCCGGAAACCGAGCCGGGTGATCGCGGCTGCCTCGGACCGGGTCGCCGAGACGTACAGCACGCCGTGTTCAGCGGAGTCGATCGCCGCGCCGGTGCGGGCGACGGCGTTGCGGTCGGCGAGGGTACGCGGGCCGAGCACCCGGTATTCGGCGGCGGCGGGCTCGGGCTCCGGGGCCGGGCGCGCGGAGACCGGCCCGGTGGCGACGGCGGTCAGGCCGAGGCCGGCGACGACGGCGAGCGCCAGGCGACGCCGGAAGGGGGAGGTGCGGAAGGCCATGAACATCCTCCTCGGGGTACGGGAGATCCCGTTGTGTGCCCACTTCACCAGGAGTCACATGGTCATATCAATATCCGTGACTGTCTCCAACCATCCCGACCGGATCGTCACATCGGCAATGACTTTCTCGTCTGCAAGCCCTGGCGAAACTTCCTGCCGGGCGGGACAGTGAACGACAACGATTCCCCACCCCGCGGAGTTACCATGTCCAGCAGAGCCCTGCGCGCGGTCGCCCTGGTCGGCGTCGCCACCCTCACCCTGCTCGCCAGCACCGCACCCGTCCACGCCGCCGGCCCGTCACCCACCGGGACGCCCCCACCCGCCGGGGACCGCCCGCCCCCGGGCGGACACGACGAGCAGATCACCTTCCAGGAGTGGTCCCGGCACCCCGACTGGCGGGCCGGCACCCACCGGGGCACGTACGCCGCACCCGGGCACCGCGCCGGTCTCACCATCGGCCGCCCGGCCGGCACCACCGAGTTCACCGACCCGCACACCGGCACCACCCGCACCTGGGAGTACGCCACCTGGACCTCGCCACCCACCCCGATCGGCTTCGACGCCACCGAACTGGTCGCCTCCTGGAACGCCGACACCCCCACCGGCACCTGGCTTCAGGTCGAACTCCAGGGCACCTACACCACCGGCGACCACACCCCGTGGTACGTCATGGCCCGCTGGGCCTCCGGTGACCGCGACATCGCCCGCGCCACCCTGGACGGTCAGGGCGACCCCTGGTCCAGCGTGTGGACCGACACCTTCGCCATCGACGACGCCGCCGCCGGGGTGCTGCTGCGGTCGTACCAACTGCGGCTCACCCTCTACCGCGCACCCGGTCAGGCCGCCGCGCCCCGGGTCCGGATGCTCGGCGCGATGAGTTCGCACGTGCCGGACCGGTTCACCGTCACCCCGAGCCGGGGCCACATCGCCTGGGGCACCGAACTGCCCGTGCCGGCCCGCTCCCAGATGATCCACCGGGGCAGCTACCCCGAGTGGGGCGGCGGCGGTCAGGTCTGGTGCAGCCCGACGTCCACCACGATGGTGCTGGAGCACTACGGCAAGCTGCCGTCGGCGGCCGACCTGTCCTGGATAGACCCCGACCACCCCGACCCGCAGGTCGTCCACGCCGCCCGGATGACCTGGGACAACGAGTACGAAGGCGCGGGCAACTGGCCGTTCAACACCGCGTACGCGGCCAGCTTCCCCGGCATCGAGGCGCGGGTGACCCGGCTGCACTCGCTCGACGAGGCGGAACGGTTCATCCGGGCCGGCATCCCCGTGGTCACCTCGCAGTCCTTCCTCGACACCGAGCTGGACGGGTCGAACTACGGCACCTCCGGGCACCTCTTCGTGATCGTCGGCTTCACCGCCGACGGCGACGTGATCGTCAACGACCCGGCGTCGGCGTCCAACGCCGAGGTCCGCAACGTCTACCGACGCGACCAGTTCGAGCAGATCTGGCTACGCACCAAGCGCTACCGGGCGAACGGCACGGTGGCCGGTGGGTCGGGCGGCATCGCGTACCTGATCAAGCCGATCGACCGCCCCTGGCCGATCGTCCCCGGCTCGACCAACTGGTGACCCGGCTCAAGATCCACTCTCGGGAGCCGAAGTAGCGGTATCGCCAGGCAGCGATACCGCTCTTGAGTCAACCTGGAGTGGATCACGCCCGGTAGGACGCGGTGCGTCGCTGGTGCCCGGTGATCAAGAGGTTTGCGTCAGGTTGAAGATCGAAGTTGGCGCAAACCTCTTGATCACCAGGGCGGGCGGGGGCCGGAGAGGGCGCGGGGCGTGTCCGCGGGGGGCGGGGCGTGTCCGCGGGGCGGGCGGGGATCAGGGGCGCGGGGCGTCCCCGCCGGGGTGGTCGTCGCCGGCCAGGGCGGAGCGGAGCCGCTCCTTCTCCGCGCGTCGCCGCTCGGCGGCGGCGGCCACCTCCTCGGCCATCTGGTCCCGCCAGCCCCGGAGCAGGAAGAACGACGCGGCGGCGGAAAAGATCAACGCCACCATCAGCTTCAGGAAGAGGTTCATCCCGACCGGCCACAACGCCGCCACGACCACCAGGAACAGCCCGATCCGGGCCAGCGTGTACTTCACCGCCGCGCTCACCGGACCATCCTCATCCGCGACCGCAGGGCTCGCACACCCCGCTCGCTGCTCGCGCCCACGTTGCCCACTCCTTGCTTCTGCGTCGGAACGCCCGGCTGCTGCGTCGGGAGGCCCGCAGCCGGGTGGTTCAGCCCGTCCGTCGGGCCAGCCAGTGCACGCCCTGGAACCAGAGCACCGCGTACCCGACGGTGAACGCGAGCGCGGCCAACCCGCCGGTGAACAGCGGCGCGAGCCCGGCGGCCAGGCCCGCCACCAGCAGCCCGGCGACCACCGCGACCACCGCGGCGAACAGGGCCGCCACCACCCGGGCCGCGCCGAAGTCCCAGGCCCGGAATTCGTCCCAGAACAGCCAGACCGGCAGGATCACCGCGAGCCAGCCGTTGGTACGGCCGAAGTCGCCCGCGCCGGCCACGGCGAACGCCCAGTCGAAGAGCACCAGCGCCAGCACGCCGATCACCCAACCGGCCAGGCTCACCCCGAGCAGGTCACCCAGGGTGAGGATGCGTCCCTCGGTGTCGCGGCGGGGAAACCCGCTGCGCTGCTGCGCGGTCGGCTGCTGTCCGGTCATGGTGTGACGAGCATACGGCCGGGTCAGGCCCAGACCTGCTGCGGCTCGGCACGCCGGGACGCCAACGCGGGTGCCCGGTCGTACTCGCGGACCACGTTGTAGCGGGTGTCCCGCTCGACCGGCTGGAAGCCGGCGTCCCAGATCAGGTGCAGCAGGTCGTCGCGGTGCATGGTGTTCGGGGTGCCGTACGAGTCGGCGTCGTGGGTGATCTTGTATTCGACGACCGAGCCGTCCAGGTCGTCCACGCCGAAGTTGAGCGAGAGCTGGGCCACCGACAGGCCGTGCATCACCCAGAAGTTCTTCACGTGCGGGACGTTGTCGAACAACAACCGGGACACCGCGAACGTCTTGAGCGACTCGGCCGGCGAGGCCATCGTGGTGCGCGCCTGGATCCGGTTACGGATCTTGCCGTCCGCCGAGTCGACGAAGTCGTGCTGGTAGCGCAGCGGGATGAAGACCGCGAACCCGCCGGTCTCGTCCTGCAACTCACGCAACCGCAGCACGTGGTCGACCCGGTGCCGGGGCTCCTCGATGTGGCCGTAGAGCATCGTCGCCGGGGTCTTCATGCCCTTGGCGTGGGCCAACGCGTGGATCCGGGACCAGTCCTCCCAGTGGCAGGCGTGGTCGACGATGTGCTGGCGGACCTCCCAGTCGAAGATCTCCGCGCCGCCGCCGGTCAACGACTCCAGGCCGGCGTCCATCAGCTCGTCGAGGATCTCGTCGGCCGACAGGCCACTGATCTTCTCGAACCACTGCACCTCGGTCGCGGTGAAACACTTGAGCTTGACGTTGGGCAGCGCCGCCTTCAGCTCCCGCAGCACCTTCGGGTAGTAGCGCCAGGGCAACGTGGGGTGCAGGCCGTTGACGATGTGCAACTCGGTGAGCTGCTCGTCCTCCATCTCCTTGGCCTTGCGGACCGCCTCCTCGATACGCATCGTGTACGCGTCCTTCTCGCCCGGCTTGCGCTGGAACGAGCAGTACGCACACGAGGCGGAACAGACGTTCGTCAGGTTGAGGTGCCGGTTGACGTTGAACATCACCCGTTCGCCGTTCAACTCCGTACGCCGGTGGTGGGCCAGCCGGCCCAACCAGGTCAGGTCGTCGCTCTCATAGAGGGCGATCCCGTCCGAGCGGGTCAGTCGCTCCCCCGCGTACACCTTCGCTTCGAGCTCACGCTTGAGTCCGGCGTCCATCGAAAAGCCACGTCCCTTCCACCTGCGGTCGGATCGAGCCTACGTCGGACGAGCGACAGGTCGGCAGGACGGGCACCGCCAGCGACCTACCTCACCCGTACTCCCAGGGTTCTCCAAGCTGCTCACGCATCGACATCGTTGTCCCGGTGCGGTAAGACAGGATGGGACGCGGCGCACACCGGCGGCGTCCCGGGTCGTCGCGCCCCACCTAAGGCGGCGGCACCATCACGCGGCACAGGGAGCGGAATGGTCGACAGCGGGCACGGGCGACGACAGCGACGACGCAGGGTCCCGGTGATCTCCCCGGTGCTGCGGCCGGCGCTCTGGTCGGCGCTGCTCGGCGCGGTCGCCGCGATGGTCCTGGCCACCCCGGCCTATGCCGAGCCGCCGCTGCCCAACACCGTCCCGGACACCGGTTCCCGGCCGGTGGTCACCGGCGGGTTGCAGCTGCCCGGCGCGGCGACGCCCGGCTACCCGCTCCCGGGCCAGCCCAGCTACCCGACCCTGCCGGTCGGCGGGCTACCGACCAGCCCGCTGCTGTCCCAGATCGACACCCTGACCGCGCAGAACGGTCAGCTCGCCGACCAACTCCTGCAGTTGCAGAAGCAACGCGACGACGCACGGGTCCAGCTCACCGGCGTCCAGGGTGAGCTGACCCGGGCCCGGGGCGCGCTGACCGTGGCGGAGCGGCAGGCCAACGCCGTCGCCGCGAACGCCTTCAAGGCCGCCGCCGCCCTGCCGCCCGGTGAACTGGCCCGCGACCTGCACGGGCTGAGCGTCCTGCAGCGGGTCTCCCGGGGGCAGCAGGCCGACGACGAGACCACCGCGGCGGCCGGCGAACTGTCCCGGGCGCGGACGGCCGAGCAGGTCGCCGCCCAGGCGGTCACCGCCGCCACCGACCGGGTCCGGCGGGCGGAGGAACAGTTCGCCGCGGTGCAGAAGGCGCTGCGCGACAACGACGCCAAGATCGCCAAGCTGCGCGCGGACAACCAGGCCCAGCTCATCGCGCTGGAAAAGCAGCAGGAGGCCGCCGAGCAGAAGCTGGGTGCGGCGTACGTCGAGGGGCAGAGCAGCACCGGGCTGAACGCCAGCCCGCAGGCGCTCGCCGCCGTGCGGTACGCGCTCGCGCAGCTCGGCGACCCCTACCTGTGGGCGGCCGAAGGCCCGGACCGCTTCGACTGCTCGGGGCTGATGTGGGCCGCCTACCGGTCCGCCGGCTATTACGACCTGCCCCGGGTCGCCCGCGACCAGTACTACGCCACGCGGAGCCGGACGGTCTCCCAGGCGGCCCTACTCCCCGGCGACCTGCTCTTCTTCGCCTCGGGCAGCAGCTGGACGACCATCCACCACGTCGCCATGTACATCGGCGGGGGGCGGATGGTGCAGGCGCCACGCAGCGGGGACGTGGTCAAGATCTCCCAGGTCCGGTGGTCCGGTCTCTACGCCGCCACCCGGGTCGTCGGCGCGGTGAACACCCCCGGTTCCCCGATCACCCAGGTCCCGACGCCGTCCCCGACGCCGAAGCCCACCACCGCGTCGCCGAAGCCCACCACGCCATCCCCGAAGCCCACCACCGCGTCGCCGAAGCCGCCCACGCCCCGGCCGACGTCGACCACCGCACCGACGAAGCCACCGACGCCGAAGCCCACGCCCACGCCGAGCAAGAGCCCCGACCCGACACCGAGCGTCTCCGGCACCGGCACCGGCACACCGGACAGCAGCACCAACCCGACCACGGCCGGCAGCACCGGCGCCCCGGAGAGCAGCCGGTCGGCGTCCACCTCCGCCTCGGCGAGCACCGGGAGCTGACCGACCGCCACCGTTGCGACCACCCTCGGCACTCCGACTGTGCCGACGGGGCGAGATGTGGCACGGTGACACGAGGCACATCCGGTCGCCGTTCACAGGGCACGGGTGCGAGGGTGCGCGGAGGGCGATCATGGCTGAGCAAGAGGTTCCGGTGCGACACGTCGACCAGGGATCCGTGCCCGACCCGGCCACCGGCAGCCCGGACCGACCCGTCGTGTCCGCCGACGCCCCCGACCGGTCCGGTGCCGCGACCTCCGACCCCCCGGGCCGACCCACCGAGGCCTCCGGCCGGCCCACCGGAACCGCCGACACCCCGGCCCGGCCAGGTCCGGCCGCCGACGGGTCGGCCCGGCCTGGCCCGACCGCCGACGGGTCGGCCCGCGCCACGGCCAGCGTGCACACCATGACCGTGCCGCCCGAGGGCGACGAACTGCCCTCCGGGGTGGCCACCGCGACCACCTACCGGGCGGGCAGCCCCACCGCCGCCGGCCCGTCCACCGTCCCCGCCTCGCGAACACCCGAACCGGGTGACCCGGCTCCCGGCGGTTCGGGCCCGGTCGGCCCGGCCACCCCGGGCGGTGTTCCCGAACAACGCGGCGGATCGGACGGCGGGACGGCCCGGGCCAGCGTTTCGGTCCCCGGGCTGAGTCGCATCTCCGCCGCCGAGGCCGAAGGCGCGGCAGCGGGCGCGGGGACCCGGCCCGGTGACGCGGCCCCCGGGGTGTACCGGTCGGCACCGGTCAGCCCGGAGCCGCCCGAGCCGGCGCAGCCCCCGACCCCGGCCCAGCCACCCACCCCGCCGACCCCGGGGCAGCCCTCCACCCCACCGGCCCCGGTCCAGCCGCCCACCCCGGACCCGGAGCCCGCCCCCGAGCCGTCGCCGGCCCCGCGGCCGTCGCCCGTTCCCGAGCCGGCCCCGAGTCCCACGCCGTTCACCCCCGAGCCGCCCGCGCCCGGCCCGTTCCCCGCGCCGGTCCCGCCGCTGCCCGGCCCTCCGCCGGGTCCCACCCCGGTCCCGCCCGGTCCGGTCCCACCCGTGCCGGGGCCGCCGGTGCCGCCCCCGGGTCCGGTGGTGCCGCCGTCGCCGGCACCGCCCGGCCCGATGCCGGCGCCCCCGTTCCCGCCGCCACCGGCCATGCCCGGCCGCGCGACCCCGACCGTCCGGGCCAGCGCCTCCGCGGTCGTCCGCACCGCCGCCGGCACCGCCAATCCGCCCCCCGCCGGCACCGCCAATCCGCCCCCCGCCGGCACCGTCGGCCCGCCCGCCGCCGGCACCACCAGCCCGCCCGCCGCGACACCGTCAGCCCCGGCACCCGTCGCCTTCACCGCGCCCACCTCGGCGCCGCCGTCCGTGTCCGCGCCCCCGCTCCCGCCGGCCGCT
This sequence comes from Micromonospora sp. NPDC048894, assembly GCF_040649765.1. Lineage (NCBI taxonomy): Bacteria > Bacillati > Actinomycetota > Actinomycetes > Micromonosporales > Micromonosporaceae > Micromonospora > Micromonospora sp. NPDC048894. Next base: position 437,861 of record NZ_JBEZFY010000001.1, on the reverse strand, counting down.
GCCGTCACCCCACCCGCATCCCCGCCCCCACCCACCTTCACCCCACCGGCGTCCGCGCCCCCGGCACCGGTGGCGAGCACCGGGTCGGGTGCCGTCGGCGCGACCACCCCGACGTTCCGGGCCCCGGTCGTGCCCGACCCGTCCGCTGACGGGGCGACGTCGGCGCTGCCGGTGGTGCCGGCACCCGCACCGCCCGAACCACCCCGCTTCGCCCCCGCCCCGGTCGGGACGACCGACGGCGTGGCCCGCCCCGCCACCGGCACCTCGTACCGGGGCGGTCCGGACCTGGCGAGCATCGGCTACGGCGGCACCGACGGCCCGGGGCACTCCACGATCGCGTTCCCGGCAGCCAACCCGGTAGAGAACTCCGGCTCGCTGACCGGGCACATCCTGGCCCAGGGGTGGTCCGACACGCCCGCCCCGCGATCCCGGACCACCCGGGTGGTGATCGTGCTCGCCGCTTCACTCGGGCTGCTGGTCGCGATCAGCGTGCTGGTCGTCCTACTCGCCAACGACGTGATGGACGGGCTGGTCGGCAACATGCTGTCCGAGTGAGGCCGGGCCGACGGGGGCGGCACGCAGGTGCTGGTGGGCGTATCCGTCGGGCGGACGAGGCCCACCGGATCGGGGTGAGTCCGCCCACTACCGGCTCGGGGTTCACTGGCGGCACCGCCGGATCGCCGTACACTGGTCGGGATCACTGACCTGGCGCGCGTGGCGTGCCCCTGGGCGATCTTGCGGGCGATTCGGCGGCGTACCTCATGCTGCGGCGGGCCATCGCGAAGATGCGCCCCGCTCGAAAGGCCTTTCTTGACCACCTCTGTTGACTCCGGCACCATTCCGTCCGCCCACGACCTGCCGACCGGTGACGCCACCGGCAACGAACCCGCTCCGGCCGCCCCCGTCGTGGGCTTCGCCGACCTGGGACTGCCCCGGCAGCTGGTCGACACCCTCGCCCGGCAGGGCATCACCACCCCGTTCGAGATCCAGCGGGCCACCCTGCCCGACGCCCTCGCCGGCCGCGACGTGCTCGGTCGGGGCCAGACCGGCTCCGGCAAGACCCTCGCCTTCGGCCTGCCGATCATCGCCCGGCTGGCCGAACGCAACCGGGCCCGGCCGCTGCACCCGCGCGCCCTGGTCCTGGTCCCCACCCGCGAGCTGGCGATGCAGGTCAACGACGCGCTGCTGCCGCTCGGCAAGGCCGTCGGGATCTTCCTCAAGACCGCCGTCGGCGGCGTCCCGTACGACCGGCAGGTCGACGCGCTGCGCCGGGGTGTCGAGATCGTGGTGGCCACCCCCGGCCGGCTCGGCGACCTGATCAACCGGGGCGTCTGCGTCCTGGACGACGTCGAGGTGACCGTGCTGGACGAGGCCGACCAGATGGCCGACATGGGCTTCCTCCCCGAGGTCACCGAGTTGCTCGCCAAGACCCCGTCGAACGCCCAGCGGCTGCTCTTCTCGGCCACCCTGGACGGTGACGTCGACATGCTGGTCAGGCGGTTCATGACCGACCCGGTGACGCACTCCACCGCCCCGTCGACCGCGTCGGTGTCCACCATGGACCACCACCTGCTGCTGATCCCGCCGCACGACAAGTTCGCCGTGGCGGCGTCGATCGCGGCCCGCCCCGGCCGGACCATGCTCTTCGCCCGTACCCAGCTCGGGGTCGACCGGCTGGTGGAGCAGCTCGGCGCGGTCGGCGTACGGGCCGGTGGGTTGCACGGCGGCAAGACCCAGCGGATGCGTACCAAGACCCTCGCCGAGTTCAAGGAGGGGCGGATGGACGTGCTGGTCGCCACCGACGTGGCGGCCCGGGGCATCCACGTCGACGGGGTCTCCCTGGTGCTGCACATCGACCCGCCGAAGGACCCGAAGGACTACCTGCACCGGGCGGGTCGTACCGCTCGGGCCGGCGAGTCGGGCGCGGTGGCCACGCTGGTGCTGCCCAAGCAGCGGCGGACCACGCTGGCGATGATGGAGAAGGCCGGCGTGTCCCCGGCGGAGACCCGGGTCCGGGTCGGTGACGCGGTGCTGACCGAGCTGACCGGGGCCCGTGAGCCGAGCGGCGTCCCCGTCGTGGTCCGCGAGGAGCCCGAGCCCCGCCGGCACGGTGACCGCCCGCGCCGCTTCGGCGACCGGGACTCCCGCAGCTACGGCGGCAACCGTGACAGCCGGGGCTACTCCGGCAGTCGCGACAGCCGGGGTCACGGCGGCGACCAGGGCTACGGCGCCCGGCCGGCCGGCGAGCGGAGCTACGGCGACCGGCCCACCGGCGACCGGGGCTACAGCGCCCGGCCCAGCGGCGAACGCGGCTACGCCGGCGACCGGGGTTACGGCACCCGACCCACCGGCGACCGGAGTTACAGCGCCCGACCCACCGGCGAGCGCGGCTACGGCGACCGGCCCACCGGCGACCGGAGCTACAGCGCCCGACCCACCGGCGAGCGCGGCTACGGCGACCGGCCCAGCGGCGACCGGAGTTACGGGGATCGCGCACCGGCCGACCGGGGTTACGGCGACCGCAGCGACAGGCGTTTCGGTGACCGGGGCGAGCAGCGTTTCGGTGACCGGGACACCCGGGGCGAGCAGCGTTCCGGGGAACGCCGGTTCGGTGCCGGTGAGCCGCGTGCCACCGACCGTCGGGGCGGGTTCCGCACCGAGGGCCGGGTCCGCGACGACCGGCCGCGTGACGACCGGCAGGGCTTCGGCGGTCGGCCCCCGGCGCGTACCCACTGATCCGTGCTGTCCGACGCCGCCCCGGAGCCCGCGCTCCGGGGCGGCGTTCGCGCATGCGCTGCCGGCTGCGTCCGGCTGGCGTAACGTCCGGACCATGGCACGATCACTGTTCTGGAGCCGGACGGACACTGCCGGGGCCGAGTACGCCGTCCTCGACGACGGCCCCCGGTTCGCCGCGCACGGCACCCAACTGGCCGTCGACCCGGTCCCCCACACCTGCCGCTACCGGCTGGTGACCGGCGCGGACGGGGGCACAGACTCGCTCGCCGTGGAGGCCGAGGGGGCCGGTTGGTCGCGGACCGTACGCCTGGAACGCGGGACGGACGGCTGGCGGGTGACGACCGGCGAGCAGGGCGACCTGGACGCGGTGCTGCGGGCGGCCGGGCAGCCACCGGCCGGCCTACCCGGCATCGAGGACACCGACCGGCTGCACGACGCCGTCGACGTCGACCTGGCCGGCTCGGCGCTGTTCAACAGCCTGCCGATCCGCAGACTGGGGTTGGCCGGGGCGACGTCCAGCACCGAACACCGGATCACCGTGGCCTGGGTGCTGACGCCGAGCCTGGAGGTGGTGGCCGGCGAGCAGGTCTACACCGCGCTCGGGCCGGGTCGGGTGGGTTTCACCAGCGACACCTTCCGCACCGAGTTGGAGGTGGACGGCGAGGGGCTGGTCCGGCACTACCCCGGCCTCGCCGACCGGGCGGACCTGGGCTGATCCCGCCCTCGCCGGGGAGCCGGCGGACGGCTGGGGTGGGCTCGGCCTGTCCGAGGAGCAGCATGGTCGGCAGCCGACCGCACGGCGGCTGGAGCCCGCCGGGTTACGGCCGCTACCCGGCGGCGCGGCACGTCCACGGTGTCGACCGCGGTGGGACTGCCGGCCAGCCACCGCGACGCCGTCAGGTCGGCCAGTCGCCGGTGGTGAGGAACCGGTCGATGGTGGCCAGGTGCGGGGTCAGGTCGAGGCCCTGTGCGGCCACCCACCCGTCGTCGTAGTAGGTGTCGGTGTACCGCTCCCCGGCGTCGCAGATCAGGGTGACCACCGAGCCCGTCCGACCCTGCGCGAGCAGCTCGGCGATCAACCCGAACGCGCCCCACAGGTTGGTGCCGGTCGAGCCGCCGACCCGCCGGCCGAGCACCGCCGAGCCGGCCCGCATGGCGGCCAGTGAGGCGGCGTCCGGCACCTGGGTCATCCGGTCCACCACCGAGGGGAGGAAGGACGCCTCGACGGTGGGTCGACCGATCCCTTCGATCCGGGAACCCCGCCCGGTGCGTACCGACCAGTCGGCGGCCTGCCACGCCGGGTAGAACGCCGAGTTCTCCGGGTCGACCACGCAGAGCTTGGTGGGCAGCCGCTGGAAGCGGGCGTACCGGCCGATGGTGGCACTGGTGCCGCCGGTGCCCGCACCGACCACGATCCAGGCGGGCACCGGGTGCCGTTCCAGGGAGAGCTGGGCATAGATCGACTCGGCGATGTTGTTGTTGCCCCGCCAGTCGGTGGCCCGTTCGGCGTAGGTGAACTGGTCCATGAAGTGCCCGCCGCTGTCCTCGGCGAGCCAGCGCGCCTCGACCACCACCTTGGCCGGGTCGTCGACCAGGTGGCAACGCCCGCCGTGGAATTCGATCTGGGCGATCTTCTCGGGTGAGGTGGAGGCGGGCATCACGGCGACGAACGGTAGCCCGAGCATCCGGGCGAAGTACGCCTCGGAGACCGCCGTCGAGCCGGAGGACGCCTCGATCACCGTGGTCGCCGGCCCGATCCAGCCGTTGCAGAGCCCGTAGAGGAACAGCGATCGGGCCAACCGGTGCTTGAGCGAGCCGGTGGGGTGCACCGACTCGTCCTTGAGATAGAGGTCGATCCCCCACTGCCGGGGCAGCGGGAACGGCAGCAGGTGGGTGTCGGCCGACCGGTTGGCGTCGGCCTCCACCGCGGCGATCGCCTCGGTCACCCAGACCCGGCTGGCCTCGTCGCACCGCTCCAGATGAGTCACGACGGCAACGGTACAAGCGAGGTCGGCTCGCGTTCGGGTCGACCCGGCATCCGCCGCCGACGGCGGGGACGGCCACGCTGCGCGTACGGCCGACGGGAGGGGGACCGGTGGGTGGCGTGCCGGCCGGTCAGGAGGCCGGCGGGTCGATCGGCTGGGGCCGGTTCTCCCACTTGGTCGACAGCGCGATGCCCGTGCGGGTGGAGGCCACCCCGGGGGTACGGCTCAGCCGCACGATCAGCTGCTCCAGCTCGGCGATGGTGCCTACCCGAGCCTTGAGCAGGAAAGACTCGACGCCGGCCATGAAATAGCAGGATTCGATCTCGGGCATCTGCCGGAACGTCTCCAGCACGTCGTCGGTGTCCCCGCCGGAGTCCTCGACGATGCCGATCAACGCGGTCACCCCGAGGCCGATGGCTTCCGGCTCGACCTCGGCCCGGTAGGCCCGGATGACGCCGCTGGACTCCAGCTTGCCGACCCGTTCGTGCACGGCCGGCGCGGAGAGGCCGACCTGCCGGGCCAGCTCGGCGTACGACAGGCGGGCGTTACCGCGCAGTAGTTCGACGAGGCTCCGGTCGATCGCGTCCACGGAGGGTGAGCCTATCCGTTGGGGCGTAACGTCCGGCGACCGGCATCCGTTGGATCTGACAGCAGGTGACAGTTCGCAGACCGACGGTCAAGGGAGTCCCGCGCCGGTACCATTTACTAACTTCCCACTCCGTGCGTTTTTCGCGTTTGGCGGACAGGCCAGTTCGCTGGTGCTGTAATTGCCATACGTCCCTCATGACGGCTCTGGGCTCGCACCGGCCGGGGGCAGTGTGTTCAGCCGAGGGCTTCGTCGACGCGAGGAGGGGGCTGTGGACACTGGAGATCGCCTGCTGACACCGGGTGAGGTCGCCGCACTGTTTCGGGTGGACCCGAAGACTGTGACGCGGTGGGCGGCGGCCGGCCGGATAGGCAGCATCCGGACTCCAGGCGGGCATCGCCGGTTTCGGGAATCCGAGGTGCGGGCCCTGCTGGAAGGGGAGGGCATGTTGGACGAGGCGGATGACATGGGCAAACCACGCAATGTGGGCCCAGCCGCCTCGACCGGGCCGGGTCCGGCCAATGCCGGGATGTACTGAATGGTGCGAGACGGACGCGCGGGCCGGCCGAAAGGTCCGGCCCGCCGCCGCTTGACCGGGTAGCGGCCGGCCGGGACCGATCGTTGCGCCCCGACACCCGTCCCGGTCGACGACGGCGACCGGCCACACGGCTCGGTAGACGGCAGCAGCCAGGCACATCTCCCGGCGGCCGGGCACAGTTCCGGTCGCCCGGAACCGGCCGGGCACACGTTCAGGCGGCCGGGCACACGTTCCGGTCGACGGCGGCGGTCGTGGTGGTCAGCGCCCGGCGGCCAACTGGCCCGCCCAGCGCCGGAACAGGGTGTGCGGCACCCCCAGGGCGTCCAGCACCTTGCCGGCGACGAAGTCGACCAACTGCTGAGCGGTGGCCGACGCCCCCGCGCCGTAGAAGCCGGGGCTGGCCGGCAGCACCACCGCACCGGCGTCGTGCAGCGCGATCAGGTGTTCCAGGTGGCTGCGGGTCACCGGGGTCTCCCGGGGCACCAGCACCACCGGCCGCCGCTCCTTGAGGTTGACCTCGGCGGCGCGTTGCAGCAGATCCTTCGACAGGCCGATGGCGATGCCGGCGCAGGCCGCCGTGCTGGCCGGCACCACCGCCATCCCGCGTACCCGGTAGGAGCCGCTGCTCGGGCCGGCCGCGATGTCGCCGGCCGGCCAGTGTCGTACGTCGTCGCCCGTCAGGTCGCGGCCCAGCCAACCGGCGAGGTCCTCGGCCCAGTGGCCGTCCCGGAACGGCCGGCCGGTCTCGTCGAGAACGGTCAACCGGGCGGCCCGGGACACGATCAGATCCACCGGCTGCCCGGCGTCGAGCAACCCCCGGACGACGGCCGCCGCGTACGGGGTGCCGGACGCCCCCGAAACCCCCACCACCCATGGTTCGCGCATACGCCCAGCCTGCCTGGTGTACGCCGGCAGCCGCCGCCCACCCCCGCAATCGCCCGTCCGCTCCGGCGGTCACACTCTCCGCGCGTCCCGACCCGACGACCGCATCACGGGGCGGGACCGGTTGATCCACTCACCGTCGTCATGCCTGCGGACCAGGCGTTCGTCGACCAGCCCGGACGGCGCGTCAGCGGCGGACCTGCGATGCTGCGATCGGATGATCCACATCGTACGGGGGAGACATCGGTAATGGTCGACGAGATCCTCTGGTCGTTACGGTCGGCGTGCCCGATCCCTCCCCGGCTCTCCCCGTACGCCGAGGGGGTGCAGGACTGGTTGTTGGACCGCTTGCCCCGACTGGGCCTGCCGTTGGGCACCGAGGCGTTGCACCGGCTCGACCGGGCGGGCTTCGCCCGGTACGCCGGCCGCCTCTATCCGGACGCGAGCGAACCGGACCTGCGTACCGTGGCCGCCCTGTTCACCTGGTTCTTCCTGGTCGACGACGCCTGCGACGGGCCGGACCGGCTGCCCTCGGAGCAGATCCGGGCCCTGCGGCGAGGGACGCTGACCCTGCTGCACGACGGCCCCCGACGGCGACACCCGAACTTCGGTGGTCCGCTGCGCCGGCTGCTGGTGGAGGCGTGGCGGTCCCCCCGCCGCCGGATGCCGGCGCGCTGGCGGCTGCGGTTCGCCGACGCGGTCGGCGACCACCTGGACGGCAACTGGCGGGAGGCGGTGGCGAAGGAGAACGGGCGGGTGCCCGGGGTGGCCGAGTACATCGCGCTGCGCCGGGCCACCTCGGCGGCGTACGTGTCGTATCCGCTGATCGAGTTCGTCGGGGGCCGGGTGCTGCCCGACGCGGTGTACCACCATCCACTGCTGCGCCGGATCGGCACCCTCGGCAACGACCTGCTCTCCTGGTACAACGACCTCGCCTCGATGGAACGGGACCGGGTCACCTCGGGTGGGCACAACCTGGTGCTGGCGCTGGCCGCCGAGCGGAACGTGCCGGTGGCGGAGGCGGTGGAGCTGGTCGCCGAGCGGTGGCGAGACACGATGGCCCGCTTCCAGGCGCAACGCGCCGCGGTCCCGTCGTTCGGCCCCGCGCTGGACGAATCCGTCACCGCCCACCTCGACGGCATAGCGAACGCCGTCCGCGGCACCATCGACTGGACCCTGGAAAGCGCCCGCTACCCCACCCACCCCTAACCCCCACCCACCCTGCGCCGCCCGGCCCGCCCCGGCCCGCCCTGCCCCGGCCCGCTCCGCCCCGGTGATCAAGAGGTTTGCGTCAACTTTGATCTTCAAGTTGACGCAAACCTCTTGATCACCTGACGCAAACCTCTTGATCACGGGGGGCGAGGGGGCAGGGGGAAGGGCAGGGGGCAGGGGCGAGGGGAGGGGGCGGGGTCAGGCGCGGAGGTTGAGACGGAGTACCAGGTCGAGTAGGGCGAAGGCGAACAGGGCGATGCCGACGAAACCGTTGGCGGTGAAGAAGGCCCGGTTGACCTTGCTGAGGTCGGTGGGGGTGACCACCACGTGCTGGTAGCCGAAGGCGACCGCGGTGAGCGCCAGCCCGATCCACCAGGGCCAGCCGTAGCCGACCAGCGCGCCAAACCAGACGAACAGGGCGAACGTCACCACGTGCGCCACGGTGGAGGCGTGCAGCGCGAAGCGGCGGCCGTAGCGGGCGGGGACGCTGCGTACCCCGATCACCCGGTCGACCTCGTCGTCCTGGCAGGCGTAGATCAGGTCGAAGCCGCCGATCCACAGGCCGACGGCCGCGCCGAGCAGCCAGGCCGGCCACGAGCCGGCGAAGGTGCCGGTGACCGCCAGCCACGCGCCGACCGGGCCGACCGCCTGCGCGATGGCCAGGATGGCGTGCGGCCAGTCGGTGAACCGCTTGCCGTACGGGTAGACGACCAGCGGGATCACGGCGAGCGGGGCGAGCAGCAGGCAGAGCGGGTTGAGCAGGGCGGCGGCGGCGAGGAAGACCACCAGCGCGACGGCCGCGCCGGTCCAGGCCGTCCGCACGCTCACCGCCCCGGTGACCAGTTCCCGCCCGGCGGTACGCGGGTTCCGGGCGTCGATCCGCCGGTCGAGGATCCGGTTGGCGGCCATGGCGAACGTCCGCGCCCCGACCATCGCCACGGTGATCAGCAACAGGTCGAGCCAACGGACCCGACCGCCGTTGACCTGCATCGCGGTCAGCGCCGACAGGTAGGCGAACGGCAGCGCGAAGACGGAGTGCTCGATCGCGACGAGCTTGAGGAAGGACTTGACCCGGCCGGGGCGGGGGGCGGGCGCGACGGCGGTGGCCATCAGATGCCGTACTCCTTCCAGCGCTTGTCGACCAGGGAGGCGACCTCCGGTGACATGGTCATCTCCTCCGGCCAGCCCCGGGTGTAGCCCTCGGTGGGCAGCTTGCGGGTCGCGTCGACACCGACCTTGCCGCCCCAGAACTGCTGGTAGGACGAGTGGTCGAGGTGGTCCACCGGGCCCTCGGTGAGCAGCAGGTCGCGGGCGTAGTCGACGTTGCCGAAGGCGCGGAAGGCGACCTCGTGGTAGTCGTGCACGTCGCAGTCGGAGTCGACGATCACGATCAGCTTGGTCAGCGACATCAGGTGCGCGCCCCAGATGGCGTTCATCACCTTCTGCGCGTGCTTGGGGTAGCGCTTGCGGATCGACACGATCGCGCAGTTGTGGAACACCCCGGCGGCCGGCAGGTCGTAGTCGACGATGTCCGGGATCATCAGCTTGAGCAGCGGTTGGAAGATCCGCTCGGTGGCCTTGCCGAGGCCGTGGTCCTCCTGCGGCGGCTTGGACGTGACGATCGAGTGGTAGACGGGGTTGCGCTGCATGGTCATCGTCTCGATGTGCAGCACCGGGAACGGCTCGACCGGGGTGTAGAAGCCGGTGTGGTCGCCGAACGGGCCCTCGGGCAGGCGTTCGCCGGGTTCGAGGTAGCCCTCCAGCACGATCTGCGCGTGCGCCGGCACCTGCAACGGCACGGTCAGGCAGTCGACCATCTCGACCCGTTCGCCGCGCAGGAACCCGGCGAACAGGTATTCGTCGATGTCACCGGGGAGCGGCGCGGAGGCGGCGTAGCTGACCACCGGGTCGCAGCCGATGGCGATGGCTACCGGGAGCCGCTGGCCGAGCCGCTCGGCGACCGCGTGGTGGGCGGTGGAGTCCTTGTGGATCTGCCAGTGCATGCCGAGCGTGTTGCGGGAGTGCTGCTGGAGGCGGTAGAGGCCGAGGTTGCGCTTGCCGGTCTCGGGGTGCTTGGTGTGGGTCAGCCCGTAGTTGTGGAAGATCCCGCCGTCACCCGGCCAGACCTGGAGGCCGGGCAGCCGGTTCAGGTCGACGTCGTCACCGGAGTAGACCACCTCCTGGCAGGGGGCGGTCTTGACCTTGCGCGGCGGCACCGACTTGAGCTGCATGACCTTGCCCAGGCCCTCGCGGATGCCGGACCAGCCGACCGGCAGCTCCGGCTTGATCAGCGCGCCGATCCGGTCGCCGATCTCGTCGAGCGATTCGACGCCGAGCGCCATCGCCATCCGCTTCTCGGTGCCGAACAGGTTGATCGCCACCGGCATCTCACCCCGGGTGGGCCGCTCGAACAGCAGCGCCGGCCCGCCGGCCCGGACCGTCCGGGTGACCACCTCGCTGATCTCCAGCGTGGGGTCCACCGGGACGGTCACCCGCCGCAGCTCGCCCGCGCGCTCCAGCGCCGCGAGAAAGTCCTTGAGATCGGTGTACGGGAAGCCACGAGCCGCCATACGGCCAGTCTCCCGCACCGCTGCCGGCACCGCCCACGCCGGGTGGGGCCGGGCGGTGTGCGTCTCCCCACCCGGGCCGGCACGCCTCCCCACCCGGGCAGGCGCGTCTCTCCGGCCGACAGTTGCTCGTTGCACGGGTGACGGTGGGGCGGGTGCCAGCCGGCGACGTCGGGACGGGGGCGGGGGTCGGGATGGGGGCGGGGGTCGGGATGGGCGACGGACGGGTTCCGGCGGGGTTCACCGAGCAGCGGGCGCAGGTCGGTGACGTGGCGATCAACTACGTCCGGGGCGGCCGGGGACCGACCCTGGTGCTGCTGCACGGCTATCCGCAGTGCTGGCGGATGTGGCGGGCGCTGCTGCCGGAACTGGCCGCGACGTACCAGGTGGTCGCGCCCGACCTGCGCGGTTTCGGCGGCAGCGACGCCCCACCCGACGGGTACGACAAGAAGACAGTCGCCGCCGACCTGCACGGGCTGCTGACCGGCCTGGGCCTGGCCGACGACATCCGGCTGGTCGGTCACGACGTGGGCACCATGGTCGCGTACGCCTATGCCGCCGCGCACCCCGACTCGGTGTCCCGGCTGGTGCTGACCGAGGCACCGATCCCGGACGAGAGCATCTACACGTTTCCCGCGTTGACCGAGGCCGGGCCGGCGGTGTGGAACTTCGGCTTCTTCAGCCTCACCAACGGCCTGCCGGAGGAGCTGGTCGCCGGCCGGGAGGCGCGCTGGGTGGACCGCTTCACCGACTCGATCATGGTGAACAAAGGCAGCATCGGTGCGGACGACATCGAGGAGTACGCCCGGCACCTGACCGACCCGGCCCACCTGCGGGCCAGCTTCAACTATTTCCGGGCCTTCGCGCAGGACGTCAAGGACAACGCGGCGTACCGGGAGAATCCGCTGCCGATGCCGGTGCTGGCCGTCGGCGCGGCGGCCAGCCTCGGCGGCCAGGTCGCCGACCAGGTGCGCCGCTACGCCCGGACGGTCGACGGCCGGGTGGTCACCGACAGCGGCCACTGGCTGTTCGAGGAGCGCCCGGCCGAGCTGACCGCCCTGCTGCTCCCCTTCCTGCACGACTGACAGCCCCGGTCCGGCGAGATCGGGTCGGCCCGGGATGTCGGAATGTCGGCCCTCGGGGGCATCATCTTCCTCGATGCCCCGCCCCGGCCCGGCGTCGGTGACGCGTGCCGTCCCGGCGTCGTGCGGCAAGGCATCTCGCCAAAGGGTTATGCCGCGTCCGCCCGACCTTCGGTGGTTCGGGCGGCGACGACACGGCGCAGCACGTCGAGGGCGTGTTCGGCCTCGTCGTGGCTCACCGGCTCGGAGCGGGTGGTGACGTACCTGGTCAGAGCGTCGCGGATGATGTCGGAGCGACGGACTGCGGTTTGCTCGGCGAGGCGGTCAAGCTGCTTCACCAGCGCCACCGGCAGTCGGGTGCTGACCAGCGCCATCGGTGTCTCGGGAGCGGTGCCGGAGGCTGGCGTCGCCGTCATGGACCTGATGACCGGCGCCAGGCTGTCGGTGTGCTGGAACCATGCCACGACCTCGTCTTTGGTCATCCGCTCAAAGTCCGGCTCGGTCATAGGACTCGCCTCCTCCAATCGTCGAGGTCTGCGCCGCGCAGGGCACGCGCTCCGATGATCTTGTATGTGCTCGTCCCACCGATGCGGTCACACAGTGCGGCGATCACCCGACCGCTGTCGGCCATCCCCATGATGATGAGCAGCAGATCCCCGAGAGCACGCTCATGGCGTAGGCCCGACGGGGCGTACAGCGCCTGGGTCGTCTCGTCCACGCCGACACCGTTGCGGCTGGCGTTGTCCAGACCCTCGTCGGTCCAGACATACTCACGATCCGACACTCCTCAAGCGTAACACGTTGTAATACGCCCGACGTGGAGCTGCGATCAGGCCGCCGGCTCCCAGGCGTACGCAGTCAGGGGCGGGTCGAGTGGGGCACGGGTGAGTCGGTTGGCGAGGGTCGAGATGGTGTACGTCCCGACCCCGAGCACCACGTCCAGGGCGTGTCGGGGCCGGTAGCCGGCGTCGAGGAAGGCGGTCAGCTCGTCGTCCGGGACGTCACCGGCGTGGTCGAGGACGGCGAGGGTGAACCGGCGCAGCGCCGCCAGCCGGGGCTCGGGCAGGTCGGTGCCGTCGCGCAGCGCGGCGATCAGTTCAGCGGCGGCACCCAGCCGGTGCAGGGTGGCGGTGTGCATCGCCACGCAGAGGTGGCACCGGTTGCGGGTGGCGACCGTCAGCACCACCACCTCCCGCTCGACAGGCGCGAGGTCGGTGGCTTCGAAGGTGGCGGAGGCGGTCAGGAACCCCTTGAGCAGTTCGGGGGATTCGGCCATCAGCCCGACCGCGCCGGGCAGGTGGCCGAGCCTTCGGTGTACGCCGGCCATGGTCGCGCGGGCGGCGTCGGGCGCCGTGTCGAGGGTGTGGGTGGTGAAGCCGGGTCGGGACATGGCGGTACCCCTCACGTACGATAGTCAACGTGGTTGTCGAAACAGTAAACCAGGTTGTCGAACATGTCGATAGGTGACCCCGAGCGGCCCGGCTTTGTGCTGCCCCTGCTGCTGCTCGCCGGCTTCCGCAGCCTGGTCGACGACCTGCACGCCGAGTTGGCCCGGCAGGGGCACCCCGAGCTGCGGCCGGCGCACGGCTTCGTGCTCCAGGCCGTCGGGGTCGACGGCACCACCGCATCCGACCTGGGCCACCGCCTCGGCGTCTCGAAGCAGGCCGCCGGCAAGACCGTCGACCGGCTGGTCGCCCTCGGCTACCTGGAACGCGCCGACGACCCGACCGACGCCCGCCGCAAACTGGTCCGGATGACAGAGAAGGGCGTCGACGGGCTGCGCCGCTCGGCGGTGCTCTTCGACGCACTGCGGGAACGCTGGGTGGCCCGGCTCGGCGCGGAGCGGGTCGCCGCCCTGGAGGACGACCTGCGCGCGGTCACCCCACCGGATTCCTTCCGCCTCGACGTCCCCGGCTGGTTCGGCACCTGACCACTCCAGAGCCAGGCAACGACGATCCGAGCGCGGGACACGGCACGCTTCAACTCCTGCACCGACGATGCGGGCGGAAGCACCGGCAGGAGCAGCCCGGTTCGGGTCAGACGGTTCGCGGTGCTGCCGTGCTGGCCCGTGTCACCAGCCGGTTCGGCACCAGGCTGGTACCGGGCTCGACGGGCTGGTTGCGGATCTGTCGCAGCGCGGTCTCGACGCATCTGCGGCCTACTTCGGCGAAGTCCTGATGGATCGTGGTCAGCGGTGGGATGAACGAGGCGCTGTCCGGGATGTCGTCGAAGCCGATCACGCTGATGTCGCGGGGAACGACCCGGTGCTTCTCGTGCAACGCCCGCAGCACGCCGAGGGCCATCTGGTCGTTGCCGGCGAATACCGCGGTGCACGACGCCTCGTCTGCCAGCAGGAGGCCGGCGCGGTAGCCGGATTCGGCCGACCAGTCGCCGCGATACATCGCCGGTACGGGCCGACCCGCCCCTTCGAGCACGCAGCGCCACGCCGTCGACCGACGCCCGGCGGCGAAGGACTCCGGCGGCCCGGCGACGTGCCAGACGGTGTGGTGGCCGAGGTCGAGCAGGTGTTGGACGGCCTGCCGCGCGCCGTCGGCCTGATCGGTGTCCACCACGCTGTAACGGTCGCCGGCATCGGAGTCGACGACCACGACATGCACCCCTGGCGGGAGGACGAACATCGCGGCGTCGAGCAGATGCACCTCCATCACCACTATGACGGCGTCCACCGCCAGCTCGCCCAGTCGGGTGAACGCGCCCAGCACGCCGTGCTGGGTGGGTGTCGCCACGGGCATGAGCGTGATCACGTAACCTGCACGGCTGGCGTGGGTGGCGATCGCTTCGAGCAGCCGACTGTTTCCCGTGGTGGACAGCGTGAAGATGATGACGCCGATGGTGCGGAACTCGCCGTTCTTCAGCGCCCGGGCCGCGCTGTTGGGCCGGTAGCCCAACTGCTGCATCGCCGCGAGAACCTGTTGGCGGGTGGACGCGACAACCCCGGGATGGCCGGTGGAGACGCGGGATACCGTCTGCGCGGAGACCCCGGCCGCTCGGGCCACGTCCGCCATCGACACGCGCCGGTGGCGCCGGGTGATGCCTGACGATCCGGCGAGGGCCCGCGGCACACCGTCCGGCGATGCTGGGATCATCGCTGCGGTGCTCCTTTCGCAGCCCGGCGGGCTGTTGAACGACACGATAAACAGCTATCGGTTCGTGACGCCATCCGAGAAAGACGGTGGAGGGATCCGGAACGCCTCGTTCCGGATCCCTCCGACGTCAGGTTGGTGTCAGCCGCGGGTCCACCGCTGGTTGGCGCCTCCGTTGCAGGTCCACATGTTCACCGCTGATCCGTTCGCGGTCGCGTTGTTGGCGACGTCCAGGCACAGCCCGGACTGGACTCCCACCACTGTGTTGTTGGTGAGGGTCCACTGCTGGTTGGCACCGCTGCCGCAGTCCCCGAGGACCACCGTGGCGCCCGGCGTCGTGCTCTGACCGGAGACGCCCAGGCACTTGCCGAGCGACTGCAACTGGCGGGTGGAGGCGTTGTACGTCCACTGCTGGTTGGCCCCGGTGTGGCAGTCCCAGAGCGCCGGCCTGGTCCCGTTTGCGGAGTTGCTGTTCGGCACGTCGAGGCAACGACCCGACTGGGCGCCGATCAGCCTCGCCGTCGTCGTCCCCGTGGACGGGACCGGTGTCGTCGGCACGACGCCGCCCAGGTCGATGGTGCTGTAGGTGACGGAGTTGACGGTGCTGCCGTTGTAGCCGCCACTGAGCACCACCAGGCTATGGCCGTCGGCCAGCGGAACCATGCCGCGGCTGTAGCCGCCGGCGACCTTGGAATCGACACGGGTCCAGGCGTTCGCGGCACCACCCTGGGTGTTGACGAACACGTCGGTTGTGCTTTGCGCACTGACGACGAGGGTGCCGTTGGAGCCGCCGGTGGGAAGCCAGGTGATGTACGGGTTCCAGAAGGCGGTCTGGCCGTCGGTCGACCTCAGGACCTGGCCGGTGACCGAGCCGAACGCCTCGGGGTTGGAGGAGATCTTGTAGTAGACCGCGAGGTTTCCCGCCGGCGAGCCCCCGTACTCGTACGTCATCACGTAGTTGCCGTTCGGCAGCTTCGCAACTGTCGACATGCCGGGCCGGTCGCTCTGCGTGGAGGTCGCCACGTCGTCGACGACGGGGCCCCAGTTGATGCCGTCCGCGCTGACCTGGTGCACCAGCTTCTGGCTGTGGCTGCTGTCTCGCTCGTCGGAGTAGTAGACGATGAGTTTGTTGCCGTTGACCAGGAAGAAGGGTTCCCAGACCGGTCTGCCCGCGCCGTTGGCGATGTTCTTGACGAAGGTCCAGGTCTGCCCTTGGTTCGTGCTGGCGTACATGTCGATCTTGAACCCGGAGCGGTTACTGGGGACGGAGTCGCCGGCGGCCAGGATGGTCCCGGCGGGGAAGTTGCCGATCGCGATGGGCAGTTCGAACAGCTGTGGCTGCCAGCGCATGCCCCAGCCGTTCTGCGTGTCGGCGACTTCCGAGATCTTGGTCCAGGTGTTGCCGGTGTCGGTGCTGCGGTAGATCGGGAAGACGGGCTTGCCGGTGGTGTACTGCTCGAAGGTGGCGAGCATGGTGCCGTTGGCCGACCCGCTGTGCTCCAGCCGTATCCCCCTGGGGTAGAGCGTGCCGGGGGCGGGGGTGCCGGGCGGCGGGGTGTACATGGTCTGCGAGGAGCGGGTGATGGCCTCGCTCACCGTGGGGAGGAGGACCGTGCCGACCGCCGCGACCAGGGCGAGCAGCAGTAGCAGGACAAGGAGGGGCAAGGGACGGGAAAGCGGGGCGGCGCCGGATCTGACGCCTGTCTGCTTCGGGAACATGTGCGGCTCCAATAGCGGGGGAACGAGGTTCTCGTCCGGGTCCGCCGCGTCGGGAGTGACCAGGTGGCGGTACGGCGGAGTTCAGGGAACTGTCAGCCGGGCGAGTCGGTGTCCAGCGGCTGGTCGTTGTCCTCGTAGGGTGCATCGCCATCAAGGGGGCACGAGCACCGAGGCGGTGCGCTTGTCCAACTTCCTCATGGAGAGTCTCTCCTCGCAGACGGGTGGGCCAGGGGTCAGGGCGTCTCCCCCGCCGGCCGTCAACGTCGACCACGTCACCCTTGTCGATGTTTACGTAAACATCGACAAGCAGCGCGCCCCCATCCGGATGCCACAGTCGAAGCTGATGTCCGATTTAAGCCCTAAATTGTTTACGCAAACATCGTTCGGCGATGATGTCATCAGCCTTATGGGGCGTCAAGGTGTCAGCCAATGGGAAGGCATCACGACCACCAACGACCGCTGGCGGTCGGTACCGCTGACCGACTTCGGGAGAGATAGACGTTCTGCAGGCCAGGGGCATCGACACACCTGGTCCTCCGGTAGAGGATGGGACGCATGGACGACGCGTACACCGTGGGTGATCCGGACGGCTTCTCCCCGCTGCTGAAGGAGATCCGCGACGCGGTGGCCCGGGAACTGCACGCCCAGCTCGCCCTGCGGGCCGAGCGCATCGACCTGGCCGACGTGCCGGAGGTCGCCTACCAGGTGACCCTGGGCGTCGACCGGGTGCTCACCGGCCGACTCACTCCACCCCGGCGTACGAGTGCAGGCCGGTGAAGAAGAAGTTCACCCCGAACAGGTTCATCAGCACGGTCAGGAAGCCCAGCACCGCGATCCAGGTCGCCACGTTGCGCCGGACGCTGGGCGTGGCGCGGGCGTGCAGGTAGCCGGCGTAGACCACCCAGGAGATGAACGCCCAGGTCTCCTTCGGGTCCCAACCCCAGGCCCGGCCCCAGGCCGCCTCGGCCCAGATCGCGCCCGCGATCACCGCGAACGTGAAGATCGGGAACGAGAAGGCGTGCAGGGCGAAGGTCAGCCGCTCCAGGTCGGCCGCCCCGGGCAGCCGCCGGGCCAACGTGTACGGGAAGCTGCGCCGCCCCTGCTCGTACCCGTTGCGCAGCAGGAACGACACCGCCGGCACCACGCCCAGCAGGAAGATGCCGGAGGAGAAGACGATCGTCGACACGTGGATGATGAACCAGTACGACTGGAGCGCCGGCATCAGCGGCACCACCGGGACGTAGAGCTTCAGCTCGGCGAACGCCAGCAGCAGCACCATGACCAGGGTGAGGAACAGCCCGAGCCGGCGCAGCGACGGCCGCTTCCAGAGCACCACGAGCCAGGCGGCGGTCCCGATCCAGGTGACCGTCAGCACGAACTCGTACATGTTGCCCCAGGGCATCCGGTCGGCCGCGATGCCCCGGGTGACCAGCGCGCCGAGGTGCAGCGCGGCGGCGAGCACGGTCAGCCCGGCGGCGATCCGCCCGGCCAGCCTGGCCCGTCCCGCCGAACGGCTCGGCCGGGTCGACGACGGCGTGGTCCCGACGGCGTCGCCCTTCACCGGCGCGTCGGCCCCACCGGCAACCGCGTCGCCGGCCCCACCGACACCCGCGCCGACCAACTCCCGGGCCGGTGCGACCCGGGCCGACACCGCGCGGACGTTGCCCAGGGCGTACTCGACGGCGTGGCTGATCATCGCAACCAGGTACACCAGGATCGCGAACGTCACCAGCTGGTCGGAGACTGCGGACATCACTCGACTCCCTCTCGCGCCCGCCGGTCGGGCCGCCCGTCGTCGCGTACCGCGGCGACGAGAGACGCGAACTCCTCGGCGAACCCTGGATGATCGGTGCGCGGCAGCCCACCGGCCGACACCAAACTACTACCGCCCGTCGGAGATCCACTGTCGGGGGGCGTCACCCGGAACCAGACCCGCCGCCGCCTGCCGAACAGCGATCCCATCAGCCCGGCCAGCAGCACCACGCAGGCGCCCAGCATCAGCTTCTCGCCCGGGTCGTGCCGGACGGACAGGGTGACGTACCGCTTGGTGCCGAGGAACTCCAGCTTGCTGCCGTCGTCCAGGGTCCACGTCTCACCGGGGGTGAGCTTCTTGTTGCCGACCTGCTTGAGCTTGCCGTTGGTCACCTGCCGCTGGTCGAGCTGGTAGACCGAGCCGGGGATGCCGGCGTCCAGCCCCAGGTTGCCCCGGTAGGCGGCCAGCACCACGGCCGGGTTGCGCTCCTCCGGGAACCGCGACGACGCGAACGGCGCGGTGTCCGGGGCGGTCGGCAGGTACAACCCCTCGAAGGCGACCTGCTGGTTGGCGTCCCGCCGGCCGGTCGCCGGGTCGACGTTGGCGTCCGGGAAGGCGGCCACCCCCTCGCTGGTGAGGTTGGCGTCGCCGCTGGTCAGGAACGGCACCGTACTGGTCTGGCTGCGGCCGTACCGGTCGGTGTACTTCAGGATCGGGGCGTAGCCGTGACCCAGCAGGTAGACGTTGGCCGAGCCGAGCCGCAGCGGCGAGTTGACCGAGAAATCGGCGGTCCGCCGGTCCGAGCCGTCCGGCCGGTCCACGGTCACCGTCGCGCGGTAGCTCTCCGGCAGACCGGACGGCAGGAACCGGGCGTCGAACCTGTCGAGGGTCAGGCAGAACGACGGCAGGTCGGCGCTGTCCACGCGGGGGCCGAGCTTCGCCTCGGCGTACTGCTGGCGGGTGTTGCAGAAGGCGTTGTCCGCGCCCGTGACCAGCAGGCGGTTGCCGTGCCAGCCGTACCACGAGCCGAGCGCGACGCCGACCAGCACGGCGACCAGCGAGGTGTGGAACAGCAGGTTGCCGGTCTCCTTGAGGTAGCCCTTCTCGGCGGAGACCTCGTTGCCGCGCACCTGCACCCGCCAGCGGCGGCGGCGCAGCACCGCGGCGATGGCCTGTGGGTCGGCGGCCCCCGGCGCCTCCAGCACGGTGTGCTGCGGCAGCCTGTCCATCCGCTTGGGCGCGGCCGGCGGCCGGGCCCGCAAGGCGCGCACGTGGTCGCGCATCCGGGGCAGGATGCAGCCCACCAGCGAGGTGAACAGCAGCAGATAGATGGCGGAGAACCAGACCGAACCGAACACCTCGAACGCGCCGATCCGGTCGAGCTGCGGGGCCAAATCGGGGTGCTCGACGAAGTACCTGTCGACGTTCTCCGGGTTGACCCCCCGCTGCGGCAGCACCGAGCCGGGAATCGCCGCGACCGCGAGCAGGAACAACAGGATCAACGCGGTACGCATGCTGGTGAGCTGCCGCCAGGAGTTGCGCAGCAGGGCCAGCACCGGATTCGGCCGGCGGCGGGGGGCCTCGGCGGGTGGGCTGGCCGGCCGGTCGTCGACGGTCGTCATCAGATGCTCACCTCGCCGGGGCCCACTGTCGTCTGCAACCAGATCACGAAGCTCTGCCAGCCGCCGGTGACCAGCGCCAGGCCGATCAGGATCAGCAGCACCCCGCCGATCCGGGTCACCCACCGGCTGTTGCGCCGGACCGCCCGGAACACCCCGAGCAGCCGGTGGAAGCCCAACCCGAAGACCACGAACGGCAACCCCAACCCCAGGCAGTACGCCACCGCCAGCACCACGGCCCGGTCGGTCTGCCCACCGGTGGCGGCCATCCCCAGCACCGCACCCAGCGTCGGACCGGTGCACGGCATCCAGCTCAACGCGAACACCGCGCCGAGGACCGGCGCACCGAGCAGCCCGGCGGCGGGCAACCGTCGGATCCGCAGTTCCCGCTGCATCCCCGGGAGCACGCCCAGGTAGCTGAGCCCGAGCAGGACGATCAGCCCGCCGATGACGACCTGGAAGGTGCGCTCGTAGTCGAAGAAGATCCGACCGAACCCGGCGAAGAGGATCGCGGTGGCGGTGAAGACGACGGTGAAGCCGGCGATGAACAACAGCGTGCCGGCCAGCACCCGGCCCTTGACCGCCGCCACCGGCCGGGCCGCCGCCCGCGTCGCCACCGCCACCGTGCCGCCGGGACCGCCGTCGGGAGCCGAACCGCCGTCGGAGGCCGGGCCCTCGCCGGGTGCCGACCCGCCGCCCGGGGCGGGGTCCGCGCCGGTCGGGGTGGTCGGCCGGGCGCGGCCCTCCAGGTCGGTGCCGGCCAGCCCCGTCACGTACGACAGGTAGCCGGGCATCAGCGGCAGCACGCACGGGGACAGGAAGCTGACCAGCCCGGCGAGCGCCGCCGCACCGATGGCCAGCAGCAACGGGCCGGACTGGGCGAGTTCGCGGAACGTCTCGCCCATCAGCGGGAACCGGTCGACGCCGGCTCTTCGGCGGCGATCCGCTCGACGATCGGGCGCAGCCCGTCGGTGGTGACGGCGGCCCTGATCACGGTGGCGATCCGGCCCTGCCGGTCCAGCACGACGGTGGCCGGGATGGTGTTCGGCGGGATGTCCAGCGCCAGCGCCAGCCGGCTGGCCGGGTCGAACAGGCTCGGATACGTCACCCGACCCTCCTCGAAGGCGATCGCCTTGTCCCGGCTGTCCTGCACGTTGATGCCGAGGAAGGTCACCCCGGATGCCTTGGTGGCCTGGTAGGTGGCCTCCAGGTCATCGGCCTCGGCGCGACAGGGCGCGCACCAGGAACCCCAGAAGTTGACCACCACCACCTGGCCCCGGGCCTGGGAGGTGTCGTACCCACCGCCGGTGAGCAGGTCACCGGCGATCTTCGGGGCGGCGGAGCGTTGGTCGGGGGCGCACTCGACGATGCCGCCGTTGTTGGCGCACCGGCTCTCGTCGGTGCCGGAGGAGCAGCCGACCAGCGCCGCCCCGGCGGTGACGGCGGCGAGCAGGACGGCCAACGGCCTCCGGGAACGCATCTCAGGCCCCCTTGGCCGTCCGGGCTGTCGCGGACATGGCGATCAGGTGGGCGGCCGGCTCGGAATAGCCGATCCCGACCACCTTCGCCCCGTCGAAATGGAAGGAGGTGAGGCTGGCCAGCCCGCACTGCCGGCGGCGCGGATCGTGCCAGAGCCGTTTGCGCTCGACGTAGCGGCGCAGCGTCCAGATGGGGAGCTGGTGGGAGACGATGACCGCCTCGCGTCCCTCGGCGGCCACCCGGGCGGCGTGCAGCCCGGCGAACATCCGCTCGGCGATGGCCCGGTAGGCCTCGCCCCAGCTCGGGGTGACCGGGTCGCGCAGCACCCACCAGTTGCGCGGGTCGCGGAACGAGCCGTCCCCGGGCGAGACCTTCTTGCCCTCGAACCAGTTGGCGCTCTCGATCAGCCGCTCGTCCACCCCGACCGGGAGCCCGAACTGCCCGGCGATCGGCTCTGCGGTCTGCTGGGCGCGTTCCAGCGGGCTGGCCACCACGTGCACGACCTCCCGCTCGGCGACCGCCTGGGCGGCGGCCTTGGCCATCTGCACGCCCAGCTCCGAAAGCCGGAAGCCGGGCAGCCGGCCGTAGAGGATCCGGTCCGGGTTGTGCACCTCGCCGTGCCGCAGCACGTGGACGACGGTCTTACTCATTGCATCCCCCTCGTTCGCGACTGCGGGGCTCGCAAACCCGGCTCACTCCTCGCGCTCACTGGTTTTACCCCCCGCTGCCTGCCGCTGCCGCTGCTGTCGCCGCGCCGGGCAGGGCGGCGGCGATGTGCTCCAGGGCGGCGTCGTCGAGCGCCGCCGACACGAACCACGACTCGAACGCGCTCGGCGGCAGGTAGACACCCGCGGCGAGCATCGCGTGGAAGAACGCCTTGAACGCGGGCACCTGCTGGGTGCGGGCGCTGTCGTAGTCGACCACGTCGGCGTCGGTGAAGAAGATCGAGAACATGCTGCCCGCGTACGACAGGCGGTGCGGGACCCCGGCGGCGGCCAGCGCGTCGGCGGCGAGCTTGCCCACGACGGCGGCCGTGTCGTCGAGCCGGCGGTAGAGGGCGTCGTCGGCCAGCCGCAGGGTGGCCAGGCCGGCGGCGCAGGCCAGCGGGTTACCGGAGAGGGTGCCGGCCTGGTAGACCGGGCCGGCCGGGGCGAGCCGGGACATGATCTCCGTGCGCCCGCCGAAGGCCGCGGCGGGCAGCCCGCCCCCCATCACCTTGCCGTACGTCCACAGGTCGGCGTCGGACGGGTCGAGGCCGTGCCAGCCGGCGCGGGAGACCCGGAACCCGGTCATCACCTCGTCGACGATGAGCAGCGCGCCGTGGGCGTGGGCGATCGCGGCGAGCCGGGAGTTGAAGCCGTCGCGGGGGGCGACCACGCCCATGTTGCCGGCGGCGGCCTCGGTGATGACCGCCGCGATGTGCGGACCCTGCGCGGCGAACGCCGCCTCGACGGCGGTGATGTCGTTGTAGGGCAGCACGATGGTGTCGCCGGCCGCCGCGCCGGTGACCCCGGGAGAGTCGGGTAGGCCGAGGGTGGCGACACCGGAGCCGGCGGCGGCGAGCAGCCCGTCGGAGTGGCCGTGGTAGCAGCCGGCGAACTTGATGATCTTGGATCGGCCGGTGAACCCCCGGGCCAGCCGGATCGCCGACATGGTCGCCTCGGTGCCCGAGTTGACCAGCCGGACCTGCTCGACCGGGGTGCGCTCGACGATCTCGGCGGCCAACTCCACCTCACCCGGGGTGGGGGTGCCGAAGCTGGTGCCGAGGGTGGCGGCCTCCCGCACCGCCTCGACCACCTCGGGGTGGGCGTGGCCCAGGATCAGCGGCCCCCACGAGCAGACCAGGTCGACGTAGCGTCGCCCGTCGGCGTCGTACAGCCAGGGACCCTCCCCCCGGACCATGAAGCGCGGGGTGCCACCGACGGCACGGAACGCGCGCACAGGGGAGTTGACCCCGCCGGGCACGATGGCCTGGGCGCGGTCGAACAGGGCCTCGGAGGCCGGTGCGTCGGCCGGGTAGCGGCCGGTCCCGGCGGAAAAGGTATCGGTCACGATGCGGCCCATTGTGTCAGCGCCGGGCGGGGAATCCGCAGCCACCCCGGGGCCGGGTTACCCGGCTCACCCCACCGGAGCCGGTGGGGCGGATCTGCCGCTCGCCCGGTGATCGGCATGGCGGATCGTCTCGCCGGGCCAGGTTGGTGGGATCGCGATAGGCTGACGGCGTGGATCGTGCCGAGCTGTCCATCACGGTACACCGGACTGGCGACGAAGTGGTGTTGCGCCTGGCCGGTGAGATCGACATGCTCACCGCCGCCCAACTGTCGACCGTCGTGAACGAGGTGCTCGCCGAGCCTCCGCCGCGCATCGTGCTCGACCTGGCCGGGGTGACCTTCTGCGACTCGCAGGGGCTCGGCACGCTGGTCGTGCTCAGTCGCAAGGCCAGCCACTCCCAGTGCCTGTTGATCCTGAGCAACGTGGGCGACTTCCTGCTGCGCGTCCTCGACATCACCGGCCTGCGTTCCGCCCTGATGATCCGTAACGAGACCCCCTCCGGCTGACCGGTCGGGCCCGCCCCGGCAAGGGCCCGCCGGCCGACGCGTCGTGGCGCGGCCGGCCAGCCGGGAGATGTCGTGCCGTCAGCCGACCGGGATGTCGCGGCGGCGGAAGGACGCGAAGCCGACCGCGCAGAACACCCCGGCCAGCACGGTCAGGGCCAGCAGCGGAATGACGCTCCAGCCGGCGCGCAACACCTGTGGGGTGTGGGTGAACGGCGACAGGTCCAGCAGCCACTGGCTCAGCTCCAGCACCGCGCCGAGCTGACCGAGCAGCACCACCACCGCGAGCACCGCCCAGGCCGCCGGGGAGAGGCGGGGCAACAGGCCATACAGCAGCACCGCCAGGCCGGCGAGCACCCAGGCCGCCGGCACCTGCGCCAGGCCGGCACCGAGCATCCGGGGCAGCTGCCCCGGCACGTCACCGATGCTGAGCCCGTAGGTCAGGCCGGCCGCCAGCCCGACCAACGCCAGCACCACCACCGGCCCCAGCAGGACGAACACCAGGTGTGAGGCGAGCCAGGTCGACCGGTGCACCCCGGTGGCCAGCACCGGCTCGGCCCGCCCGGCGGCCTCCTCCGACCGCATCCGCAACGCCGCCTGGACGCCGTAGCCGGCGGCGGCCAGCCCGGCCACCCCCAACGACACCCCCAGGTACGCCTCGGCCAGCCCCGACGCGCCACCCAGCCGGGCCATCACCTGCTCCAACGCGGCGTTGCCGGCGACCGAGCGGCCGGCCGCCTCGGCCGCGCCACCGACGACCGACCCGAGCAGGAGGAAGCCCACCGACCAGCCCAGCAGTGGCCCCCGGTGCAGCCGCCAAGCCAACCCGAACGGCCCGGACAGCACCCGCCCGGCCCGCACCGGACCCGGCCGCGACGGCAGCACGCCGGCCCCGAGGTCCCGCCGCACCGATACCGGGTACGCCACCACGGCCAGCAGCACGGTCAGCGCGACCGGCAGGGCCAGCACCCACCAGCGCTCCCCCGCGTAGGCGCGGATGCGTGCGGCCCAACCCAGCGGGGACAGCCAACTCGGCCACCCGTGCTCGGAGGTGTCCCCGACCAGCCGGAGCGTGAACGCCACCCCGAGCACCCCGACGGCGATCCCGCGCGCCCCACCGGCGGTCTGGGTGAGCTGGGCGGCCAACCCGCCCACCGTGGCGAAGACCACCCCCACCAGCGCCGCCGACAGCCCGTACGCCAGCGAGCCGGTCGCCGGCAGCCCGGTGGCGGCCAGCCCGGCGGCGGTGAGCAGGCCGAGCAGCAGGCTGGCCGCGTACGTCACCAGCAGTGCGGCGGTGAGCCCGGCGTACCGGCCGAGGACGGTCGCGCCGAGCAGTTCCCGTCGACCGGCCTCCTCCTCGGTGCGGGTGTGCCGGATGACGGTGAGCAGGGCGGCCAGCCCGACGATCACCTGGAGGAAGCCACCGCGCTGGGCGGTCAACGCGCCGACGCTGTCGCCGTAGACCGGGCCGAGCAGGGCCACCACCGACGGGTTGCGGGCGGTGCCGGTGACGTACGCGGCCCGCTCGGCGGCGGTGGGGAACAGCGCGAAGAAGCTGCCCGCGTAGGACACCGGCAGGACGGTCAGCAGCAGCACCCAGAGCGGCAGGACGATCCGGTCCCGGCGCAGGATCAGCCGGGCCAGGTGACCGGTGCCGGTGAGGGTGCTCATCGCCGTACCCCCGTCGGCTGGTCGCTGCCCGGCGCGGTGCTGCCCGACGCGGTCGAGACCGGGGCGTCGGGGGCCGGGGTCTCGTAGTGGCGCAGGAACAGCTCCTCCAGCGTCGGCGGCTGGCTGACCAGGCTGCGTACGCCGATCTCGGTGAGCCGGCGCAGCGCGGTGTCCAGCGCGACGGTGTCGACGGCGAAGCGGACCCGGTCGCCGTCTACCCGCAGGTCGTGCACGCCGGGCAGGTCGGCCAGGCCGTCCACCGGGCCGGCCAGTTCGGCGTCGATCGCGGTGCGGTGCAGGTGACGCAGCTCGGTCAGGGTGCCGGTCTCGACGTGGCGGCCGTTGCGGATGATCGTCACCCGGTCGCAGAGCGCCTCCACCTCGGCCAGGATGTGGCTGGACAGCAGCACGGTGCGGCCGTCGCGGCGGGCCCGGTCGATCCAGTGCTGGAACACCTCCTCCATCAGCGGGTCCAGCCCGGAGGTGGGCTCGTCGAGGATGAGCAGTTCGACGTCGGAGGCGAGCGCGGCGACCAGGCCGACCTTCTGCCGGTTGCCCTTGGAGTAGGTGCGCCCCTTCTTGCGGGGGTCCAGCTCGAACGACGCGAGCAGCTCGGCGCGGCGCTTCGGGTCGAGCCCGCCGCGCATCCGCCCGAGCAGGTCGATCACCTCGCCGCCGGAGAGCTGGGGCCAGAGGGTGACGTCGCCCGGCACGTACGCCAGGCGGCGGTGCAGCGTGACGGCGTCGCGCCACGGGTCACCGTCGAGCAGTCGGACGGCCCCCGCGTCCGCCCGCAGCAGCCCGAGCAGGACCCGGATGGCGGTCGACTTGCCGGCGCCGTTCGGGCCGAGGAAGCCGTGCACCTCACCGGCCCGGACGTTCAGGTCGAGCCCGTCGAGGGCCCGGGTGCGGCCGAAGGTCTTCACCAGGCCGGTCACCGCTATCGGGGTTTCCATAATTCAGAAGCTACACTCGTTTCACAAAGTTGTGAAGTTTCTGTCCGGTGCGGCACCATCGCCTGAACCGTCCCGAGCCCGAGGAGCAGCGTCCGATGCCTGACGACCGTCAACCCGGCCACGACGACGAGGTCCACCTCTTCGTCGAACGGATGGCGATGGCCTTCGCGGACGTCGGCTTCCCCCGGATGTCCGCCCGGGTCCTGTTCGCCGTGATGAGCGCCGACGGCCCGCTGACCGCCGCCCAGATCGGCGAGCGGCTCGGCGTCAGCGCGGCAGCCGTATCCGGCGCGGTACGCCACCTGACCCAGGTCAGCATGCTGGTCCGCGAACCGGTCCCGCGCTCGCGCCGGGACCACTACCGGCTGCCCGACAACCCCTGGTACGAGGGCACCATCACCAAGACCGGCCTCTACAAGAACTTCATCGACATCGCCGACGCGGGCGTCACCGCACTGGGCGGCACCGCCACCCCGGGCGGCGAACGGGTGGCCGAGATGCGGGACTTCTTCTATTTCATCCAGGAGGAACTCGACTCGCTCGGCGAGCGCTGGCGGGCCCGCCGCGCCGCCAGCGGCACACCCGCCCACTGAGCACGCCGCCACCCGACCGCACGCCCGCCCCCCGGCCGGGCCGGCACCCGCCTGGTCACGCCCGGTGCACGCCGCCGGTCAGGCGGTGTTGCCCCAGCGGGCCTGCTCCAGAATGTCCAGGGCACG
Organism: Micromonospora sp. NPDC048894; assembly: GCF_040649765.1. Classification (NCBI taxonomy): domain Bacteria; kingdom Bacillati; phylum Actinomycetota; class Actinomycetes; order Micromonosporales; family Micromonosporaceae; genus Micromonospora; species Micromonospora sp. NPDC048894. The sequence continues at coordinate 410,695 of NZ_JBEZFY010000001.1, read as the reverse complement.
CTGCCGGGCCTCCGGGTCGTCCTCGACCCGCAGCAGGGTGGCCGCCGCGTCCACCGCGTCGGTGAGCACCCGCCACTGGGCGTCACGCTCACGCACCACGTCGGACTGCGCCGCCAACTGCCGGGTCTTCACCCACAGCTCCACGAACACCGACACCTTCGCCCGCAACACCCACGGGTCGAACGGCTTGGTCAGGTAGTCCACCGCCCCGACCGCATAGCCGCGCAGCGCCAACTGGGCGTCCTTGTCGGCGGCGGTGAGGAAGATGATCGGCACGTGCCGGGTCCGCTCCCGGCGCTTGATGTGACTGGCCGTCTCGAAGCCGTCCATGTCGGGCATCTGGGCGTCCAGCAGGATGACCGCGAAGTCGTCCACCAGCAGTTGCTTCAGCGCCGCCTCACCGCTCTCCACGGCCACCGACTGCACCGGGAGCCCCTGGAGGATCGCCTCCAGGGCCATCAGGTTCTCCCGACGGTCGTCGACCAGCAGCGCCTTGGCAGTCTGGGTCACGAATTCTCCTTGTCTCGGCTGCCACTGATCCAGGACGCCATCCGCTCGATCAGCCCGTCCAGGTCCACCGGCTTGGTGATGTAGTCGCTACCCCCGGCCGCCAGCGCCGACTCCCGGTCGCCGGGCATCGCCTTCGCGGTGAGGAAGACGATCGGCAGGTCCGCGAAGCGGTGGTTCCGGCGGATCTGCCGGGTCGTCTCGTAACCGTCCTGGTCGGGCATCATGGCGTCCATCAGCACGATGTCCACCTCCGGATGCTCGGCCAGCACGCGAACCCCGTCCGCGCCGTTGTCCGAGTACAGCACGGTCATCCCGTGCAGTTCCAACGCGCTGGTCAACGCGAACACGTTGCGTACGTCGTCGTCGACGATCAGTACCGTCGCGCCGTCCAACTGCCGGGTGGCCGGGGCCTCCGGCGCGGCCAGCAACTCCACCGGCGGCATCAGCAGCGACGCCGGCAGGCCCGCGCGCTCCGGCGACGGTGACTGCGGCGCCACCACCGCGTCCGGCGCCAGCACATCCGGTACGAAGAGGGTGAACGTCGAACCCTGCCCCGGCGCGGAGGTCACGGTGATCGTGCCGCCGATCAGCCGAGCCAGGTCCCGACTGATCGACAGGCCCAGCCCGGTGCCGCCGTACCGCCGGCTGGTGGTGCCGTCGGCCTGCTGGAACGCCTCGAAGATGATGCTCAGCTTGTCGTCGGAGATGCCGATGCCGGTGTCGATCACGGTGAAGGCGATCACCTGGCGGGCGTTGGTCAACGCCGGCACGTCGAAGACCGCGTTCTCCGCCGCCGGGGCGATCCGCAGGGTGACCGCGCCGTTGTCGGTGAACTTCACCGCGTTGGAGAGCATGTTGCGCAGGATCTGCTGCAACCGTTGGGCGTCGGTCACCAGGGCCGGCGGCAGTTCCTTGGCCACCCGCACCTGGAAGTCGAGGTTCTTGTCCTCCGCCTGCGGGGCGAACGCCTGCTCCACGTAGTTGCGGATCTCGGCGAACCGGATCTCCGTCGGCTCGACGTCCATCCGACCCGCCTCGATCTTGGACAGGTCCAGGATGTCGTCGATCAGGCGCAGCAGGTCCGAGCCCGAGCCGTGGATCGTCCGGGCGAACTCGATCTGCTTCGGGGTGAGGTTGCGCTCCGAGTTCTCCACCAGCAACCGGGCCAGCAGCAGCAGCGAGTTCAGCGGGGTACGCAGCTCGTGGCTCATGTTCGCCAGGAACTCCGACTTGTACGCCGACGCCCGGGTGAGCTGCTGCGCCTTCTCCTCCAGGCCGAGCCGGGCCAGTTCGATCTCCCGGTTCTTGGTCTCGATGTTGCCCTTCTGCTCACTGAGCAGCTTCGCCTTGTCCTCCAACTCGGCGTTGGTGCGCTGCAACTCCGCCGACTGGTCCTGCAACTCCAACGCCAGCCGCTGCGACTGGGCCAGCAACTCCTCCGTACGCCGGTTGGCCTGGATGGTGTTGACCGCGACACCGATGGTGAGCACCAGCCGCTCCAGGAACGCCAGGTGCAGCTCCGAGAAGCGGGCCACGCTGGCGAACTCGATCACCCCGAGCAGCTCCCCCTCGAACAGGATCGGCAGCACCACCAGGTCGGACGGGAGCGTCTCGGCCAGCCCCGACCGCAGGGTGATCCGCCCGTCGGGCAGCGCGTTGAGCCGGATCGTCCGGCGGGAGAGCGCCGCCTGACCGACCAGCCCCTCACCGGGCCCGAACGTGACGTCGTGCCCCCGCGCCACATACCCGTACGACGCGGTCAGCCGCAGCCGCATCACCCCGTCGGAGGTGTCCGCCAGGAAGAACGCGCCGAGTTGCGCGTCGACCAGCGGGGTCACCTCCATCATGATCATGCGGCAGACCTCGCCCAGGTCCCGCTGGCCCTGGAGCAGGCCACCGATGCGGGCCAGGTTGGAGTCGAGCCAGCCCTGCTCGGCGTTCTTCTTGGTCGTCTCCCGCAGGGTGACGATCATCTGGTTGATGTTGTCCTTCAGCTCGGCGACCTCGCCCTGCGCCTTGACCGCGATCCGCTGGGTAAGGTCGCCCCGGGTCACCGACGTGGAGACCTGGGAGATCGCCCGGAGCTGGGTGGTCAGGGTCGAGGCGAGCTGGTTCACGTTCTCGGTGAGGTCCCGCCAGGTGCCGCTCACGCCCTTGACCTGGGCCTGACCGCCGAGCTTGCCCTCGATGCCGACCTCGCGACCCACCCGGGTCACCTCGTCGGCGAACGAGCTGAGCTGGTCCACCATCGTGTTGACCGTGTTCTTCAGCTCCAGGATCTCGCCCTGCGCGTCCACCGTGATCTTCTGACCGAGGTCACCCTTGGCCACCGCCGTGGTCACCGAGGCGATGTTGCGCACCTGGGACGTCAGGTTGGACGCCATCGAGTTCACGTTGTCGGTGAGATCCCGCCAGGTGCCCGAGACACCCTTCACCTGCGCCTGCCCGCCGAGCTTGCCCTCGGTGCCCACCTCCCGGGCCACCCGGGTCACCTCGTCGGCAAACGAGCTGAGCTGGTCCACCATCGTGTTGACGGTGTTCTTCAGCTCCAGGATCTCGCCCTGCGCGTCCACCGTGATCTTCTGCGACAGGTCACCCTTCGCCACCGCCGTGGAGACCTGCGCGATGTTACGCACCTGACTGGTCAGGTTCGACGCCATCGAGTTCACGTTGTCGGTGAGATCCCGCCAGGTGCCGGCGACCCCGCGTACCTGGGCCTGACCGCCGAGCTTGCCCTCGGTGCCCACCTCCCGGGCCACCCGGGTCACCTCGTCGGCGAACGACGACAGCTGATCCACCATCGTGTTGACCGTGGACTTCAGCTCCAGGATCTCACCCCGGGCATCCACGGTGATCTTCTGCGACAGGTCGCCCTTCGCCACCGCCGTCGTCACCGAGGCGATGTTGCGCACCTGGGACGTCAGGTTGGACGCCATCGAGTTCACGTTGTCGGTGAGATCGCGCCAGGTGCCCGAGACACCCTTCACCTGCGCCTGCCCGCCCAGCTTGCCCTCGGTGCCCACCTCGCGGGCCACCCGGGTCACCTCGTCGGCGAACGACGACAACTGGTCGACCATCGTGTTGACGGTGTTCTTCAGCTCCAGGATCTCGCCCTGCGCGTCCACGGTGATCTTCTGCGACAGGTCACCCTTCGCCACCGCCGTGGAGACCTGGGAGATGTTGCGGACCTGGCTGGTCAGGTTGCCGGCGAGCTGGTTGACGTTCTCCGTCAGGTCCCGCCAGGTGCCGGAGACCCCGCGTACCTGGGCCTGACCGCCCAACTTGCCCTCGATGCCCACCTCCCGGGCCACCCGGGTCACCTCGTCGGCAAACGAGCTGAGCTGGTCCACCATCGTGTTCACGGTGTCCTTCAGCTCCAGGATCTCGCCCTGCGCCGCCACGGTGATCTTCTGGCTCAGGTCACCCCGGGCCACCGCCGTCGAGACCTGCGCGATGTTACGCACCTGAGAGGTCAGGTTCGACGCCATCGAGTTGACGCTGTCGGTGAGGTCCTTCCAGGTGCCCGCGACGTTCGGCACGTCGGCCTGCCCACCGAGCTTGCCCTCGGTGCCCACCTCCCGCGCCACCCGGGTCACCTGCTCGGCGAACAGGCGCAGCGTGTCGGTCAGCGAGTTCATCGTGTCGGCCAGCTCGGCGACCTCGCCGCGCGCCCCGACCGTGATCTTCTGAGACAGGTCACCCCGGGCCACCGCCGTCGCCACCTGCGAGATCGACCGCACCTGGCCGGTCAGGTTCGACGCCATGGTGTTCACCGAGTCGGTGAGGTCCTTCCAGGTGCCGGCGACACCCCGTACGTCCGCCTGACCACCCAACTTGCCCTCGGTGCCCACCTCCCGGGCCACCCGGGTCACCTCGTTGGAGAACGACGAGAGCTGCCCGACCATCGTGTTGACCGTCCGGCCGATCCGCAGGTACTCACCGCGCAGCGGGCGACCGTCGATCTCCAACTCCATGTGCTGGGAGAGGTCACCGTCGGCCACCGCCATGATCACCCGGGCGATCTCGGTGGTCGGTCGACCCAGGTCGTCGATCAGCGAGTTGACCGCCCGCTGGCCCTCCGCCCAGGAGCCGTCCAGGCCCTCCTCGTCGAGGCGCTCGGTCAGCCGGCCGTCCCGGCCCACCACCCGACTGATCCGGCGCAGGTCCAGGTGCTGCCGTTCCTGGAGCGACACCACCTCGTTGAAGGCGTCCGCCACCTCACCAGCCGCACCCGCGCGCCGGGGCAGCCGTACCTTGAAGTCACCCCGGCCGACCCGCCGCAGCGCCTCCGACAGCTCACCGAGGAGCGCGTCATGCTCGGAAGCGGACACGTCCGCCGTCACCGACTGTTTCGCGGTCATCTTTCCTCGCTCAGCTCGGAGGGTCCCCGGCGTGCCGACACGCCGACTTTCCCTCATTGTGCCCGCGTCCGGACCCGGGCAGCGGACACGACGTGCCCGACATGTCCCTGCCGGTGCCACCACCGCCCCGACAGCGACACCGCAGGCGGGACGCGGTCCCGGCACCCGGCCCCACCACCACCACAGGTCGACACGTAGCCGTTGGTCGCCGACCCGCACCCGACGACGGGGGTGACGTCGACCTGCCGATCGGTGCGACGGGTGTGACGGTGCGTGGTGCGGCTTGGCACCCGGGCGGTCGCGGTAGAGGATACGGGGGTGTCAACGGAGCCGGGGGCCGGGACAGACGCGGGACGGGACGAGCACGTCCGGCGCGTCCGACTGCCCGCCGACCGGCGCACCCCGGCTGCCGCCCGCGCCGTCGTCCGCTCCGTGCTCGCCGAGGCGGACCTCGACGAACTGCTCAACGAGGCACTGCTGCTCACCACCGAACTGTCCACCAACGCCGTCGAGCACGCCCGCACCGAACTGGACATCGAGGTCGTCGCCGACCGGATCGGCCTGACCGTCACCGTCTCCGACTTCGCCGCAGGGCCGGTCGACGAGCTGATCGTCGGCAGCCGCAACGACACCGACGAGATCGGCGAGGTCTCCGCCCGGGGGCGCGGGCTGCTGCTCGTCGACCACTTCGCCAGCCGCTGGGGCACCACCTACCTGCCCACCGGCAAGGGGGTGTGGTTCCGGCTGGACCGCCACGGCGACCACGGCGGCGGGCCGCTGTCCCCGTACCCGCCACCCGGGCAGGCCGAGAGCGACCTGGCGACCACCGCACCGAGCGCCGCAGCGATGAGCGAACTGACCCAGACCAGGCCCGACCCGTACGCCGACGAACCGCTGCCCGAGTTCGCCACCGACCTGCTCACCCGGGTCGCCGAGATGGTGGGCGCGGCCGGCGGGGTGATCCGGCTCGACCGGGGCGAGGGAGAGGGCCCGCAGGTGCTGGCCCGGTACGGCCGCCAGCCGCGCGCCGGCAACGAGCTGCTCCGGGTCCCGCTGGCGGTGCACCGACCGTACGGTGGGGAGTTGGAGCTGGACGCGGCACCGTCGGCGTACGCCCGGCCGTTGGCCGTACTCGCCGCCGAACGGCTCTCGCTGCACCTGGAGAACGACCGGCTGCGCCGCGCCGACGTCCGCCGCTCGGCCTGGCTGACCTTCCTCGCCGAGGCCAGCGAACTGCTCGCCCAGTCGCTCGACGTGGACCTGACCATGGCGCTGATCCCGCAACTGGTGGTGCCCCGGCTCGGCCAGTGGTGCGCGGTGCACACCACCGACGAGTGGGGCCGGCTCAAGCTGGCCGCGTGCAGCCACGCCGACGAGTCGGTCCTGCCCCAACTGCACAAGGTGCTGGAGGAGTCCGGGCCGGACTCGGTCCAGGCCCGGCTGCGCGAGGCGTCGCGCACCGGGTCCCAGGTGCCGCTCGGTGGGCCGATGGAGGGCTTCGCCGTGCCGCTGGTCGTCCGCAGCCAGAAGCTCGGCACCCTGGCCGTGGGCCGGCACCAGCGGCACCGGCACGACGCCGACGAGGTGGCGGTGCTGGAGGACGTGGCCCGGCGGGCCGGCCTCGCCATCGAGAACGCCCGGATCCACGCCGAACGGCGTCGGGTGGCGCAGACCCTCCAACAGTCGCTGCTGCCGCCGGTGCTCCCGGTCGTCGAGGGCGTCGGCTTCGCCGCCGAGTACGTCCCGACCGGGGACGAGGCCGAGGTCGGCGGCGACTTCTACGACGTGGTGCCGCTGCCGGACGGGCGCTGGCTGGTGGTGGTCGGCGACGTGTCCGGCAAGGGGGTGCAGGCGGCGGCGGTGACCGGGCTGGTCCGGGACGTGATCCGGGTGCTCGTCGGGGACGGCAAGCCGCTGCCCGAGGTGCTGGCCCGGCTCAACGACACGCTTGTCGAGCGCGGCGGGGGACGCTACTGCACGCTGGCCCTGGCGGCGGTCGGGCCGGACGACGGCGACGGGCTCGACGTCTCGCTGCACCTGGCCGGGCACGACCGACCGGTGCTGTTGCACGGTCCCGGCGGGGCGAACTTCGTCGGGACCGGTGGAACCGCGCTCGGCCTGCTCGACTCGATCACCTCACCGGCGGAGGAGATCCTGCTCGCGCCGGGCGATGCGCTGATCTTCTATACCGACGGGGTGACCGAGCGGCGACGCGGCCGGGAACTCTTCGGCACCGAGCGGCTGCGGGAGGCCGCCGCGCCGCTGGCCGGCTACTCCGCCGACGTGGTCGCGGCGCGACTGCGGGCCACCGCGATCAACTTTTCGGTCGAGTCACCCCGCGACGACATCGCCATCCTGGTGCTGCGCAACGACGCCCTCTCCTGATCCACTCCCGATCACCTCGACACCCAGAGGCCACCGGGGTTGGTCAGGGGCCGCCGGAGTTGGTCAAAGGCCACCGGGGGAGGCCGCCGGGGCTGGTCAGAGGCCGCCGGGGAGGCGGCCGGGGGCGAGCCGGCGGTGCGGGTCGAGGTGCTCCTTCGCCTCCCGCAGCCGGGGGATCACCGCCGCCTCACCCCACACGTCGACCTCACGGCGGACCGCAGCGGGAGCGGCGACCACCACGCACCGGCCCCGGCGGGCGAGCAACACCCCCCGGACGGCGGCCAGGATGCCGGCCACCCGGTCGACGGGGAACGATCCGGGCAGCGCGGCGTGCACCACACCCGCACCGGCGCAGCCGCGTACCGACAGGGGTGTGCCGGCGGCGTCGCGCAACGCGTAGACGGCGGCGTGCAGATCCTTGGCCGGGGCCTCGACCCGCAACGCGGTGTCGCCCGGGCCGAACGGGTAGCGCCCCCACCAGGCCGGGGCGAACGGGGCGACGCTCGCCGCGCCACCGAGCACGGCCAACAGGCGGTCGGCCCGCTCGGCCACCTCGGACCGGTCACCCTCCAGCAGGATCGCCAGCTCACCGGCGCTACCCCGGGCGGGCGGCGGATCGGCCCGCCGGCCGGACATCGCGGGATGGTTGGCCCGGGCCGCCGCCTCGGCGGCGGACATCGGTCGACCGGGCGGCCCCGACGTCGCGCCCGACGCCGGGGCGACCGCCCGACGCGGCGGGGACCCGGTGGCCGGCAGGTCCAGCTCGACGGCCGCCGGGTCGAGGTCGGCGGCGAACACCGCCCGCACCAGGTCGTGCACCTCCAGCGGGCTCCACACCGGTCGAGACACCCAGACCTGGCTCGCCGGCAGCGCCTGCGCGTGCAGCGTCGCCGAGACGAGCACGCCCAGCCCGCCCTGCGAACCACAGAGCAACCGGCCCAAGTCGAGACCGACGGGTGCGCTCACCCCGGACAGCTCCGCGGCGCTGCGGCCGGCACTGACCAGCTCACCGTCGGCGTCCAACCACCGCAGGCCGACGAGCTGCGCGCAGGGGGTGCCGTGCCGGTGCCGCAGCGGACCGGACTCGTCGGCGGCGAGCACCCCACCGAGGGTGGCACCGGGGGACGGCGGGTCGAGGGCCAGCCGACGGCCGGCACGTTCCAGGGTGGCCTGCACCGCCCGCAGCGGGGTGCCGGCACCCACCTCGACCACCGGGGAGGCCGCCGGCTGGTGGCCGACCCCGGCGAGCCGGCCGGTGTCGAGCATGATGTCGACCCGGGCCGGCGCGGCACCCCAGTCGATCTTCGTGCCCGCGCCCCGGGGCACCACCGACAGGTCGTGCCGGGCGGCGAGCCGCAGCACCTCGGCCGCCGCCCGGGGCCCACCCGGGACGGCCACCCACCGGGCGAGCCGGCCGGCGACCTCGTCGGCCGCGCCCGCGAACCGGGCGAAGGACGGACCGCAGATCCCGGCCAACCGGCGGGTGATCTCCGCTGCACCGCTCGAACCCGCTGGCGTCGACATGACAGTCATCGTACACATGTTCTAAAGAGGTGGGTGGTGGTTCGACCGCGCCGCGCAGCGCGACGGGCCGGTAACGTGGCGGCGTGACCACCGAGACCACCCCGCCCGTCGCCCGACAGGTCCGCGCGGAGCGCACCCACCACGGCGACACCGTCGTCGACGAGTACGCCTGGCTGGCCGCCAAGGACGACCCGGCGACCATCGCCCACCTGACCGCCGAGAACGCCTACACCGAGCAGCGCACCACGCACCTGGAAGCGTTACGCGGCACGCTGTTCGCCGAGACGAAGCAGCGCACCCAGGAGACCGACCTGTCGGTGCCCACCCGCAAGGGCGGCCACTGGTACTACACCCGCACGATCGAGGGCCAGCAGTACGGCGTGCACTGCCGCCGCGCGGTCCGCGACGACGAGACCGACCCGCCGGTCAGCGCGGACGGCGCCCCGCTCGACGGCGAAGAGGTACTGCTCGACGGCAACCAGCTCGCCGAAGGGCACGACTTCTTCTCCCTCGGCGCGTTCGACGTCAGCCCCGACGGGCGGTGGCTGGCCTACTCGACGGACTTCTCCGGCGACGAACGCTTCACCCTGCGGATCAAGGACCTGAGCACCGGCGAACTGCTCGGCGACGAGGTGCCCGACACCTTCTACGGCACCGCCTGGTCGGCCGACGCGACCGTGCTGTTCTACATCACCGTCGACGAGGCGTGGCGACCCAACCGGGTGTGGCGGCACACCGTCGGCACCCCGTCGGGCGAGGACGTGGTGGTGCATCTGGAGGAGGACGAGCGGTTCTGGGTGGGCGTCGAGCTGACCCGATCCGAGCGGTTCGTGCTGATCGACAGCACCAGCAAGGTCACCAGCGAGGTGCGGGTCATCCCGGCCGACAACCCGACCGGCGAGCCAGCCGTGATCGCCCCGCGCCGGCAGGGCGTCGAATACAGCGTCGAGCACCACGGCCACCGGTTCCTGATCCTGCACAACGACGGCGCGGAGGACTTCGCGCTCGCGTACACCTCGGCGGACGCCCCCGGCGACTGGGTGCCGCTGATCCCGCACAGCCCCGGCACCCGGCTGGAGTCGGTCGACGCGTTCGCCGACCACCTGGTCGTCTCGCTGCGCAGCAACGGGCTGACCGGGCTGCGGGTGCTCCCCGTCGGCGGCGGCGACGGCCACGACATCGAGTTCCCCGAGCCGATCCACAGCGTCGGGCTGGACGCCAACCCGGAATACCGCACCCGGCAGCTGCGGTTCCGCTACACCTCGCTGGTCACCCCCGACTCGGTCTACGACTACGACCTGGTCACCCGGGAACTGACGCTGCGTCGCCGCAAGCCGGTGCTCCCCGGGCCGGACGGGCGCGCGTACGACCCGGCCGACTACGAGCAGCACCGCGAGTGGGCGCTCGCCGACGACGGCACCCGGGTGCCCATCTCGCTGGTCTGCCACCGGGACACCCCACGCGACGGCTCCGCCCCCGCCGTGATCTACGGGTACGGCTCGTACGAGGCCAGCATGGACCCGTGGTTCTCGGTCGCCCGGCTCAGCCTGCTCGACCGGGGCGTCGTCTTCGCCGTGGCGCACATCCGGGGCGGCGGTGAACTGGGCCGCCGGTGGTACGACGAGGGCAAAATGCTGGCCAAGAAGAACACCTTCACCGACTTCGTGGCCTGCGCCCGGCACCTGGTCAAGGCCGGCTGGACGGCGGCCGACCGGCTGGTCGCCCGGGGCGCCTCGGCCGGTGGCCTGCTGATGGGCGCGGTCGCCAACATCGCCCCGGACGCGTTCACCGGGATCGTGGCGCAGGTGCCCTTCGTGGACGCGCTCACCTCGATCCTCGACCCGTCGCTGCCGTTGACCGTCACCGAGTGGGAGGAGTGGGGCAACCCGCTCGCCGACCCGGAGGTGTACGCGTACATGAAGTCGTACACACCGTACGAGAACGTCACCGCCGCCGACTACCCGGCGATCCTGGCGGTGACCAGCCTCAACGACACCCGGGTGCTCTACCACGAGCCGGCCAAGTGGATCGCCCGGCTGCGGGCGGTGGCCCCGCAGGGCGACTACCTGCTCAAGACGGAGATGGGTGCCGGCCACGGCGGCCCCAGCGGCCGGTACGACGCCTGGCGCGAGGAGGCGTTCATCAACGCCTGGATCCTCGACCGGCTGGGCCGCGCCTGACCGCCGCCACCGGTCCCCGCCGGGCCGGGGCGGGTCCCCGGGCCGGCCGGGACCGGCGGGCCGGCAACGCTCGGCGGGTCGGCCCGGGACCGGCGGGCGGTTGCCGCTGCGCACCGGCTGATCGCGGTCAGCCGGTGCGGAGTTCCTCGACGGCGGTGCTCATCCGCAGGAAGAGCAGACCGACACCGACCGTGACCAGCACGGCGACCAGGGCACCCGCGCCGACCCAGGCGAGTTGCGCCCACGGCAGCTCGGGTGTCACCACGACCTCGGGCACCCACACGGTGCGCAGGGCCGACGGGTCGGCGCACCGCACGGCGTCGCCCGTGCACACCTGGAAGGAGTGCGCCCCGTAGGTGCGTGGGCGGCCCGCGACGCCCCAGATGAGCAGCAGGCCGCCGGCGAGCGCCACTACGATGGCCGGCACCGCCGGGGCCAGCGCCTGCCACCCGACGGACCGGCCGATGACGCTGCGGGGGACCCCGGAGGCGACCAGCGCCGCGTACGTCCGGCGGCGGGCGACGATCCCCTCGACCAGGGCGACGACCAGGCCACCGGCGGCCAGCGCCACGGCCAGCTGGGCGGCCCGGTCGACCAGGTCCATCGTGTTCAGGTAGAAGTCGTCACTGCCGGCCAGGCCCTGGCCGGTGGCCCGGTTCGCCGCCATGTCGGCGATCATCGAGGCCCGGAGCCCGGCCGCACCCGCCCCCACGATCACCGCCGTCAGCAGGGCGGCCAGGGTCCGGCTGCCGGCCCACGGGTCGGCGGTCAACCGACGGGCGGCCAGCAGCACGGCCGCCCCGCGACCCCACCGGTGCAGCAGCCGCCCGGCCGTGTACGACAGCCAGCCGGTGCCGACCACCACCCCGACCAGCGCGGCCAGCGCACCGCCGGCCATCAGCGCCGGCTCCAGCAGCGCCGGTGGGTCCTGAGCACGGTCGGCGTACCACCTGTTGATCGGGGCGAGCAGGCCGAACGCGGCCGGCCCGGCCACGATCAGCAGCCCGGCCCACGGCCTCGGGGCACGTTCCCGGCGGGTCCGCCGGACCACGCCGAGCGGGGTCGCGGTGACCCGGCGCAGCAGGACGACACCGACCAGCCCGGCCAGCACCGGCAGGCCGAGCACCACCGCCGCGATCACCGGCGGCGCCGGCAGCACGTCGGTGGGCAGCGGCAGCAGCCCCCGGGCGTCGGGCCGGTGCAGCAGCACCCGGCCCACCAGGTACGTCCCCAGCCCGACCAGGGTGCCGAGCAGGCTGGCCAGCCCGGCCTCCACCGCGACCAGCCCGGTCACCTGCCCGGGGGTGGCCCCGGCCAGCCGGAACGCGGCGAGTCGCCGGTCCCGGGCCGGGGCGCCGAGCCGCACGCACTGCCCGGCCAGGGCGAGCACCGGCACGGCGAGCAGCAGCAACGCGACCGCCGTCCCGCCGCGCAGGCCCGGCTCGCGCAGCAGCGCGTTGGTGTACTGCTCGGAGTTGTTGCTGCCCCGTCCGCCGGGTGGGGTCGGGATGGCCAGCACGGTGAGGGCGGCCAGCCCGGCGAGGCTGGCCAGGGCGGCGCTGAGCGCGGTGAGCACGACCCGGGCGGTGTCGGTGCGGTTGCCGGCCAGGGCGAGCCGCAGCGCGACGCCCGGCCTCACCGGGGGTCCGCGCCGGGGCCGGCCGCCGGGAGCGGGACGAGGGTTTCGTCCAGGCCGAGGCCCGTCGGGTCGACCACGCCGTCGCGGAGCATCACCTCGCGGTCGGCGTACGCGGCGATCCGGGGTTCGTGGGTGACCAGGACGATGGTGGTGCCCTGCTCCCGGGCGAGCTGGACGAGCTGGGTGAGGACCTCCTCGCCGCTGAGCGTGTCGAGGGCACCGGTCGGCTCGTCGGCGAAGATCACCCGGGGCCCGGTGACCAGGGCGCGGGCGGTGGCGCAGCGCTGCTGCTGCCCGCCGGACATCGCGCCGGGGCGCACGTCGGCGAGGTGCCCGACGCCGAAGCGGTCCAGCCATTCGCCCGCCGCCCGCCCTGCTTCTCGCCGCCCCGTGCCGGCGAGGAGCAGGGGCAGGGCGACGTTCTCCGCCGCGGTCAACTCGGGGACGAGCTGACCGAACTGGAACAACACCCCGAACTCGGTACGGCGCAGCCGGGACCGCGCCGCCTCGGGCCAGGTGTCGATCCGCTCGCCGTTCCAGCGCACCGCCCCCTCGTCGGGGCGCAGGATGCCGGCGAGGCAGTGCAGCAGGGTGGACTTGCCGCAGCCGCTGGGTCCGGTCACGGCGACGATCTCGCCGTCGGCGACGTCGAGGCTGACGCCGCGCAGGGCCGGTGTCGGGCCGTACGACCGGACCACGTCGCGGGCCTGGAGTCGGCTCACGGGTGCACCTCCCGGTGCCAGTCGGCGACGCGGGCCAGGGTGGTGCGCAGCCACCTCAGGTCGGCGTCGAGGTGAGCGACGGCGTAGTCGACGGCGACGACGTCATCGAGGGTGGTCGAGGGTGCCGTCTTGACGGCGGTGAGTTCGCGCAGCCGGTCGGTGTGCGCCCGCGCCTGGGCGATCAGGTAGGACCGGGCCGCGTTGAGGTCGGCGACCAGCAACGCCACCGCGACCTTGGTGAACAGCGCGCTGGTCACGTAGGGCATGGGTGGCTCGACGGCGGCGAGCCAGCCGGCGAGCGCGGCCCGGCCCTGGTCGGTGAGCGCGTAGGCGGTCCGGTCGGGGCCGGCCTCGCGTTCCTGACCGGCGGTGACCACCAGGCCGTCCCGTTGCAGGCGCCCCAGGGTGGCGTAGACCTGGCCGAAGGCGAGCGGCTTGGCCCGGGGCAGCCGGGTGTCGTGGGCGCGCTTCAGCTCGTAGCCGTGCCGGTTGCCGGCGGCCAGCAACCCGAGCAGCACGTGCGACGTGGACACCCGGCCAACTATTCATCCAGTGAATAGTCGATGTCAAGCAGCCCTCCAGGCCGGATCGCGACCGGTACGGCCGAGCAGCCGGTCCAGTTCGGTCCCGTCCGCCCCGACCGGCACCTCCGCGCCGAAGGCGCCCATCTGCCGGCCCATCGGGCCCATCTCGTCCATGAAGCCGTGCAGCGCCGCGATGCTCTCCCGCGCCGGCTGGTACGGCTGGCCGGTGGCCCGCGCCAGGTCCCAGCCGTGCACCACCAGGTCCACCACCCCCATCAGGCCGATCGTCGACCGGGGCAGCCCCATCGCCGGCGCGACGCCCTCCTCGCTGGCCGGGTCGTCCCAGGCCACGACGAGCTGCTTCACCTCAGTGGCGAACCGGTCCCGCCAGCCCGGCTCGGCCACGTGATCGGTCTTGACCGACCAGTCCGTCTCCTGCCCGGCGGCGAGGCGTTGGAAGTTGACCGCCACGTCGTACACGTGGTTGATCAGTCCGCGGACGTCGTACTCCGCGCACGGGGTCGGCAGGTCGAGTTGGTCGTCGCCGATCGCCCGGACCAACTCCACGGTCCCCGGGGCGGCGGCGGCCAGCAGCTCACTAGTCTTCGTTGGCATACGGCCAGCGTATGAAGGTGGTCTTGAACGAATGCGACAGCCACGCGCGGATGACCGGGGCATCCTCGATCCGGCCCGGCTGCGCCGGGAGCTGCGGTTCCGGCGGCACCTGCCGGCCCCCGCGCTGCGCCCGTGGGTGGAGCACTACTGGCTGGCCGACTGGGCGCTGACCGCGCCGTTCACCCAGCAGGTGGTGCCGCACCCGGCGGTCAACGTCGTCTTCCGGCAGGATGCCGGCGGCCCGGAGACCGCCGAGGTGGCCGGGGTCGGTCGGCGGCTGTTCACGGTCACCCTGACCGGCACCGGAACGGTCAGCGGCATCCAGTTCCGCCCCGGCGGCTTCCGCCCGTTCTGGCGTCGCCCGGTCGCCGAACTCACCGACCGGGACGTCCCGCTCCGCACCGACCCGATCGCCGCCCGCGCCGCCGGGTCGACCACCCCCGGTGCCGCCGCCACCCACCCCGCTGGCCCGACCACGCCCCGCGCCGCCGGGTCCGCCGTCGCGTCACCCCGCTGCGGGGGTACGGACGACGAGCGCCGGCGGGCGTTGGACGCCTTCCTGCTCGCCTGGGCGCCACAGCCCGACCCGGCGGCGGCCGAGGCGATCGCCCTCGCCGAGTCGATCCGCACCGACCGGAGCGTGCTGCGGGTGGACGACCTGGCCCGCCGGCACGATCTCTCCGTCCGGCGGTTACAGCGGCTCTTCCTGGACCACGTCGGCGTCGGCCCCAAGTGGGTGATCCGTCGCTACCGCCTGCTGGAGGCGATCGAACAGGTCGTCACCGGGCTGCCCGACTGGGCCGCCCTCGCCGCCGACCTCGGCTACAGCGACCAGGCCCACCTGGCCCGCGACTTCGCCGCGGTCACCGGTCACACCCCCACCGGCTACGCCCGCTCCCTGCACTGATCCCCACCCACGTCCGAGCCAGCGACCCGCACCGGACGGCGTCGGCCCGACGGGCGCGGAGAGCAGGCGACCGCTTCGCCGCCGGCCCGGCCGCCGGGTCGCTCAGCCCGCCCGGTGGGTCGCTCAGCCCGCCCGCCGGGTCGCTCAGCCCGCCCGGTGGTCGACCGACGACCCCACCGCCCGGACCAGTCCGGGACCACACCGGTGGTCAGCTCACCGTGTGAAGCGTTCTCGTCGCCATGGCCGCAGGAACTCTCCACGATCCTGGTCCCCACTTTTGGCGATCCCAGCACCAAGCAGCCCCACCCCCTGGCGATAACGATGAGTAACATCAGCCGCCACCCCCCATCTCCCCACTCCGCATCCTTTGCTCTGCTGCCATCGAGGCGACAGCTACTCACCGTTTCAGGCTGGAAGAGCGACCCACCTATGGCGATTTTCAAAGTTGCAGCTCAGCGCGCTGTCGCGGATAAGGCAGCAGAGCAAAGGATGGAGAGGGGAGTAATTCGAGGTTGGCCCTTAGCTACGGTGAGTGACGTCAGGAGTCGGCCCGCCGCCGAGCACCCTCAGTAACCACGACAGCTGTTGGGATTGGGGGGCCTCGGTGGCTCGGTCGAGCCGGCGGACGACCGCCCGGGGGCCGGATCGGGAGTCGGGGAAAGCAGTCGGAACCACTCAGCGGCGGCGGACCGCCACCACCGCGACGTCGTCGTGGATCTCCGGCGGGGCCAGCTCGACCAGCAGCCGCTGGCAGAAGCCGTCCAGGTCGTCGTCGACCACCGTCGCGCAGGCGGCCAACGCGGCCAGACCGTCGTCGATGGTGGTGTCCCGCCGTTCGATCAGCCCGTCGGTGTAGAGCACCAGCGTCGCGCCCGCCGGCAGGGTGAACTCCAGATCCTCCGGCCGGTCCGCGCGCACCCCCAGCAGCGGGGCCGACTGCTGCACGAACTCCACCCGGCCGTCCACCGTCACCAGTGCCGGCAGGTGCCCGGCGCTGGCCAGTCTGATCCGGCCCGTCGACGGGTGCAGCAGCAGGATGCACAGGGTCGCCAGTTCGTTGCGCAGCAGCGTACGCATCAGCACGTTGAGCCGTTCCAGGATCACCCCGGGCTGGTGCCCCTCCACCGCGTACGCCCGCATCGCGTGCCGCAGCTCGGCCATCACCGTCGCCGCGTGCAGCGAGTGGCCGGCGACGTCGCCGATCGCCACCAACAGGTGCCCGTCGAGCATCACCAGCTCGTAGAAGTCCCCGCCCACCTCGGTCTGCGCGCTGGCCGGCTCGTAACGCACCGCCAGGTCGAGGCCGGCCACGTCGGGCAGCCGTCGGGGCAGCAGGCTCCGCTGGAGGGTCACCGCGATCCGGTGCTCCTCGTCAAAGGAGCGCTGCGCCTCCACCGCCGAGGCGACCGCCTGGGCGAGCTGCACCAGCACCGGCGTCCGGGCGGTCTGGGTGGCGGTGGGCACCACCACGTAGAGCGGGGCGCGGTCCTCCCGCAGCTTGGCGGCGGCCACGGTCACCGTGTCGCCCGCCGGCCAGCGCACCAACCCCCACCCGTCGGGGGCGTCCACCCGGACGGTCGCCCCGGTCGGCACGCCGGTGTCGTCGACCACCCACGGTACGACCTCCGCCGTCGCGCCCGGACCGGCGGCGACCCCGGCCAGGCAGTCCCCGTCGAAGGTCTCCGCGACCACCGCCGCCGGGCTGCGGAAGATCTGCGCCGCACCGGCCGCCGCCTCCTGCAACAGGCGGGTGAAGGTGGACGCGGCGTGCACCGCCACGGTGGTGTCGGCCAACCCGGTGAGCCGCTCGGCGAGCAGCTCGGCCCGCGTCCGCGCCTGGTAGTAGCGCAGCACCGCGTGCGCGGTGGCCACCAACTCCTCCGGCTCGATCGGCTCGGCCAGGTAGGCGTCCGCACCCCGGGTCAGTCCCTGGGTACGGTCCACCACGTCGACGGCGTGCGCGGACACGTGGATCACCGGAATGGCCGGGTGGTCCGCCTTGATCCGTTCGCAGACCTCGAAGCCGCTCAGGTCCGGCAGCCGGACGTCGAGCACCACCAGGTCGATCGGGTCCACCCCGACCCGGGCCAGCGCCTCGGTGCCGTTCTCCGCCTCCCAGACCGTGAAACCGGCCCGGGTCAGCCAGCTCACCAGCAGGTAGCGCTTGGTGGGGCTGTCGTCGACCACCAGGATCGTCGCCGGGACGCCGGCCACCTCACACCCCCGCCACGGGCAGGTCCACCGTGAAGCTGCTGCCCCGACCCGGCTCGCTGGTCAGCGCCAGGGTGCCGCCAAGCAGCGTCACCAGCCGCCGCGCGTACGGCAGACCGAGACCGGTGCCGCTGCGCCGGCTGGTCCCCGGCACCTGGTAGAACTCCTCGAAGATCCGTTCGTGCAGCTCGGCGGGGATGCCCGGCCCGGTGTCCGAGACGCGGATCCGCACCCGGTCGTCGACCCGCTCGGCGCACATCCGCACCTCACCCCGGTCGGTGAACTTCACCGCATTGTGCAGCAGGTTGCGCAGCACCTGGGCCAGCAGCACCTCGTCCGAGCGGAGCTCGGTGCCCGGGGGCGGCTCCTCCACCACCAGCTCCACCTCGGAACGCAGGGTGAGCGCCCGCAGTGTCCCCCGCAGCTGCCCGAAGACCGCCCGCAGGTCGACCTGCACCCACTCCGGCTCGATCCGGCCAGCCTCCGCCTTGGCCAGGTCAAGCAGGTCGTTGACCAGGGAGAGCAGGTCGGCTGCCGAGGACCGGATCAGCTCGACCTGCTGGGCCTGCTCGGCGGTGAGCGGGTCCGACGCGGAGTCGGTCAGCAGCCGCCCCAGCCCGATGATCGCGGTCACCGGGGCCCGCAGCTCGTGGCTGACGTTGGCCAGGAAACGGCTCTTCGACTCGCTCGCCGCACGCAACTGTGCCGACTTCTCGTCCAGCTCCGCGTAGAGGGCCACCACCCCCCGGTTGGTCTCCTCCAACTCCTCGGAGAGCTGACCGTAGAGCGCCATCACCCCCCGGTTGGTCTCCTCCAGCTCGGCGTTCAGCACGGCCAGCTCGTCGCGCTGGCTGCGTACCTCGTCGAGAGCGGCGATGAGCTGCCCGTTCTGGGTGGCCAACTCGTCCAGGGCGCTGGCCGGGGCGCTGGTGCCCAGCTCGGCGCGCAGCTCTGCCAGGCGCGGCGGGGTCAGCGCAGCAGCGGCGGCCGGGACACGTCGGGACATCCTCACGACGGTATATCCCGCCGCCTCCGCCAGCCCCAGGGTGTCCACCAATCGCGCCACCGCGCCGGACTGCGGCTCGTACCGGTTGCCCGGCAGCGGACGCAACGGGGCGAGGTCGACGCTGAGGAACCGCCGCCCGTCCGGCTCCGTGACGAGGGCGAAGCTGACGTCCGCGCCGTCCACGGTACGCAGCAGGTCCCGGGCCACCTCGCTGAGCGCGGTGGCGAACCGCACCTGGTCCTGGTGCTCCAGCCCGATCGCCGCCGCGACCTCCCGGCCCCGCTGGCGTACCCCGAAGATGTCCTGTTCCACCCGCAACGCCATCCGCAGGAGTGGCTCGCGGGCGGTCACGACGGAGTTCTCGCGACCAGCACGCAGGCGTCGTCCCGGCGGATTCCGGCGTCGCGCAGCAGGGTCGCCGCGACGACCACCGACGCCCGCCCGGTCAGCCCCGGATAGTCCTCGGACCGCCACCGGTCCACCACCCCGTCGCTCTGCATCACCAGGGTCGCGCCGGCCGGGAACGGGTAGTCGTACTCACGCACCGTCGGACGTTGGTGGCCGGCGATGCCGGGCAGCGACACCAGCCCCCGGCGGGTGCCGTCCGGGGCCAGCACCGTCCCGGCGATGTTGCCCAGCCCGGCGTAGCGCAGCAGACCCGCCGCCGGGTCCAGCTCCGCCACCGCCAACGCGGCCCCCCGGGTGTGCGACATCGCGCGGTGCAGGTGCGTCACCACGGTGGCGGGCGGACCGGCCGGCGCGACCCGGAAGGCGGAGACGGCCGCCTCGGCGGCCACGTTGGCCAACGGCCCGTGGCCCAGCCCGTCGCAGACCAGCACCTGGTGCCGCCCCTGTTCGGTACGCATCGCGTGGCTGTCGCCGCTGACCTGCTCGCCGGTGATCGGCCGGGTCAGCCCCGCCGCCCAGGCCGGCGTGGCCCGCACCTCCTTCGCCCACACCTGCACCGCGAAGACGGTGCCGCGACCCGGCCGGGACCAGGCGTCGTACCAGCTGGCCTGTCGGGTGATGGCACCGAGGCCGATGCCCAGGGTGCCGGTGGTGGAATGGCCGTCGCGGGAGGAGACGGTCAGGTCGGCCATCCCGGGGCCGGAGTCGACCGCGATCAGCTCCACCCCGGCGGCGTCGCCGGTGCGCACCGGGCGCAGCAGCAGGACACCCTCCTGGGCGTGTTTCACCAGGTTGCTGGTCAGCTCGGCGGCGACGATGGCCAGTTCGGCGACCCGGTTCTCACCGAGGCCGAGCTGCCCGCCGAGGCGCTCCGCCGCGCGTCGCACGGTGCTGGCGGCGCTGCCGCTCTCCACCCGGTACCAGTGGCCCGCGTCCGGCACCACGTCGTGGATCATCGGGACCACTTGGTGACGGTGATCCGGGTGCCCTCACCGGGGGCGGTCTGGATGTCGAAGTCGTCGACCAGTCGACGGGAGCCGCTGAGGCCGAGGCCCAGGCCACCGCCGGTGGTGTAGCCGTCGGTGAGGGCGAGACCCAGGTCGGCGATGCCCGGCCCGGAGTCGGCGAAGACGATCCGCACGCCGCGCCGCCGGCCGTCCTCGACGACCGTCACCTCGGCGGTGCCGCCACCGCCGTAGATGAGGGTGTTGCGGGCCAGCTCACTCGCGGCGGTCACCAGCTTCGTCTGGTCGACGAGGGAGAGCTTGACCGCCACCGCCACGGTACGCACCAGCTGACGGACCCGGACGACGTCCTCGTCACTGCCGATCGCCTGGGTCTTCGGGCCCAGGTCGACTCCCGCGGTCATGACGATGTCGCCGCCGTCCCGGACTCCACGTCCTCGGGGTCGTCGTCGTACC
Source organism: Micromonospora sp. NPDC048894 (assembly GCF_040649765.1). Classification (NCBI taxonomy): domain Bacteria; kingdom Bacillati; phylum Actinomycetota; class Actinomycetes; order Micromonosporales; family Micromonosporaceae; genus Micromonospora; species Micromonospora sp. NPDC048894. Next base: position 390,282 of record NZ_JBEZFY010000001.1, on the reverse strand, counting down.
CGAGGTCGTCGTCGCGGGTCGCCGCGATCAGCTCCATGCCCCGCTCCACGTTCAGCGCGGTGCGGATTCCGTTGAGCGACAGGCCCAGCTCGACCAGGGTGATGGCGACCGCGGGACGCATCCCGACGACCACCGTCTCGGCGTCGAGCACCTTGGAGATCGAGGCGATGGTGGAGAGCATCCGGCCGACGAAGGAGTCGACGATGTCCAGCGCGGTGATGTCGATGATGACGCCGTGGCAGCCGGTCGCGACGATCCGCTCGGCCAGGTCCTCCTGGAGGGTGACCGCCGTCTGGTCGGACATGTCGATCTGGATGGAGACCAGCAGGATGTCGCCGATCTTGAGGATCGGCACCCGTTCCATCACGCCTCCCGACGCGGGTGGCGGCGGGACGTCTCCACCCCGGTGAGCCGCAGCACGTGCCGCAGCGCGTCGGCCAGGCTCGCCTTGGTGGCGATGTCGCCGAACTCGATGCCGAGCGCGACGATGGTCTGCGCGATCTGCGGGCGGATGCCGGAGATGATGCAGTCGGCGCCCATCAGCCGGGCGGCCACCACCGTCTTGAGGATGTGCTGGGCGACCTGGGTGTCGACCGCCGGCACGCCGGTGATGTCGATGATGGCGTACGGCGAGCCGGTGTCGACAAGGGTCTGGAGCAGCCGTTCCATCACCACCTGGGCGCGGGCCGAATCGAGGGTGCCGACCAGCGGCACGGCGACCACACCGTCCCAGATCTTCACCACCGGGGTGGAGAGTTCGAGCAGCTGCTCGGCCTGGTCGGCGATCAGCCCCTCGCGGGTCTGCACGTAGGTCTCGAAGGTGAGCAGCCCCATCCGGTCGACCAGGCCGGTGAAGTCAACGACGTCCCGCAGCGACAACTCCACGCCGGCGGTCTCGGCCAGCTCGACCAGGACGTCCTTGAGGGCGTAGATGCTGGTCGCGGTCTCGGTGGCGGTGAAGCTCTGCCGGGCCCGGCTGCGGGACAGGTCGGCGAGCACCGCCCGCAGCTCGCCCGCCGCAGGGTCCTGGAGGTCGGCCAGGCCGGCACCGCCGGCATTGATCATGCTAGCGTGCAGCTCCTGCACCTGGAGGCGTAGCTCGGCCTGGCTGAGCCGACCGCGCAGCGAGGCGGCGACGACCTCGGTCCACCGTTGCACCACCCGCTCGCCGTGCCCGGTCAGTAGCTCGACGAGTCGGTCGCCTCCGTCTGCGGTCAACGCCATGGTTACCTCCTGTGAGCTGGGCCGGCCGGACTCTATCACCGGAGGCAGACCCGGTAGTTGCCCCGCGGCAAAGGAATGATCGGTCCCACCGGAAGCGCTCCCGTTCTGCGTGTCCCGCTGTTCGTGGGATACCGTTCCACCAATAACAGGAGGTCTGAATGTCCCTGACGGTGCACACGGAACAGCGCGGCGACGTCGTCGTCGTGTCGGTCGCGGGCGAACTCGACATGGCGACCGCACCGCAGTTGCAGGACCAGATCACCGACCTGCTCGACAAGGGGCGCAGCCGGCTGGTGTTCGACCTGGCCGAGGTGTCGTTCTGCGACTCGACCGGGTTGTCGGTCTTCGTCCGGGCCAAGAACAGCTGCGACGAGGCCGGCGGCGTGGTCCGGTTGGCCGCCCCGCAGCGCGGCGTGCTGCGCATCCTCGAGGTCAGTGGGCTGGTCGAGGTGCTGCACACCTACCCGACGGTCGACGAGGCCGTCGCGGGCGATCCCACCCCCGCCTCGTCCTGACCGGTTTCCTCACCGCTCGTCCTCGATGAACCGGGGACGAGCGATCACCATGCCCGCGGTCGTCTGCACCGCCAGCGCGGCGAGCAGGAAGCCCATCGGCGCGGTCCACCCACCGGTCGCCTCGTAGAGCACCCCGACGAGCAGCGGCCCGAGCGCGGCGATCACGTATCCGGTGCTCTGCGCGAAGGCGGACAGCGCCACCGTGCCGTCGGCGGTGCGGGCCCGCAGGCCGATGGTGGTCAGGATCAGCGGGAACGCGCCCTGGCCGAAGGCGAGCAGCAGCACCCACAGCAGCGCCCCGTCCCGGGGTGCGAGCGCCAACCCCAGGTAGGCCGCCGCGGAGAACGCGGTCAGCCCGAACACCAGCGGGCGCAGCGTCCGGAGCCGACCGGCCAGCGTCGGCATCAGCAGGGCGACCGGCACCCCGAGCGCGGTGACCCCGGCGAGCAGCAGTCCGGCGCTCTCCGGCCGGAAGCCGGCGTCCCGGAAGAGTTGGGCCAGCCAGCCCATCACCGCGTACCCGCTCAGTGACTGCGCGCCGAAGTAGACCGCCATCGCCCAGCCGAGCCGGGTGCGGGCCGGCTGGACCCGGGTGCGGACGGCCGGGCCCGCCGTCGGAGGCGCGGTCCGTCGGGCGGCGCGCGCCCGCAACGCCAGCGGCACCCACGGGAGTACGGCCACCGCCGCCAACGCCGCCCACACGCCCAGCCCGGCCCGCCAGGAGCCGAAGGCGTGCGCCACCGGCACGGCGGAGGCGGCGGCCACCGTCGTACCCGCCGTCAGGGCCATCGTGTACGCCCCGGTGACCAGCCCGGTGCGGTGCGGGAAGTGCTGCTTGACCAGCATCGGCAGCAGGATGTTCGCCACCGCGATGCCGGCCAGGGCGAGCGCGCTGGTGAACACGAAGATCGCCGCCGAGTCGGTGACCACCCGGAGCACCTGACCGACGGTGAGGGCGAGCATCGCCACCACCAGCACCCGGGCTGCGGGCCAGCGGCGGATCAGCCACGGGGTGAGCGCGCCGAGACCGGCGAAGGCGATGGTGGGCAGGGTGGTGACGAACCCGGCCATCGTGCCGGAGAGACCGAGCCCGGTGCGTACCTCGTCGAGCAGCGCGCCGAGGCTGGTCACCGCGGCCCGCAGGTTGAGCGCGACCAGCAGCATCCCGACCAGCACCAGCGCGCCGCCGGTGGCCGGCGACGGGGCGCGGTGGGCCGGCCGGTGGGCGAGCGGTTCGATCGGCGCCTCGACGGCGGGTGCGGTTGGCGGGGTCATGACCTCGAACCTACAATCATGGGATGAATTTCGGCAGTTGGTGTAACCGGTGACACCGTCCGTCGATTCCCCACCCGTGCCCCCGCGCGGTCAGCGGGTGCACCAGACGATCGAGCAGCTCCGGGGCCGGATCCTCGGCGGCGAATGGCCGGTCGGTGGACGCATCCCCACCGAGCCGCAGTTGGTGACGGCGCTCGGGGTGGGGCGCAACACCGTCCGTGAGGCCGTCCGGGCGCTGGTGCACGCCGGGGTGCTGGAGTGCCGGCAGGGCTCCGGGACGTACGTGGTGTCGACCGACGAGCTGGCCCCGGTGGTGGCCCGCCGGCTCACCGACGACCGGATGGCCGAGGTGGTCGAGGTCCGCCGGGCGTTCGAGGTCGAGGCGGCCCGGTTGGCCGCGCTGCGGCGTACCCCGGAAGATCTGGTGGCGCTCGACGGCGCGCTCGCCACCCGGGAGGCCGCCTGGCGGTCGGGCCGGGTCGGCGAGTTCGTGGAGGCGGACGTCGCGCTGCACACGGCGGTGGTCGCCGCCGCCCACAACGCCATGCTGGCCGAGCTGTACGCCTCGGTCGGCGCGGCCCTGCGCAGCACCGTCGCGCACGCGATCGGCGACACCCTGCAACCCCAGCGGTACGTCGACCACGGCCGACTGGTGGCGGCGATCCGGGACGGCGATCCCGGGCGGGCGGCGATCGAGGCCGGGGCCTTTCTGGAGCCGCCGTCCGGGGCATAGGTTGTCCCCGACGGAGAATCGGACGGCACAGGAGTGCAGCAGATGCTCAAGGGCTTCAAAGACTTCATCATGCGCGGCAACGTCGTCGACCTGGCGGTCGGTGTCGTCATCGGTGCCGCGTTCACGGGCGTGGTCACCCAGCTGACCAAGTCGTTCCTCGAACCACTGGTCCGGGTCATCATCGTGCTGATCACCGGCAACCAGAAGGGCCTCAGCGGCTCGACGCCGAAGTTCCGCGACATCCCGTTCGACTGGGTGGCCTTCGTCAACGCGGCGATCACCTTCGCGCTGACCGCGGCGGCGCTCTACTTCCTGGTCGTCTACCCGATGAACCGGCTCGCCGAGCGGCGCAAGCGGGGCGAGGAGCCGCCGCCCGCCGCCCCCAGCGAGGAGGTCAAGCTGCTCACCGAGATCCGCGACGCGCTGCTGGCCGGGGGGCACACCGCTCCGGGGCAGCGCGGCGCGCTCGACGACGTGCTCGGACGCCGGACGGAGCCGCCCGCCCCGCGCTGATCGACCGGTGCACATCGGCCCCTGCGGAATTCTCGCAGGGGCCGACTTCTGTCGTACACATGTTCGATAGAGTCCGGCCATGGAACAGCGTAGGCACTGGTGGAACGGCAAATGGGGACGACTGGCCCGGCGGGACGTTTTCCTCCGGGTCGACGCCGACCGGTGGCACGTCGAGCAGCGGGCCGGCGGCGCGGAGGGCGTCTCCCAGTTCTACGAGCACGGCAGTGCCGACGAGGCCGAGGAGACCGTCCGGGCCCTGCTGGAGGGCACGGACGCCTGGCGGGAGCTGTCCCCGCGCCCGCCCGGTGCCTGGGGCCCGGCGGTTTAGCGGTGGGTGGGGCAGGGAACCGCCCGGGGATGGAGCAGCAGGGCATGGCAGAGCGGGCGGTCATCTCCCGGGTCACCACCGGCATGCGGGTGGTCGACACCGTGGGGGTCGAGATCGGCACCGTCGACCTCGTCCAGCGGGGCGACCCCAACGCGGTGACCGTGCAGGCGTCGACCGCCGACCCGGGCGGCAGCCTGGACGAGCTGATCGAGTCGGTGGCCGTCGAGGAGCCGGACGTCCCGGCCGACCTCGCCGCCCGCCTGCTGCGCACCGGCTACCTCAAGGTCTCCACCGAACTGGCCCGCACCGGCGCGGTGTACGTGCTGGCCGACCAGATCGCCACGGTCACCGACGACCAGGTACGCCTGCACGTCCCCGTCGGCGACCTGCCTCCGGAGGAGTGACCCGCCCCGCCCCTCACCACCTGCGCTGGCCGGAGACGGGCTGTCGGCGGCCGGTCGGCCGCGCCGGGCGGGCCGCCGGGCGGCGGCGCGCTTGCGTCGCGCGGGGATCTCAGCTGCTCGCGTGCGCCGATCGATCCCACCGGCCGGGGCAACAACCCTGCCACGCATCCTTTTGAGCTGATGACGTAAACGAATCATCGACGACCCGGCCGCCTCGGCGCGCAAAGCAACCCCGCGGGTCGCCCCGGCTGCCTGAGCCACCGTCTTGAACGGGGTGATTCAGAGCCATCCGGCGGGGTGGGAGTGGGTGAGCCGTCAACGTCATCAGCTCTAAAGGACCCGTAGAGGTATCACCGCCCGCCGAGGACTCACCTCCAGGATGCAGCGGGAAGAGGTCCGGAAGAAGCCGGAAGGAGTTGGTCATGGCGGAGGTGGCCCGGCAGAGCCCGGGGTTCGTCCGTGGCTGGTGGGGGTCGGGCGAGGCGGACCAGGCGACCGGGCACGCCCTGGTGTTGTTGGACAGCCGGGAGCACGCGCTGGAGTTCGCGGCGACCGTCGAACAGTACGTGCCGGACGCGCGACTGCGGGTGGTGGCGGTCGAGGCGACCGTCAGCGCCCCGTGACCTGCCCGGACTGGGCCGGAGCCGGCGTCCGGCGTTGGAAGAGCAGCAGCATCAGCCAGCCGGCCAACAGTCCCCAGAACGCCCCACCCACGCCGAGCAGACTCACCCCCGAGGCGGTGACCACGAACGTCACCACGGCGGCCTCCCGGCTCTGTGGGTCGGACGCGGGGGCGGGGGCGAGCGCCGAGGAGAGTGCACCGGCCAACGCGCCGAGCAGCGCGAGCCCGGCGACCGCCTCGATGAGCACCGGCGGGGAGAGCAGCACCAGCGTGGTCGCCGCGCCGGCGCCGAGCCCGAGCAGCGCCAGGCCGATGCCGGCGGTCACCGAGGCGATCCAGCGCCGGTCCGGATCGGGGTGGGCGTCGGGGCCGGCGGCGAGGGCGGCGGTGATCGCGGCGAGGTTGACGGCGTGTCCGCCGGTGGCGGCACCGAGCGCACTGGCCAGCCCGGTGGCGCGCAGCGCCGGGGCGAGCGGCGGCCGGTAGCCGAAGCCGCGCAGCACCGCCGTGCCGGGCACGTTCTGCGCGGCCATGGTGACCAGGAACAGCGGCAGCGCCAGGCCGAACACGGCGGGCAGGGTGAACGCCGGCACGGTCGGCGACACCACCGGCCGCAGGTCACCGGGGGTGACTCCCACGCCGGTCGTGGTCAGGGCGATCGCCACCGCCGCCGCCACCAGCGCGGCCGGCACCGCCCACCGGGGGGCGAACCGGTGCAGCACCAGCCAGGTGACGATCACCGGGGCGGCCAGGGCCGGCACCTCGACCAGCGCGCGTACCGGGGCGGTGCACAGCGGCAGCAGCACCCCGGCCAGCATCGCGGCCGCCACCGGGGCGGGGATCGCGGCCACCGCCCGGCCGAGGGCGGGGAAGAGGCCGGCGGTGACGATGAGCAGCCCGCACAGCGCGAACGCGCCCACGGCGGCGGGCCAGCCGCCGGGGACCGGCCCGGTGGCGACCAGCAGCGCCGCGCCCGGCGTGGACCAGGCGATCGCGATCGGCATCCGGTGCCGCAGGCCGAGCCAGACAGCGCAGATTCCGGCGGCGACACTCACCGTGAGCAGCCCGGAGGCGGCCTGCGCCTCGCTGGCGCCGACCGCCCGCAGCCCGGCGAGCACGACGGTGAACGAGCTGGCGAAGCCGACCACGGCGGTCACCACGCCGGCCAGCACCGGTTGCAACCGATCCCCCACCACAGCCTCCCGCGCGTCCGTTCCCGCCGACGACCCGCAGACCGCCCCGGCGTGCCGGGTCGGGTCGGGTCGCCCATCGTTCCGTTTATGGAACGGCGGCGTGTAGCACCATAGCCGGATGACCCCGCCTCGCCCAGCCCGCCGGCCCCCGCTCGACGCCGACGCCGGGGCGGTCGGCCAGCGGCTGCGCGCGCTGCGGATCGAACGCGGGGTCTCCCTGTCCACGCTCGCCCGGGCCGCCGGCGTCGGGAAGGCCACCCTCTCGGCGCTGGAGAACGGCACCCGCAACCCCACCCTGGAGACGCTCTACGCGATCACCGCCCAGCTCGGCGTGCCGCTGGCCGCCGTGCTCGCCGGGCCCGCCGCCACCCCGACCGTGCGGGGCGCCACGGTCGTCGCCACCCTGCTGGAGTCGTTCACCGACACCGACGCCAGTTACGAGCTGTACCGGTTGCGGGTCCGTCCCGGCGGGGAACAGGTCTCCCCCGCCCACCGGCCCGGGGTCACCGAACACGTCACGGTCTTCGCCGGGATGCTCCGCGCCGGCCCGCTCGACGCCCCGCTGACCGCCGCCGCCGGTGGCCACCTGCGCTGGACCTCCGACGTGCCGCACGGCTACGCCGCCCTCGGCGACGAGGAGGTCGCCGCCAGCCTGCTGCTGCGCTACCCCCGCAGCTGACCCGCGCCCGGCACCCGGTGCTGCACCGCCCAGAGCGCCGCCTCGGTACGCGACGCGGAACCGGTCTTGCGCAGCAGGTTCGACACGTGCACGGTCACCGTCCGCACCGAGATGCCCAACGCCCGCGCGGCCTGCTTGTTGGACATCCCGGCGACCAGGCAGCCGAGCACGTCCACCTCCCGACCGGTCAGCTCGGCGACGGGTGGGGCGGCGGGCCGGGGCACGGGCCTGCGCTCCGGCGTCCGCAGGTGTTCCGGCAGCGGCTCACGCACCAGCGCCGCCATCCCCCGACCCGCGTGTACGGCCAACAGCTCGGTGAGCGCGTACGGGTTGCCGCCGGTGCGTTGCCAGACCGCGGCACAGACCCGCGCCGGTGGCGGGCCCTCGTCGTACACCTGGGTGAGGATCTCCGCCACCTCGGCGACGCCGAGCGGGCCGAGATGCTGGCGCACCGCACCGCGTACCCCGCAGAGGCGGGCCAGGACGCGGCGGGTGAGGTCCGGTGCGACCGCGTCGGCCGGCGGCCGGCTCGCCACCACCAGCAGCGCCGGCAGCTGCGGCGCGGTGGCCAGCTCGACGACCAGGTTGAGGCTGGCCGGGTCGAGGTCGTGCAGGTCCTCCACCACCAGCACGGCCGGGCCGGCACCCACCAGCAACCGGACGGTACGCACGGCGAGCCGCAGCAGCGTGCCGGGGGCGTACCGCTCGCGCGGCGCGGTCGGCTGCTGCGCCAGCCAGGCCAGCGCGTCCGGTGGCAGGTCCAGGGTCCCGACGTCGCGGACGCTGAGCACCGCCGCCAACCAGTCGTAGGGGGCCGGATCGTGCACCCGCGCCGTGCCGGTGAGGATCACCGCCGGACGGGGAGCGAGGCGCTCGACGGCTGCCGCGACCAGCAGGCTCTTGCCCACCCCGGCGGCCCCGGTGATCACCGTGACGGCGGGTGCCGACCGGCCCGATCCGGCCACGGTGGACCACGCCCGGTCGAGCTCCGCCAGCTCTCCGACGCGACCCACCATCGACACCGGGATCATTTCTCCCACCCTACGTACTAGTGCGTAGAGACGGAGGGAGGGTGTATCCGGCAAGCTTGACGCATGACGCTGATCCTCCGCTCGGCCATCCTCAACGACGTCGGCCTGGTCCGCACCAACAACGAGGACTCAGCCCTCGCCGGTGAACGCCTGGTCGCGGTGGCCGACGGCATGGGTGGGCTGCCCGCCGGCGAGGTGGCCAGCGAGATCGTCATCCGCATCCTGGACGAGCTGGTCCCCCCCACCGGCACCGACGAGGCCGCCGAGGCGTTGCGGGCCGTGGTCTCCACCGCCAACCGCCGCATCCGCGCCGCCATCTCCGCCGACCCGGCCCGCGAAGGCATGGGTACGACGCTGACCGCCGGCCTGCTCGCCGGGGACACCCTGGTCCTCGCCCAGGTCGGCGACTCCCGCTGCTATCTGCTGCGCGACGGCGAGCTGACCCAGCTAACCCGGGACGACACCTTCGTCCAGGCGCTGGTCGACCAGGGTGCGCTCTCCCCCGACCAGGCCCGCCACCACCCGCAGCGGTCCCTGGTGACCCGGGCCGTGCAGGGGGCGGACGCGCCACCCGCGATCGGCGTGCTGACCGTGTTCGCCGGGGACCGGGTGCTGCTGTGCAGCGACGGGCTCTCCGACTACGTCGCCGACGAGGCGATCCACGGCGCGCTCACCAGCTACCAGGACCGCCAGCACTGCGGCGAGCAGTTGGTCAAACTGGCCCACCAGGCCGGTGCGCCGGACAACGTCACCGTGGTGGTCTCCGACGTGACCGAGGGCTGAACCGGGCCAACCGGGTTGCGGCCGGCCGCCGGCCGGGTTGGGATGGACGGATGCTCATCCGTCGCCTGGCCGCCGAGGAACGACTGACCACCAGCTTCCCGCTCCAGGCGTACGCCTTCGAAGCGTCCCCGCTGAGCCGGGAACGGGTCGAGGCGTTCCACCGTTACCTGCCCTACAACAAGGGCAACCGGACGCTGGTGGTCGAGGAGGGCGGCGAGGCGCGGGCCACCGCCAGCGCCGTACCGATGCGGCAGAACCTGCGCGGCGCGGTGCTGCCGATGGCCGGGGTCGCCGGGGTGACCACCCACCCGCTGGCCCGCCGCCAGGGTTACGTACGCGCCCTGCTGCGTCAACTCCTCGACGAGATGCGCGACGGCGGGCACCCGGTGAGCGCGCTGTACCCGTTCCGGGCCAGCTTCTACGAGCGGTTCGGTTACGTGGGGCTGCCCCGGGCGCGTACCGCCCGGTTCTCCCCGGCCGACCTGGCTCCGCTGCTGCGCGCCGAGCTGCCCGGCACGGTGACCTGGGAACGGATCGGCTCCGGGTACGCCCGCTACCGGTCGTTCACCGAGCGGTGCCTGCGGGAGCGGCACGGCTTCGCGATCTTCCCCGAGTTCCGGGACGTCGGGCTGCGTGACCGGGACGACCGTTGGCTGATCACCGCGACGATCGACGGCAGCGTCGTCGGCGCGCTCACCTACCGGATCGACGACCACGGTGGTGAACTGGTCGGGGACGACCTGCTCGCCGCCGACCCGTACGCGCGCGCCCTGCTGTTGCAGTTCCTCGCCCGGCACGTCGACCAGGTGGAGCGGATCAGCCTCCAGCTCCCCGCCGACGACCTGCCCGAACTGTGGCTGACCGATCTGGCCGTGCACGTCGAGGCCCGGGTGACCCGACCCGGTTCGCCCGCGCCGATGGCCCGCCTGCTCGGTGTGGACGCCCTCGCCGGGCTGCCCGCCGGGCCCGGCCGGGTCCGGGTGGAGCTGGTCGACGACCGTTGGCTCGCCGGCACCCACCTGCTCGACGGCACCTCCGGTCGGTTGGAGCTGTCCTCCGCCGGCCGGTCGGTGGTGACCTCCGGCGTCGCGGTGCCGGCGGTCACTCTCACCGCCGCCGGGTTGTCCGCGCTGGCCTACGGGGTGCTCGACCCGGCCGAGGTGCACCTGCGGGGGCTGGGTGACGTCGGCCCGGAGGCGGCGGCGGAGCTGCGCCGGCTCTTCCCCCGCGCCCTGCCCTACCTCTTCGCCGACTTCTGACCATCCGATCCGCGCCGCGTCCCCGGCCACCCGGATGCCGTCGGGTCGCCGGGCAGCCCGGGTGCCGTCGGGCGGGACCGGGCGCGGGTCTGGTTGACGTGCTCCCGGGGCGGGTACGGTCCCCGGAATGCCACAGTGGTTGCAAGCCGGGGCGTGGGGCCTGTTGGCCGGTTCCGCCCTGCTGATCGGGGCAGCTGTCGGGTACTTCGCCCGGGTGCCCCGCACGGTCGTCGCGTCGATCATGGCGTTCGGCGCGGGCGTGCTGCTCTCCGCCGTGTCGTTCGAGCTGATCGCCGAGGCGCACGATCAGGGTGGTCTGCTGCCGACCGCGCTCGGGGCGACGGGCGGGGCGCTGGCGTACACCGGGGCGAACGTGCTCCTCGCCCGACGGGGCGCCCGGCACCGCAAGCGGTCCGGCCAGGAGCAGCCCTCCGAGCAGGAGCAGCCCGGTTCGGGGTCGGCGATCGCGGTGGGTGCACTGCTCGACGGCGTACCCGAATCGGTGGTGATCGGCGCGAGCCTGCTGACCGGCGGCCCGGTCAGCCTGGTCACCGTGGTCGCGGTGTTCCTCAGCAACGTACCGGAGGGGCTGTCGAGCGCCGCCGGGATGCGCCGGGCCGGCCGCTCCCGCCGCTACGTCTTTGCACTGTGGACGGCGATCACCCTGATCAGCGGGGTCGCCGCGCTGCTCGGCAACACCCTGCTGGGCGGTGCCCCACCGGAGGTGCTGGCCACCATCACCGCGCTGGCCGCCGGGGCGATCCTCGCGATGATCACCGACACCATGGTCCCGGAGGCGTTCGAGGACGCGCACCTGCTGGTCGGCCTGATCACCGTCCTGGGCTTCCTCACCGCGTTCGCCCTCTCCCACGCCTGACCCACCCCACCCGACCCGCCCCCACCGCACACCCACATCCCGCCCCCTCCGCATACCGAGCCCCGCACTGCGCCACCCCGCACTGCGCTGCGCCACCGCCCCGCACTCGAACAGGACGTGCACGAACAGGCCGCACGCAGGCCGGCCGCACACGAACAGGACGTGCACGAGTGGGTCGGGCCGGTGGAGGGGCGGGGCGTCGCCGGTCAGTAGGGGTCGCCCTGGCCGGGGGCCCGACCCCGGAGCAGGCCGGCGGGGCGGCCGGGCAGGTCGGCGTCGCCGGACATCGGCGGGCCGGCGGTGTGCGCGCCGTGGGCCATCCCGGCGAACAGTTCCTTCAGCGCGGTCACCGCGTCGATCCGTGGCTGCCAGCCGAGTTCGGTCTCGGCCCGGGCGCTGGACATCAGCGGTGCGTTGAGCCCCAGTTCGACCCAGCCGGCATCCACCGGTTGCAGCCGCAGCCGCCAGGTCAGCGCGGCGGCGGTACGCAGCACCGGGGCGGCCACCGGCACCGTCCAGCCCTGGAAGTGCCGGGCCACCAGCTCCGGGGTCAGCACCGGGTCCGCGGCGACGTTGAACGCGCCGCGGGCCTCACCGAGGACCGCCCGGGCGTACGCGTCGGCCACGTCGTCGGCGTGCACCGCCTGCATCCGCAGCCGACGGTTGGCCGGTACCAGCGGAATCCGCCCGTACCGCAGCAGCCGCACCGGGGCCAGCGGCCCGAGGAAGTACCTGGTGATCTCGGTGCCCGCGTCCCGTTGGAAGATCAGCCCGGGGCGCAGCCGGACCACCCTCAGCTGCGGGTGTGCGGCCTCGACGGTGTCCAGCATCGCCTCGACCTCGGCCTTGTCCCGGCTGTACGAGGAGCCGGGCACCCCGGTAGCCGGCCACCGCTCGCTGATCGGGTGGTCCTTCGGGCCGGGCGCGTAGGTGCCGACCGACGAGGCGTACACCAGGGCGGGCACCCCGGCCCGGACGACGGCCTCGGTCACCGCGCGGCTGCCGCCGACGTTGGTCCGGTGCAGGGTGCGTTGGTCGTGGCTGGGTTGGATCTGCCAGGCCAGGTGCACGACGGCATCGGCCTGCGTGAAGATCGCGGTGAGCTGGTCGACCGCGCCCGGCGCCCCGACGTCGCAGGAGTGCCAGCGCATCCCGGCGTAGGGTGCCCCGACGTCCGGGCCGGGCAGCCGGCGGGCGACGCCGACAAGGTCCAGCCCCGGTTCCCGGCCCAGCCGGCGCAGCACCGCCGTGCCCACGTTGCCACTGGCCCCCACGATCACGATCCGCATACCGGCTGCGGTACCCGCTGCACCCGACTCCAACCCCGCACCGCATCGCCAACCCCGCACCGCGACTCCAACCCCGCACCGCATCGCCAACCCCGAGGCCGGGCCGACCCCGTGGCCAGACCGAGCCGGCCGTGGCCGCCGGCGAGGGGCGGCGTCCGGTCGACCGGACGCCGCCCCTCGCCGTGCCGGACGGCCCCGCCGGCACCGTCTCCCGATCGCGGGTCAGCCGCCGGCCGGGGTACGGGCCGGGCCGTTGTCGACCAGCCGGAACGTGCTCCGCAGCGGCGCGTCGCCCAACTCCTCCAGGATCAGCCCACGGCTCGGCGAGAACTGGAGGAACGCCGAGTTGTTGCTGATCGCGTACGCGCCCTTGCCCGCGCTCGCGATGGTGAACAGCTGGGCCGACTTACGGGGGTTGCAGGCCGCCCCCTCGACGGTGAGCGACCCGCCGTTGGCCGGGTTGACCACCTGCCAGCAGGCCGGGTCGTCGCTGGCGGGGTGGTTGTCGCGCTTGCCGTACGACTTGATCAGGTATTTGCCGGCACCGGCCGGCGTCGGCACGAACAACTGGCGTCCGCTGTCGTCGTCGACCTCGACCAGCGCGCCGCCGTCCAGGGACACCCCGGACTCGGTCGACTGCACGCGGACGATGGTGACCTCCCGCTTGCCCGACAGCACCGGGGCCGGGCCGGCCGTGGCCGCCGGCTTCCCGGTGGGCTTGGACGGCGCCGGGGTCGGCGGGGACGTCGCCGGGTCGGCGGGCAGCGCCGTGCCGCTGGGCGTCGCGGCAGCGGACGGCGTGCCGGTGCTCGACGGCGTGGCGCTGCCCGACGCGGCCCCGGTGGGCGTGGCGGTGGTGTCCCCGCAGGCCATCAGCGCCCCGGAGCACACCAGCAGCGCCATCCCGGTAATCCACTTCACCTTCGCCATGCCGTGCTCCTCCACCCGGCCCCGCGGTCGTTCGCGGGGGTCGTCCACCTGAGCTTCCCGCCAGCGGTGATCGCACCGCGGCACACACTGGACGCCGGTGACCGTCCGCCGGTTTCGCGGTGTCCGGAGAAATTCGGCGGGGTGCTCCGGCCGGGCGTTCCCGGCGGGCTTCCGCCCCGCTGCCGTGACACACGTCACGTCATTCGGGTGGGCGTGATCGACCACGGCTCATACCGAATGTCTGACCAGTACGAATGGCGCGACCATCCACAGTCGCCGGATTGTGGCCCGGTGCCTGACCGGATAGACGGTAGGGTTGGCACACATCGGCGTCGACCAGTGGCGCAGGACCGCTGGTGTCTATGGCTTGACCAGGATTGGATACGACGACTTGGCGCACAAACAGGCCGACCGCGAAGACCCGCGCCGCGCCTCAGACGATCAGGCCCCCCCGACGACATCGGGTCGGCGTGCCGGTCGACCGCAGTCAATCAAACGACGCGTGATCAGGCTGGTGCTCATTCCCAGCGTCGTCGCCCTGGTCGTCTGGCTCGTCGCCTCCGGCTATCTCATCTTCCAGGGCTTCTACAACCGTCAGGTCGCCAACAGCGTCCGGCAGGTGTCGATCCCGGCGGTGTCCGCGTTGTCGTCGATCCAGCAGGAACGGCGGCTGAGCGTCAGCTACCTGACCCAGCCGTCGCGGGACCTGAGCAGGCTCATCGAGCAGCGGCAGCAGACCGACCAGCTGCTGGCGGCCCTGCGCCCCGCCGCCGACTCGGCGCTGGCCAGCGCCCCGGACTCGATCGTGACGCGGTGGGAGACGCTGGCCGGTCTGTTGGACGAAATGGCCAGCGTACGGAGCACCATCGATTCCCGGTCCGCCAACGGGACGGGTGTCTACGATTTCTACAACCGGCTGCTCGACGCCGCGACCGGCCTCTTCGACACGCAGGCGAGAATCGTCCCGGACGTCATCGCCGCCCAGGGTGGCATCGCCGCGACCGAGGCGTTCCGGGCCAGTGACCTGATGTCGCGGGCCGGTTCCACCATTGACGGTGCTTTCGGTGCGCGCACCCTCAGCCCGGAGGACCATCTCGACTTCACCAACCTGGTGGGGGCCTATCACGCCGGCCTCACCAACGTGGCGCCACACCTGGAACCGCAGGCCCGCCGACGCTATGCCGAGATCACCGCGAGCGACTCCTGGAAGCAACTCGTCGCGGCGGAAAAGGCGCTGGTCAGCAATGGGCCCTGGCGTTCCGGGGCGCCCCGCGCGCTGTCGTTCAACCGGGCCCAGTGGGAAACCCTCACCCGACAGGTCTCCGACGATCTGATCAATCTGACCGTGGTGCAGGCCGACACCGTGTCGGCCCGGACGCTGCGTACCGGCAACACCCAGCTCCTGACCGCTTCCCTGGGCAGTCTGATCGCGTTGCTCGTCGTCATCGCCGCGATCATCTGGGCGGTCCGCCAGTCGCAGATCCTGGTGGACCGGGCGCTGTCGGTCCGCCTGGCCCAGCTGGGCCGGGACGCCGAGTCGGTGGTCGACAAGCAGCTACCGGCCATGATGGAGCGGCTACGCCGGCGGGAGAAGGTCGACCTGGCGGCCGAGTTGCCCCTGCAGGATTACGGCAGTGACGAGATCGGTCGGGTCGCCGAGGTGATCAACCGCTCGTTGCAGGCGGCGGCGGGCGCTGCCGTCGACGAGGCGAAGACCCGGGCGGCCGGCATCGCGATGCTGATGGGTGTCGCGCGCCGTCCGCAACGCCCGCTGCAACGCGGTCTGAAGGTCATCGAGGATCTGCAGAACCGGATCGGTGACGAGAAGCTGCTGGCGGAGCTGTTCGACATCAACCACCAGCTCACCCAGACCCGCCGTTTCCTGGAGAACCTCGTCATCCTGGCCGGCGGCCAGATCGGTCGCCGCTTCCAGAACCCGGTGCCGGTCCGGCGGGTGCTGTTGGCGGCCTTCGCGGAGGCCCAGCAGTACCAGCGCATCACGTTGCGCAGCGCACCCGACGTGGCGGTGGTGGGGCCGGCGGTCGCCGGCACCGTCCACCTGGTGGCCGAGTTGCTGGACAACGCGTTGGCGTTCTCCCCGCCGGAGACCACGGTCTGGGTCACCTGCATCGAGGTCAAGCGCGGCATCGCGGTGGAGATCGAGGACGCCGGTGTGGGTATGCGGGCGGACGCGCTGGAACGGGCGAACGAGCTGTTGGCCACCGCGCCGACCCCGGACGTGACGGCGCTCAAGGACGGCGCGCAGGTCGGTCTGCACGTGGTGGCGGAACTGGCCAAGCGGGACGGCGTCCAGGTGAGCCTGCGCGCTTCGGCGTACGGGGGTCTGCTGGCGATCGTGCTGCTGCCCGACCGGGTGATCGCCACCGACCCGTTCCCCGCCGACCTGGACCGCACCGACCCGGGCGTCCTGCCGCTCGGCACGGTCGCCACGGCGATGTCGCGTCCCGGCGTCGGTGCGGTGCTGCCGGTCGGCGGTGGCCGGCGTGAGCTGCACCCCGCCGCCGGGGCCCGGCCCGCCGCCATGGTGGCCACGGCGGCGGGTGGGTCGGTGCAGGCACCGGCCGATCCTGCCGGGGGCCGGCAGCCTGACCGCATCGGGGGCATCATGACCGACGTTCCGGCGCAGCGTGGTGTGGTCCGCAGTGGTGCGTCCGGCCCCCAGGTCGCCGACCGGCCGCCCCTGCCGCACCGACGGCCGCAGCAGCATCTCGCTCCCGAGCTGCGCGAGGAGGGCCTGCCCGCACCGGCGTCCGAGGCGGCCCCGGCTGCCGTGCGGTCACCCGAGGAGGCCAGGGACCGGTTCACCAGATACCAGCGGGCCTGGGCCGCTGGTCGGGCGGCGAAAAACGGAGATCCAGCCAGCAGAGACGACCAAGGCAGGAAAGTATGACCCACTCGGCACCGCAGAACGATCTGACCTGGATCCTGGACGATCTGGTAGAGGTCCCTGACGTTGTCTACGCGGTTGTCCTGTCCACCGACGGGCTGATCGTGCAGAAGTCCACGTCGCTCCCGCAGGACGCCGGGGAACTGCTGGCGGCCGGCGCGTCGTCCCTGCACAGCATCGCGGCGGGGATGGGCCGACGGTTCGACAGCGGCCCGGTCCAGCAGGTCATCATCGAGTACGAGGGACGGACGCTGTTCGTCGCCGCCGCCGGCCAGAACGCCCGGTTGGCGGTGCTCTGTGAGCAGTCCGTCGACATGGGCACCGTCGCGTACGAGATGAGTCGCCTGGTGACCCGGATCGGCGACTACCTCGGCTCCGAGGCCCGCCTCGACGGCGTGATGCTCGCCGACCGACCCGGACTGAAATCGTGACCCACGACGTGTGGGACGGCGACGACGAGGCGGAGGCCGGCCGGCTCGTGCCGCTCTACATCCTCGTCAACGGGCGGACGAGTCCCCGTAACACCAGCCTCGACCTGGCCACCCAGGTGATCGCCCTGCCGGCCGACCAGACCCGGCTGGAGCAGGAATACCGGGAGATCCTCCAGCAGTGCACCGGTTGGATCTCCATTGCCGAGATCGGCGCCTACCTGCACCGTCCGCTCACCATCACCAAGGTGATGGTCGACGTGCTCCACGAGCAGGGCTTTCTGGACATCGGCTCGCCGGCACAGGAAAAGATCGCCGACCGGTGGCTGCTGGAGACGGTACTCGCCGGCCTCCAGCGGATCTAGACAAGAGGGACTGATACACGTGGATCGGAAATCGGTGAAGGTCGTCGTGGCGGGTGGCTTCGGCACCGGCAAGACGACCCTGGTCGGATCGGTCAGCGAGATTCCGCCACTGGTCACCGAGGAGGTCCTCACCCAGGCCAGCATCGGTGTCGACGACATCACCGGTGTCGAGGGCAAGACCAGCACCACTGTCGCGTTGGACTTCGGTCGGATCACCATCAGCAACGACGTGGTGCTCTACCTGTTCGGCACCCCGGGGCAGGACCGGTTCTGGTTCATCTGGGACGAGCTGGCGCAGGGTGCGGTGGGGGCGATCGTGCTGGTCGACACCCGCCGGCTCGGCACCAGCTTCCCGGCGGTCGACTACTTCGAGCGCCGGGGTATCCCCTTCGTCGCCGCCGTCAACCGCTTCTACGGTGAGTGTCCCTACACCGAGGAGGAGATCCGCGCCGCGCTGGAGTTGGACGAGACCGTGCCGCTGCTGTGGTGTGACGCGCGGGACCGGGCCTCCAGCAAGCAGGCGTTGATCGAGTTGGTGCGGCACGCCCTGGCCCGGTTGCCCGCCACGGCCTGAGCGGCGGGCGGCGGCCTCCGACCCACCCGGGCGGCGACCCACGACTGTGGTGCCGCCGGCCAGGGCGGTGGTGCACGCCGGCCCGGGCCGTGGGGCCCGGGCCGGAGCCGCAGCGTCGCGGGTGGGGTCAGTCGGCGCTGCCCGCCGCCGTCAGCGGCGTCAACCGCACCTTGAAGTGACGCAGCAGGGGTGGTGACGAGACCACCCGGTAGCCGGGGACCCGCCCGGGTTCCTTGGCGATGTCGGCGAGTACGGCGGCCACGTACTCGAGGTGGGTGTCGGTGTAGACCCGGCGTGGGATGGCCAGGCGCACCAGCTCGAAGGGGGCCGGGGTGACCAGCCGGTGCCGGTCGTCCATCCCGCCGAGGTAGAGCGAGCCCAGTTCGGCGCAGCGGATGCCCCCGTCGAGGTAGAGCTGGCAGCCGAGGGCGTGGCCGGGGAACTCGTGCGGCGACAGGTGCGGCAGCAGCCGGCCGGCGTTGAGGTAGAGGGCGTGGATGCCCGCCGGTTGGACGGTGTCCACCCCGGCTTCGTTGATCAGCTGGGCCATTCGGGCGGTGGAGGCGGCCCGGGCCCGCAGGTAGCCGGGGTCGACCACCTCGCGTAGCCCCTGGGCGAGCCGTTCGAGGTCGTGGCCGGCCAGCCCGCCGTAGGTGGAGAAGCCCTCGGTGGCGATCAGGTTGGCCTCGCACCGGGCGTGCAGGTCGTCGTCGCGTAGCCCGATGAGCCCGCCGATGGCCGACAGGCCGTCCTTCTTGAGGCTCACCACGCAGCCGTCGGCGAGCCCGAAGGCGTGGGTGGCGATCTGTCGTGGCGTCCAGTCCTGGTAGCCCGGCTCGCGCTGCCCGACCAGCCAGGCGTTCTCGGCGAACCGGGCCGCGTCCAGGAAGAACGGCACCCGGTGGCGGCGGCACAGGTCCCGCACGGCGGTGAGGTTGGCCATCGACACCGGTTGCGCGCCGAGACCGTTGTTGGTGATGGTCATCAGGACCAGGCCGACCCGGTCGCGTTCCGGCCCGGTGAGGGTACGTTCCAACGCGTCGAGGTCGATGTCGCCCTTGAACGGTGCCGGGCTGTCGAGGTCGAACGCGGCCGGGCAGGGGAGGTCCCGTGGCTCCGCGCCGGCCAGCTCGACGTTGGCGTGGGTGGTGTCGAAGTGGGTGTTGCTGAGGCAGAGCTGGCCGGGCTTGAGCAGGCCGCTGAAGAGCACGCGTTCGCCGGCCCGGCCCTGGTGCACGGGGAGGATGTGCGGATAGCCGGTGAGGTCGTGGACCTCGTCGCGGAACCGGAACCAGGAGCGTGCCCCGGCGTACGACTCGTCGCCGAGCGCGGCGGCGGCCTCCTGCGCCGCCGAGGTGGCCCCGGTGCCGGAGTCGGACAGCAGGTCGACGGTGATCTGGTCGGCGCGCAGGTTGAACGGGTTGTATCCCGCCTCCGCGAGGGCCGCCCGCCGCTCCTGCGGGCTGAGGAAGGGGATCGGCTCGACCACCTTGATCCGGTACGGGGGCAACATCTGGTGCAGGTCCACGACCACGGTTCGCTCCTTGGGGGATCAGGGGTGTCGAGCGCCGGCCCGGCCGGTGGGGGTCGCCAGTGCCACGAGGTCCACGGTCGACGGTCGGCGTACCGGGGGACTCACCTGGTACGCCTCGGCGGACAGGTAGACGGTCACCCCCGGGCGGGGGGCGCCCAACCGCAACGACAGGTGCGGGATCAGCCCGACCCCGTCGCGTAGCGGCCGGCGGGCCACCGCGGCGAGCGCCCGGTCCAGCACCGTGCGGTCGAACCCGTAGCGGTCCAGCACCGCCACCACCCGGTCGTACGCCTCCTCGTCGTCCCGGACGTAGCCCCGGATCGGCACGTAGAGGCTGTAGCCGACGGGCCGGTCGACCCCCTCGACCAGGGTGTAGCTGCCGACCAGCGGGAGACCGGCGAACCGGGTCCGGCCGCCCCCGGCCAGTGCGGCGAACTCGGCGAGGTTGGTCGCGTCCACGTCGTGGACCACGCCGGCCGCCCGGACGACGTCGGACACCTCGGCGTCGTGGTGGGTCAGGTAGAGCTTGACCCGGGCCTGGGCACCGTCGTGCAGGTCGAGGGCGAAGAACGTCAGCCGGTCCCGGTGACCCAGTTCGCCCGGCCGAATGCCGTGGTCGAGCATCGCCCGGTAGGACCGGCCCAGGCCGAGTCGGTGCAGGGCCTCGGAGACCAGGCCCGGTGCCCGGTCGACCCCGCGGAGTTCCGGATTGAGGTAGACCTTGAACTCGGGGCGTCGTCCGTTGCGGAAGACCAGTGAGCACCAGAGGGCGAAGACACCCTGCGGGTCGTACGTGGCGAACAGGTCGCGTACCGAATCCAGCCGGGTGGTGGAGAGTCCGGCGCGGTGCGCCTGCCGGTCGAGGAACCGCCGGGTGGCGAACATGTTGGTCAACCGGCCGGGTGGCGTTCCCAGCGTCTCGCCGAGAATCCGCACCGTGGGCGGTTCGGTGCCGCTGAAGGCGATGGAGAACTCCACCGGAGTGTGATCGTCGGCGATGTTGGACGGCCAACGCGGCGGGGCCGACAACGGCTGCGGGCCGGCGGGCCCGAGCAGGCTTTCCAGCAGTTCCAGCGGTTCTGCCGCATTGATTCCGCTGGCCTCGCACAAACGCCTCAGCTGGTCGCTCAGACGATCGGAAAGGGACACCTCGTCCATCGATTCTCTCTCCTGATCATGCCGGCGACCAAAAGAGACCTTAGGAAGCGTTTATCAAGAAGGTCAAGATTGATCACAACTTGCAATGACATAACAGGATCGAGACTGGCAAATCACCCTGAACAATTACCCAGAGTCGCGTACAGGATACGTCACGCGTAGTTGCCGTCCGACGGGGGGTCATCGGCCGGGGTCGAACCCGTCGGGGTGCCCGAAAAGACGTCGGGCCGACGCCAG
The DNA here is from genome assembly GCF_040649765.1 of Micromonospora sp. NPDC048894. Classification (NCBI taxonomy): domain Bacteria; kingdom Bacillati; phylum Actinomycetota; class Actinomycetes; order Micromonosporales; family Micromonosporaceae; genus Micromonospora; species Micromonospora sp. NPDC048894. The sequence goes on along the minus strand of NZ_JBEZFY010000001.1, from coordinate 369,423 downwards.
GTGGCGTCGGCCCGACATCGGGGCACGGCGACAGGGTCGCCCTCCGGTTTCCGGCAGGACCCGGGCCGGGGCGGTCCGTCCGACCGTCAGTCAGCGACCACGGTCAGGGTCAACGGACCGCCGGGAAGCGGGGTGCCGGCATTGTTCGGATAGCCCCACGAACTCGAGTTTCCGGCCTGGTCGTCCAGCGTGAACCCGATCGTGTACCGGCCCGGTTCCAACCGGCCGGTCGACACCGCCAGGTGGAGAAGACCGGTGCCGTCGTCGTGCTGCCCCCCGTACATGCCGCCCCGCGAAGCTCCGGTGCTGTCGTAGATCGTCGCGCTGGTCGACGAGATCGGAGCGAACTCGTCGACCTCGATCGTGACGTCGAAGCCGAGGCCCCAGGCGTCCGCGGTCTCCTGGGACGTCCAGGTCGCCTTGGGCAGCTTCGCCGAGAGCACCACCGGCGCCTTCTCGTCCGGCACCCGGGTGACGGTGAGGTCGAGTTCGGGAGCAGCGTAGGTGGTGCCGTAGAACGCGACGTTACCCGCGCCGTCGGTCAGCTTGATCCCGTCGATCCGGCAGGAGCTGGCCCAGCCCGCCGGCACCCGGATCTCCACCGAGACCACGCCGTTCTCACCCACGGTCGGGGTGTGTGACAGCTGGGAGCACCAGGACAGGTCCACGTCGACGGCGGTCAGGCCACCAACCGCACCGTGCGGCGTGAAGCTGAGCGACGTCGTCGCCTGCCCCCGCCAGTTGTTCACCTGCGCCGGGACGAGCGCGAAGCCCGACGCGCTGACCACGTCGTTGCGGCTGACCTGGATCGGCTCGGGCCCCTGCGGCGAGGTGTCCGTCCGGGTGTTGCCCCAACTGTCGGTCAGGTCGAGCCGGGCCACCCGCCACGTGCCGGACGGTGAACCGGCCGGCACGACGATCGAGACGGGGCAGAACGCCCAGGTCGGCTCATAGACCGTCTCGCCGTTGCACGACCACTGCGAACCGCTCTGGACGAGCTGGAACGTGGAGGTCAGCCGGGCACCTCCCGGGCCGGCGAGCGTGAGCTTGCCCTTCCTGAAGGCGGACTCGTCCACGACCTGCACCCGGTAGCGCAACGTCACCCCGGAACCGTCATCGTAGAAGCCGCTCGGCTGACCGAAGTCGAAGGAGAGTTGCTCCGCCACCGGACCCTGGGAGTCGACGAGCTGGGTCACCGCCAACGCCGCCGGGCCCGGGTCGCGCACCGTACGGGCATGGGCGACGTCGTCGGCGATGGTCACCTTGGTCACCCGCCAGACCGTCTCGGCCGCGACGGAGTAACGCGGCACCACGAACTCGTAGACGTAGGTGGACTGCTGGGCCGTTCCGGTGCCCCCGACCTGCGTACGACCCCCGAGCAGGTCGTAGGAGACCGTGTGGGGTTGGCCGACCTGCTCGTCTCCGGCGAACTGGCGCAGCTCGACCGCGCCGTTGACGCGCTGGGCCCTGGCCGCCCGGTCGGTGATCGTCCACGTCAGGTCGACCACGGCGTAGTCCTGGGTGACGTCGACCTGCGGCCGGTCGAAGGCGATCGACGTGATCTCCAGGACGGGCCCGGCGGCCGTTGCCGCCCCGCCCGCAGTGGTGATCGACAGGGCCACCGCGGCAGCTGCCACGGTGGCGGAAAGCGCGCGAAGGCGCCAAGACATCATCTGCTCTCCCCGTGCAAAAGAGATCCCTCGATGGATCACTGCTGACAATAGCCAGGCCACACCATCCAGAAAGGACCGGGCGCACCCGTCGACCCGCGTTGATCCCGCTCGGGTCGACGATCCGCCGCGGCGCCCGGCGGGCGGGCGGGCGGCTCACCGCGTACCCCGGTCGGCGTCCGGGCGACAGCGCCGAACACATTCATGTGCGACACTGTCCGTCACGGTGCGAAACCTGTCACACACCCAACGGAAGGGCAGGCGATGGCCACCGCTGCGGCACCATCAGTGCTGATCGGCGCGGTCGTGCGCGTCATGCGGGACCTGGCGGTCCACCCGCTCGCCCTGGAGGTCGACAGCACCGGGGCACGCGTGCTGACCACCATGCACGCGAGCGCGCTGCGGACCCGCAGCCGGGGCCCGTACCGTCAGGACGACCTGCCGCCCGAGGCCCTGGCGATGATCGACTGGCTCAGCCTGCGCCTGTCCGTCGATCCCCAGCGGGTCGACGTCACCATCGAGGGCGGCGGACCCTGGCCCCGCCTGCTGCTGGAGTTGCCCGCCAAGCGGGTCACCGTACGGTTCGTGGTGCCCGAGGACGTCCCACCCGTATACCAGCCGGACTCCAACAACGTCGGGTTGTCGGTGGACATCAAGATCGCCCTGGAGTTCCTCGCCGGTTCCCTGCGCGCCCTGGGCGGTCGGCTACGCGGCGAGCCACCGATCACCCTGACGCTGAGCTACCCCGACGATCCCCACTACGAACGCAACACCGCCGGCCTGCCGCAGGAGTTCCGGGATCTCGTCCCGCCGGTCGTGGCGGACCTCGCGGTCGACCGCAGCCGGTTCTCCCGCAAGCAGCGGGCCGCCCACGACGAAGCGCTGCGCGCGGCGGCGTACGACGACCAGCTGATGGAGCCCGTGGCGGGAGGTGGGCTCAGCACCCGGCTCGGCTCGGCCCGGTTGCGGGTCAGCCCGTGAAGTCGTAGTCCCAGTCCAGCTCCCACCGCCGGATCGCCGGTCGGTCGTCCATCGACACCAGGCTCCGGCCGTCCGCCGTGAACGCCACGGACGTCACCGGCTCCGGATGACCGTCGCACGTGTGCACGCGCCGCCCCGTCCGCACGTCCCAGATGCGCAGCGTACGGTCCGCGTCGGCGGTCACCGCGTGCCGCCCGTCCGGGCTGACGTCGAACACGTCCGCCTCGGAGGCGAGTTCGCACAGCACCCGCCCGGTCGCCGGCTCCCACACCGACACCACCCGCCCGTACGACCCGTCGTACGCGGGGACGAGCCCGACCCGTCCGTCCCGGCTCACCGCCACGGCGTCGCCCCGGCTCGGCAGGACGTACCGTTGGCGGCCGGTGTGCACGTCCCACGCGGTCAGTTCCCTCGCCGAGTTGACCAGGAGCTGCCGGCCGTCCGGGGTGAACCGCAGCGTCGTCCGTCCGAACCCGACGGGGACCGTGAGCACCGGGCTGCCGGTGCCCGTACGCCACAGCCGGCACGTCCGGTCCTCCGCGCCGGCCGACGCGGCGTACCGACCGTCGTCGCTGAGTCGGACCGCCCCCACCGGCCCCTGGTGCGCCACCATCGTGCGGCTCAGGTGGAACCGGTACAGGCTCCACAGGCACAGGTTCCCCTCGGCGTCACCGACGATCGCGTACCGCCCCGCACCGTCCAGGGCGACCGCCCGCACCACCCCGTGGTCGCCGTGCAGCTCCGCCTGCCGCCGGCCGGCCGTCAGGTCCCACAGGTGGGCGGTCCCGGCCCAGTCCGCGCTGACCGCGAGCCGGGCATCGGCGGAGAGCACGAGGGTGTGCGTCTTGCCCACCCGCTCCGCGAAGGTGTGCCGTTGCTGGCCGGTCGGCAGCTCCCACACCCGGATCAGGCCGTCGGCGCCACCCGTCACCGCCAGCTCCCCGTCGACACTGAGCGCCGGCTCCAGCCCGGCCACGAAGGTGAAGTTGCCGCCGCGCAGTTCGTAGCGCTGCCAGATGCCCAGGGGTGCGGCCCGCCCGCCCGCCGTCCGCCCCAACCGCTCCCACCGGTCCCGCAGCTCCGGGTGACGCTCGAACCCGACCAGGTCGCGGGCGGCCCGTAGCTGCCCGGCGGCGTCGGCCGTCCGGCCCTCCCGGACGAGCGCCTCCGCCCGGGCGATCCGTTGCCGGACCTGCTCCTCGGCCGCCAGCACCGCCCGCGCCGCCAGGGGCCGCTCGTAGCTCCACGGCGCCCGCAGGTCGGGGCGGGGCAACCGGTGGACGTGCAGCCCCCCGTACTCGTCCCCGACCACGACCAGCGTGCCGTCGCCGCTGATCGCCACACAGGTGAGCGAGAGCAGACCGACCAGCTCCGGTGGCAGCCCGTCGGTACGCGTGGCGACGGTACGCAGGCACCGACCGGAATCCGTCTCCCAGATCCGTGCCGGTTGGTTGGCACTGCCGAACCCGATGGAGGCCGCCCGTTCGCCGTCGCCGCTGAGCACGATCGTCGAGTGCCGGTTCAGGGTGCTCGGCACCGGACCCCGAACCCGGTTAGGTCGGGTCTCCCACAGGTGCGCCACCCGTGTCTGGTGCCCGATCAGCAGGGCGTATCTGCCGGACCCGCCCAACGCAACCTGGTTTACCCCGGTCATCCGCATGTCGGCGGACTTGACCAGGCGGTGCAGCCACCGTCCGGTGTCGACCTCCCAGACCACCACACTGCCGTCCGGGGGCGCCCCCGACACCGCGACCGCGCCGTCCTCGCTCAGGCCCAGCACGGTGACCGCCGCGGGGCTCTCCTGGATCTCCGGCAGGATCCGGCCCGCCGCGTCCAGGTTCTGGTGGGTGCTCGGCGGGTGCTCCAGGGTGCGCCGCAGCCGCCCGTCAGCCGTGTCCCGTACCTCGATCCGACCGTTGTCGTACCCGATGGCGGCCGTGCCCGAGGCGGTGAGCGCCAGTGCGGTCACCGCCGCCCGCTGGTCGGACGGCACCCGGACGCACCTGTCCCGCGCCAGGTCCCAGCACTCGACCGGGCCCCCCTTGCGGGCGACGAGCGCGGCCCGGCCGTCCCGGTCGACCGTCAGGGCCGTGACCTCGGCACCGGTTGAGTCCGCACCGAGTTCGGTGCCCACCGGCTGCCCGGTCAGCGACCACGTCCGGAGGCTGCCGTCCCTGCCGCCGGTGACCGCCACCCGACCGTTCCCGTCGACGGCGACGGCGGTCACCCGGCCCCGGTGGCCGGACAACCGCGGCGACCCGGGCTGCGTCCCGCGCCGGGCCAGGGCGGCGGTCACCTCGGTGATCTCGGGGCCGGCGGGCGCGGCGGCCAGCAGCGGCCGGGCCGCCGCATCGTCACCCCGTTCGGCGTGTACGAACCCCAGCAGATGGTCGGCCCGCCAGTTCTCCCCGGCGATCTCCCGTGCCGCCAGCAGCTCCGCCAGCACCTGTTCGTCGGTGATCCGGCCCTGCCGCCACCGGTACAGCGCCCAGTTGTAGACCGCACCAGGATGGTGCGGGTCGGTGTCGACGGCGGAGCGCCACAGCTGTTCCGACTCCGCCGGCCGGTCGAGGTCGAGTAGCGAGAGCGCCTGGTTGGACAGGCTGCCGGCGAGCAGGCCCGCCGCCGACGGCCGCACCCGTGGATAGCGGACGCCCAGCGCGTCCGCGTACACCCCGGCGACCTCGGTGGCCAGGTCGGCGAGGCGGCGGGGGCGGGTCGACGGGTCGACGTCGAAGCACCGCCGGAGCAGGTCGACGATCCCCGGCGGCATCGGCTGCGCCGCAGGCCAGGTCTCCCCCGCCGCCAGGTATTCGGCGAAGGTCTCCCGTGCCGCCTGACCGTAACGGCAGGGACGGTGACCGGCGAACGTCTCCCACACGCACAGCGCCCACGACCAGACGTCGGTGGCCCGGGTGAGGGTCACCCGCGCACCGGCCGCCGCCTCGGCCTGCTCGGGTGAGCAGTAGGCGGGGGTCATGCCGCCGAAACTCGCACCCAGGCTGACGTCCGCTGCGGCACCGGTGGCCCCGTCCACGGCGGCGCGGGCACCGGCCAGCCCGAAGTCGGTGACCTTCGCCGTCCAGGCGCCGTCGAGGCCGACCATGATGTTCGCGGGTTTGACGTCCTGGTGGATGAGGCCCTGCTGGTGGGCGTGGTCGATGCCCCACGCCGACTGCACCGCGAGGTCGAGCGCCCGGGCGAGGAACCCGCCGTCCGGCTCCTCGTGCAGTCGCCCGGCCCGGACCACCTGGTCCAACGATCCACCGGCGACCCACTCGGCGAACACGCAGGGCAGCCCGTCGACCCGGCGCACGTACGCGCAGCTGACCACGTGGGGGTGCAGGCCCAGCCCGACCCAGGTGCCCGCCTCGGCTTCGAAGCGGGCACGCTGCGCCTCGGTGGTCAGTTGCTCGGGGCGCGGCACCTTGACGGCGAGGTCGGTGTCCCAGCCCGGGTGCCGGACCCGGTAGACCAGACCCATGCCACCGGCGAGGGGCTCGTCGAGCACTTCGTAGAGATCCAGAATCCGGTCCCCGGGACGCCACCGCATGGTTCGAGCCTGGCACCCCCCGACACACGGGACAACCATCGGTTGGTCGCGGACGGTAACCTCGGGGGTCGGGCCGCGTCGTCAGGGAGTGACCGTGAGTTTTCGTTACTACCTCTACGTCAGCGACGCCAAGGTGGACATGCTGCTGTCCCAGATCGACCCGGGTCACCAGCGCAGGCGGGCCGCCGAGTTCAGCGTGAACCTCACCGTCGTCGGGGTGAAACGCAGCGTCGAGAACCCGGGCACCGACCGGTTGGCCCGCCTGGAGCGGGTCACCCGCTACCTGGACGAGCACGCCGACGTCGGTTCCGTGGACGAGCCGGGGCAGTTCTTCCGGGGGTTGCTGCCGATGCGGTGGGGCATCGTCCCGACCACTGGTGAGCTGTCGCTCGTCTACTTCGGTGGCCGCACCGACGACACCATCGTCGGCCTCGGCGGGTCACCGTTCCACCTCGTCGGCGCGGCCCCGGCGGCCGAGTCCACCGGGCGTGGGCCCATGGGATCGTCCACGATGCCGGCGCTGCTCGCCGGGCTCGTCGACGACGAGGCCGCACCGGTGCCGGGCACTGCGCACGACGCGGCGGACGAGCCGGACGCGGCCGAGGTGGCGGCGCTGGCCTCGGTGCACCAGGCCGGCACCCGCCTGCGTGGGCCCACGCAGAACGTCGAGTTCCTCGCCAAGCGGCTGCTCCACGGGCCCAGCCCGTACCCGGAACTCGACGGGCGGCCCGGCATGACCGTGCTGCTGGGCAGCCCGCTGTACGTGGCGCTGGTCGACTGACCGGGCGGCCGGGCGTGGGCACCGACGACCCCGGGGCCGGGCGACCCGCCGGGGCGGTGCCGGTCCCCCCGCCCGTCACGGTGACCGTGCAGGCCGGGTCCACCGTCGACACGTACGTCTTCCACCGTCGCACGACGGTCGTGGTGGGGCGGGCCGCCGACTGCGGGATCCGGGTCGACGACGGGCAGCGGCTGGTCTCCCGCCGGCACTGCCAACTCGACGTCGACCCTCCCCACGTGCGGATACGCGACCTCGGCAGTCGGCACGGCACCCACCTCAACGGCCGCCCGGTCGACGGCGGGCAGCACCTGTCGGCCGGTGACGAGGTACGGGTCGGGCGCGCGACGTTACGCGTCACCCTGCCCGACGACGGGACTCGGGAAGCCGCCGCCGGACCGGAGGACACCGGGGCCACCCCCACCGGGGCCACACCGACCACCCCGGACACCGGGCCCCCCGGTCCGGAGCGGGGACGGGCCCTGCCGGCGCTGGTGACGGCTGCGGCGGTCGGGGCCCCCGGCCTCGACGACTTCACCGACCACCGGGTGCTGCGGGAGATCGGCCGGGGCGGCCACAGCGTCGTCTACCTGGCCCGCCACGAGCCGTCCGGCCGGCTCGTGGCCCTGAAGACGCTGCTCGCCGACCGGGCGGTGGACCCCGCCGCGCGGGACGCCTTCCGCCGCGAGATCGCGTGTGTCCGGGGGCTGCGGCACCGCAACGTCGTCGCCCTGCACAGCAGCGGCGCGGCCGATGCCGCCTTCTTCTTCACCTGCGAATACTGCCCGGGCGGCAGTGTCGCCGAGTTCGTGGCCCGGCGTGGTGGCCGGCTCCCGGTCGACGAGGCGCTGCCCATCACGCTCGACGCGTTGGACGCACTGGCCTACGCCCACCGGGCGGAGCTTGCGGTCGTGCTGGCCGACGGCCGGACCCAGACCGCCCACGGCCTGGTGCACCGGGACGTCACCCCGCACAATCTGCTGCTCACCACCGGGGCCGGAGGTGAGGTCGTCACCAAGGTCGCCGACTTCGGGCTGGCGAAGGCGTTCGAGAAGGCGGGCCTGTCCGGGCACACCGGGACCGGTGCGATCGGCGGCAGCCTGGCCTTCCAGCCCCGCGCCCAACTCATCGACTACCGGTACGCCCGCCCGGAGGTGGACCTGTGGGCGGTCACCGCCTGTCTGTACTGGATGCTGACGGGGACGACGCCCCGGGATTTCCCCGCCGGGGCCGACCCGGTCGCGGTGGTCCTGCGGACCCGGCCGGTGCCCGTCCGGCAGCGGGACGGGGCTGTTCCGGCGAGGCTGGCCGACGTGATCGACGAGATGCTCGTCGACCAACCCCGGGTGGCCGCGACGACGGCCGCCGCGCTCGCCGACGCGCTCCGGCAGGCCCGGTGACGGCGTGCCGCGCCGACGCCCGCCGACCTGCCGGTGCCCGCCGGGCCGGTCACTCGTGGATGACCTCCTGTTGCAGTACCCCGAGGTAGCCGTGGGCGGCGATCCGCTGCGCGCGGTCGGTGTAGAAGTCCGGGTCGTCCGGCAGGACGGTGGCCAACCCGTCGACGTAGCGGTTGAACATGCAGAACGCGGCGGCGATCAGCACGGTGTCGTGGATCTCCACGTCGGTGGCGCCCTCGGCCCGGGCGGCGGCCACCAGGTCTCCGGTGACCTCCCGACCACCGCGTTGCACCGCGCCGGCCACGTCGAGCAGCGCGCGCATCTTGGCCGACACCGGGGCGCTGTCGACGTCGTCGTGCACCTGCTGGACCAGGGGCATGCCCTCGGGGAGTTGCGCCGCCGCGTACGCCGCGTGGGCGGAGTAGCAGTAGCGGCACTCGTTGAGGCCGGACACATAGGCTGCGATGAGTTCCCTTTCGCCCCGGGTCAACGTGCCCGGTGCACACAGCAGCGCCTCGACCAGCCCGTTCAGTGGCAACGCCGTCTCCGGCCGGAAGCGGAACAGGCCACGGATTCCGGGTTCGTTGGTATTTAACGTGATGTGTGGCATGCGAGCTCCTTCGCCGACGCAATGGAAAGCCCGGACTTCCTGACCCGGACCGGCGTCAGATTGGATCATCGCCATGGTCACCGTCAATGTTCTGCGCATTCTTCCTGGTCCGGTGGCCGGATCCGGGGAACGCCCCAGCCGGGGGTGACCCGGGCACGAGCCGGGTGGGCCCTGATCACCCGCCGGGTCCGGGGCGGTGAGCTGCCCGGACGGGGCACGCTAGCCTCTGCCGGCATGTCAGCATTCGGCAACTCGCCCAACGTCCTGTTCGCGACGACCGTGACGGCGACCCGGCGACTGTCGCCCGGGTTCGTCCGGGTGACGCTCGGCGACGAGCGGTTGCGGGAGATGGCGCCGTACCAGCTCGACCAGCGCATCAAGATCATGCTGCCGGTCGACGGTGGCTATCCGACCGCGCTGCGGGCGGGGCTGCCCGAGCAGACGTGGCGACGTGAGTGGCGGTCCGTTCCCGGCGAGGTGCGCCCGAGGCTGCGCAGCTACACCGCGTACCGGACCCGGCCGGCGACGGGCGAGCTGGACCTGGACTTCTACCTGCACCAGCCGCACGGCCCGGCGAGCGGCTGGGCGGCGACGGCCCGGCCGGGCGACCGGCTGCTCCTGTCGGGCCCGCACGTGGGGGCCGGCCAACCCGGTTACGGCGTGCAGTGGGAGCCGGGGCCGGCGACCCGGGTGCTGATCGCCGCGGACGAGACGGCGTACCCGGCGGTGCGCGGCATCCTGTCCGGTCTCGGCCCGGGGGTGCGGGCGACGGTCCTGCTGGAGGCCGGCGTCGCGGCGGACGCCGCCACCCTCGACGAGGTGACCGCCGGCCACGCGGTCGAGGTCCGGTTGCGTCGCGGGGCACCGGGCGGGACGGTCCTGACCGCCATGGTGGGCGACTGGTTGGCCGAGTACGGGCCGGCGGCGGCATCGTCGGGGGCGCAGTTCTACGCCTGGACAGCTACGGAGAGTAGCAGGATTGCGCAGGTGCGCAGGCTCTTCACCGAGGTGCGCGTCGATCCACAGCAGGTCCACACACAGGGATATTGGCATGACCGCCCGGCCCGCGACGAGGTGGATGATTAGGTAATGCTAACCTAAAAATGTTAGTGGACAATCACTGTAAGTAGCCAGACGGGAACCTCGCACCATGCGTACGCCGACCCCTCGAACACTCTGCCGACGCCTCCTCGCCCTCACCGTCGCCTCGGCGGCGGTGCTCGCCGTGGCCGCCTGCGGCTCCGACGACTCCGAGCCGGCGGGCAGCGTCGGCGACACCAGGACCGTCGAGCACGCGCGTGGCAAGACCGCCGTGCCGAACAAGCCGACCCGGGTCGTCGTCCTCGAACCGGTCCAGCTCGACACCGCCATCGCGTTGCAGCTCACCCCGGTCGGCGCGGCCGTACTCAACGAGGCCGCCGGCGTGCCCAAGTACCTCGGCGACAAGGCCGCCGGCATCACCACCGTCGGCACCGTCCAGGAACCCAACGTGCAGAAGATCGCGGCCCTCAAGCCCGACCTGATCATCGGCACCGAATCCCGGCACTCCGCCCTCTACCAGCAGCTCACCGACGTCGCCCCGACCGTGTTCATGGCGTCCCAGGCCGACCCGTGGCAGGACAACGTGAAGTTCACCGCCACCACGCTCGGCGGCGCGGACTCCGCCGACAAGCTGCTCACCGACTTCCGGCAGCGGTGCGCGGACATCGCCAGGAAGTTCGGTACCGCCGGCAAGAGCGCGCAGCTCATCCGCCCCCGCGACGGCGTCCTCACCCTCTACGGCCCCACCTCGTTCGCGGGCAGCGCACTGGAGTGCGTCGGCTTCAAGACCCCCGAGCGCGACTGGGAGAACTCCATCTCGGTCGACGTCTCCCCGGAACGGGTGCTGGAGGCCAAGGCCGACCACGTCTTCGTCACCACCGTCGACGTCAACGACCGCAGCACCATCCCCGCCTCGGTCACCGCCAACGCCGCCACCTTCCCCCGCCTGCACCTCGTCGACCAGTCCTTCTGGATCACCGGGGTCGGCACGGTCGGTGGGCAGGCCGTCCTCGACGACCTCGAACGCATCCTCACCGCGTCGAGTTGACCGCCACCACACCCGCCCGCGCGGTACGGCCGACCACCGGCCGTGCCGCGCGTCGGCGTACCACCCGGCGGTGGCTGGTCGGGGCGGTCGTCGTACTCGTCGGGTCGGTGGTGTTGTCGGTCTTCGTGGGCGCGAACCCGGTGCCCCCGGCGGACGTCTGGGCGGCGCTGCGGGGCGCGGGCAGCGACACCGCGCAGTACGTCGTCTGGGGGCAGCGCCTCCCGCGCACCCTCGCCGGGCTACTCGTCGGAGCCGGCCTCGGGGTCGCGGGCGCGCTGATGCAGGCGTTCACCCGCAACGCGCTCGCCGAACCGGGAATCCTCGGCGTCAACGCCGGTGCCGCCGCGTTCGTCGCCGCCGGCATCGCCTTCTTCGGGATCACCTCGCCGGCCGGCTACATGTGGCTCGCCCTGCTCGGCGCGCTCCTGGTCGCCACCGCCGTGTACGCCGTCGGCGGTGCCGCCGACCTGCGGGCCACCCCCACCCGGCTGCTGGTGACCGGGGTGGCGACCGGTGCCGTGCTCGCCGGCCTGACCACCGGGATCACCCTCACCCACCCCGACACCTTCGACCGGATGCGCGGCTGGAACGCCGGCAGCCTGCTCGAACGTGACACCGCAGTGCTGCTGCCGGTGCTCCCGCTGATCGTGGCCGGGCTGCTCGCCGCGCTGGTCGCGGCCCGCAGCCTCAACGCGCTCGCGCTCGGCCCCGACCTGGCCGCCGCCCAGGGCGTCAGCCTGGTCCGGACCCGGCTGCTCGTGCTCGGTGCGGTGACCCTGCTCGCCGGTGGGGCCAGCGCCATCGCCGGCCCCATCTCGTTCGTCGGGCTCGTGGTGCCGCACCTGGTGCGTTGGGGCGTCGGCACCGACCAGCGCCGCATCCTCGCCGGGTCGCTGCTGGCCGGCGGGATGCTGGTGCTGCTGGCCGACGTGCTCGGCCGGATCGCCGTGCTGCCCAGTGAGATGCCGGTCGGCATCGTCACCGCGTTCGTCGGTGCTCCGGTGCTGATCGCGCTGGCCCGACGCCGACGGGCGACCGCGCTGTGAACCGGCCGGTCCGCCGCACCGCCGGGGGTCGCCGGCTGCTGCTCGGCACCGACCACCGGCACGTGACCGTCGGCGTACGCGAAGCCGCCGTCTGCGCCGCCGCCGCGCTCGTCGTCGCGGCGCTGGCGGTGGTCGGCCTCTGGCTGGGCGACTTCCCGCTCCGCCTCGACGAGGTGCTCGGCGTGCTCGGCGGCCGGATCGGCGGGCTGACCCGCACCGTCGTGCTGGAGTGGCGGCTGCCCCGCATCGCCGCGGCCGTCGCCTTCGGCGCGGCGCTCGGCGTCGCCGGGGCGATCTTCCAGACCATCACCCGCAACCCGCTGGCCAGCCCGGACATCATCGGCCTGGCGAACGGCTCGTTCACCGGCATGCTGACCGCCCTGCTGCTGCTCGGCGGCGGCTGGCACCTGCTGATGCTCGGCTCACTCGCCGGTGGCCTGCTGGCGGCGCTGGCGATCTACCTGCTCGCCTACCGGGACGGGCTCTCCGGGTTCCGGTTCATCGTCGTCGGGGTGGGCGTCTCCTCGATGCTCGCCGCCACCAACACCTGGCTGCTGCTGCGCGCCGACCTGGAGACGGCGCTGTTCGCCGCCGCCTGGGGCGCCGGTTCGCTCAACACGGCCACCGCCGACGTGGTCTGGCCGGCCGCCGCGATCATCCTGGTGCTGCTGGCCGTCACCCCACTGTGGGCGGCGGCCCTGGCCCAACTGGAACTGGGCGACGACGTCGCCGCCGCCAGCGGAGTCGCGGTCGACCGCAACCGCGCAGTCCTCGTGGTCATCGCGGTCGCCCTGGTCAGCGCCGTCACCACCGTCGCCGGCCCGATCTCCTTCGTCGCCCTGGCCGCCCCGCAGATCGCCCGTCGTCTCGTCCGGGCACCGGGCCTGCCACTCGCCGCCACCGCCGGGGTCGGGGCGTTGCTGCTGCTCGGCGCCGACCTGATCGCCCAACACGTGATCCCGCTGACCGTGCCGGTGGGGGTCGTCACGGTCACCCTCGGCGGCGCGTACCTGCTCTGGCTGCTCGTCCACGAGATCAGGAGGACCCGATGGTCGACCAGCTGACCGCGCGGCTGCGGGCCGAGAACGTCACCCTCCGGTACGACCAGCGGACCGTCAGCGCCGACCTGTCGTTCGCCGTGCCCGACGGCTCGTTCACCGTGCTCATCGGGCCCAACGCGTGCGGCAAGTCGACGCTCCTGCGGGCGCTGTCCGGGCTGCTCCGCCCCGCCGAGGGTCGGGTCACGCTCGACGGATCGGACCTGGTCACCCTGCCGGCGAAGGAACGCGCCCGCCGGCTGGCGCTGCTGCCGCAGACCATGACCGCGCCCGAGGGGATCACCGTCCGCGAGCTGGTCGGGCGGGGCCGCTACGCCCACCAGCGGGTGCTGCGCCGCTTCTCCCACGCCGATGAGGAGGCCGTCGAGTCGGCGCTCGACTCCACCGGCACCACCGAGCTGGCCGATCGGCGGGTCGACGAACTCTCCGGCGGGCAACGCCAACGGGCCTGGATCGCCATGGTGCTCGCCCAGGAGACACCCCTCGTCCTGCTCGACGAGCCCACCACCTACCTGGACGTGGCACACCAGATCGACGTGCTCAACGTGCTGCACCGCCTGGTCACCCGGGGACGCACCGTGGTGGCCGTGCTGCACGACCTCAACCACGCCGCCCGGTACGCCACCCACCTGGTCGCGATGCGTGACGGCCGGATCGTGGCCGAGGGGCACCCGGCGTCGACCGTCGGTGCCGGGCTCGTCGCCGAGGTGTTCGGGATGCCGAACCAGGTGGTCCCCGACCCGGTCACCGGAGCGCCCATGGTCGTACCGGCCGACACCCGGGAGCCGGCCGCCGGCTGAGCCGTCGGCTGACAGCGCCGCCGGGCTCCGGCCCGGTCCACCACCCCGTCCCGGCACGTCCGCTCCCACGCGAGGCGAAGGCCCCGTTGCTGGCAGCCGCGTTGGTACGATCACGGGCTACGCGTAGCACCCCCTTGCGCGGTGGAGGAGTTGAGGCGATCCGGCAGGGCGCCTCTCCGGCCGCCCGAGAAGACAGGGCAGATCGAGCGATGACCACTGTGGTGCGGCACCTCATCCGACTGCTGACGCGCCGGCCCCGGCGGCTGCCTTGACGACCGTCAACCGGGTCCATCGGGCCGCGCAGATCCGCTTCGCTCTGGCCCTGCTCGGGGAGAGGAACGGGCATCACGATTTTGAGCAGATCTGCTTTCACCTGACCCGCGAGTTCATCGCCCCGAATGTTCGGATCTCCACCGGCCCGGTCAGCGCCGGCGGGGACCAGGGGCGCGACGGCGAGAGTTACTGGAGCGAGACCTCCTCCTCCGACGGGGACCTCGCCTTCTGCTGCACGATCCAGAAGAACGACCTTTCGCGGAAGGTCAAGAGTGACGTCAAAGGAGCATGCACCACCGGACGACCGGTGCAACGGGTGATCTTCTTCCTGGCCCAGGGAATGGAGATCGCCAAACAGCACCAACTCCAGGAATGGGCACGATCCGCATACGGCATCGATCTGCAGATCTGGGACGGGCCACACATCGCCGACCAACTGGCCAGGTCGAGGACGATGGACGACGTCGTCGAGTCCTATCTGAAAATCGCGTCCGAGTCGGGCGTCCGCCGTTTTCTGAAGTCCCCCACCGTCCGCGCGCTACTACTACTCCTGCTGCTGCTCGCAGCTGTCATCGTCAGGCATCAGCTGCCCAGGCACTACTCCCTGGTGTACGAGAAGCGCCGCCTCACGGCTGTCGCCGGCCGGTGCGCCTCCGACTGGAGGACGAAGAACACGGCGACCCGGTCGACGGTCGACGCGGACCGTCCAGCCGTGACACTCGCTACGGGACCCACCGGGGTGGGCACCTCAAGCGACGCCCGGGACCTCGCCTTCTACGACTACTGCGACGAGGGCACGTTGCGGATGATCTTCTATCTGGGCATGGCCACCGTGCCGCACGAACCCTCGACGGCGCAGGAGTGCGACGAAGCCGCCCCGTCCGACAGGAAGATCAGAGTCGTCGAACCACGGTCCGGCCTCTGGCTCTGCACACGTACGGACGACGACGCTCTCGCCCTGGTCGAGATTCGCACCGTCACCTTCGACCCGCGAGTGTCCGGGTTCCAAGCCGATCTCTGGCTGACACTGTGGCGGTGACCGCCGGGTGCCGGTCACGGCGGTGCGGGTGACGCCTCCTGCGCGCCCAGCCGGAAACCGTGCACCCAGGACACCGCCTCCATGAGATCGTCGGCGGTCATCGACTTCAGCATCGCGTCCCGTGTCCGCGCCCGGACGCCGGCAGGGTGGTACAGCTCATCGCCCAACCACCGCGCCGCCTCCTGCGCGCGGGAGGTGCGCTCCCGGCGTACCTCGTTGAAGTGCAGGAGGCGGCCCGGGATCTCGTCGGGGTCGCACCTCAGCGACCGGGCGAGGACGACGGAGTCCTCCAACGCCAGCGCGGCGCCCTGGGCGGCGTACTGCAGCATCGGGTGGGCGGCGTCGCCGATCAGGACGACCCGCCCCTGCACCCACCGCGCCACCGGCGGCCGGTCGCACAGCACCCACCTGCGCCACCGTCTGCCGAGGTGCAGCAGCCGGCGTGCCTGCCCTCCCGCCTCCGGGAAGGCGGCCGGTACGAGGTGCTGGTCGACGGGTTCACCACTGACCGCCCGGGTGGCTCCGTCGTCACGAACTGCGGCGATGTTCAGCTCCCGCCCACCCGCTATCGGGTAGGAGACCAGGTGCCAACCTTCGCCCGCCCAGAGGGACACCGCGTTCCACCGCAGTTCAGCGGGGACGGAGCTGGTCGGGACCACGGAGCGGAAGATGGTGTGCCCGGTGACCCGGGGCTCACCGTCACCGACGAGCTGGTGCCGCACCCGGGAGCGGATCCCGTCCGCACCGATCAGGACGTCGCCCACCACCTGTTCACCGGAGGCCAGCTCGCAGACGACCGACTCGTCGGAGGTGCGGTACCCGACCACGGGGCTGTCGGCTCTGAGCCGGATCCGTTCCTCGGCGCGGCACGCGGCCAGCAGCGGCGCGTACAGATCACCCCGATGGACCACGGCGTACGGATTACCGAATCGTCGCCGGTAGTCGGCCCCCACCGGCAGAGTCACCAGTCGTTCCCCGGACCGGCCGTCTCTGAGGACCAGTTCGTCGATGTAGACCGCCCGCGACCGCACCTGATCGCACACACCGAGCAGGTCGAGTGCGTGGAAGGCGTTCGGGGCCAGTTGAATTCCGGCTCCGAGCTCGGCGAACTGGGCGTTGCGCTCGAAGACCTCTATCTGGTGCCGGCCCTGGCGGGACAGCCCGAGGGCCACGGCGAGCCCGCTGATGCCGCCACCGGCGACGAGAATTGTGGACACTTTGCCCCTCGGCGATGAAATCGGTGTCATCCACGTGACGTGTCGACGGCGGCCAGTTCGTGCACGGATCCGGACAGCACGGACGTGGCCATCTCAGCCAATATGGAGGTGCCGTCCGTGCTGAGCACCGACTCAGGATGGAACTGCACCGACCGGAAGTGTGGACCGACGAACCCGTGCACCTCACCGGTCCGCGGGTCCCGGCTCACCGCCACCGGCCCCACCCCGGCCGGCCACAGATGGTCGTCGGCGCTGCGGACGGCGAAGGTGTTGTAGAACCCGACCCGGACCCGCCGGCCGAAGAACTCGATGTCCCGCTGGACGCCCTGGTTGGGTCGTCTGCGTCGCACCAGGTCGAGCCCGAGAAGCGAACCGAGGACCTGATGGCTGAGACAGACCGCCAGGAACGGCGTACCGGCGTGCAGCAGGTCCCGGATGCGGGTGTGCAGACGGTCGATCCGTACGTCGTCGCGGTTGTTCGGGTCGCCCGGGCCCGGCCCCATGACGACCAGGTCGGCCTCTTCCCGGGGGAACGGCTCCGTGGCCCCGCACAGGGTCACCTGTAGCCCGAACTCGCGCAACTGATGGGCCAGCATGGCGGTGAACGAGTCCTCCGCGTCCACGATCACCGCCCGCCGCCCCACGAGCTGCGCGACCTGCGGCACCCTGGTGCGCCCGTCCCGGTCATCGAACCAGAAACGCGCCAGGTCGGTGTTGCGCGCCGCCAACGCCGCCTGTACCGCGGGGTGACCCGCGAGGCTCGACCTGGCGGACGCCGTACGGTCGGGCCCGGGGGCCACGCCGAGTCCACGCAACACACCCTGCGCCTTGGCGTGCGTTTCGAGAACTTCCAGCCTCGGGTCGGAGTCACGCACCAGCGTCGCACCGACCGTGATCCGTAGTCGGCTGTCCACGATCTCGACGGTACGCAGCAGGATCGCCGAATCCAGTGAGCGACCGCCGTTGACGTCCCGGCTGAACAGTGCCGCCACGCCGCTGTAGTAGCCCCGCCCGTCGGGTTCGTAACGCCTGATCACCCGGCAGGCGTTCGCTACCGGACTGCCCGTCACGGTCGGCGCGAACATCGTCTCGCGGAGAGCGTCCCGCACGTCGAGTGACGTCGACCCCTCGATCAGGTACTCGGTGTGCGCCAGGTTGCCCATCTCCTTCAGGAAGGGACCCACCACCCGCCCGCCCCGGTCGGTGACCCGGGCCATCGTCTTCAACTCCTCGTCCAGGACCATGTACAGCTCCCCGGTCTCCTTGCGGTCGGCCAGGAAGTCGAGCACCTCGGACAGCGCCGGTCCACCGGGCCGGTAACGCAGGGTCCCGCTGATCGGGTTCATCATCGCGGTGCCGTCGAAGAGACTGAGGTGTCGCTCCGGTGTCGCGCCGACGAACGTGCGGGAGCCGGTGTGGATGACGAACGTCCAGTACGTGCCACGCTCGTCGGCCAGCAGCCGGTTGAACACCGTGAGCGCGGTCTGGACGGGCGAGCTGCGCAACGGCGCGGTGAGTGTGCGTTTGATGACGAAATTGGCACCCGTGCCGTGTCCGATCTCGTTCACGAGCACCCGGCGCACGATCTCCGCGTACTCGTCGTCCTCGATGTCGAACTGCGGGGTGCCGAGGTCTATCACGCCGTCGGGCAGCAACCTCGACGTGGCCGCCACCGAACCGACCGCCTGCTCACGGATGGTCATCGCGACCAGCGGGGCACCGTCGTCGTGGCACTCGAACCCGGTCTCGGTGAGCTGCCGGTACGGCACCATGGCCAACAGGTCGTGCCGGGGCTGTCCTGGCCCCGTCAACCGGGGCAACGGCAGGTCGGCCAGCGTACGCACGCACCCGACGTCACCGACGAGCAGCTCGACCCGGCCACCCACGGCCTCCGGCCGATGCAACAGGGCGAACGCCGGCGGCTCCGCCCCCAGCACCTGATCCATCAACCGGGCGAAACGTCCATCGTCGAACGGCATAGCTCCCCCTCGATAGGGTTGACGGATTCTGCGGGCACCGACCGCTGGCCCAGCTCGGCGAGGACGGCCTCGGTGGAGAGCACGACGGCGCACCGGTCGGCCGCATACCGCAGGGCCATCCGATGGTGTTCAGCCGAGAAGTCGGCCACCGCATCGCCGACGAGAAACGTCTCGATGTCGTGGGAGTACGCCTCGACCGCTGTCATCAGGCATCCGACGTGCGCGTACACCCCGCACACCAGCAGCTGGTCCCGCCCGACGTCGCGGAGGTGATCCAGTAGTGCGGTGCGGTGGAAGGCGCTGTAGCGCCACTTCGTCAACACGGTGTCGCGCTCACCCGGGGCCAGTTCGTCGCTGATCTGCCGGTCCTGTGCGGTAGCGGTCATGCCGGGGCCCCAGAAATCCCGCAGCAGTCCGCGCTGGACCTGCGTCATGTCCCCGGGCTGCGCGGTGTAGACGACAGGCACCGCGAGCTGTCGGCAACGGCGCAGCAGCGCTGCGGTGTTCGCGATCAGTGCCCCGCCGGGCTGACCCGAAGCCGGCAACGACCTCAGGAAGTAGCGCTGCATGTCGTGCACCAGCAGCACGGCTCGGCGCGGATCGGGCCGCCAGCCGGCCGTGTTGGCGGGTAGTTCGCAGGGGTCCGGCATCGCGTACGGCGTAGTGGTGGTGTCCAAGTTCATCTCCCTGGTCCGGACGGGTCAACGCCCGAGGGCGGCGCCACCGTCGACGTAGAAGTCGTGCATCGTGACGTTGGCCGCCTGGTCGGACAGCAGGAACATCACGGCGTTGGTGACGTCGGCGACGGTCGTGAGGCGGCCGAGCGGGATGCCCACGCGGTACTCGGTCGGGACACCGGCGACGGACACGGACGTGCCGTCACCACCGCCCCACAGTCCCCGCAGCATCGCCGTGTCGGTGGAGCCCGGGGCGACCACGTTGCAGCGAATGCCGCTGCTGGCCAGTTCGAGCCCGAGCGTCTTGGTGTAGGCGGTCGCCGCCGCCTTCGATGCGGCGTAGGCGGACATCCGCACCCTGGGTACTCCGGCCGCGTTCGAGGCCACGGTCACGATGCTGCCCCGTCGGCGCGGCGTCATCCGCCTGGCGACGGCCGTCGACATGAGGAAGACACCGCGGGCGTTGACCGCGAGGGTGTCGTCCCAGTCCCGCTCGGTCAGCTCGACCGCGGTCGCCGCCCGCAGCACCCCGGCACAGTTCACCAGGAAGACGACGGGGCCCAGTCGCTCCTCCACTGCGGCCACCGTGTCCTCGACCTCGACCGCGTAGCGGACGTCGGCGGTGAATTGCGTGACGGTGCCGGGCACGTCGTCGCGGGCACCGAAGAGCGCCGACAGGCGGTCACCGTCGACGTCGAGGGCCGCCACCGAGGCACCGGCCCGGCAGAGGGCGGAGACGACAGCCTCCCCGATACCGCCGGCCGCACCCGTGACGATGGCGACTTGACCTCGGAACTGATCCTCATACATGAGGGCTGGTCCTCCAGAGTGGGTCGATTCCACGGCGGAACGGACGGGACGCCGTCGCCTTTGACCGGGCCGGCGGGACGGTGTCGGGGTGCCTCAGCACAACTTCTCCACCACGTCCACGACGTCGGCCGCTGACGGCATGGTCATGATCTCCTGGGCCAACACCGCCGCACGTTCTCGGTGGATCGGCTGGTGGAGCAGTTGGTCGACCCCGGCCGCGATCGCCTCGGCGGTGTCCTCGCCCGGCAGGAGCATGACGGCCGCACCGGAGTCGGCGAGACGACGCGACGGCGCCAGGAGTTTGGGCATGTTCGGTATCAGCAGCTGCGGCACGGCGCACGCCATACCGGTCAGGGCCGTGCCGCCGCCACCGTGGTGCACCAGCACATCGCAGTTGCGGGCCACCACGTCGAGCGGCAACCAGCCGGCCCGCACACCGAGCCGTTGCGACAGCTCGTCGCTGACCGCTGCCGGCGTCGCCACGACGACCTCGGCCCCGACCGTCTTCACCTTGCCGACGAGGTCGACCAGGTAGTCGAAGAAGTTGCCGCGGGCGACCTTCGTACCGGCTGTCACCACGATGCGGCGTTGCTCGCCCCGGACGTACATCCACGGCTCCAGTGGGCGCTGCATGTTCGTCGGTGCGAACCGCATCGGCTGGGCCGGGCCGGCGTCGGCCGGACGCAGGCTCGGCGGGCAGATGTCGATCCAGAGGTCGGCAACGGGAAGCCGGGCCAGGCCGAGGCGCTCCAGCTCCGGGCGTAGTTCCCGTTCGGCGGCCGAATCCACGACAGGTGGTTCACCGGTGTCCCAGGAGTGCCGCACGTAGGGTACGCCCAACCTGCTGGCGAGCAGCGGCGCCGCGAAGGTGAGCATGCCGCCCACCACGACGTCCGGTCGCCATTGCGCAGCGAAGTCGAGCAGCGGGTCGATGCAGGCCGCCGCCAACCGGCCGAAGGCATGACCGATGTAGATCATGTGAGCCTCCGGATCGGTCGGTTCCGTGATCGCAGCGCCGGAGCGATCGGTGGTGATGTGGTGGCGGATGGGAACCGGTGAGACGCAGAGGCCCGGCAGGCCGGCCCCGACGATGGCGGGCAGCGTCTCCTCAGTCGAGGCGACGATCACCTCGTGACCGGCGTTGCGCGCGGCGGTGGCCAGCGGCGTCAGCGGAAAGACCGTGGCCGGGCTCCCACCCGTGACGAACAAGAAGCGCATGACGATTCCTCACGTTTCGTTGACGGGGATGAGCGGGCATGCCGGGCGCGTCGGCTACGACGGTTCGACCCGGACGGCGGCGTCGGTCTCGATCCGCTTGCCCTGCGGCGGTCGGCCCCACCGGCGCATCGCAGGTGACTCGACGAGGCGGTGGAGAAGAACGGCCAGGCCGAGGCTGAGAAGGAAGGCGAGGGCGACGAAGAGCAGGCCGGCACCCCGTCCGAGGTCACGGTCGAAGCCGATGCCCGCCCGCATGACGACCAGGACGATCTCGTGCACCAGGTAGAACGCGAACGACGCCTCCCCGAGCCGACGCATGACCGGGCTGCTCAGCCACGACCGGCCCTCGCGGTCGTCGCCCACCGCCAGTGCGGGCACCAGCAGCGCCAACGGCACGATGAGGACCGCATTGACGGTGTACGTCATCGGGACGATGAGGCCGACCAGGTAGCCGACGACGGTCAGCGCGAAGGCGACGCCCCGCCCCGGGCCCACCCACCGACCGGTCAGCACGATCCTCGCCATCAGCATCCCGAGTACGAAGTCCAGGAGCCGCACCGGCGGAAAGGCGTAGAGGAACCACATCTGGTCGACGGGCTGGTCGGCCAGCACGGTGCCGGCGAAGCCCTCCGGGAACCGCGGTGACGCCGGCAGCAGCGACCCGAGCACGGGCAACGCGATCACCGTACCGGCGACGCCGGCCGCACACGCCCACAACTGCCCGGCCCTGATCCGGGCGAGCCGGGGCAGCAGCAGGGGGAACATCGCATAGAAGAACAACTCGCAGGACAGCGACCAACTGGGGCCGTTCACACTGAGAAAGACGTCCGGCTTCGGCACCCATGCCTGCAACAGCAGCAGATTGAGCAGCGCGGTGGACCACGGTGTGGAGGCGGCGGCGAAGACGAGCATCGCCAGCCCGAAGGTGACCGCGTGGTTGGGATAGATCTTGACCAGCCGTCGCCGCAGGAACCCACGGTACGTGTCGTCGGGCCGGGCGGACCAGGTGAGGACAAAGCCGCTGAGGAGAAAGAAGAAGGAGACGCCGACGGTGGCGGCGCTCTTGGTCGCATAGGTGAGCGCACCGGAGACACCGGTGCCATCGGCGAACAGCCGCAGTGTCGCCACGTGAAACAGGAACACCATCGACGCGGCGACGAATCGCGCGCCGGTCAACGATTCGAGGCGACCACCGCCTGGCCGCGCAGCACCACTAGTCAACGGATCTCCTCAGTGAACGCCGAAGTGAGGACCGACCGACCACATTCGGTCTCTTCCGGCCGACCCGGTCGGGGCACGGTCTCGACCATGGTTCGACGCGGTTGGCTGTACAGGGCGTACGACCCCGGCGGACCGCATCAGGCGGCCGGTGCGCGGGGCAGGCGGCAACAGTGCCGACGGTCAGCCGCGCTGGTATTCCAGAATCGTGATGACATCGAACCGCCGGCGACCGGGGGCGATCGGTGGGCGGCTCACGGGTAAGGCTGCCAGACCGCCGCCGACCGGTACAGGCGCGCATCTGACCATTGCCGGTCGTGGCCGGATGCGGACATTCTCACCATGTCGCGGGCGACAGCGGCACGATCGGGGTGCCGCGCCCACTGCCTGGCGACTCCCGGTTCAGAGCGAGGTCCCGCCGGCGACCTCGATGCGCTGACCGGTGATCCAGCGTGCGGCATCGGACGCCAGAAAGGCGACCACGTCGGCGACGTCGTCCACCTGACCGATCCGGCCGAGCGCGGCCTTCGACGCCAGCTCCGCCGCCGTTCCCGGCTGCCGCAGGCGGTCACCGTGAAACTCCGTGTCGATGAGGCCGGGAGCGACGCTGTTCACCGTGATCCCGCGCGGACCGAGCTGCTCGGCCAGTGCCTGACTGAAGACCTCGAGTGCCCCCTTGCTCATCGCATAACCGACGATCTCGGGGTGCGCCACCCGGGTGGCCAGCGAGGAGATGTTGACGATCCGACCCCCGTCGCGCATCAGGGGAAGGGCCCGCTGCGCCAGGAACACCGGGAGACACACGTTGATCGCGAACACCCGGTCGAGCTGTTCCGGGACGAGTTTGGCGACATCCGCCCGGCAGCCCACCCCGGCGTTGTTGACCAGCACGTCGAGCGCGGTGTCGCCGGTGTGGTGTCGGAGACCCGCTGCCAGTCCGTCGAGGAGCACGTCCAGACCCGAGTCGTGGGCGAAGTCGGCACGGACGGCGAACGCCGTCCCACCCCGGTCACGTATCAGGTCCACCGTCTCCGCAGCCATCGCGTCGTCGCGACGGTAGTGGACGGCGACCACGGTCGTCGCCGTTGCGAGCCGTACGGCGATGGTCCGGCCGATCCCGCGACTGGCGCCGGTGACGAGCACAGCGCGCGTGGTACCTCTGTCCATGTCTTCTCCCCAGAGCTGTCGTCGACGATCGGTTACGACGGAAAGTCCAACAGGCCCTCGATACGGCCGGCCACCACTCCGGCCTCGAAGCGGCTGCTGGTGCCCAGCCTCCGCAGCAGCGCGGAGACGAGCCGCCGCAGGGTGCGGGCCGACAGTTGCAACTCGCGGGCGATCGCGGTGTCAGGCCGGCCACGTGCCCACAGCCGCAGGATCATCAGTTGCTGCTCCGTCAGGCGCAACGGGCTGTCGACGAGGTCGGTGGAGGTGTACCGGGCGATCGGGTCCCGATCGTCCGGTGCGACGCCCGGCGTCATGGCGGTGGGGCTTTCCGTGGTGGTACTCCAGCAGAACTCGAAGACGCGTCGCAGCAGCGCGACGACAGTTTCCTGTCGTACGAGCAGGTGGCCGGAAATCCTATTGCCCGGACCGGTCGGCCAGATCAGGGCAAGATCGTCGTCGACGACCAGGAAACGGAACGGAACGAGCTGTGTGCTGCGCACCTGCACGCTGACCGAAGCCATTTTCTGCAATGGTCCCGCGATCCGTGCGGCGCCGACGGAGGTATTCTGTCGGATCACTCGGATCACCAGCCCGGCATCAATGCCCGTACGGTGGCGATTCACGGCGTCGGTGACAATCTGCTGGGCCGGTGCCGGCGGATCCATCCACATCATCTCACCGGCGGCGTGAACCGCAGCGTTCTTGAGCAACTCTTCCATCCGCGACCAGCCCGCCACCTCTTCTATACCGGTGGCGCCCGCCGTGACCGGCCATCCACATGTCGCCAGGGCCGCGACCTTCGCCCGGACCGACCGGATCGCAGCCGCCGCCCCGACCTGCGCCTCTTCGTGCCGTTCCAGCAGGTCCAGCAGGGCCTCCAAAGGACGTCGATCGTCCTTCACGGTCAGAGGGCACATCGAGCCACCTCTTCCTCGTTCCATTGTCCGCCCGGGGCCACGGCCGCTACGGGCCACAAATTGGTCTACATGAGTCGCCGTAACTTTGACAAGCTGTCGTCAACGGCTGGAGGACACCGCCGAGAAGAGTCGGTACGGTGCAGTTGGCGAAGAACTCCGCCGCATCAGGCAATCCACTCGGGCCATGATCGAAATCACCTTGCCCGGAGCACGTCGATGTTCAACAGCCACCCGGGACCCAGCTGTCCGGCAGTGACGCCGACCAATCGCCGCTGACCGAACCCGCACTGGTCCCACGCACCCGGGCGAGGGCGCACCGGGTGTCGGGACCACCGGAGCCACGGCGGACGTCGAGCCAAGATCGATCGACTTCTCTCGATCACGTGGGCCCGCGACGTGACCGGGTGCGCAACAGCCCCACCGAAACGGTCGAATGGTGCCGACAGAGTCGGTGCCGGCGGAAACAACTGGTGGCGATTCACCACCGACCATCTTCTCCTGGAGAGGTTGAAATATGCGCGGTATCGTTCTCGCCGGCGGCTCGGGTACGCGGCTGAGGCCCGCAACCAAGGCCCTGTCCAAACAGCTGCTGCCGGTCTACGACAAACCCATGATCTACTACCCGCTGTCCGTTCTCATGCTTACCGGCATCCGGGACGTCCTGATCATCTCCACCCCTGACCACCTGTCGCTCTACCAACAACTCTTCGAGACGGGAGCGGAACTCGGACTGAATATCGAGTACGCCGTCCAGGAAAGGCCGGGCGGCTTGGCGGAGGCATTTCTCCTGGGCGCCGACTTCATCGGCGACGAGAACGTCTGCCTGGTGCTGGGCGACAACATATTCCACGGCACCGACCTGGGCCCGCTGCTTCGGGCAGAAGCCGAGCAGGTGTCGGGCTGCACGTTGTTCACCTACCCCGTCTCCGATCCCACCCGGTACGGAATCGCCGAACTGGACCGCGACGGGCGCCTGGTCCGACTGGCGGAGAAGCCGATTTCCCCGTCATCGAACCAGGCGGTCACCGGCCTCTATCTCTACACTCCCGACGTCGTGGATCACGCGCGGGCACTCGCACCCTCCGCCCGCGGTGAACTGGAGATAACCGATCTCAACAATCGTTACCTCGGTGAGGGGCGGGCCAGAATCGTCGGTCTCGGACCGGAAGCGGTCTGGTTGGACACCGGCACGCACGACAGCCTCCTGGCCGCCGGGAACGTCGTGCAGTTGCTCCAGCACCGCAACGAGCCCGTCGCCTGCCTGGAGGCGATCGCCTGGCGAATGGGTTTCATCAGCACCCGGCAGATGGTCCGGTTGACGAGGAACTATCCCGAGGGCAGTGCGGTGGCCACCTACCTGGCGGGGCTGCTCGCCCGGGAACCTCTCGGCTTCGAGGCCTTCGCCTGACCCGCAGCACGCCCCGCCGCTGCTGGCGCGTGGGGACGTCGGGGCGACCCCGGCGCCGACGCCACCGCCTGCCAGGCAGCCGGCCCGGCGGTGGCGCAGCCGGCCCGGCGGGAGCGCAGCCGGCCGGCGAACATCCCGGCCCGACCCGGGCAGACCGTCCAGCGCGCACGTCCAAGTGCGGAACTACGCACTCGCCCACCCGAAGAGTCCTGTCATCGATCGCTCGACGACGGCGATCAGCACGACGTTCAGCAACTGAAAGGAGTCTGCCGTGACCGAGAAGGCATTCCGGTACGACGTCCTCGCCGACGACGAGATCCGCGTGCCGGACGGATTGCGCGACGTGTGGCGGGGATTCAAGGAACCGCCGCACCAGCAACCGGTCTGGCGCAACCGCCACCTGCTCGAGTGGGCCCGCGCCACCCTGGCCTGGAGCGCACCGCTGGTCACCTCGCCTGAGGTCGAGGAGCTGAGTCGCCTGCTGGCCGAGGTCGCCGACGGCCGGCGTCGCGTCCTGCAGTGCGGTGACTGCGTCGAGGATCCCCGGGAGGCCACGGCCACGCACGTCCGCGACCGGATCCGTCTGATCGACGAACTCGCCGCCCTGATGACGGCTGGTTCCGGGCTACCGGTCCTGCGGGTCGGACGACTGGCAGGTCAACTGGCCAAGCCCCGCTCCGAGCCGTTCGAGCGGGTGAACGGTGTGGACCTGCCCGCCTTCCGCGGGGCGCTGGTGAACCGCCCCGGGCACACCATGGCGGACCGCTCCCCGGACCCGGTGCGTTTGTACCACGGATATCGGATGTCTCGCGCCGTGCTGGCGCATCTGGAGTTGCTGGGCCGCCACCCCGGGCAGGCGGGTGTCGACCCGGTGTGGACGAGTCACGAGGCGCTGCTGCTCGACTACGAGATTCCCCTGCTGCGGCGGGCCCCCGGCGGCAGTTCGTTGCTGGCCTCGACGCACTGGCCCTGGATCGGTGAGCGCACCCGGCGTCATGACGGGGCCCACGTCCAGGTGATGGCGGCCGTCGACAACCCGGTGGCATGCAAGGTCGGCCCGGGAATCAGCGCCGGTGAACTGCTCGAGCTGTGCGCGAAGCTCGACCCGCAGCGCCGTCCGGGCCGGCTCACGCTGATCGCGCGGCTCGGGGCGGGCCGGGTGACCGACACACTGCCGCCGCTGGTCCGAGCCGTACGCCGGGCGGGGCATCCGGCAATCTGGCTCTGCGATCCGATGCACGGCAACACCATCCGTAGCCCCAGCGGTCGCAAGACGCGCTCCGTGGCCGACGTGGTCGCCGAGGTCGAACGCTTTCAACTGGCGGTCCTCGCCGGGAAGGGCGTACCCGGGGGACTCCACCTGGAAACGACACCCAACACCGTCGCCGAGTGCGTGCCGGTCGCCGGCAACGAACCGGCTGGTCCGTTCACGACCCTCTGCGATCCACGGCTCAACGGGGACCAGGCCGCCCGGGTGGTGTCCGCCTGGCACGCCTGAGGACCGCGTACGCCCGTCCGGCTCCGCAGCCGGGCCTGCTCGTCGCGGCACCGGGTGGGCAGCCGGTCCGGTGTCCGTGGACACCGGTGACCGGCTGCGCCACCCGGCCGCCCGGCTCAGCTCACGACCGGCTTGCGCCGTGCCGGGAGGAACATCGCGGGCACCGCGGTCAGCACCACGACCCCGACGACCACCCAGAAGGTGGCGTGGAAGCCGCCGAGCTCACTGCCCTGCTGCCGGGTCAGCGGTTGCAGCAGCAGGGCGACTGCCGCGGTGCCCACCGCGCCCCCGATCTGCTGGATGATCGCGTTCGCCGTGGTGGCGGCCGGGACGCGCTCCTGGCTCAGGGAGTGATAGAGCGTCAGCATGGTGGGTGACACCACGAAGGCCAGGCCGATACCACGGACGAACAGCGCGGCGACGATCAGCCACTGCGCCGATCCGGGTTCGGCGAAGGCCAGGGGGACGGTGGTCACCGCGACCACCGCCAGCCCGCCGAGGACCATCACCCGGGAGTTGTGTTTCAGGTCCACCATCTTGCCGACGACCAGCACGGCGACCAGCATCCCGGCGCCTTGTGGAGCGAGCGCCAGGCCGGCGTCGACCGCACCGCGGCCGTCGCCCTCCTGTAGGAGCAACGGGACGAGGAAGACGACGGCGAACAGGGCCGCGTTGTTGAGCAGGGTGATCGCCGTCGAGGCGGTGAAGGCGCGATCCCGGAACAGGTCGAACTCGACGACTCCGGTACGCGTGGCGCGGCTCGCCCGGATGCCGTGCCAGGCCAGCGAGACCACGCTCAGCAGCAGCGGTGCCCAGACCCGCACGGCGGTGGGTGGGGTTCCGTCGACGAGCATGCTCAGCCCGTAGAGCAACCCGGCGATGCCCAGACCCATCGTGACGAGGCCGAAGACGTCGAGTCGTGGCGCGTCCTGCCCCTTGCGGTTGGGCAGGTGGCGAGCGGACAGGATCACGGCGACCAGCACGATCGGCACGTTGACCAGGAAGGCCCAGCGCCACGACAGGCTCTCGATCAGGACCCCGCCCACCACGGGCCCCAGAATGGGTGCCATCTGCACCGGAATGGCGATGACGGCCATGGCGCGGCCCATCCGCTCCCGTCCGGCGATCTCCACCACGAGGATGCGCATGAGCGGGAACAGCATGCCCGCGCCCAGGCCCTGCACCACGCGGAAGAGGATGAGGCTGCCCAGCGACCAGGCCAGCCCGCAGGCCAGGGAGCCGACCAGGAAGACGCTCAGCGAGGCGACCCAGGTCGCTGCCGAACCGAAGCGCTGTGTCGCCCACCCGGTGGCGGGGATGACGACCGCCATCGCCAGCAGATAGGCCGTGGAGGCCCACTGCGTCTGGGCCAGGGTGGCGGAGAACGCAGCCGACAGGCTGTGTACGGCCACCCCGATGATGGTGCTGTCCAGCAGCCCGACGAATCCTCCGAGGGCCAGGAGCATCACCTTGCCCAGTAGCGCCCGGTCCAGGCTCGGTGGCGGGCTCTGATCTGTCGTTGCCTGGTCCGTACTCATCGTGTCTCCTCGTCGGGACGGGTGACCTGCCGGATGAAGGTCTTCTTCACCTCTCTACCTATAGCATATAGCCGTTTGCCTTAGGTGATTTGTGTTGTTACAGTCGCTCCATGAAGCAGCTGGCTGAGGCCGCGATCCGCGATTCCTTCATAAACTGCTCAAAGGGAGAGTCACGACGCATCTCGCTACCGCGGGAGGTGGAGGAGCTTCCGTGGAAGCACCTCGACTTCCTCGGGTGGACCGACCCGCGGGCACCCGAACGCAGCTACCTCGTCTGGCAGCAGGGCGAGGACGACGCGCCGATCGGCGTGATGCTGCGACACCCGGACAGGCTGCCGGGCCTGCAGCGCAACATGTGCTCGCTGTGCCTCACCACCCACGGCTCGGGTGGTGTCACGCTGATGGCAGCGCGCAAGTCCGGTCCGGCCGGACGCAAGGGCGACACCGTCGGGCTGTACATGTGCGCCGACCTGAACTGCTCCCTCTACGTGCGGGGGCTCAAAGCCCTCCCGCCGGGGTTGCGGATGGAGGAGACGCTCACGGTGCCGGAAAAGGTGGAGCGCATCAAGAGTCGGGTGGCGGCGTTCATCCAGCAGGTCGCCAGCACGTAACCCTGGTCGACGCGCGCCGCTGCGCCCGGACGGTGAACCCCGGGCGCAGCGGCGCGGGCCGCCCTCAGCAGAGCAGCGGCGCGGGCCGCCCTCAGCAGAGCAGCGGCGCGGGCCGCCCTCAGTAGACCGGCATGGAGGGATCCAGCTGGTGCGCCCACGCGAGGATCCCGCCTCCGACGTGGACGGCGTCCGGGAGACCACTGCGGTGCACGAGGGCCAGCACCTCCGCCGACCTGATCCCCGACCGGCAGATCAACACGACCCGGCGGTCGCGCGGAAGGCGCTCGGTGGCGTCCCCGCTGAAGAACTCGCCCTTGGGGATCAACGTCGAGCCGGGCAGGTGCACGTAGTCGTACTCCTCGGGCTCCCGTACGTCCACCAACGCGAACTTCTCGCCGCCTGCCACCAGGTCGCGCAGGGCGAGCACCGAGATGGTCCCGCCCCGGGCGGCTTCGGCCGCCGCCGGTGACAACAGACCGAAGAACGGCTCCGCCGCAGTCAGTTCGGCCGGCCGGTCCACACCGGGCCGGCGTTCGTACGGCCGGACCGAGCATTCACCCAGCGTCGCATCGTACGTCATCACACGACCCACCAGCGGCTCACCGGTGCCGGTGAGCAGCTTGACCACCTCCATGCTCATGGCCCCGGCCAACCACCCGCCCCACAACCGCAGCGTCCCCGACATGCCCCGGAAGTAGGCGGCTGGCCGCTCGTGGTGCAGATCGCGGAAGCCCGGCCCCTGCCCGTCCCAGAACACCGACAGGCGAGCCCGGCCGCCGTCCAGCTCGCCCCACACGAAGGGGATCCCGGCTCGGGCGCACACGTCGTCGACGAGCTGACAACGGGCGGCGTCCTCGCCGGCACAGACAACCAGGTGGTACGAGTCGACCATGGACTCGGCGTTCGCGAGGTCGAAGCGCCCGGGCACCACCTCGGCCCGCAGGGCGGGACGCGTCCGCCGCAGAGCGGTCACCCACGCCTCGGCGCGGGTGGCGCAGCCGCCGTCCGGAATGCCGAGGTGATCGTCCCAGGGCTGTGGGGGCGCGGCGTCGACGACGCCGATGACACCGACGCCCGAGTCGGCGAGGTGCGCGGCGACGAGCCCACCGACCTCGTCCGCGCCCACGACGAGAACGCGGCCGGCCGCCAGTCGCCGCTGACCGGTCGATCCGAAGCCGCCGAGGATCAGCTGGTGCGCCTGCCGAGCGGCCTCGCCGTCAGGAAGGGCGGCCGCAGGCTCGACCAGGGCTGGAAAAGACATGGTGCTCCTTTCGAAAGGCAGACATGCCGGACGGTCAGGGTCGGGCCCAGTCCGGGATCGTCACGATCTCCAGGACGGCCGCGCCCCAGTTGAAGCCGTAGCCACTCCCGGCCAGGACGACGTGGTCACCCACGGCCAGGCACCCGGTGGTCAGCAGATGCTCCAGACCGGCCACCTGGTCCCCCGCGCCGAGGTGTCCCACCCGACGCCCGAACTCCCAGGTGGTCCGGTCGTCCGGGACACCCATCTCGGCCAGCATCGTCCACCAGCGGACCGTGCGACCGTTGTTGGGCAGGACGAAGCGCCGCACGTCGGCCGCGGCGACCTTGGCCTCGTCCAACGCCTGACCGATCGTGTCGCAGAACCCGCTGGCGATCCGCTGGGAGATGTCCTCGAGATCGTCGAGGTTCTTGCGCATGAACCGGGCCTTGCGGCCCCGCAGGTCGAGGGGCTTGTCCCCGGCGTGCGGCGCGTCCTTGAGCCGGGTGCCCCGATACATCGCCTCCAGCGACGGGTCGGCGTTGAGCACACAGGACAACACCCGGGCGAAGCCGGGCCGGGAGCTGAGCAGGAGCGCGGTGCCACCGTCCGCCATCACCGTCCCGCTCTCCGTACGAAATCGGTCGAAACCGGGGAGGCAGAATCGTTCGCCGGTGGTCATCAGCACCGTGGCGTCGTCCGGACAGGCGGACAGGAAGGACGCGCCGATCAACAGACCGGCCAGACCTCCGTTGGACTTCTGGTCGATCTCCATCGCGGGAGCGCTGCCGCCGATCGTCTGCTGTTGCACGTACGAGGACGGCGTCCACACGTCCTGCCCCTGGAAGTACGTGCCGTGGTGCAGCAGGAGCCGGACGTCCGCAGCGGACGGCTGACGCCGGTCCAGGGCCTGCCGTGCGGCCGCGACGGCCAGGTCGGGTGCGAACTCGTCGTCCGACACGCACACCGCGAGCAGCGCGTTGCCCACGTACTCGGCGTCCGGGTAGCGGCCGTCCGCGACCGCCTCGCGGAGGTCCAGCCTACGGCCGAGACGGACGCCGACCGAGTCGAAGTAGACCTCGTTCATCATCAAGGCGAATGGTCCTTCCGCGGAAAGAGGGACAGCAGCCGCAAGGGCGAGGATCGGGCTGACGTTCGCGCCGAACGCAGGGGCACCGTAACAGCCGGAAATACCTGTCCGGATCACCTGCACGCAATTTTGAACACCAGTTGACGCGCCCCGCGAAAACCGCTATCGCTGGCACGGCAAGGCAACCGCATGGACTCGGAGAAGGAGATCCCGTGGCACCTCGAAAAACTGATGTCGTGATCGTCGGAGGCAGCACCGTCGGGTTGTTCACCGCGATGTTCCTGGCCCGGTCGGGGGTCTCGACGCTCCTCGTCGAACGGCATCCCGCACCGCTGCGTCACCCCCGCGCCATGGGCATCGGGCCCCGGACGGTGGAGCTGCTGCGGACCGCCGGGATCGCCGACGAGGTGGACCGCCTGTGCGTGGACATGTCGGGTGGCAACCTGGAGATGATCAGCACACCGACCCTGGCCGAGGCGGACCTGCCCGCGCTGGCCCGGCAGGCGCCCCCCCGCGCCGAGCCGTTCCGGCGGACGACGCCGCAGATCCTGCGGGGCACCTGCCCGCAGGGACGGCTCGACCGCGTGGTCATCGACCGCGCCAGGGCACTGGGAGCCCGCCTCGAGTTCTCGACCGAGCTCACCGGTTTCGAGCAGGGACCGGACGGGGTCACCGTGAGCCTGACCGGCCCACAGGGGCCGTACGAGGTGGCCTGCGACTACCTCGTCGCCGCCGACGGCGCGCGCAGCGGCGTGCGAGAGGCCCTCGGCATCGGCGTGACCGGCCGGGGCGCCATCGGCGATCCGCTGGTCAGCGTGCTGTTCCAGGCAGACCTCGACGAGTTCACGCAGGGCCAACCGTTCGTCATGTGCGACATCACCACCCCGGAGGCGGCCGGTGGCCTGCTGCCCGTGGACGGGCGGGGCGAGTGGCTCTACGTCGTTCGGTACTCGCCCACCGCCGGCCAGCACGCCGAGGACTTCACGCCCGAACGGTGTCGGAGCCTGATCCGCGCCGCAGTCGGCCGCGCCGACCTCCCGGTGGCGGTGATCAGCACGCTGACCTGGCAGGTACGGGCCGCACTGGCCGATCGGTTCCGCGCCGCCCGCGTCTTCCTGGCCGGCGACGCCGCGCACGTCGTGCCGCCGGTCGGCGCGTTCGGCATGAACACCGGGGTGGCCGACGCGCACAACCTCGCCTGGAAGATCGCGCACGTGCTGGCCGGTTCAGCCGGACCTGACCTGCTGGCCACCTACGAGGCGGAGCGCCGCCCGGTCGCCCGGACGGCTCTGGAACAGTCGACGCTGCGCCTGGCGGACCCGTCCCTGCACTGGGCCACGGGCAGTGCCGGGGCGCGACGTCGCGCCGACGCCGGTGCCCTGCACGCGCCCGTGGTGCACCTCGGCTACCGGTACGCGTCGACAGCGGTGCTGGATCCGGTGCCGGCGCTGCCCTCGACCGAGGAGGTCGAGCTCGACCTGGACGGCGCACCCGGTTCCCGCCTGCCGCACCGCTGGTTGCGGCACGACGGCGCCACCGTGTCGACCCTCGACCTGGTCGGCTACCGGCTCACCCTGTTCGCCGGCCCGCAGGGTCAGGCCTGGCACGCCGTGGCGGACGAGGTCAGCCGACGGCTCGGTCTGCGGCTGGCGGTGCACTGCATCGACCAGACGTCCGGCGGGGACCCGGAAGGTTCGTGGGCCGCCTCGGTGGGGATCGACGGGTCCGGCGTCCTGTTGGTGCGCCCGGACGACTTCGTCGCGTGGCGGGCCCGGCGTATCGGGCCCGCCTCGGCCGACGACCTGGAGAAGGCACTGCTCACGATCCTGTCGCGGACCCACTGACCGCGACCGCATCCGTACAACTGCGGAATCCCGCAGTTGCCGGGCTGGACCGCCAATAGTTGGTCTGGCATGGTTGATTTCGCGCCGGACCTGTTTCAGCGGTCGGCCGACAAGCAATTCCACACGCATCTCGGCGCACACCATCCGCCACTCCTGCGGCATGGTTGAATTGTGGCGCCGGCAGACGAGAAGCGGACTGCTGATGGATCGATCTTCGGTCGCGTACCACAATTCCTGGAACACTCGCGAAGATGTGTCCGGGGGTCTCGCCGACGGTCTCGACGGCGACCGGGGCCTCCCGGCGTCGCTGGCCCGCCATTCCACCGAGGCCGAGCCGGACGTCGTGGCCTTCTGGCACCGGATGGCGCTCGCGGCGCCGGCCGCCGACGCGCCACGCCCCGGGCGCATCCCGGTACCGGCCGAGCTCCATCCGGTGCTGCAACTTCTCGAGGTGGCCTGCCGGGGGTCCCGGCACGGTGGGATCTCGGTGCCCTCGGCCGGGGCGCTCTACCCGTACGAGCACGCGGTCGTCGCGGAGCACGCCGGAGAACTGGCGGTCTTCGCGGTGGACGCCGCACGCCGGTCGGTCCATCTGCAGTGCCGCATCCGACCAGCCGAGTGGCCTGGTGGCCTGCCGCTGCCGGGGCCCGGCAGGACCCTGCTGCTCACCAACGTGCGCCCGTGGCTATCGATGCGGAAGTACGGCGACCGCGGTTACCTCTACGCACACCTGGACGCCGCCCACCTGAGCACACATCTGCTCTGTCTCGCTCAGTCGCGCTTCGAGCGGACACGCGGCCTGACAGCGCGCGAGGTTCGTCCGCTGGATCAGGTGCTGGGGTTGCCGGGCCGCTGCCGCTTCGTCCACAGCGCACTGTGGCTGGACTCGCCGACCGCTGGGTCGTCCGCACCTCGGGAGAGCTGGGCCTGCGTCGACCAGCACGGGGCCCCGCTGAGGCAGACGCTGCCCGAGCACCCCGAACAGCAGTGCTGGCAACGTCTTCCGGCCCGACCGCAGCCGGGAACGCCCGTCGCGGACAGCGGCGCCGGGTCGTTCACCGCAGCCCGGGTGGCGGCTGCCGGCCCGGTCGCCGGACAGTTGGCCGTGGCGGCGCCGCGACGACGCTCCGCCAAGGACTTCACCGGCGAGACGGTGCCGGTGGGCGACGTCCGCCGGGCGCTGAGGGCCACGGGGACCCGCCTGCCGTGGGACCTTCCCGTGACCGGCACGTTCGGCATCACCGTGCTCGCCCGCCGGGTGGCAGGGTTGGCGGCCGGGGCCTACCGGGTGTACGACGGGACGCTCGCCCCGGAGCCGGTGGCGGAGCACGTGGTCGACGGTGACGAACTGGTGCGTATCTGCATGGGTCAGGAGCACCTCCGACATGCCGCTGCGGCGGTGGTCTTCCACGCCCCCCGGGACGCCATCTTCCAGCTCGGCATCGACGGCGTGGACGCGGCCCTGTTCCGGGCGGGCGTACTGGCCCACCTGCTGTGTCTGGGTGCCGCCGACGCGGGACTGGCGATCACCACCATCGGCGGGTTCGACGCCGCCGGTTGGCACCGGCTCAGTGCGCTGCCGCAGAGGGACGAAGCCCTGTACGTGGCCCTGGTCGGTCAGGCCGGCGTCGTGGCGGTCAAGCTCGACCGGCTGCAACGCGCCTACGCCCATGACGAGGCCTGAGACATGCTGATCGAGGTGATCGACGACGCCGCCCGACGGCACGGCGACCGGCCGGCGGTCTCCGACCGGCAGACCACACTGACCTACCGTGAGCTCATCCGGTCGAGTGCGGTCTGGGCCGACACGTTGGCCGGGTTGCTGCCGGGTGGAGACCGTGGCCGCATCGGAATCCGGGCCGGCAACGGTGTCGCCTACGTGGTCGCCTACCTGGCCGCCCTCCGCTGCGGCGCGGTCCCCTTCCTCATCGACCGGGTCAGCGGGGTGCAGGAGACAGCGGCGATCCGGGAGGACTGCGGCCTCGACCTCCTGGTGCACGACTCCCCCGCGCCCGGCTGGGGCACCCCGCGTGGTGAGCTGGGCACCCTGACCGTCACCGGCGCCCCGTCCGCCGGTCGCGCCGCACTCGACCCGCAGACCGAGGTCTGCCGTTTCACCTCCGGCTCGACGGGGCGGCCCCACTGCATCGAGTTCCGCGGGCAGGCGGTGCACCGGGCCGCCGTCAACTGGGCGACGGGGACGGGCCTGGACGCCGACGACAGCATCGCCTGCTTCGCGTCCCTGTCGAACGGCCTCGCCTTCAACACCTCGCTGCTGTCGGCGTTCCTGGTGGGCGCCCGGTTGCACCTGCCCAACGGTCTGCCGTCCGGCAGTGCGGTGGGCCGGGCGGTCGCGGCGTGCGCCGCCACCCGGCTGGTCGGCTTTCCCGCACTCTACGACTCGCTGGTACGCCGACCGGTGACCGACGGCTCGTTCAGCCGGCTACGCATGGCCATCTCGTCGGCGGCACCGCTCGATCCCGGCACGAAACACCGGTTCGTCGAGGCGACCGGGGTGCCGCTGCGGAACTACTTCGGCGCCGCGGAGGCCGGCCCGCTCACCTTCGCCACCGATCCACTGACCGACCTGGGCCTCGGTGGGCCGCTGCCGGGCGTACTGCTGCGCGCGGGGACCAGGGCGAACCCGGGTCCCGTCGAGGTACGCAGCGAGTCCATGGGCACCCGCTACCTCAACGCCCCGGGGCTGTTGGAGAGCCGGATGACCGACGACGGTCACTACCGCACGGGTGACCGCGGCTACCTGGCCGACGGCAGCCTGTTCCTGAGTGGACGCAGCCACCGGGTGATCAACGTGGGCGGCCGGAAGATCGATGCCACCGAGGTGGTGGAGGCCCTGCGGGCGGCTGCCGGTGTCCGCGACGCCGTGGTGCTCCAGGTGTTGGACCGGCACGGCGTGCCCGCCCTGGCTGCCGTGCTGGCCGCCGACGACTCGCTGGACCCCTCGGGGCCACGACGCTTCCTGGCCGGCCGGCTCGCACCGTACAAGATTCCCAGCCTGGTCCGTGTCGTCCCCGAGATCCCCCGGGGGTCCGCCGGCAAGCCGGCGATGGCGGCCCTCGAAGGACTGTTCGCCGTCGACCGCACCGACGGCTGAGACGCCACGTATCGATCCCGATAGCCGCAATGTGCAAGGAGATGGTCATGTCGGAAAGCGGCACCAGAATTCGACAGAAAGTCGCGCGCATCATCACCGAGTCGGCCGAGGGCGGGCTCAGCGAGGCGGACCTCGACCGGGCCGGCGGATCGCTTCCGGCGCTGGGGTACTCGTCGCTGTCCTACATCCGCATGATCGACGCGATCGAGAACACCTTCGGCATCGAGATCGACCAGGACGAGGAGGATGATCGACTTCGGTCGGTCGACGGCATCGTCGCCCTGGTCGCGGCACAGGACGAGTCGGCGCATGTCTGAGCCGGTACTGGGAGTGGTCGGCCGGGGCCGGCTCGGCACCGCGGTGCGCGACCTGGCCCGGGCCGAGGGGCACGAGGTACGCGTCTACGCCTCCCGCGCCCTGCCCGATCCACGCACCGAGACGGCACCCGACGTCGTCGTCGACTGCTCCGCGCCCGCGGCGTTGACCGGCGTCGCCGAGCTCTGTCACCACTGGCGTCGCCCGCTGGTCCAGTGCGTCTCGGGACTGGACGAGCAGCAGGAGGCCGTGCTGGGCCGGCTGGGCCGGTCCGTCGCCGTGGTGGCCGCCCCCAACCTGACCCTGGGAAACTACCTGCTGAGCAGGGCGGTGCGGTGCGTCGCCGAGGTGGTGACGACCATGGCGCGGGCCGGCGTCACCGGGGCGGTCCCGGAGGCCGCCGTCTTCGAGCGTCACCCGGCCCGCAAGGCGCACCGGCCCAGCACCACGGCGGTTCAGCTGAGCCGGTTGTGGACGTCGCTGACCGGGCACGAGGTCAGCGACGTGGCCTCGCTACGCGCGGGCGACGCGGTCAGCGACCACGAGTTGCGACTCGGCTGGGACGGGCAGTCGCTCGCCCTGGTGCACACGGTGGGGTCCATCCGGACCGCCGCCGCCGGGGCGATCGGTATCGCTGCCGCGGCCACCAGTCTGCCGGTGGGCGTGCACCACGCACACGACGTCTTCGACCAGATGCTGGCCGTCATGGGCGGCGACGGCGGAAAGGACCAACGATGAGCCCCGAGGCCGACCAGGTGACTCCTCGTCCGGTTCCGGCGCACCTGAGCAGGCAGATCGCGTACGGCGCACGCATGCTGTCGCTCGACGGTCACGACGACTTCAACCAGGGTCAGATCTCGGCACGTAGGCCCGGCTCGGACGTGTTCTTCATCAAGAACGCCCTCTGCGGCTTCGACGAGGCGACCCCGTCCCAGGTGGTGGCCGCGTCGACGGACCCGCACGCTCCGGTGGACCCGTTGGCGCCCCCCGAGCTGCCGCTGCACCAGGCCATCTACCGGGCCCGCCCGGACGTCAACGGGATCGTGCACAGCCATGCGCCGTACACGCTCGTTTTCGGCGCCACCGATCTGCACCTGCGGCCCCTCTCGCACGACGGCTCCTACTTCACCGGCCGGCTCGGGCTGTTCACGCAGACCAGCAACACGGTGCTCGACCAGTCGACCGGCGAGGCGATCGCCAAGAGCCTCGGCAGCGGCGAGGGTCTGCTGCTGCGCAACCACGGCGGGGTGGTGGTCGGTCGGAGCGTCCGGCACGCCGCGGTGCTCGCGCAGGTCCTGGAGCGGGCGTGCCGCCTGCAACTGCTGGCCGAGCAGACCGGCGTGCCGTACGTCTGGGCCACCGACGAGGACGTCCAGCTCAAGCGCGACTTCATCTACGCCGATCTGTCCATCCGGTCGTACTGGGAGTACGCGGTCCGCCGGGTCGACGCGACGTGGCCGGCGGCGGCCCGGTGGTGACGGGGCGGATCCCGCAGGGAGCACCTCCGGGGGCGGCGGAGGCGACGGAGGTCCGGGACCTGCTGTCGCTGGCCCGGGAACTGGCCGACAAGGAGCTGTCGCCCCTCGTCGACGAGTTCGAGGCACGCGGCAGTTTTCCCCGGGACCTGCTCCGCACGCTGGGCCGGGTGGGCCTGCTGGGCCTGCCCTACCCGGTCGAGTACGGGGGTGGCGGTCAGCGGTACGAGGTCTACCTGAGCGTGTTGGAGACACTCGCGAGCCGTTGGCTGGCGGTGGCGCAGTCCGTCAACATCCATGTGTTGTCGTGCTACCCGTTGGCCCGGTGGGGCAGTCCGGAGCAGCGCAGCCGTTGGTTGCCCGACATGCTCGGCGGTGACCTGCTCGGTGCCAACTGCATCTCCGAGCCGGCGGCCGGGTCGGACGTCGGCGCGATCGCCTGCGCGGCCCGCCTGGACGAGGCCGCGGGCGTCTACGTCGTGGACGGCACGAAGGCCTGGACGAGCCATGCCGGCGTCGCCGACTACTACAACGTCTTCTGCCGCACCGGTGGCGAGGGCGTACGGGGACTGTCGGTGTTGCTCGCCTCCGCCGACACGCCGGGTGTCTCGCCGCAGCGGCCGGAGCGGAAGATGGGGGTGCAGTCGTCGCCGACCGCCTCCGTCGTGCTGGATGCCGCGCGGGTGCCGGCCGACCGGCTGATCGGCCGACGCGGCAAGGGCTTCCTCATCGCGGCCGGGCTCTTCGACCGGGGCCGCCTCGGCATCGCCTCCTGTGCCGTCGGGCTCGCCCAGGCAGCCCTGGAGTACGCCACCGCCTATGCCAGGCACCGGCGGCAGTTCGATCGTCCGATCACCGACTTCCAGGGTGTGGCGTTCCTGTTGGCGGACATGTCGACGGAGATCGCCGCGGCGCGGGCCCTGGTCCGGGAGGCCGCTCGGGCCCTGGACGAGGGCCAGCCGGACGGCGTCGTCACGGCGATGGCCGCCCGGGCCAAGCTCTTCGCCACCGACGTGGCGATGCGGGCGACCACCGACGCCGTCCAGGTGCTCGGCGCGTACGGCTACGTCCGGGACCATCCGGTCGAGCGCTGGATGCGGGAGGCCAAGCTGCTGCAGATCATCGAGGGGACGAACCAGATACAGCGCGTCGTGATCGCACGGTCACTGTGACCGCGGTCCGCACCTCGACTCCGGCTGAGGAGCACAGATGAGCGAGTCCACCGACGTCGCGGACGTCGTCATCGTCGGCAGCGGCCTCACCGGTGCCGTCTACGCGCGGCTGGTCGCGGACACCGTACCGGCCGTGCGCATCCTGATCGTCGAGGCTGGTCCGGCGGTGACCGAGCCACCGGGCCGGCATCTGAGTCACGTCACGGATCCGGGGGAACTCGACCGGGCCCAGGTCGCGTCACAGGGGCCGCTGCGGGTCCGGCATGGCACGACGGTCGCCTCCGGCATCGCCCACAACGTTCCGCGTGGTCAACGTGACGATGCCTTTCTCAGCCGTCCGGGCCTGTTCCCGGTGGACCCGGGCGGCTCCCTCCCCGCCGCGCAGGCCGCCTGCAACGTCGGCGGCATGGCCACCCAGTGGTTCGCAGCCTGCCCACGGCCCGCCGGTGCCGAGCGCATCGACTTTCTCGACCCGGCCGTGCTCGACGGGGCGCTCGGGGTCGCCGAACGTCTACTGCGCGTCTCGGCACGGCAGTTCGCCGACTCGCCCGTCGAGTCACGGATACGGCGACGGTTGGGTGCCGCACTCGACGACGGCCGCGCTGCGCACCGGCGCGTTCAGCCGTTGCCCATGGCGCTGACCGTCGAGCACGGGTCGGTACGGCGGGCCGGTGTCGACGTGGTCCTCGGCGGGCTGCTCGGCGACCGGCACCGCCACGTCGCGTTGCGTACCCGGACCCTGTGCAGCCGGGTCCTGACCGACGACGGTGGCGTGACCGGGGTGGAGCTGCGCGATCTCGCCACCGGATCGGTTTCCACCGTGCGCACCGGGCACGTGGTGGTCGCCGCAGACTCGCTGCGTACCCCGCAACTGCTGTTCGCCTCGGGCATCCGGCCACCGGCGCTGGGTCGGTACCTCAACGAGCACGCTCAGGTGTCGCTCGCCGCCGAGCTGCACGGTTTCGCCGGTGAGGTGCCGGCCGGCCCGGCCCGGGGCGTCACCTGGATTCCCTAC
This sequence comes from Micromonospora sp. NPDC048894, assembly GCF_040649765.1. Lineage (NCBI taxonomy): Bacteria > Bacillati > Actinomycetota > Actinomycetes > Micromonosporales > Micromonosporaceae > Micromonospora > Micromonospora sp. NPDC048894. The sequence continues at coordinate 328,602 of NZ_JBEZFY010000001.1, read as the reverse complement.
GACGACCTGACCTTCCCGTTCCACGGGATGGTGACTCCCCTCGATCCGACCACCTTGCCGGTCCCTGCCCCGCACCCCTGGGCCGCGGTGCACCTCTTCGTGCCGCAGGACGTGGCTGCGGGCAACCGGGTGACCTTCAGCGATGACGAGCGTGACTGGGCCGGCCTGCCGGTGATGCGGCTGCGTCACCGGCCGAGCCCGGCAGACGGGGCCACGATCGAGGCGGCGCGGGAGGCGGTGCTGCGGCTGAGCCGGCTGCTCGGCCGGCCGGTCGAGGGCGAGGTGCCCTGGGTGCATCCGCCCGGCAGCTCCCTGCACTACCAGGGCACCGTACGGATGGGAGTCTCGGACGACGGCACCAGTGTCTGTGACCCGGTTTCGCAGGTCTGGGGTGTGCGCGGGCTGTACGTGGCCGGCAACGGTGTCATCCCGACGCGTACGGCGTGCAATCCGACCCTCACCAGCATGGCTCTGGCCGTGCTGGGAGCGCGGGATCTGTGCGACCGGCTGGGGCGGCCGGCAGTCGTCGGCGCTGCCTCGGGGGCCGCGTCCGCGGCGGTGAGGTGAACCGGCTCTCCGGCCCGGGGCCCGCGCTCACCGTGTCGAGGGAACCAGTCCGTGCCCGTCGGGCGTGCACTCAGGAACAGGAGGTCCTCCATGCCGGCCACTTCCACCTCTGCGCCGATCGATCCGGCGCTCCGCGCACCCTTGCCGGTCCTGGGTCGCGACGTCACGGTGCCGCTGGTCACCGGCGGACACGTGACGTACGCGGCGCTGGACTACGCCGCGAGCGCCCCTGCCCTGGAACGGGTGTGGAACGACGTCGCGGCTTTCCTGCCGTACTACGGGAGCGTGCACCGCGGCGCGGGCTATCTCTCGCAGTTGTCCACCGCGCTGCTTGAGCGCAGCAGGGACACGGTCCGCCAGCATCTCGGTGTCCGGCCCGACGACGAGGTCCTGTTCACCCGCTCGACGACCGACTCGCTCAACCTGCTCGCCGGGGCCCTTCCGGGGGACACCGAGGTGTATGTCTTCGAGACCGAGCACCACGCCGCGTTGCTGCCGTGGCACGACGGCGCGACCACCGTCCTTGCCGCACCGTGCTCGGCGCAGGACGCGGTCGACCGGTTGACCGCGGCGCTGGCCGGACGAAGCCGGCGACGACCGGGGCTGGTCTGTGTGACCGGGGCGTCGAACGTGACCGGCGAACTGTGGCCGGTGGCGGAGCTGGCCTCGGTGGCCCACGCCGCCGGTGCCCGCCTGGTGCTCGACGCCGCCCAGCTGGCACCGCACCGACCGATCGACGTCGGCGCCCTGGGCGTCGACTACGTGGCGTTCTCCGGTCACAAGATGTACGCCCCGTTCGGGGCCGGTGTCCTGGCCGGTCGGGCCGACTGGCTGGGTGCGGCACGGCCCTACCTGGCCGGCGGCGGGGCGAGCCGGCGGGTGGAGGTGACGGCGGCGGGCACCCTCGACGTGCAGTGGCACGGCGGCAGCACACGGCACGAGGCCGGGTCGCCCAACGTCGTGGGTGCGTACGCCGTGGCATCGGCCTGCCGGGCGTTGGCCGAAGCGGGGTTCAGCGCTCTCGTGGAGCGCGAGGACGCCTTGTTGCGCCGGCTGACGGGCGGCCTGGCCGCCATTCCGGGTGTCACGTTGCTCTCCCTGCTGGGCGACGGGGCACCACGGGTGGGCGTGGTCAGCTTCGTGATCGAGGGGTGGAGGAGTTCGCAGGTGGCGGCAGCGCTCTCAGCCGAGCACGGGATCGGCGTGCGGGACGGCCTGTTCTGCGCCCATCCCCTGATGCGTGTGCTGGTCGGTGCCGTGCACCAGGGGCCCGCTTCTGGGCGGGACTCCCGGCCGCAGGGGCGTAGCCAGCACGCGATACGCGCGAGCTTCGGCGCGGGGACTCCGGTGGAACACGTCGATCGGTTGGTGGACGCGGTGTCGTCGATCGTCCACGAGGGCACGCGGCACGAGTACCGCAACGACGGGGAGCGCTGTGCCCCCGTCCGGTGACCGGCACGAACGGCGCCGCCGGATCTCCGCCCGGCGGCGCCGTTGGTGCCGGTGTCACGCGGAGTAGCGTTCCCGCCGTTCCAGCTGATCGGCGAACATCTGCCAGCTCCGCGCGCACTCCCGGGCGATGCGTGCCACCGCGCCCGACTGGTAGGTCGGCACGGCCTCCACCAGCCGTCGCCGTTGCAGTTCGTCGAGGGCACGGAACTCCAGGAACCGCAGCAGGAGGCGGCCGGCGTCGGTGAAGCGGAGCCGGGGGTCCCGCCGGAGGTCCAACACCGGCGTCGGCTGTTCGACGCTGGTGCGCCGGGCGGCGAGATCGTCCCGGGGCGGTCGCGTCACCTGGCGGACCGGTGCCGTGTCCTGCCTGGCGTCGGTGTCTCGTTGCTTCGTGGCGACCGGGTCCTCGCCACGCTCCAGGCGGGTCCGGACGTCGCGGGCGGTTCCGGGTGATATGCCGACGCTGCGGGCGATCTCCCGCAGCGACGCGTCCGGATGCCGCGCGATGAACTCACCGGCACGTCGGCGTCCGTCGGCGCTGGAGACCGGCCGGGTCCGGCCGTCGAGGCCGACCCTGCTCACCTCCGAGGCGACGCCTTCGTTGCGCTGCCGTCGGATCGAGGCGACGGTCTTGTCGGCGATGCCGACCACGGCGGCGATGGCCCGGTTGGACCAGCTCGGATGGGAGGCGACGATACGTTCGGCGGCGGCCCGCCGGTCGGCGGCCGAGAGCGGCAGACCGTGCTTGGCGTTCAGTCGTACGGCCAGGACGAAGGCGTCCTGCTCGTTTCCGTCGAAGAACCGGACCGGGATGGTGGCGTCCCCCCGGATGCCGGCGGCCTGCAACCGGTGCCAGCCGTCCACCACCCGCATGGTCTGCCGGTGCACGATGATCGGCGGTAGTTGCCCGGCGCACACCGCGAGCGTCTGTACGTGGGATCCGTCCGCTCCGGCGATTCTCGGCGAGCAGGACCCGCTGAGCTCGTGAAGAGGAACCTGTTCCACGGTCGGGCTGGTCTCGCCCCCCTCGACCCGGTGGTGCCTCGAATCCCCCGAATAATTCACGTCATCGCTCGTCGAATCTGTCGTCCCCGTAGTCATCTTTGCCTCCACAATAAAATCACGGTGCAGTGCGGAGTGATTGACCCGTTGAAGCCTCCCTCGCGCCGGGTCGGGCGCTGTTACACATGTAAACATCAGTGCAAATCTATCAATGTATATCCCTGGACGCAACGGGTCACTCTACAATTACTCAGAGTGATAATGAGGCGTACGACGGCACCCGGAAAACGGGAATGAAGAGTTACCCCAGGCATTAAAGGCGCGGCCGGGGGAGCGCGCTTGCCGGCGGCGGACTACCGCCGGGGGTCACCTATCGCGCAGCGCCGGACGAGGGCCACTCGGTGAGCATCACGTGAATTGCTTCGATGCCATTTTCCCAAGATTTCTGCACGTCCCGGGGATGACCGAAACCACCGATCGACTCCAGTGAGACGAAGCCGTGCAGAGAACTCCGGACGAGCCGCACCGCGTCGGTCAATTCGCCCTCGCTCAGGTCGTAGGCGCGGAACATCGCCATCGTCATCGCAAAGATGCGCTGGTGGCCCGTCGACCGGGACAGCTCCTCCTCGGTGAGCTGGATGTGGGTGGCGGTGTACCGGCCCGGGCAGGTGCGGGCGAACTCCCGGTAGGCATTGGAGAAGGCCACCAACGCGTCCTTGCCGGCCCGACCCGCGAGCGCTTCACCGATGCAGTCAGCCAACTCGGTGGCGGCGAGCACGGCGACGCCCTTACGCAGCTCCGCGACGCTACGGACGTGCGAGTACATGCTGGGCTCGGCGATGCCGAGGATGCGAGCCACGGCCGAGAGGGTGACCTTGTCGAAGCCGACCTTGTCAGCCAGGTCGGCTGCGGCCGTCGTCACCCGCGACGCCACCAATCCGACTCGGGCCACCCTTGCCTCCCTGATCCCTCAGCCTCGTCCTGGAGGCGTCAACTCAAGCGACCAGTCATGCAACTAGCTACCGGCTGCAACCTATGGGCCATAGGAAGTCGCCGTACCTTCATAGCACACGCAGGGCGGCAGAGCACACACGGCCACCCCGCAACCTCAAGGTCACGAGCCGTCACCGGAGTAGCCCCGCACCACGTTTGCTCCATCTTAGCGCCGGTAGAAGCTGATTTATGCCTCGACCCCCGGCGCGAAATGCCGACACTGACCGGAAATGACGACATATTGCCGCACTTACTGTATGCAAAATCACCATAATTATGATCAAAAATTCTCAGGCTCGACCGACGCCCGTTGCCCCCCGCCGACGACGCCGGCAACGCGTGGAACCCGCACCGATACTGCCGGGTCCCGCGCGTACCAGCGGCACGGGTCGATGCCCGCCGGTCGGAGTCGCGGGCGGGCTGGTGCGAGGTGGCCGGCCGACTCCTACCGGACGCGGGCGACGCTCGGCAGGATCTGCGTGCGGACCAGGAGCGGGGCCGAACTGCCGCCCTGGTGGTGCCTGCTGATGTTCGTCAGGCATTTCCGCAGCTCGGCTGCGATTGCTGGTGGGCCGGAGGCACCACCATGCGAACCACACTGCCCTCATCGTTGGTAACCCACTACCACTGAATTTGCTCAGCTCGCGGTCGTCGAGCGACCCCCGACGAGCCCGACCAGGCCGGCGGCCTACGAATCCGTGACGACATCGATCCAGGCAGGCTAAGCTGTTAGCTAATCGAGGAGGTGGCGTCATGTCCGCTGAGGCCGTGCACTACAACATGCATGATGCCAAGACCCACCTGTCGCGCATCATCGACCGGGTGGAACACGGCGAGGAGATCATCATCGACCGGGCAGGAACTCCGGTGGCGAAGGTCGTGCCGCTGGTACGGCGGGCCAACCGAACCGCGGTCGGCTCCCTCGCCGGTCAGTTGGATCTCTCCGGCGACTGGGACTCACACCAGACCAATGCAGAGATCGCCACTGATTTCGGCATCGGTGCATGACCCTGCTGCTGGACACCCATGTCGCACTGTGGGCCATCACAGGCGATGCGACTCTCGGCGACGAGTTCCTCGATCGACTACGCCACGACCCGGACATCTTCCTCTCCCCGGTCAGCCTGTGGGAGATCACCATCAAGCAGAGCGTGGGAAAACTCGCCGGCCCCCCGGACCTGGCCGAGAGGGTAAGGGACATGGGCTTTCGCGCACTCCCGGTGACCCACGCCCACGCCATCGCCGCCGGCCGCCTGCCGCCACATCACCGCGATCCCTTCGACCGCATGCTGGTGGCACAGGCGACCGCCGAAAGGCTGACCCTGGCCACCCGCGACGCGTCGATAACGCTGTACGACGTGGACATCCTGAAGGTATGAGTCAGTGGCTGGTCTCACGGCCACCGAACCGACATCTGGGCATACGCGTCGGAAGCCGGCGCCATTGCGAACCCGCAGAACGATCTCCACACAGACCCAACGCATAGATCCAACCAAACGTCTGTAACTGCCCCCTGATGAGCTTGCCGCGGGGGTGTGGAGGGCTCTACGGCACGCCAACCTGCGGATCACGTAGGAGGCCTACGTTCACCGGTCGCCGAAAAAGGACCGGCCGCGCGGCCTGGCCGGTGGCCTCTCGCGGGACGCGGGCAGCGCTCGACGGGATCTCCGTGCGGACCAGGATCGGGGCTGAGTTGCGCCCTGGTTGTGCCCGATGATCTTCGTCAGGTGTTTCGGCAGCTCAGCGGTGGTTGCTGGTGGGCCGCCTGGGACTCGAACCCAGAACCTAAGGATTAAAAGTCCTCAGCTCTGCCATTGAGCTAACGGCCCGCTGAGCCACAGGTTACCCGACCACGTCGGCCGGGTCGGGTCCACCTGAGACCCGCCCTCCGCTGCGTGCGCACCGTCGGGAGTGTCGGTGTTTGACGCGGGCGGAGTGACGTGGTGTGCTCACGGGGTTAGCGCTAACGACAATCGTTATCATTATCAGTTGAGGAGGATCATGTCTCTCACCGTGCCACCCGCCCTGCTGGAAGCCGCCGAAGCGGGCCCGGTCGACGACCGGGACTTCGTCGCCTGCGTTCGGGAATCCCTGCCGTACGCCTGGCAGACCGTGAGCCGGGTCGTCGCCGACCTGGAGTCGTCGGGCGCGGAGCGGGCGGACAACTCCGTACCCCCGCCCGGCGAGGCGGAGCGGGGGCAGTTGCTGCGCGCACTGGCCAGCGACGCCATCCGCGCCAGCCTGGAGCGCCACTTCGGCGTGAAGCTGGCGTTCCAGAACTGCCACCGGGTCGCCGCGTTCCGCCCCGCGGCGGTGGACTCGGAGCCCTACCGCCGCTTCGTCTCCACCCGTGGTCAGCTCCTGAACCAGTCACCCGAGCTGCGCAACTGCTGACCGCACCGGTGTGCCGGACCGGAGGACACCACTCCCGGTCCGGCACACCGGACGGCACCGCACACGCGGCAACCCGAGCGGGGCCGGACAGCGGGGACGCAGGCGACCACCCGAACGGTGCCCGACAACCGGATACGGGCGACAACCCGAGCGGGTGCCGGACGACCGGACGCGGGTGACAACCGGACGGTGCCCGACAGTCGGACACGGGCGGCAGCCCGCCGACGACGGGGGTCCGGTTATCGCCGGGGGCGGTGCGGTGTGCCGCGGGTCAACGGGCGCACTGCGCGCAGGTGCCGAAGATCTCGAAGGTGTGCCCGACCTCGGTGAAGCCGTGCTGGGCGGCGACCTGGTCGGCCCACCGTTCGACCGCCGGCCCGGCCACCTCCACCGTGCTACCGCACCGGCGGCAGACCAGGTGGTGATGGTGCCGGCTCTGGCTGCACCGGCGGAACAGCTGTTCACCGCCGGGCAGCCGGGTGGAGTCGATCTCCTGGGCATCGACGAGCAGTTGCAGGGTGCGGTAGACCGTGGTCAGGCCCACCCGCGCCTTGCGGGCCACCAGCATCTGGTGCAGTTGCTGCGCGGTGTGGAAACCGTCGACCTCACGCAGCAACGCCAGCACCTCGCCGCGCTGACGCGTGTTCCGGGTCACGTTCGGCATCGCCTGGGTCACCGTACCGCCGTCTCCGCTCGTCGCCCCGACCCCCGACCGGCGGCCGTCGCTGCCCCTCGCCTCCACCGGACAGCGCGGAGACCGTAACCATTATGCGCTGCGCATATGAGCACGCCACGGCCCGTGTCCACGCCCACGGCGACCGCCCCGCCCGGCATCGACACGCGCGACGGCCGTGACCGGGGTTCCGGCCGGCCGACCGCCCTGGTCCCGCACCGGAACCGGCGCGCGGGTAGCCGGCCGTCGGTGTCGCCCCCCGCCGCATAATCAGGACAGCTAATATCCTGGTTATGCGGATGAGCGAGCAGGTCGAGTGGGGGTTGCACTGCTGCCTCACGCTCGCCTGGATCGGCGGCGAACACCCGATGCCCGCCGCCCGGCTCGCCGAATGGTTCGAGCTGCCCCCGGCGTACCTCACCAAGTGCCTCCAGGCCCTGACCCGGGCCGGCATCCTCCAGTCCGTGCCCGGCGCGCGCGGCGGGTTCCGACTCGCCCGCCGGCCGGCGGACGTGACGGTGATGGACGTGCTGGTGGCGGTCGACGGGCCCGACAACCCGTTCCGGTGCACCGAGATCCGCCAGCGGGGCGCGGGGGTGGACCCCTCCGCGCCGGAGTTCCGCACCCCGTGTGCCATCAGCACCGTGATGCACCGCGCCGACCTGGCCTGGCGTCGCGAGCTGGCCAGCCACACCCTGGCCGACCTGCTCGAATCCGCTCCGGCGGGCGCAGCCGAACGCACCCGTCGCCGTTACGCGCAACTGCGCGGCTGACGCCCGCCCGCGACCTCCGACCCACGGTCGCACCGACCGGTGGCGCACCCCGCCACCACCCGCAGGCCCACCCGCGCCCGACCGGCGACCCCGGCCACCGGCCCGGCCGACGCACCCGCCGGCCCCGACGACCGTCCACCCCCGAGTCCCCGTGCCCGGCACGGCCCGCCGTGCCGCCGCACGCCGTCCCGCCGACCGGAGACCTCATGTCCCACCCGCACACCCGTACCGGCCCGGGGCCGGCCACCACCGCCGGACCCGGGCGCGGCCTACGGATCACCCTGATCCTCGCGGCCGGCACCTTCGCCGTCGGCACCGACGCGTTCGTCGTCGCCGGGCTGCTGCCCGACATGGCCGCCGCACTGCGGACCACCACCACCGCCGCCGGGCAGTCGGTGACGGTGTTCGCGATCTCCTACGCGATCCTCGCCCCACTGCTGTCCACGCTGGCCGCCCGGCTGCCACGCCGTCGCCTGCTCGTCGCCGCGCTGCTGGTGCTCGCCGCCGGAAACCTCGTCGCGGCGGCTGCCGAGACGCTGCCGGTGCTGCTCCTCGGCCGGATCGTCGCCGCCGCCGGCGCCGCCGCGTACACCCCCAACGCCGGTGCCGTGGGCGCCTCGCTGGTGCCGCCCGCGCAACGGGGTCGGGCCCTGGCCGTGGTGATCGGCGGGCTCACCGTCGCCACCGCGCTGGGCGTGCCGCTCGGCGGGCTGACCGGGCGGTGGCTCGGCTGGCGGGCCGCCCTCGTCGCGGTCGCCCTGCTGGCGCTCGCCGTCGCGGCGGCCGTCCGGCTGGCCATGCCCGCGCTGCCCGGCGGCCCGGCGGTCCCGTTGCGCGCCCGGCTGACGGCGCTGCGCCGACCGGCCGTGCTCGCCGTCCTGCCGCTCACCGTGATCGGGATGGCGGCCTGCTACACCGTGTACGCCTTCGCGGTGCCGACCCTCGGCGCGCTCGACGTCGACGCGTACCAGGTCAACCTGATGTTGCTGCTCTACGGCGTGGGGGCGGTCGTCGGCAACGTCGCCGCCGGGTACGCCACCGACCGGTGGGGTGCGGTGCCGGTGCTGGCGACGGGCTATGCCGCGCTGGCCGTCGCGCTGGGCGTGCTCGGTGCGCTCAGCACCGCCGGGTCCGCCCCGACGGTGCTGGTGGCGCTGCTGGTCGGCGCGTGGGGCGCGGCGAGCTGGTGTCAGACCCCGGCACAGCAGCACCGGTTGATCGCCGCCGCGCCGCAGCAGGCCCCCCTGGTGGTGTCGCTGAACTCGTCCGCCATCTATCTCGGGATCGGCCTGGGCACCGCCGTCGGCGGCGCGACGCTGCCCTCCGGCGTGCCCACCATGTACGCCCTCGGCGCGGCCGGTGCCGTGGTCGCCCTGCTGGTGCTCCACCTCGGACAGCGGATCACCCGGCGCGACGGTCAGCGGCGCAGGCCCATCCCCGCGTAGCCGTGGGAGATCCGTTCCCGGGGTTCCCCGTCGGGCCGCCACTCGGCCACCCGGACCAGCCCCGGATCGACCAGGTCGTACCCGTCGAAGAAACGCAGCACGTCGGCGTGCGGGCGGGGCACCAGCGGGGTACTGCTGCGCTGGTAGACCGCCTGCCCCTGCCGGGTGGGCAGCGGCGGGGCACCGTCGGTGGTGAGGTGGGACACGACCAGCGGGCTGCCAGGGACCGTCGCCTCCCGCAGCCGGACGACGGCATCCCACGGCTGCTCGGCGTCGGTGACGAAGTGCAGCACCGCCACCAGCAGCACGGCCACCGGGCGACCGAAGTCGATCGCCGCCCGCACGTCGGGGTGGGCCAGCAACTCGTCCGGCCGGCGCAGGTCGCCCCGGACCACGCTGGTCCGCCCGTCGGCCGGCAGCAGCCGCCGGGCGTGGGTGACGGCGACCTCGTCGTAGTCGACGTAGACCACCGTCGACTCGGGGGCGACCCGGCGGACGATCTCGTGCACGTTGCCCTGGGTGGGCAGCCCGGCACCGATGTCGAGGAACTGGCGTACGCCCAGCTCGGCGGCGTGCCGCACGGCCCGGCGCAGGAAGTGCCGGTTGGCCTGGGCGGCGATCCCGGTGTCCGGGAAGATCCGCAGGATCTGCTCGGCGGCGGCCCGGTCGGCGGCGAAGTTGTGGCACCCGCCGAGGTAGTAGTCGTACATCCGGGCCACGTTCGGCCCCGGCTCGGCGTCGGTCGGCGCGGTCACCGGCCCTCCCTTTCCCCTCACGTCGCTGCGGGACGACCCACCGCCGGGCGGCGGGCACGTCGCGCCCTGATGTCTAGCACCCCGGGCGACGACATGTTGACCCGCCGTGTCGGCGAGCCGGCAGCACGGGACCGCCCCGGGCCGGTATGACGGTGACACCGACTGACGGCGAGGAGGCATCCGATGAACACTGACCGGGAGACCGTGGAGGTGGACCCGGCCCTGTTCCGGGCCGTGTACGACTCACCCGCCTCGCTGCCGGGGCGGCACCGCTGGACCACCCCGGAACACGACGTACGCCGGTTGGAGAAGCTGCTCGGGATGCCGGCGCAGAGCATCGGCGCACCCCTGTGGGTCAGCGGCGACGAACCGGACTGCCCCAAGTGCGGACGCCGGACCACCTGGCTGGACATCGTCGCCTCGGCCCTCAAGGGGGTGCACGACCCGCTGATGATCGCCACGGTGATCCTCGGTGACCGCCGCTACGTCAACACCGAGGTCCCGGACGCGATCGCCGGGGTGCACTGCCTCGACTGCCACACCCCGATCACCGGCCTGCGCAGCTTCAAGTGCCACAACTGGGCGTACGCCTTCGAGGAGCTGGCGGTGGTGCGGGAGCGGATGCGGGGCGGGTCAGGCCCGGCGGGCGGGCCGCCGGCCGTGCGGTGACGGCGGTTCCGGCCCCGGGTCGGGCACCTGCGGCAGGGGCCGGGTGACCGCCGCCGCGCCGGTGACCGTCACCGGCTCCCCGGCGTGCCGCAGGTCGACCGTCGTCTCCGGGTCGGCGTCGGGCAGCTCGTAGCGGGCCCCGTCGCGGGTCAGGGTGACCCGCAGCCGGTGCCCGTGCCAGCGCAGGTGGAAGGCGAGCCGGTCGATCCGGGCCGGCAGCCGGGGGTCGAACGAGAGCACCCCGGTGTCGTCGCGCAACCCGCCGAAGCCCTCCACCACCGCCGTCCACGCCCCGGCCAGGGCCGCCAGGTGCAGCCCGTCGCCGGTCTTGTCGCCGAGGTCGGCGAGGTCGTGCAGGGCCGCCTCGGCGAACAGGTCGTACGCCAGGTCGAGGTGACCCAGTTCGGCGGCGAGCACCGCCTGGGAGCCGGCGGACAGCGACGAGTCGCGGACGGTGCGGGCCTGGTAGTAGGCGAAGTTGCGGGCCTTCTCCTCGGCGGTGAACTCCCCCGGGAAGCGTTGCATGGCCAGCACCAGGTCGGCCTGCTTGACCACCTGCCGCCGGTACAGCTCCAGGTAGGGGTAGTGCAGCAGCAGCGGGTAGTCGTCGTCGGTCATCGCCGCGAAGTCCCACTCGGGTTGCCCGGTGAAGCCCGCCGCCTGCTGGTGTACGCCGCGCTTGTGGTCGTAGGGCAGGTGCACCGCGTCGGCGGCGGCCCGCCAGCCGGCGATCTCCGCCGGGTCGACACCGAGGGCGGTGGCCCGCTCCGGGTGCCGTCCGGCGGCGTCGGCGGCGCCCCGCAGGTTGCGCCGGACCATCAGGTTGGTGAAGACGTTGTCGTCGACCAGGGCGGCGTACTCGTCGGGGCCGGTGATCCCGGTGACGTGGAACGCGCCGTCGTCGGACCAGTGGCCGTAGCCGGCCCACAGCCGGGCCGTCTCCACCAGCAGTTCCAGCCCGGTGTCGGCGAGGAACTCCTGGTCCCCGGTGACCGTGACGTAGCGCAGCACCGCGTCGGCGATGTCGGCGTTGACGTGCAGGGCGGCGGTGCCGGCCGGCCAGTAGCCCGAGCACTCCCGGCCGCCGATGGTGCGCCACGGGAAGGTGGCCCCGGTGAGCCGCAGCTCGGCGGCCCGGTCCCGGGCCTGCGGCAGGTGGTCGTGCCGCCAGCGCAGCGCACCCCGGGCCACCCCGGGCAGCAGGTACGTCAGCACCGGCAGCACGTAGCTCTCGGTGTCCCACAGCACGTGCCCGTCGTAGCCGTTGCCGGTGAGTCCCTTCGCCGCGATGGTCCGGTCGCCGTCGACCCGGCCCGCCTGGAGCAGGTGGAACACGGAGAACCGGACGGCCTGCTGGAGTTCCGGGTCGCCGTCGATCTCCACGTCGGCGGTGCGCCACCGCTCGTCGAGGGTGGCCCGCTGGTCGGCAAGGAGCGCGTCGAACCCGTGCCGGTGGGCGGCGTCGGCCTCGGCGGTGACCAGGTCGGCCAGCTCGTCGGGGGTGCCGCCGTCGACCGGGGTGCACTCGTACGCGGCGTACTTGGTCAGTCGGAGCCGCTGCCCGGGGGCGAGCCGACCTTCGAGGGTCGTGCGCAGCCGGTCCGGGGTGTGGTCGTCGCCGTCGGTGAACCCCGCCGGCACGTCCGTCGCGTGGGTCACCGCGACGGCGACCCGTTGGGCGCTGCGGTCGGTGCGGTGCACCAGCACGCCCCGGTGGCCGTCGGGGCGGTGCAGCTCGGCGTCGAGCGGGTCGGGCACGATCGAGGCGGCCCGGGGGTCGTCGGCCCGTTCGGGCACCGGCTCGTTGGCGAGCACGTCCGAGCAGACCCGGATCTCGACCGGCCGGTCGTCGAGCGGTTCGACCTGGTAGTCGACGGCGGCGACGGCGTGCCGGGGCAGGGAGACCAGCCGGGTGCTGCGGACCCGCACCCCGTGCCCGGCCGGTGAGATCCACTCGGTGTGTCGGCGTACCACGCCGGCGCGCAGGTCGAGGGTGCGCTCGTGGGCGCGGACGGTTCCGGTGCGCAGGTCGAGGGGTTCGCCGGCCACCCAGAGCCGGATCAGGGCGGCGTTGGGCGCGCTGATCACGGTGTCGCTCTCCTGCGGGAAGGCGTACCCGTCCTCGGGGTAGCTCTGTCGCCGCCGCTCGTGGAGGCCGTTGAGGTAGCTGCCCGGCATGCCGTAGGGCTGGCCCTCGTCGAGGGTGCCCCGCCAGCCCACCCAGCCGTTGGACAGGGCGAAGACCGACTCGGTCTCGCTGAGTCGGTCCAGGTCGGTGGCGGTCCGCCGGATCTGCCAGGTCTCGTCCATCTGCACGGTGGGGAGGTACCCGGCGGCGGTGGGCGGCCAATCGCGGGGGCGCTGTGAACTCGCTGTGACGCGGGCGGCGAACCGCCGTCGCATCCCGCAGCATGTGACGGTTCCACCGGTTTCCTCCACCTCGATGGCACTGAAAGCGGTATGACACTTTGGTGAGGTGAGTGATGGAAAAGACTTTTACCGCAGACATTCCTGACATCAGCGAGCAGTGGTACCGCGACGTCGTCGACGTGGCCGACTCCGCCCCGACCCCGGTGCAGTGGTTCGCGGTGCACTTCACCGAGGGGGTGATCCTGCTGCTCGGCCTGCTGCTGGTGGCCGTCGCCGTGTCCCGGCTGCGCCACGCCGACCCGTGGGGCCGGGCCCTGGCGCTGGTCGCGCCGGCCGCCGTCGTCCTGGCGTACGGGTGCAGCGAGGTGCTCAAGTCACTGGTGGACGAGGACCGGCCCTGTCGGGGTGCGGTGGCCATCCTGGCCGGGCAGTGCCCGCCGGTGGGCGACTGGTCGTTCCCGAGCAACCACGCCACCATCGCCGGGGCGCTGGCCACCGCAGTGCTGCTGCTGTCCCCCCGGTGGGGTCTGCTCGCCGTGCCGCTGGCCCTGCTCGCCGCGCTCTCCCGGGTGTTCGTCGGCGTGCACTACCCGCACGACGTCCTCGCCGGCCTGCTCCTCGGCGTGGCGGTGACCCTGCTGCTCGCCCCGGTGACGGCCCGCGCCGTCGCCGGGACGCTGCGCCGTCGTGGCGTCCCGGCCGGGCGGGAACCGGTCCCCACCGCCCCCGGCCCCGCCGCTGAGCGGGATCGGGCCGGCCAATGAGCGGGGTCAGCGGCCGGGTCTGCTCAGCCGGTCAGCAGGAGGGCGGCGCAGGTGCCGGCGACCAGGAACGGGCCGAAGGGTAGGTGGCTAGACCAGCCGATCCGACGACTCGCCAACAGCGCCACGCTGACCAGCGCCGACAGCAGGAACGTCAGCACCAGGCCGGTCACCAGCAGGCCCCAGCCCTGCCAACCGAGCAACGCCCCCACCCCCAGCGCCAGCTTGGCGTCGCCGAGCCCGAAGCCGCGCCGGCCGAGCAGCAGCGTGGTGGTGGCGAAGGCCAGACCGAGCGCCGCGCCGGCCGCCATCGCGCGCAGCCACGGCCCGGCACCAGCCCCGGTCAGCGCGGCCACACCGAGCAACGCCCAGGTGCCGACGGCGGCGGGCCAGGTGAGCCGGTCCGGCAGCCGGTGCACCGCCAGGTCCACCAGGACCAGCGGGATCGCCCAGCCGAGCCACCAGGCCAGCGCGGCCCGCTCGGCCAACGAACCGTCGACCAGCACCAGCACCGCCACGGCCGCCAGCAACAGCGCCTCGACCGCGAGCGGCGCCGCGCCGATCCGCCCCCGGCAGGCCGGGCAGCGGGCCACCGGCCCGAGCGCCGGCAGCGGCCGGTCCAGCCCGATCGGTGCGCCGCAGCCGTCGCACCCGGCCCGGTCCACCACCCCCGGGGGTACGGCGTACCGGGCGACCGCGAGCCGCAGGACCGGTACGACCGCCAGGACCCCTGCCAGCCGCCGCAGAAAAAACACGGAGGGTGACTTCCCGTCCGGGCCGACGTAACGGTCCGGTATCAGCTCGTCGGCGGTGGTGGAGCCCGGAACCGCCCTCACCCGTCCGGAAGGTTGGGCGGTAGTGGCCGTGACGACCGGGGAACGGATCGGACCGGCCGCCTCGACCCACCCCAAATCCCCCGGTGGCGCGGACGGTTCGACGGCCGGGCCGGGCCGGTCGACGGGCACCGGCCCTCGTTCGGCCGGCACCGGTAGCCCCGGCCGGCCCCCCTGGACATCGCCCACGTGTCGTCACTCCTGCCCATCACCGAGAGTGCGCAGTTGAATTGCCTCTGTTGCATCGGCGCACGTCAGCCTATGCTCGCCCCTTGGGTGGGACGCAACCCCGCGCAGCCGCGTCACCGCCCACACCGGACACGACGCTCCACAGTTGGCAGAAGATCCGCACAGGTAAATGCGACAGCACCCGGACATGTCCGATCGACATCATCCCGGCGTACCGCCGCATGCCCGGAGGCCGCCACGACCGCCGCCGCCGGGTGATACCGAGGAGGGGCACGGCAATGCGTACTCGGCATTCCCGCCGCTGGACCACCTGCCTGGTCGTCGCCGTGGTGGCCGGCTCCGCCGCCGGCTGCGGCGACTCACCGGAGACGACCACCGCGCCCGCACCCCGGCCCGCGAGCGACACCCGCCAGCCGACCGAGGCGGAACGGGCCGCCGAGCGGGCCGCGCTGGCGGCGTACGCCGGCTATCTCGACGCCTCCCGTGAGGCGAGCCGGGACAGCGACCCCCGCCACCCGAAGCTGACCCGGTTCCTGGCCGACCCGCTGCTCACCCGGGTCCGGGTCGCCATCGACGACACCCGCCGGCACGGCGCGGTACGCACCGGGACGCTCAAGTCCGCACCCACCGTCACCTCCGTCAGCCTGGACGGCGACCCACCGACCGTGGAGATCCAGGACTGCCTGGACGCCACCGGCTACCGGCTGGTCTATGTCAAGGACAAGCGGGTGGTGCCCGGTTCCGGCGGAAGCCGGCACCTGGCGACCGCCACCGCGACCCGCTACCCGGACGGCCGGTGGCTGATCAGCGCCGGCGCGGCACACGAGGACCAGCCATGTTGACACGGAGCACCGCACGCCTCCCCATCCGTCGGGTGCTGGCCGGCCTGCTGGTGGCCGTGCTCGCGGCCGGGTTCGCCGCACCGGCCCGGGCGCAGGCCGCCGGCCCGGGGGTGGAGTGCCCACCGGGGCAGAACGACTGCAGTGTCTGGGACGACGAGCCCGGCACCCCCGGTGATCCCGGCGGCGGCGACGGACCGGGCGGCCCGAACAGCCCCGGCGCCACCCCGAAGTGCCAGTGGAACGGCAGGCCGCTGCCCTGCTACAACCCGAACCTCGGCTGGTTCGACAACGCCAGCGGCTGCTACTACAAGGTCGCCGAGCCCCAGCGCGACGCCCCGGACGGCCAGGTGTGGTACGTCCGGACCTGCAACGGCGGGGACCTGGGCGACCAGTCGATGGTGCTGCTCGACGGGCCGCCGCCCGGGTTCGGCACCCCGCCCGACCCGGAGGAGCTGGCCCGCCGGGCGCTCGCCTCGATCAGCCTGCTGCCGCCCCGGGCCTCGGTGGCGCCCCGGCGCAGCGTCGGCCCCGGCCTGGTCGGCCTGCCGGTCTGGATGTGGGCCAGCCCCGGCCAGAACTACTTCGGCCCGCTCACCGCCTCGGCCAGCGACCGGGGGCTGACCGTCACCATCACCGCCAAGGTCCAACGGACCGTGTGGACCATGGGCAACGGCAAGAAGGTCACCTGCACGGGCCCGGGCACGCCCTACAAGACGACCGGCCCGAACGCCGGCAAGAAGTCGCCCACCTGCGGATACGACGGCTATCCCAAGGCCAACAACTACCGGGTCAGCGCCACCACCTTCTGGAACGTGCACTGGGTCGGCGGTGGCCGCAGCGGTGACATCGCGCAGACCCGCACCAGCGGCGTCGTCGAGATCCAGATCAAGGAACTCCAGGTGGTGACCCGATGAGCGCCCACCGCTCGATCTTGCGAGCCCCGCAGCCGCGAACGGAGATTGTTCCGGTGAGCGCGAGGAGCGAGCCGGTTTTGCGAGCCCCGCAGTCGCGAACGGAGATTGTTCAGTGAGTCTGGCCACCCGTAACAGCGGTCCGGTGGACGCGCCGGTCGCCCCACCCAAGGTGGTCCGGCAGCGCCGTACCCGGCCCGGTCTGCTCGGGCTCGCCGTGCTGCTGATCGCGTTGGGTGGGCTCGGCGCGGCCTTCGCGGTCACCTCGGTCCGGGCCACCGGCAGCTACCTGGCGATCGCCCGCCCGGTCGAGGTGGGCCGCATCCTGACCGCCGACGACCTGGTCAGTGTGCAGGTCTCCGGGGGCGCGGGGCTGTCCCCGGTGCCGGCGAAGAAGCGGGACGAGGTGGTCGGCAAGCGGGCCGCCGTGTCCCTGGTCCCCGGCTCGCTGCTCACCATGGCCCAGCTCACCGACGCCCCGCTGCTCGGCCAGGGGCAGCAGCAGATCGCGTTGGGCCTCGAACCGAGCAAGGTGCCGGCCCGCAAACTGCACCCCGGTGACAAGGTGCTGCTGGTCAGCACCCCGGACGAGGATGCCGACAACCAGCCGTCGGCCACCCGGTTCACCGCCACGGTGATCGACGCGGTCGTCCCCGAGAACGACGACGTGGTGATCTACCTGGCACTCGCCGTACGGGACGTCCCGGCGGTGGTGGTGCTGGCCGCGCAGGACCGGATCGCCCTCGTGCTGACCGAGGCGGCCTGACCATGGCCATCATCGCGCTGGTCTCGGCGAAGGGCTCACCCGGCGTCACCACCACGGCGCTGGCCTGCACCCTGAGCTGGCACCGGCGGCTGGTGCTCGCCGAGTGCGACCCGGCCGGCGGCTCGGTGCTCGCCGGCTACCTGGGCGGTGCCCTCGACGGGCCACGCGGCATCGGTGAGCTGGCCGTGGGCGAGCTGCGCGACGGCAGCCTGGAGTCGACGTTCTGGTCCCAACTGGTCGACCTGGACGCGCCGAGGCGGGAACGACTGCTGCTGCCCGGTGTGGTCGACCCGGCGCAGGCCGGCAGCGTCGCCCCGCTGTGGCAACGGTTCGCCGACTACTTCCACACCCTGGAGAAGGGCCGGCCCGGTTACGACGTGATCGTCGACTGCGGACGCCTGCAGGTCTTCGGTCCGCCGTGGCCGCTGCTGCGCGCCGCCGACGTGGTGCTGCTGGTGACCCGGGCGCAGCTGCCCGGCCTCTCCGGCACCCGGTCGATGATCCGGGCGATCGAACGGGACTTCACCAACCACCGGGTGCCCCCCGGCACGCTGCGGCTGGTGGTGGTCGGCGACGGGCACGGCACCGGCGAGATCGGCAAGGCCCTGGGGGTGCCGGTGATCGCCCGGTTGCCGCAGGACCCGCGTACCGCGCAGGCGCTCAGCTTCGGCGGCACGATCCGCGCCGGACGGCCGCTGATGCGCGCGGCGGCCGCGTTGGAGACCCCGGTGCGGGAGTTGCTGGAGCAGCGGCGGGCCCGGTTGGCCTGGCCGACCCCGGCGCAGGGGGTGCCGGATGCGGTTTGAGCCGGTCTCCCACGACCCACGCACCCCGCCGCCCGGGGTCACCTCCACCATGCCGCCGCTGGCCCCGGTGAACGGCCGGCACCACGCCACCGCCCCGGCGGCGCCACCGGCCGCCGCCCCGCCGGCACCCGCGCCGACCGCGCCACCCCGGCCGAAGGTGGACTTCGCGGTGGTCCGCGAGCTGCGCCGGGAGCTGAGCGAACGACTCACCCAGTGGCAGCGCGGCCGGGAGTTCGACGCCGACGCCGAGGAGGTCGAGCGGGCCCGGCTCGCCGTGGCCGTGGTCTCCGGCTACGCCGACGCGGTACGCCGGGCCGGCACCCCGCTCAGCGCCGACGAGGAACGGACCCTGCTCGACCAGGTGACCGCCGAGCTGGTCGGGCTGGGCCGGCTACAGACCCTGCTGGTCGACGACACCATCGAGGAGGTGCACATCCTCGGCTGCGACCAGGTGCGCATCACCCGGCACGGCGGCGGCGTCGACTGGGGTGAGCCGATCGCCGACAGCGACGACGAGCTGGTGGAGATCCTCCAGGCGGCGGCCCGCCGGGCCGGGGCCACCGAACGGTCGTTGTCCACCTCGAAGCCGACGCTTGACCTGCAACTGCCCGACGGCAGCCGGTTGGCGGCGGTGTTCCTGGTCAGCCACCGCCCCTACGCGGTGATCCGCAAGCACAACACGTTGGACGTCAGCCTCGACGACCTGGCCGGCAGCCGCCCCGACCTGGACGAGATGATCGACCCGCTGCTGCGTGACTTCCTGCGGGCGTCCATGCGGGCCGGGTTGAACATCATGGTCGCCGGGCT
Organism: Micromonospora sp. NPDC048894; assembly: GCF_040649765.1. Lineage (NCBI taxonomy): Bacteria > Bacillati > Actinomycetota > Actinomycetes > Micromonosporales > Micromonosporaceae > Micromonospora > Micromonospora sp. NPDC048894. The sequence continues at coordinate 309,594 of NZ_JBEZFY010000001.1, read as the reverse complement.
GGCCGGGGCCGGCAAGACCACGGTCATCCGGGCGCTGATGGACGAGATCCCGCCCGACGAACCGTACGTGCTGCTGGAGGAGAGCCGGGAACTGCTGCCGGCCCGACGCGGCGAAAAGCACCGGGCGGTAATGAGCTTCGAATCCCGGGAGGGGCACGGCGAACGTGGCCTGGACGGTCGACCGGCCGGTGAGGTGAGCATCGCCGACCTGATCCCGGTGTCGCTGCGGATGGGCGTACTGCGGATCATCGTCGGCGAGGTCCGGTCCCGGGAGATCGTGCCGATGCTCCAGGCGATGACCACCAGCCGGGGATCGATGTGCACCATCCACGCCCGTACCCCCGGCGGGGTGAGCGAGCGGATCATCGAGCTGGCGCTGGCACACGGCCGGGAGATGACCGTCGACCAGGCCCGCCGGATGGCCGGCAACGCCCTCGACCTGATCGTCTACGTCACCGTCGAGGACGAGACCGCGATCGGCGGACGCAAGCACCGGTTCGTCTCCCACGTCGAGGAGGTGATCGGCGTCGGCGACGCCAACCGGATCACCACCACCACCGTGTTCGGGCCCGGCCCGGACGGTCGGGCCATCCCCCGCCACCTGCCGGAACGAGTCCGCGGCCAGCTGCTGCGGGTCGGCTACGACGCCCGGCTGCTGTCCCGTTTCATCGAGGCCGGGGCGGGCGCGTGGCGTCGCCCCCGGCACAGCCGCCTCGCCCCGGTGGTGCGCCGATGAGCACCATCGAACTGCTCGCCGTGGTCTCCGGGGCGGCCTGTGTCGGCGGAATGGTGCTGGCCGTGGTGGCGTTGTTCGGCACCACCAAGCCCACCCGCCCGACCCGCACCTCGACCACCGGGCTGCGTCGGCTCTGGCTCGGTTCGGGCACCAACCGGCGGGACCAGCGGGCCCACCAGATGACGCTCGGTGCGGCGGTAGTGGCGGGGGCGCTGGCGTTCCTGCTGACCGGGCTGCCGGTGGTGGGGCTGATCGTGGCGGTGGCGGTGCCGGGGGTGCCCTGGTTGTTCGCGGTGGGGCGGGCCGAGGAACGGGCCATCACCCGGATCGAGGCCGTCGGCGAGTGGACCCGCCGACTCAAGGACGTCTCCAACACCGGACAGGGCCTCCAGCAGGCGATCGTCGTCACCATCGCCACCGTCCCGGACCAGATCCAGGAGGAGGTACGGCTGCTCGCCGCCCGCCTCCAGGCCGGTTGGACGGCCCGGTCCGCCCTGCTGGCGTTCGCCGACGAGATCGGTGACCCGGTCTGCGACCAGGTGGTCGCCGCGCTGATCCTGCACCTGACCGACCGGGGGGAACGCCTCGGCGACGTCCTCGGCTCCATCGCGTCGGCCGCCTCCGCCGAGGTCGCCACCCGGCGCGAGGTGGAGGCCAAACGCACCCAGCCCCGGTTCGCGGTCCGCTTCCTCACCGGGATGACCCTGGCCGTGCTGGCGTACGGGCTGGTCAACACCGAGTACGTCCGGCCGTACGGGACGTTGTTCGGTCAGGTGCTGATGGCGGTGCTCGCGACGGCGTTCATCGCCCTGCTGGTGTGGGTGCGCGCGATGAGCCAGCCCCCACCGCCGCCCCGGTTCCTGCCCCGACCCGACCCGGCGGAGCTGGTCGCATGATGCTCAACTGGCAGCTCACCATCGCGGTGCTCGGCGGGGCCGCCATCGGACTCGGCGTGTTCCTGCTGGTCCGGGAGGCGTTGCCGGCCTCCCCGGCGCTCGGCCCGGCGCTGCGCCGACTGCACCAACCGGCGGGCACCGCCGTCGCCACCGGACATGGGCCGGACTGGCTGGGGGGCGTCGCCCGTTGGCTGCGCCCGCCGCACCGCCAGCTCGCCCTGCTCGACCAGACCCCCGAGCAGTACACCATGTCGATCCTGCTCTCCGCCCTGGTCGGGTTGGCCACCCCGACGGTGGCGGGGGCCCTGCTCTTCCTCGCCGGGGTGAGCATTCCGGTGGCCGTACCGGTGCTGGGCAGTCTGGGGTTGGCGCTGGTCTGCGCGCTGCTCGCGCACCACACGGTGCTGGCCAAGGCGGACACCGCCCGGGACGAGTTCCGCGCGGCGGTCTGCACCTACCTGGATCTGGTGGCGTTGCAGCTGTCGGCGGCGCACGGCCCGGTGCAGTCGCTGGAACGCGCGGCGGCGGTCTGCGACGGCTGGGTCTTCGCCCGCATCCGGGAGTCGCTGCGGATCGCCCAGATGCAGATGCACTCGCCCTGGGACGAGTTGCAGGCGCTGGCCGAGAAGATCGGCATCCCGGAGCTGGGTGACGTCGGGGCGATCATGCGGTCCTCCGGCAGCGAGGGCGCCCAGGTGCACGAGACGCTGCGCAGCCGCGCCGAGTCGCTCCGGGACCAGATCCGCACCGACAACCTGGCCCGCGCCGAGGGCGTCACCAGCCGGCTGGACATTCCCGGCTCGCTGCTGGTCTTCGTGCTGCTGGCCTTCGTCCTCTATCCGTTCATCGCCCGCCTCTGAGTAACCCACCTCCCCAAGGAGTTCCGCCATGCACCTCGTCACCTTCCTCTACGCGGCCACCGTGGCCCGCCTGGCCGAGCTACGCCGCGAGGCGGAGCGGGGCGACAGCCCGGTCCCGACCGCCGTGATCATCGCCGGCCTGGTGGTAGCCGGGGTCGCAGTCACCGGCATCGTCCTGACCAAGGCCACCGACTGGATGAACAGCATCGACAACCCGTGACCAGTCTCCCCCTGACCGGCTCGCGCCGGGACCGGACGGCCCCCACCGCCAGGTCCCGGTGCGCACCCCCGTGCGCGTCCACGGCCGGGCGGGACACCCCGACCGGGCTCCGCGCCGCAGGCCGGGCCGCCCACCGCAGGCTCACCGCCGGGGGTACGGACCGGGGGGCCAACCCCGTGGAGCTGGCCGTGGTGATGCCGGCGGTGCTGGTGCTGCTCTTCAGCTCCGTCCAGATCGCCGCCTGGTTCGTGGCCCGGTCGACGGCGATGCACGCCGCCCAGAGCGGGGTGAACGCGCAACGGGTCCTCGACGCGCCGGCCGGGGCGGGTGAGGCCCGCGCCAGACACTTCCTGGGTGCCGCCGGGGACTGGCTGGTCGGCGCGAAGACCACCTGCGCCGCCACCGCCACCGAGGTGACCTGCACGGTCACCGGGAAATCCCTGAGCGTCATCCCGGCCGTCCGGTTCGACGTCCGGCAGACCGCCCACGGCACGGCCGAACGGTGGACCAACCCGTGACCGCCCACCCGCCCCGGCGTACCTGGCGCGAACTGCTGACCCGGCCCGCCCGACGACGTGTCCGGGGCGACCGGGCCGTGGTCCACGCCCAGCGATCCGGCAGCCCCGACGAGGTGGTCGGGTGTCACCCGGGCCACGTGTCGGTGAATCGGGCGGGGGGGCGTACCCGGGGATCGGTGTCGGCCGACCGGAGTGCGGGGCGTACCCGGGGATCGGTGTCGGTGGAGGTGGCGGTGCTGACCCCGGCGTTCCTGGCGCTGCTGATGCTGGCCGGGGTGGCCGGCCGGGTTGCCGTGGCCGACGAGGCGGTGGAGGCGGCGGCGCACGACGCCGCGCGGGCCGCCTCGATCGCCCGCGACGCCGGCACGGCGGAGAGCGCCGCCCGGACGGCCGCCCGGCGGCAGCTCGACTGGCGTGGCCTCAACTGTACGAGCGCACCCCAGGTCACGGTCTGGGGCTCGACGCGCAACTCCGACCACACCTCGGTGGGCACGGCGTTCCGGCGGCCGCTCGGCGAACCGGTGAGCATCTGGGTCCGGGTGAGCTGCACGGTCTCCTTCGCCGGCATGCGCTTCCCCGGCCTGCCGATGCGTGACCGGCGGGTCGAGGCGACCTTCGCCTCCCCCCTGGACCGTTACCGGACCCGGCAGTGACCGCGCGTCCGACCGGCGACGAGGGCCGGATCAGCCTCTTCCTCGCCGTCACCATGATCGGCGTGCTGGCGATCATCGGCGTCGCGTACGACGGCGCGGGTCAGCTGCGTACCCTGCAACGCGCCGACGACCTGGCCGCCGAGGCGGCCCGCAGCGGCGGGCAGGTGATCGACCGGGCCGCCGCGATCGAGGGCCGGCCCAAGGTGATCGACGAGCCGGGTGCCCGCGCGGCCGTCACCCAGTACCTACGGGGCAACTCCGACGTGACCAGCCAGCAGGTCAGCTTCCCGGTGGTGGCCGGCGAGAAACAGATCCGGGTACGCGTCACCGTCGTCTACCGCCGGCACATGCTCGGCCTGATCGGCATGGACCGCACCGTCACCGTCGTCGGCGAGGCGACCGCCCGCACCCTCACCGACCGACCATGAGCCCGTCGACCTGGCGGATTCCGTCCGTTGCGCACCCAGACCGTAGGCCCGCTCACCGGGGTCCCGCACCGAGACCGTAGGCCCACCCATCCGGTGTCCCCGCACCGGCAGACCGTAGGAAGGAGGGCAGCATGGCCACACCGCGTGGTTCCACTGCCCGACGTACCGGGCAGTTGCTCACCGGCTTCGGGTCGCTGGTGGTGCTGGTGGCGTTGCTGGTCGGCGCCCCGATCGCCCTGCTCGCCTTCGCCGGCAACCCGCTGCCGGACCACCTGCCCACCCTCACCGAGGTCGGCTCCGTGCTGACCAGCCGGGACGACGGCCAGCTCTTCATCCGGGCACTGGCGCTGGTCGGCTGGTTCGGCTGGGCGACGTTCGCCTTCTCGGTGCTGGTGGAGATGGGTGCCCAGATCACCCGCCGGCAGACGCCCCGGCTGCCCGGGATGAGCCGGCAGCAGCGGGCGGCAGCAGCCCTACTGGGCTCGGTCGCCCTGATCGTCGCGGCCAGCCCGGCGGCGAGCGCGGCCGTGACGTTGGCCCAGCCGCTCCCGGCCGCCGCCGGCACCGGCGTGGCGACCACCCTGGACACCTCCCGTACCGGGCTCGGTGCCGCCCCCAGCGCCGGCCTCGGTGCCAGCGCCGGTGTCACCCACGGCGCGGTCCCCGGTTCCGGCCTCGGTCCCGTCCCCCGGACCGGCATCGAGGACGGGAAGTCGACGGCGAAGCCGATGTACCGGGTGGCCCGGGGTGACTACCTGGGAGAGGTCGCGGAACGCTACCTTGACGACTTCGACCGCTATCCCGAAGTGGCCCGGCTCAACGACCTGCGCGACGCCGACCGGATCCGGCCGGGTCAGCTCATCAAACTCCCCACCGAGGCCGACGACACCGGTGCCCGCCGGCACGCCAGCGGCCACCTGGTCCCGAACACGCCCCGCAAGCCGTCCCCGCGCCCGCCGGTCACCACGCCGGGCGGCCAGGCCGACCCGCAGCATCAGGGTGCCCCCCGTACGCCGGTCACCCCGGGCAAGCCTGCCGGGCCGGCCACCCCGAAACCGGGCAAGATCGGACCGGCCACCCCGCAGACGGCCACCCCGCAGACCGCTCAACCGCCCGCGCAGCCGCCGGCCGAGCGACCGGTCGGGGTGCCGCCGGCGATGGCCGCCGGGGCGTCCCGGGCCACCCCGGACGACGCGATCAACCGGCCACTGGCCGTGTCGGCGGTGCTGGCGGTGGCGAGCATCGTCGGCGCGCAGATCGGCGCGGTACTCGGCCTGCGCCGCCGACCCGTCCGGGTGACCGCCGGGCGCACCTCGGCCGCCCGGATCGCCGCCGCCCGCATGTCCACCAACCGCACCGCCGGCCGCACCCCGGGCCGCTCGATGGGCAGCCGCGCCTCCGCCGCCCGAGACCTGGTAACCGGCCGCCACCGCCGCGACTGACCCCGTCCCCACTCCCACCCCCTCCCCACTCCCCACCCCGTCCCGCCCCCGGCCGCCCAACCCAGCCAGCCCGCTCCAGCCGCCCCCGCCGCCCCGCCCCGCACCGCCCGCCCCGCACCGCCCGGCCCGCACCGCCCGCCCCGGTGATCAAGAGGTTTGCGTCAATTTGTAGATCAACTTTGACGCAAACCTCTTGATCAAACGACGCAAACCTCTTGATCACGCTGTGGGCGGGGCGGGGCGGGGCGGGGCAAGGCGAGGTCGGGGCAAGGCGAGGTGGGGCAGGGCGGGTGGGGGCGGGGCAGGGCGGGTGGGGGCGCAGGGACGACGGGGCGGGTGGGGAGGGCGGGCGGGTGGGGAGGGCGGGCGGGTGGGGAGGGCGGGCGGGTGGGGAGGGGCGGGTGGTTAGGGGAGGCGGGTCTGGAGGGCGCCGTCCACTACCCGGGTGGGGAGGGTCTGCTGGTCGGTCGCGGAGGGGCCGTGGACGACCTCGCCACCGTTGAGGCGGAACGCCGAGCCGTGCCAGGGGCAGACCACACAGGCGTGCCCGTCGATCTCTTGCACCTCGCCCTCACCGAGCGGGCCGCTCTGGTGTGGGCAGCGCTCCAGCATGACGGTGACCTCGTCGCCGTGCCGGTAGAGGATGACCGAGACGTCGTCCACCTCGCGGGTCACCAGCTCTCGCTGCGGCAGCCCCGCCAGCTCGGCCACCGACTGCCACCCGTCGCTCATCCGGTGCAGCTCGGAGACGCTCTGGCTGACCTGCGCCCCCTGCTTGTACGCCAGGTGCCCACCGAGGTACGCCCCGGCGCTCGCCGCGCCCAGCCCCAGGTAGGCCAGCGCCCGGCCGACGCCGTGCCGGCCGCTCAACCGGGCGGCGAGGGAGCCGGCGTACAGGGTCAGGCCAACGGTGTTGGCGGCGGCGTGCACGAGCCCCACCCGACGCTGGTCCCGGGACAGCTCCGCCCAGTCGTTGAGCCCCGCCACGGCGGCGGGCACCGCGCTCACGGTGCCCAGCGCGACCAGTGTGGTGGCCGCGCGACGCTGACCGGGGAGCAGATCGACCACTGCCGCGCTGATCCAGGCCCCCACCGGCACCTGCACCATCGCAGGGTGCAGCGGATGCCCGAGGAACACGCCGTGCAGCAGGTCACGCACCCGCTGTGGGCGGAGGGTCGCCTGGACGGCACGCTGCAACCGGTCGCCGGCCCGGTCCAGCGCGGTGGCCTGTTCGAGTTTCGTCATCAACGCTCGCACGTTCCCCGACTTCCCGGCTGACCGGGCCGCAAACCGGGCGGCCGGGACGAATCTGCCCTTTGCCCTGATCAGCGCCGTGCCGGGACACGGGCACCGACCGGCGCGGCATCCCGCCACCCACGCCCCGGTGGGCGGGCCGCCGGCCGGTGTCAGGGGCTGGTGTCCGACCCGCGCGCTCTGGCCCACCCGAGGAAACGACGCATCAGATTATCGGGTACGACGTTCCCGTTGAGCTGGGACAGTTGCGTACCCGCCTCGGCCATCAGGGTGCTCAGGTAGACGAGCAGGCCGGTCCGGTCCTCGCGGTACTCCACCAGCAGGGCGAGCCGGGCCGGCTGGCACGGCCACTCCGCGCCGCAGCCCCGACACCGCCACAGTGGACGCATCGGCAGGTGCGGTCGGGTGTGGCGCAGGGAGCGGTGTCGCACTGCGGTTCTCCTTCCAGGTGGATCGGGGCCACCCCACCCGTCACCGGCGGGGTGGCCCCGGGCTGGACGTCGACCACCGGGTTCCCTCACCTCCACCGGCCGCGCCGCCCTCCACCAGATCGTGCCTCCCTGTGGTCAGACAGATACACCGCGTAGGCGTATGGTGGGCAGATATTCGAGACGTCCGATGGAGGAGTCGTGAACGATGCGCTGCGCGCGGCACTCAACGAAACCGGCTACACCACCGAATCCCTCGCCGAGCGCGTCGGCGTCGACCCCAAGACGGTGGGCCGCTGGCTGAGCGAGGGGCGGATACCGCATGCCCGGCACCGGGTGGCCGCCGCGGAAGCGCTCCGGCGGGACATCGTGGACATCTGGCCGGACACTTCTAGACGTCGCGAGCCGGTGTGGTTCCGTCCCTGGCAGGAGATCGAACGCGACGCCCTGTCGCTGCGCTCATTCGAGTCTGTCGTCATCCCCGGCCTGCTCCAGACAGAGGCGTACGCCCGAGCCGTCCTGCTCGGTGCCGGCACCCTGCCCCGGGGTGACATCGACCGGCACCTCGCGGCCCGGCTCGCCCGCCAGTCGATCCTGAAACGCGACGATCCACCCCAGCTCACGGCCGTGCTCGACGAGTCGGTCCTCCATCGGCCGGTCGGCGGCCGGCAGGCCATGCACGAGCAGTTGCTCGCCCTCGCCGACGCCTGCGACCAGCTGCACGTCCGGGTGCACGTCGTGCCGGCCACCGTGGGTGAGTACGCCGGCCTCAACGGCCCCTTCGTGATCGCCACGAACCCGGATCACCGGATGGCCGGCTATCTCGACAACCAACTCCAGGGACAGGTGGTTAGCGATCTCGATGACCTCGCGGCCATGATGGCAGCGTGGGAGAACGTGCGCGGCGAGGCGTTGTCCCACCGGCAGTCCGTCGATCTGATCACGAAGGTGGCCCAGACATGGAACTGAACCACGCCCGTTGGCGCAAGAGCACCCGCAGCAGCGGCAACGGCGGAAACTGCGTCGAGGTGGCCGACAACCTGCCCGGGGTGATCGCCGTCCGCGACTCCAAGGACCCCGACGGCCCCACCCTGACCTTCACCCCCGCCGCCTGGCACACCTTCCTCACCCGGATCACCGACCGCCGCTGACCCCACCCCGCCCGCCGTGACACCGGGTCGCACCGACCGGGCCACCCCCAGGCCCGGCACTGCGGCCCCGGCACGGCACTGCGGCCCCCGGCACGGCCCGGCGCTGCGGCCCAGGCACGGCACCACCCGCCCACGCAGATCCCCGCCATTGTCGCGCCGATGGCGCTGCCCAAGTCCCAGGGGACCCAGCACCAGCGCCACCCGCAAGCCCCGCGCAACAGGCAGGGGCTTGCGGGCAGGCGGGAGGAGCGGGGAGCGCACCCGCAAGCCCGCGCAGCAGGCAGGGCTTGCGGACAGGCGGGGTGAGCGGAAGCGCCCCCGCGCAGCAGGCAGGGCCTGCGGGTGCAGGCAGGACAGGCGGGGAGCGCACCCGCAGGCCCCGCGCAGCAGGCGGGGCAGGCGGGTGCAGGCGGGGTGGCCGGGCGGGGGATGCTGGGGGGATGGCGGTGCATGTTGCCCGGAACGGGGCGGTGACCACGGTGATCCTCGACCGGGCGGCGGCGCGCAACGCCGTCGACGGGCCGACCGCGCGGGCGCTCGCCGACGCGTTCCGCGCCTTCGAGGCCGACCCGGAGGCCCGGGTCGCGGTGCTGTGGGGTGCGGGCGGCACGTTCTGCTCGGGTGCCGACCTCAAGGCCATCGGCACGCCGAGCGGCAACCGGGTCGAGCCCGACGGCGACGGCCCGATGGGTCCGACGCGGATGGCACTGTCCAAGCCGGTCGTCGCGGCGATCTCCGGGTACGCGGTGGCCGGTGGCCTGGAGCTGGCGCTCTGGTGCGATCTGCGGGTCGCCGAGTCGGACGCGGTGCTCGGGGTGTTCTGCCGACGCTGGGGAGTGCCGCTGATCGACGGCGGCACGGTACGACTGCCCCGGCTGATCGGCCAGAGCCGGGCGATGGACCTGATCCTCACCGGCCGCCCGGTGCCCGCTGACGAGGCGTACGCGATGGGGCTGGTCAACCGGGTGGTCGCGCCGGGTGAGGCGCGGACGGCGGCCGAGCAGCTCGCTGCCGAGATCGCCCGGCATCCGCAGACCTGCCTGCGCAACGACCGGGCTTCGGTGCTGGCCGGTGCCGGCCAGCCCGAGCCGGAGGCGTTCGCCACCGAGTTCGCCTACGGCATCGACTCGTTGGCGGCGGACGCCACAGCCGGCGCGGCCCGGTTCGCCGCCGGAGCCGGCCGGCACGGACAGTAATTCCGGCCCGGCCGGCACGAACCGGGAACCCCACCCGGCCCGGGGCACGAACCGCTCACCCCACCCGGCCCGGGGCACGAACCTGGAACCCACTCGGCCCGGGGCACGAACCGCGCACCCCACCCGGCCGGCGTGAACCGGGAACCTGGCCCGGTCTGCTCCGAGGCCGGACCGGACCGGCCGACCCGGCGGTTGCGCCGCGCCGGGCCGGTGCGCCGGGCTCAGCTCAGGTCGTTCAGGGCGCTCTGGATGGCCCGGTGGAACGTCGGGTACGCATAGATCATGTGCCTCAGCTGGCTGACCGGCACGGCCGCGTGCACCGCCACGACCAGCGCCGACAGCACCTCACCCCCGGCCGGGCCGACCGACGTCGCACCGATCAGCACCCCCTGGTCGGCGTCGGCGATCACCTTGATGAAGCCGCCCGGTTCGCCACCGTGGATCCAGCCCCGGGTGGACGACGACAGCTCGGTGAAGCCGACCTGCACGTTGATGCCCCGCTCGCGGGCCTGCCGTTCGGTGAGCCCGACCGCGCCCACCTCCGGGTCGGTGAAGGTGACCCGGGGCAGCGCCCGGTAGTCGGCGCGGGGCACGGTGCCGGCGGCGCCGCTCGGGCCGGCCGCGCCCATCGAACCCCCGACGGCGCTGGCCGCGCCCATCGCACCGCCCACCACGCTGGCGGTGCCGCTGGCGTCGGGGCCGCCCTCGGCCCGCCGGGCGTGGTCGAGCACGTCGGCGACCACGATCGACGCCTGGTACATGGCGATGTGGGTGAACGCGCCCTCGCCGGTCACGTCGCCGACCGCCCAGATCCCGTCGGTGACGTGCATCCGGTCGTCCACCGGCAGGTAGCGCTGGGTGGCGTCCACCCCGACGGTGTCCAACCCCAACTCGTCCAGGTGGGCCCGGCGACCGGTCACCACCAGCAGTTTCTCGGCGCTGAACGACCGGTCACCGGCGTACACGGTGAAGGTGTCGTCGTCGTGGCCGACCCGTTCGATCTTGACCTCGGTGGCGATCTCCACCCCGTCGGCACGCAACGCGGCGGCGGCCACCTCGGACGACTCCGGCTCTTCGAGGGCGAGCACCCGGCCGGACGCCTCCAGCACGGTCACCCCGACCCCGAACCGGGCGAAGACCTGCGCCAGCTCCAGCCCGATCGCGCCGCCCCCGATGATCAGCAGGGTCGCCGGTAGCTCCGCCGCCTCGATCGCCTGGTGGTTCGTCCAGTACGGGGTGCCCGCCAGCCCGTCGATCGGCGGGATCGACGGGCGGGTACCGGTGCCGAGGACGACGCCCCGCCGGGCCTGGAACACCTGGTCACCGATCCGGACCCGGCCGGGACCGTCGAGCCGGCCGCTGCCACGCAGGAACCGCCCGCCCTTGCCGGTGAACCGGTCCACCGCGGCCCGGTCGTTCCAGGTGTCGGTGGCCTCCTCCCGGATGCGTTTCGCCACCGGCGCCCAGTCGGCCCGGACCTGCGCCGACCCGGCCAGCCCGTCGACCCGTCGCGCCTCGGCCAGGGCGTTCGCCGCCCGGATCATCATCTTGCTGGGGATGCACCCCCAGTACGGGCACTCCCCGCCGACCAGGTCCCGTTCGACGCCGACGACGCTGAGGCCGGCCTCGGCGAGTCGCCCGGCCACCTCCTCGCCGCCCACGCCGAGCCCGACCACGACCACGTCCACCAGTTCCGGCTCTGCCATCCCGTCAGCATTCCGCACGACCCCACCCTCGGCCACCGGTCCACCCCGGAATTCCCGCCCGCGTGCACCGCCGGACCCGGCCCCGCACCGTCTGGGACCCGGCCCGGCGCAAGCGGCCCGGCGCAAGCGGCCCGGGCCGACGGGCCAGACCTCAGCGCAGCCAGACCGGGTCGGCGTCGGGCACCTCCAGCGGCGGCGGGTAGTCGAGGGTGCGTCGCACCTCGGCGGGCAGCCGCCACGGCTGGTGCACGGCCTTGCCGGCCACCGCCGCCAGCTCGGGCACCCAACGACGCACGTACCCGCCGTCGGGGTCGTAGCGTTCGGCCTGGCGGACCGGGTTGAGCCCGCGGTAGGGGCGGCTGTCGTTGCCGGTGCCGGCCACCCACTGCCAGTTGCCGGAGTTGTCGGGCACGTCCCCGTCGAGCAGCCAGCGGGAGAAGACCGCGAGACCGGGCCGCCAGTCCAGGCCGAGCACCTTGGTCAGGTAGCCGGCGGTGATCAGCCGGGCCCGGTTGTGCATCCACCCCTCGGCGTGCAGTTGACGCATCCCGGCGTCCACGATCGGCATCCCGGTCCGGCCTTCGGTCCAGGCGGTCAACGCCGCCGCGTCGTACCGCCAGTCCTCGGTGGCCCCGCGCCGGTACGCCTTCGCCGCGATCTCCGGGAAGGCGGCGGTGACCTGGTGGTAGAAGTCCCGCCAGCAGAGCTGCCTGACGAACGGGTGCCCCCGGTCGTCGGCCCGGTTCGCCACCGCCAGCGGGGACAGGCAGCCGAACCGCAGGTACGGGCTGAGCCGGGAGGTCTCGTCGCCGGCCAGGTCGTCGTGGATGTCGTCGTACCGGCGCAGGGTCGGCAACCACTGGGTGAGCCGGCGCTGCCCGACGGTCTCGCCGCCGACCGCGGCCTGCGGCGACTCGCCCTTCGGCAGCGCCGGCAGCCGGCCGACCGCGACCCCGTCGGGCAGGGTGACCCGCCGGGGCGCGGCCAGCTCCTCCCGCCACTGCGCCGCGGACCAGACCCGGTGGTACGGGGTGAACACCCGGTAGTGGTCGCCGCCGCCGGGTCGCAGCGCCCCCGGCTCGACGATCGTGACGCCGGGGAAGAGCCGCAGGGCGAGCCGGTGCCGGTCGCACTCGGCGCGCAGCCGGCGTTCCCGGCGCTGGGCGTAGCGACTGACGTCGGCGGACAGGCCGATGCCCTCGGCGTCCACCTCCCGGGCCACCCGGACCGTCTCGGCCACCGGGTCGCCCCGGCGGATCACCAGGTCACCGCCGAGCCCGCGCAGGGTGTCCCGCAGCTCGGCGAGGCACTGGTGCAGGAACCGGGTGCGGTTGGGCGAGTGGTCGGCCAGCGTCGGGTCGAGGACGTACAGCGGCACCACCCGGTCGAAGGCGGCGCAGGCCGTCGCCAGCGCCGGGTGGTCGTGCACCCGCAGGTCGCGGGTGAACAACACCACCGCCGTACGGCCGCTCACGTCAGGGCCGGGCCGGGCACCACGACCGGGGTGCCGGTACGGGTCAGCAGGGCCTTCGCCGCCACCGCCAGCCGTCGCCGCTGGGGCACCACGGCCCGCTTGACGAACACGTCGTAGTCCTGGGCGGCGACCTCGTCGAGGATGCCGCCGTAGAGGGCGTAGGCGGTGCGCATGCACGCCTGGGAGGCGGGGGCGAGCAGGGTGATGCCGGGCGCGGCGGCGGCGTAGTGGGCCTGGGCGCGGGTCACCTCGTACTCGATCAGGTCGCGGATCTTGTCGGTGCTGTGGCCGGCGGCCTGGGCGGCGAGCAGGTCCTCGCGGGTGACGTTGAACTTGGCGAGGTCCTCGTCGGGCAGGTAGGTGCGGCCCCGGTCGAGGTCCTCGGCGACGTCCCGGATGAAGTTGGTCAGCTGGAAGGCGAACCCGAGCTGCCGGGCCGGTTCCCGGGCGGCGACCGGGTCGGAGCTGCCGAGGATGGGCAGCATCATGGTGCCGATGACCGCCGCCGAGCCCTCCATGTAGTCGAGCAGGTCGTCGTAGGTCGGGTAGGACATGACGGTCAGGTCCATCGCCATGCTGCGCAGGAACGACGCGAAGTCGGCCCGGTCCAGGTCGAACACGGCGATGGTGTGCAGCACCGCCGGCAGCAGCGGGTCGTCGACCGGCTCACCGTGCAGGCCGGCGACGAAGCGGGAACCCCAGGCGTCCAGCCGGGCGGCCCGCTCGGCGGGGGGCAGGTCCTCGGTGCGGTCCACGATCTCGTCGGCGTAGCGGGTGAACCCGTACAGGGCGTGCACGTGTCGGCGTTTCCATGCGGGGAGCAGCCGGGTGGCGAGATAGTAGGTGCGCCCGTGGTGTCTGTGCAGCTCCTGGCAGCGGGCATAGGCAGCGGTGAGATCGGTGTCCACCGGGCCTCCTCTGATTCGACGCAGCAATCGACGCAACTCGTAACCCTAGGGTACGCTCGCCCCCATGGCCAACGACGCAGTTGCGGGTAACGCGCTCCGCGTCGCGCCGGCACAGCCGGGAGCGACGGACGATCCGGTCCACGGCGTACTGGCCGCCTTCGCCCGTGACCTGGTCGACGACGTCGACGGCACCCTGTCGGCGTTCCTCGCCCGCGAGGTCGACGCGCTGACCGAGATCGACGCAGCGATGGGCGGTTTCGCCGCGACGGCACGCGACTGCGTGCTGGCCGGCGGCAAGCGGGTCCGCCCGACCTTCGCCTACTGGGGCTGGCGGGGTGTGGTGGGCGGCGACGCGCCACTGCCCACCGTGCTGCCCGCGCTGGCCGCCCTGGAACTGCTGCACACCTTCGCCCTGGTGCACGACGACGTGATGGACGCCTCGGACACCCGACGGGGCCTGCCCACCGTGCACCGGGCCGCCGCCGCCCGGCACGTCACCGCCGGACACACCGGCGATCCGGGCCGGTTCGGTGAGTCGGTTGCCGTCCTCATCGGCGACCTCTGCCTGGTCTGGGCGGACCGGCTGCTCGCCCACGCCACCGTGCCGCCGACCCGGATGCTGGAGGTGCGGCGCTGCTACGACCAGATGCGCGTCGAGACCATCGCCGGGCAGTACCTCGACGTGCTCGGCGAAAACGACGCGGCGAACTGGTCGGTGGACCGGGCGCTGCGGGTGGCCCGCTACAAGACGGCCAGCTACACCGTCCAGCGTCCGCTGCTCTTCGGCGCCTGCCTGGCCGGCACCGAGCCCGACGCGCCGCTGATCGCCGCGTACACCCGCTACGGACTGGCCGTCGGCGAGGCGTTCCAGCTCCGCGACGACCTGCTCGGCGTCTACGGTGACCCGGCGGCGACCGGCAAGCCGGCCGGCGACGACCTGCGCACCGGCAAGCCGACGGTGCTGCTGATGCTCGCCCGCCAACTCGCCACCGGCGGCCAGCGGCGGGCGTTGGAGCGGGCCGGCACCGCCGTCGGCATCCGCGAGGTCGCCCGGCTGGCCGACATCGTCGCCGACACCGGAGCGGTCGGCCGGGTCGAGCGAATGATCTCCGACCGGGTCACCGACGCGCTCGCCGCGTTGGAGACCGCGTCGATCGACGAGACGGCGCGCACCGCGCTGACCGGTCTCGCCACCGCCGCCGCGACGCGGCGGGCATGATGGGCAACTTTCTGAAGGAGGTGGTCGCGTGCGGACCGTGACGGGACGTACGGACCGGGTGGTGGTCGTGGGCGCGGGCCTGGGCGGGCTGGCGTGCGCGCTGCACCTGGCCGGTAGCGGCCGGCAGGTGACCGTGCTGGAACGCGAGCCGGTGCCGGGCGGACGGGCCGGGCGGCTCAGCGTCGACGGGTACGAGTTCGACACCGGCCCCACCGTGCTCACCATGCCCGACCTGATCGCCGAGGCGCTCGGTGCGGTCGGCGAGGAGCTGCACGACTGGCTCGACCTGACCCCGATCGACCCCGCCTACCGGGCCTACTACCCGGACGGCTCCACCCTGGACGTGATCACCGACACCACCCGGATGGCGGCCGAGATCTCCCGGGTCTGCGGCCCCCGCGAGGCCGACGGCTACCTGCGGTTCGTCGACTACGCCCGCAACCTGTGGAACTGGGAACGGGCCGACTTCATCGACCGCAACCTGGACGCCCCGACCGACCTGCTCACCGGCAACCTGCTGAAGTTGCTGGCGAACGGGGCGTTCCGGCGACTCCAAACCAAGATCAACCAGTTCTTCTCCGACCCGCGTACCCAGCGGATCTTCTCCTTCCAGGCGATGTACGCCGGGCTCTCGCCGCACGACGCGCTGGCCATCTACAGCGTCATCGCGTACCTCGACTCGGTGGCCGGGGTCTACTTCCCGCGCGGCGGCATCCACGCGGTCTCCAAGGGGATGGCCGGCGCGGCCGAGAAGCACGGCGTCCAGGTCCGCTACGACACCACGGTCGCCCGGGTGGAGACCGCCAACGGCCGGGCCACCGGCGTGGTCACCGCCGACGGCGAGCTGATCCCGACCGACGTGGTGGTGCTCAACCCGGACCTGCCGGTCGCCTACCGCGACCTGCTCCCCGAGGATCGGCAGCGGAAGCTGACCTACTCGCCGTCCTGCGTGGTCCTGCACGTCGGATCGACGCAGGGGTATGGGAAGATCGCTCATCACAACATCCACTTCGGACGGTCCTGGAAGGGCACCTTCGACGAGGTGATCAGGCGCGGCGAGCTGATGAGCGACCCGTCGCTGCTGGTCACCAACCCGAGCCGGACCGACCCGTCGGTCGCCCCGGACGGCCGGCACACCTACTACGTGCTGGCCCCGGTGCCCAACCTCGACCGGGCCCCGTTCGACTGGCGGGGCGACCTGAGCCGGCGCTACGCCGACCAGCTCGTCGCCACGCTGGAGGAGCGCGGGTACGTCGGGTTCGGCGCCGGCATCGAGGTGTTGCGTACGATCACCCCCGCCGAGTGGGAGGAGCAGGGAATGGCCGCCGGTACGCCGTTCGCCGCCGCGCACAGCCTCTTCCAGACCGGGCCGTTCCGCCCGTCCAATCTGCACCGCAGCCTGCCCAACGTGGTCTTCACCGGCTCCGGCACCCAGCCCGGTGTCGGTGTGCCGATGGTGCTGATCTCCGGCAAGCTGGCCGCCAACCGCATCACCGGCGCGGGTCGGTGACCGCGTGAAATCCCGGGAGGCTCACCTCGTCGAGCTGGTCGACGACACCGGCCGGGTGCTCGGCGAGACCACCGTCGCCGCCGCCCACCAGGCACCCGGTCGCCTGCACCGGGCCTTCTCGGTGCTGCTGGTCGACCCGGACGGCCGGGTCCTCCTGCAACAGCGGGCCCCGGTCAAGACCCGGTTCCCGCTGCGCTGGGCCAACTCGTGCTGCGGGCACCCACTGCCGGCCGAGTCACTGGCGGAGGCCGCCAACCGCCGGCTCGCCGAGGAGCTGGGCGCCGGGCCGGTGTCGTTGACCGAGGTCGGCGTCTACCTCTACTACGCCGAGGACCCGGCCACCGGTCGGGTCGAGTTCGAGTACGACCACGTGCTCCGGGCCGACGTGCCGGCCGTACTCACCCTGCGGCCGGACCCGGACGAGGTGGCCGAGCTGCGCTGGGTCGACCCGACCCGGTTGATGACCGAGATCGACGCCGACCCGCGCCCGTACGCCCCCTGGCTCGGTGGTGTGGTGAGCCGACTGCTCCGGCCGGCCCCGACCACCACCGGCCCCGATGCCCCTGCCGGGGGTCCCGAGGCTCCCGCCGGGGGTCCCGCCGCCGGCTCCGCAATACCGTCCGGCCGCCGGGTGGACGACGCGTCGGAGCGGTCGGGTGGTCGCTGAGCCGCTGAGCGCGGGGGCCGTGGCACGCCGGCTCGGCGTGGCGGTCACCACCCTGCGTACCTGGCACCAGCGCTACGGCCTCGGCCCGAGCGAGCACGTCCCCGGTCACCACCGGCGCTACACCCCGGCCGACCTGGCCCGCCTGGAGATCATGCGGAAGCTCACCGCCGAGGGGGTCAGCCCGGCGGAGGCGGCCCGCTGGGCGAAACAGAGCCCCGGCACCGCGCTACGCCTGCCGGCCGGGGCCAGCCGGGACGGCGGCGGACAGGCCATCCCCGTCGGCCGGGCGGGACCGGCGGCCCGGGGGCTGGCCCGCGCCGCGATGCGACTGGACGCGGCGGCGATCGGCGACACCATCTCCCAGGCGCTGGCCACCGACGGGGTGATCGCCACCTGGGAGGGGCTGCTCCGGCCGGTGCTGGCCGGCATCGGTGAGCGGTTCGTGGCCACCGCCGGCCTGATCGACGTGGAGCACCTGATGTCCCGGTGCGTCTCCGAGGCGTTCGCCGCCGTCGCCCGCTCCGGCCGGGCCACCGGGCCGGCCCGCATCCTGCTGTCCTGCGCCGACGAGGAGCAGCACACCCTGCCCCTGGAGGCGCTCGCCGCGGCGCTGGCCGAGGCGGGGGTGGCGTACCGGATGCTCGGCGCCCGGGTGCCGGTGGCCGCGCTGGTCGAGGCGGTCAACCGGACCGGGCCGGCGGCCGTGGTGGTCTGGTCGCACACCCGCCCCACCGCCGATCCGGGGCAGCTCTCCGCCCTGCTCGCGGTGCCCCGCCGACCGCTGCTGGTGCTCGCCGCCGGGCCGGGCTGGCGGGCCGACACCCTGCCCGCCGGAGTGGTCCGACCGGTCGACCTGGCCGAGGCGGTGTCGCTCGCGCTGGCCGTCCGGGATTCGTTGGACCAGTCCACCGGGACCGACCTGGCCTGACATATTTCGCTTTCGTGAACTACCGTCGGGGCCGTCCGCGTACCCCCATCCCTCGGAGTGACGATGCGTTCACGCCCCGTCCTGGCGGTTGTCCTGGGTCTGCTCCTGCTGGTCGCCGGCTGTGGAGACAAGCCCCGGCACGTCCGGCCGGCCGCCGCGCCCGCCCCGACGACCTCCGCACCCGAGCCGGCCCAGACCCCGGTGCCGACGCCGCCGCCGACCAAGAAGCCGAAGCCCCGGCTGCGGCCCAAGCCCAAGACGCTGCCCGCCGGATTGCGTAAGGCGACCGGGGTACGCGCGGTGGCGCTGACCTTCGACGACGGACCCGACCCGACCTGGACGCCGAAGGTGCTCAACCAGCTCCGGGCGGCGAAGGTCAAGGCGACGTTCTGCGTGGTCGGCACCCAGGTCCGCAAGCACCCGGAGCTGGTGGCCCGGATCGTCCGCGAGGGGCACCAGCTCTGCAACCACAGCTGGCACCACGACGTCGACCTGGGCCGCCGGCCGGTCGCCGACATCCGGGCCGACCTGGTGCGCACCAACCAGGCCATCACCAAGGCCGTTCCGGGCGCGAAGGTGCCGTTCTACCGGCAGCCCGGTGGCCGGTGGACGCCGGAGGTGGTGCAGGTCGCCAAGGAACTCGGCATGCGGTCGCTGCACTGGACCGTCGACCCCCAGGACTGGGCGAAGCCCACTTCCGGGGTGATCTCCGGGCGGATCAGGAGCGCCTCCCGCCCCGGTGCGGTGGTGCTGATGCACGACGGCGGGGGTGACCGGAGCCGCACCCTGGGCGCCGTGCCGCAGGTCATCGGCGACCTCAAGCGCCGTTTCGGCATCGCACCACCTCGCTGACCTGCTACTTTGCCGGGCCGCACCCCGGCAGGCATACCGGTTTGGTCGACCGCCGGGGCATGGCATATGCTTCTCATGCCTCCGGCGGGGCCGGATGGGAGCAAGTCCGCTTGAAGTTGCGAGTGTGCAATGATGGCGGGGCCGCCCTCATCGTCTAGCGGCCCAGGACGCCGCCCTTTCAAGGCGGTAGCACGGGTTCGAATCCCGTTGGGGGCACGATCCGGCCCAGCCGGAGGCAACAAAGCTAGGTCCTGTGGAGCAGTTGGAGTGCTCGCCGCCCTGTCAAGGCGGAGGTCGCGGGTTCAAGTCCCGTCAGGACCGCCAGCGCCGACGCCGCGTGCACCATTGCGCGGCGTTCTGCGTATCGGGACGTGTCACCCTGTCGGCGGAGACCCCGCCCTCCGGGTAACATGTCCCGAAGCACCAGGCCAGGTAGCTCAGTTGGTACGAGCGTCCGACTGAAAATCGGAAGGTCGGCGGTTCGACCCCGCCCCTGGCCACATAGCCTTTCGCCGGGCTACAGAGAGCGGTGACCTGCGGAAACGCGGTCACCGTTTTCGTGTATCCGGCCCAGATGTGGCGTCCACCCGGCCTGCCCCGTTCCGGCCGGAATGCCCACTGGCAGCCCACCGCCGCCCCGGCCACGGGTAGCTGCACCCGCGATCTGACCCTGCACCACTCAAGACCTCCCCTTGCGACCACCGCGCCCCGGTAGCCGCCGGCCACAGTGTCCCTGTCGCGCAGTCACGGGCCGTCCGCTTGGCGGCTGCACGGTGGCCGTCACCTGAGCCCGTTCCCGCCCGGTGGTGCCCAACCGCGCCCGGTCCAGGTCCATTGTCCGGAAGGGGCCAGTACGCGAGGCTGCAGAGCGCCTCATCAGCCGGTATGGTCCGGGCCTATGGGGCAGGAGAAGGCGAATCCGGAGGGCGTCCATCAGGACGTCGACCGATATTCGTTGCGCTCCACGCTCCTCGTCCCCGCCACCGCCGAGCAGGCCTTCGCGGTCTTCACCGGCTCGCTGGCCGACTGGTGGGTCCGGGAGTACACCTGGTCCGGCCCGGCGGCGCTCGCCGAGCTGGGGATGGAGCCCCGGGCCGGCGGCATGCTCTACGAGATCGGCCCGTACGGCTTCCGGGGCGACTGGGGCCGGGTGCTCACCTGGGACCCGCCACGGCGGCTCGTCTTCACCTGGCAGCTCGGCCCCGACCGGCTCCCGGTGCCCGACCCGGCGCGCGCCAGCGAGGTGGAGGTGCTGTTCCTGCCGGACGAGTCGGGGCGCACCCGCATCGAGCTGGAGCACCGGCACTTCGACCGGCACGGTGAGGCCGCCGAGGGCTACCGTGCGGCGTTGACGGCCGGCTGGCACGAGCTGCTCGGCCGCTATCTCGCCACCCTCACCGGCGCCGCCCCGGGCCCGCACTGACCCCACCGGTGTTCACCGTCCGGGGAGTCCGGGGTGGGGTGGGGTGGTCGGGGCGTGCACCGCGTCGGGCCCGCCGAGGTCGGCCCGTTGGCCGGCCGCCTCCCCCGCGCCGAACCCGGAGCCGGCGAGCCGGCGGGTGGGCGCGGTCCGCAGCCGGGGATAGACCTCGGTGACCCGGCGGGCCACCCGGTCGGAGCGGTCGGCCAGCACCAGCGCGACCGACGGGGTGCCGTCTTGCGCCACCGCGCCCGCCTCGGCGGCCCGGAGCCGTTCGGCGATCACCCGGGCGAAGCCGGCCAGCCAGGAGCGCCGGAACGCCGCCGGGTGTTCGCCGGGTGGGACCACGGTGCCGGCGAGGCCGTGCGCGGCCTGCACCAGCAGTGAGGTGAAGAGCAGGTCGACCCGTTCCAGGTCGCTGGCGAAGCCGAACAGGTGCAGCGCGAAGCCGGTGCCGGCAGGTCGGCGTATGCAGCGGCAGCGCAGCGGGTCGGCCACCGCCGCGAGCAGCCCGGCCTTGTCCCGGGCGTACGGGGCGACGACGTCGACCACCCGGTCGCCGACCGGGTCGGTGGTGGGGTCGCGGGCGGCCAGCAGGGCGCGGTCGACGCCGTAGCGGGCGATCAACTCGGTGGCCTTGGCGGTGAAGGCGGCCGCTTCGGCGGGGGTGCAGGCGGCGTCCTCTGCCTGGGCCAACAGCTTGCGCACCTTGCTGAGCATCGCCTCGGACATGGGTCACAGTTACCACAAAAGGTTCACGGTTGTGTCACAGCGGGATCAGAGATCGACAGATATCATCGCCACTCACCGCACCCTGTGCACGACGCAGGGTCCGCCCCTCTTCCCTGGAGGCACCACCATGGCATCCCGGACCGCCCGACTGACCGCAATCGTCGCCACCCTGCCCCTGCTGTGGTTCGGCGCACCCGCCCAGGCCGCCCCGGAGACGAACCTCTCCGCATCGGCTGCCACCTGCTATGGCGGGGCGGTCCGGTCGTACTTCCAGGTCGGTGGCTGGGGCGGGGACGCCGGGCCGTACAAGGCCAGCACCCGGTGCAAGGACGTCAACGTCAAGAACAGCAGCGAGTTCGGCACCGAGGCGTGTGTGGTCTTCATCGACAAGACCAACAAGTGCAACTACCTGACCTACCTGCCGGCGAAGTCCGACTGGATCACCGTCGCCACCAACGTGCGCGACGGCGCGAACTTCAAGGTCCGCTTCACCAACCTGCGCTACGAGTACGAGCCGCTGGTGGCGTACCACGCGTACTGAGCCGGCCGGCGCGGCGTCCGCACGGGCGTCGCGCCGTCAACCGGCCCGACTGCGCAGGGTCGCCACGGTCGAACCGGCGAGGGTGAGCAGGCAGTCCGGCAGCTGCCCGTCGGCGACCGCCGCCCCGAACAGCGCCTCACCGGTGTCGGCGTCGTGGTTGGCGTACGCGCTGACGAAGCGGGCCACCCAGCGGGTGTCGTACCCCGCGTCGTCGATGCCCGGGAAGTCCAACGCGCAGGCGCCCGGCGGTGGCGGGTCGCCGACCATGGTGGCGGCCAGCGTCCAGGCGACCGTGTAGGCACCGGCGAGGCCGGACCGGTCCACCACGGCGTCGAAGGTGCCGGCCACCGCGGCGCCGTCCCCGGTCAGCGCCGAATGGAGCACGGCGGTAGCGTCGGCCAGCGTCTGATCCGGTACGTCGGTCACCTGCGGCACAGTAGGACGCCAGGTCAAGCGAAGACAGCGCCGAGATGGTGACCACCCGCTGAGCCGACGTGACAGAGCGTACGGTCCGCTGTCGGGCCGGCGACCAGGGCAGCCTCCCTGGTCCCACGGTTGTCGTCGGCACGCTATGGTGCCCACCGGACCTGCGCCGGAGGAAGGACGACCATGCTCGTTACACGCGGCCCGCGCGCGGCCATCCTGGCGGCCTGCGCGTCGTTCCTGCTCGTCACCAGCGCCTGCGGGACGACCGACAAGCCCGAGGAGACGGCTGCCCCGCAGGTACGCCTGTACGGCACCGACGGCAACATGCTCAACTCCTTCGCCGCCGAGCTGAAGGACCGGGCGGATCTCGTCGACGGCATGAAGGGCACCACCCCGCTCACGCCGCTCACCGACGACTTCAAGCAGCGGCTACGTTCCATCGACCCGAAGTTGACCGACTACCTCTACGCGGCGGAGTCGTACGACGCGGTCATGATCAGTGCGCTGGCCGCCCAGTTGGCGGGCAGCACCGATCCGGCCGACATCGCCAAGCAGATCGTCGGGGTGACCACCAACGGTCAGCGCTGCACCGACGCGGCGAGCTGCCTGTCCCTGGCCCGCGACGCCCAGGACATCGAGTACCGCGGCCCGTCGCTGACCCGCGCCGGCTTCACCGACCTCGGGGAGCCGGCCACCGCCAGCTACGCGACCCTGCACTTCGACAACCAGAAGATCAACGACGCGAAGACCGAGTTCGTCGGTGCGGGGGACGAGTCCGGGGTGAGCACCAAGGCCGCCCCCAAGCCCAAGAAGCAGCGGGGTGGGCGCAACGACAGCAGCGACGGCTCCCCGCTGATCCTCGGTGGCCTGCTGCCCAAGACCGGTGACCTGGCCCTGGCCAACCCCCCGTTGGCGGCCGGCGTGGCGCTGGCACTCAAGGAGATCAACGCCGCCGGTGGGGTGCTCGGCGACCCGGTGATGTGGATCGACGGTGACGACGGCACCAACCCGGCCGTCGCCAAGGCCACCGTGGCCTCGCACGTCAAGGACAAGGTCCAGGTCATCATCGGGGCCGCCGCCTCCGGCATCTCCAGCGCGGTGCTGCCGGACGTGGTGGCGGCCGGCAAGATCCTCTTTTCGCCGTCCAACACCGACTCCGGGTTGAGCCAGGCCGACGACAAGGGCCTCTACTTCCGGACCGCCCCGCCGGACAGCCTCCAGGGCCGGGCCCTGGCCGACGTGATCCTCCGCGACGGCCCGCACAAGATCGTGGTGGTGGCCCGCAAGGACTCCTACGGCGAGGGCCTCCAGGAGACCGTCCGCGCCGAGCTGGAGCGGGCCGGCTTCGGCACCGACCGGGTGAAACTGTTCACCTACGAGCCGCCGGCCGACGCCAAGGCCCCGCCCGTCGACTTCGGCAGCCTGGCCGGCGAGATCAAGAACTACAAGCCGGAGGCGGTGCTGGTCATCGGCTTCGGTGAGTCCGCCGGGCTGATCAAGGCACTGGCCGACGCGGGCGTACCGATCCGGCACTGACGCGACGTGGGTGGGGCGGCACCGGGTGCGGTGCCGCCCCACCGACGTTCAGCGGGGTCGCCGACGTTCCAGGAAGTCCGTCATCCGACGGTGCTTCTCCTCGTCTTCGAAGAGCACCGCCTGGCTGACCAGGTCCAGCTGCGGGTGGGCGGCGGGCGGGGCGTCCACCGCCAGCTTGGTCAGCCGCAACGCCAACGCGGAACCCTTCGCCATCTCGTCGAGCAGTCCGTGCGCGGTGGGCAGCAGCTCCGCCGGTTCGGCCACCACCCGGTTGACCAGGCCGATCCGCAGCGCCTCGTCGGCGTCGACCCGCCGGCCGGTGAACAGCAGCTCCTTGGCCCGGCCCTCGCCGACCAGCGCCGGCAGCCGGTGGGTCGCCCCCGCGCCGGCCAGGATGCCCAACCGCACCTCCGGCTGGCCGAAGACCGCCCGCGCCGTGCACACCCGCAGGTCGCACGCGTACGCCAGCTCCGCGCCGCCGCCCAACGCGGGGCCGTCGACGGCGGCCACGCTCGGCATGGGCAGCGCCCGGAGCCGGGCGAAGGCCGCCGAGTTGATCGCGGCGAGGGCGTCCAGCCGGCCCCGCTCGCGCAGTTGACCGATGTCGGCCCCGCCGGCGAAGAGCCCGTCGGCGCCGCCGGTGAGCAGCAGCAGCCGCGGCCGGGCCTCCAGCGCGGCACAGACGTCGTGCAGCGCACGGATCAGGTCGGCGTCGATGGCGTTGCGTTTCTCCGGCCGGTCCAGGGTCACCACCACCCGGTCGGGCAGCTCCTCCACCCGCAGTCCGCTCATTGCCGGCGACCGTCCTTCCACGCGTAGAAGCCCTGGCCGGATTTCTTGCCGAGCTTCCCGGCGGCGACCATCTCGACCAGCAGCGGTGGCGGGGCGAACCGGTCACCGTAGGCGGCCTGGAGGGTGCGGGCGATGTCCAGCCGCACGTCCAGCCCGACCAGGTCGGTCAGCTCCAGCGGGCCGACCGGGTGCCGGTAGCCGAGCACCATCGCCTTGTCCACGTCGGCGGGTGCGGCCACCCCGTCGGCCACCATCCGGATCGCCTCCAGGCCGAGGGTCACCCCGAGCCGGGAGGTGGCGAACCCGGGCAGGTCGCGTACCACGACGGGGTCCTTGCCCAGCCGGCCGGCGAGCGCGACGGCCGCCGCGGTGGTCTCCGGCGCGGTGGCCGCGCCGACCACCACCTCCAGCAGGGCCATCGCCCAGACCGGGTTGAAGAAGTGCAGCCCGAGGAAGGACTCCGGCCGGGCCAGGCCCCCGGCCAGCTCGCCGATGGGGATGCTGGAGGTGTTGCTGCCCAGCAGCGCCGGGCGCAGCCGCTCCGCCTCGGCGAGCACCGACCGCTTCAGCTCCGGTCGCTCGGGGACCGCCTCGACGATCACCTCCGGTGCCGGGGCGACCTCGGCGAGCGCGCCCCGCAGGGTGATCCGGGCCCGCTGCGCGGCGGCCTCGTCGGCACCGGCCTTGCCCCGCTGCACCGCCCGCGCGCACAGCTCGTCGAGGCGGACGGCGGCGGCCTCGGCCCGCCCCCGGTCCACCTCCACCAACTCGACGGCGTAGCCCGCGCCGGCCGCCACGTAGGCGATGCCGAGCCCCATCGTGCCGGCCCCGACGACGACAAGACGACTCATGGACGCTCCCTCACTGCGCACGGTGACGTGCGGGGTCTCCGGCACGCCCGACCGCTCGCTTCGCTCGCTCATGGGTGCGACCCTATGCAGCACCGTTCCCGGCGGCATGCGTGGGGGATCGCCGCACCGGGTACAGACGGGCCAACGTCAAGGGAAGGAACCAGTCGACATGAGCCAGGCACCGGAGACCGTGGACGGCAGCGGCACCACCGACGGCACGGCGGTCGTGGAGACGCGCGGCAACGAGCGCGTCGACCTGCTCCGCGCCGACACCAACAACGACGGCAAGACCGACGTGTGGGTGGTGGACACCGACGGCGACGGCCGGGCGGACCTGTTCCAGTTCGACACCGACGGCGACGGCAAGGTCGACATCACCATGGTCGACATCGACGAGGACGGCACCCCGGACGAGGTGGTCGACGGCGACGGCGGCCTCCCCCCGGAGCCGCTTCCCCCGACCGTCCAGGTCTGATCCGGACGCGGGGGCCCGACCGGGCCCCCGCTCACCGCCCACCCGCCCCCCGGGCCCCGATCACCGCCTGCCGGCCCCGCTCACCGCCCCCGGGCCCCGCCAGCCGCAGGGTGGCCAGATAGTACGGGGCGTCGCGGTCGTCCACGTCCGTCAGCCGCCACGGGGTGCCCCGGACCAGTTCGGCCAACTCCTCGGCGGAGCAGACGAGGTAGTCGAACCACTCGGTTCCGAGTTCGCGGTAGCGCAGCCGCAACCGTAGTTGCCCGCCGAGGCGCCCCCGCTGCCGGTTCCACTCGTGGTAGCCGGTGTGCACCGGGTCGGTGGTGCCGTACGGGTCGGTGCCGTGCGCGATGACCTGCGCGCCGGGCCGGGCCAGCGCGGCGAGCGCGGCGAGGAACGCCGGGGCCCGCTCCCGTCCCTCGATCAGCCCCAGGTTGTTGCCGAGCAGCAGGAACGTGTCGTAGCGGCGGCCATCGGCGACGTGCTCGTCGACGGTGCCGAGAACGAGGTCGCGGACCCCCCGGTGCCGGCTGACCCGCAGCGCCCCCGGTGAGGTGTCCAGCCCGGTGACCGGCACCCCGCGCTCCTGGAGCACCAGCGCGATCCGCCCGCCCCCGACGCCGACGTCCAGGGTGGCCCCCCGGGTCCGGTCCACGGCCCGGTGGTCGTACGGCTGCCAGTGCTCCGGCCCGTCGAGGTAGTGCGCGGCGGGGGCCCCGTTGACCAGTCCGTCGTCCCGTTCGATGATCTCGATGACCGGTCGGGGCAGCCGTCCGCCGACCAACGGCCGGGGGCCGATCCCGGTGTGCACCGCGTACGCGTCGCGCAGTAGTTCTCCGAACACGTCGCCCAGCCGAGGTTCTCCGGTCACGACCTGCACGTTATCCGGGAGCGGTCGCCGTATCCTGGGCGGCGTGACCGATCTGGACCGCCTGGCGGCGGAGAAGTACGTCCTGCTGACGACGTTCCGCAAGGACGGTCGTGCGGTGTCCACCCCGGTCTGGGCGGTCCGTGACGACGACACCCTGGCGATCTGGACGGTTGCCGACTCGGGCAAGGTCAAGCGGATCCGGCGGGACGGCACGGTGACGGTGGCCCCCTGTGACGTGCGCGGCCGTCCGCTGGGCGAGGCGGTGCCGGGCCACGCGGTGCTCTGTGGGCCGCAGGAGAGCAGCCGGGTGCGTGACCTGCTCAAGCGCAAGTACCGGCTGCTGGGCCGGTTGACCCTGCTCGGCAGCCGGCTGCGCCGGGGCGAGGCGGGCACCATCGGTATCCGGGTCACCGTCGGGCCGTGACCGTCGGCCCGGCCGGTGACCGCACCGACCACGTACATGACTCAGGGGCGGTCGGTCGCCGCTTGCCGCGACGTCCGCCCGCCCCTGAGGTCGAAACGC
Source organism: Micromonospora sp. NPDC048894 (assembly GCF_040649765.1). Lineage (NCBI taxonomy): Bacteria > Bacillati > Actinomycetota > Actinomycetes > Micromonosporales > Micromonosporaceae > Micromonospora > Micromonospora sp. NPDC048894. Next base: position 282,381 of record NZ_JBEZFY010000001.1, on the reverse strand, counting down.
TCTGACCGGGTCAGTCCCCCTGGCGCTGCTGGGGGATCTGTCCCTGTAGCAACGCCCGCACCTCCGACTCACGGTACCGACGGTGTCCGCCCAGGGTTCGGATCGCGCTGAGCTTCCCCGCCTTGGCCCACCGGGTCACCGTCTTCGGGTCGACACGGAACATCGACGCCACCTCGGCCGGCGTGAGTAGCGGCTCTGGTTCGTGCGTTCGCGATGCCATCGGTCACTCCTCCACATGGATAGACATCGGCCGGGGTCCCGCCGGCCGACGCGTCTCCCATGGTCCGGCTAGTCCCCGATGTCCGACATGGGCCGAACGGCCGAAGGTCCCTAGACGGACGGATGAACCATGCCCGATTTATCTGACTTTTACACGGCAGAAAGTACCTTATTCGGACTCATGATCACGGTTCGTGATGCGTCAACTACGAGACTGTCTCATGGTTGGCGTTGCTACTGGGCGTTTTATGGCTAATTGCACCGCTCCAGCAGCTGGATCGCCCGCCACCTGGCAACCAGCCGGTCATAGGCCGCCGACGCCTCGTCCGCCTCGCCCCGGGAGAGCCCGGCCAGACCCGTCGCCACCAGCTCCGGCGAGTCGTCCCCCGCCAGCGTCTCGTCGGAGAGCAACTGCACGAGGCCGCCGTAGTCCAGCTCGACCACCGAGCGCGGGTGGAACTCCTCCAACCACCGGGCGGCCTCCTCCACCGCCTCGGTGATCGGCGCCTCACCGATCGACTTCTTCAGCACCGACAGCGCCCGGGAGGCCCGTCGCCGGGCCCTGGAGATCTCCGTCCGGTAGCGCAACGCCCGCCGCCCCGGCCGGGTGACCAGGTCCCGCTCGCCCCCCTCGAAGAGCACGAACCACCGCAGCGGTACGCCCCAGGTGGCGATCTGCTCGTGCAGCCTGGGCACCCCGTGCTCCAGCACCCGGGCACCGCTGCGCCAGTCCTCCACCACCGACTTGGCCTGCCCGGCCAGGATCGGCGGGACGAACGCGTCGGCGATCACCGACGGCACCCCTTCGCGGGCGCTCAGCGCCGCCTCGGCGACCCGGACCCGCAGGTTCCAGGGGCAGACCAGCAGAGCATCGTCGATCTCCAGCACGTACGCCTCGTCGGGCAGGTCGGGCAGCCGGGTCCAGCCCGCGCCGAGCGCCGCGATGACCGAGGTCCGTTGCCGACCCGGCCCCTCCAACGGGGCCACCGCCCGCCCTTCCCGCACGTAGCGCCGCCAGTACGACTGACGGTCCCGGTCGAAGGCGGTCAGCGGCTCGTACACGCGCAGGTAAGAAGCGAAGAGCGACGGCACCGCGCGATCCTCCCACGAAACCCGGTGCCGGTGCCGCCGCCGTCGTGCCCGGCCGGGCCGGTGCCCGGCGGGCGGCAGGTGACCCGGTGCCGGGTGGTCCGGCCGGACCGGGGCCGGTCGGCGGCGGACGACCCGGCACCGGGCCCGTCGGGCTACGGCACGGTCTCCGACCGCCACTAGGCTGGTCAGGGGCCGGCACCATCCCCGCCGGCAGCCGACCAGGTCCGCGCCCCACGAGGGCGCACACCGACACAGGAGCGTGCCATGGGCGTATTCGCGAGCACCGACGACCCGGGATCAGCCGGTCACGAGCAGGTCGTCTTCTGTCAGGACAGGCAGAGCGGCCTCAGGGCGATCATCGGTATCTACTCGACCGCGCTGGGCCCCGCGCTCGGCGGCACCCGGTTCTACCCGTACGCCAGCGAAGCGGCGGCACTGGCCGACGTGCTGGACCTGTCGCGGGGGATGGCGTACAAGAACGCCCTGGCCGGGCTGGACCTGGGCGGCGGCAAGGCGGTCATCTGGGGTGACCCGGACCAGCTCAAGAGCGAGTCGCTGCTGCGCGCGTACGGCCGGTTCGTGCAGTCCCTGGGTGGGCGCTACTACACCGCCTGCGACGTCGGCACCTTCGTGGCGGACATGGACGTGATCGCGCGGGAGACGCGCTACGTGACCGGCCGCAGCGTGGAGCACGGCGGCGCGGGCGACTCGTCGGTCCTCACCGCCTGGGGGGTCTTCCAGGGGATGCGGGCCGCCGCCGAGCACGTGTGGGGCACCCCGAGCCTGCGCGGGCGTCGGGTCGGGGTGGCCGGGCTCGGCAAGGTCGGCCGGCACCTGACCGGCCACCTGGTCGATGACGGGGCCGAGGTGGTGGCGACCGACGTCGACCCGAGGGCACTGGCGTGGGCCCGGACCAACCATCCCGGCGTCACCCTGGTCGACGACACCTCCGCGCTGGCCGCCGCCGACATCGACGTGTACGCCCCGTGCGCCCTGGGCGGGGCGCTCAACGACGACACCGTGCCGGCGCTGCGGGCCCGGGTGGTCGCCGGGGCGGCCAACAACCAGCTCGCCCACCCGGGCATCGAGAAGCAGCTCGCCGACCGGGGCATCCTCTACGCCCCCGACTACGTGGTCAACGCCGGCGGTGTGATCCAGGTCGCGGACGAGATCGAGGGCTTCAACTTCGACCGGGCGAAGCTGCGGGCCACCCGGATCTTCGACACCACCCGGCAGATCCTGCGGCTGGCCGACGACGAGGGGGTGCCGCCGGCCGTGGCGGCCGACCGGCTGGCCGAGCGCCGGATGGCCGAGGTGGGCCGGCTGCGCGCCATCCACCTGCGGTGAGCGCCCGTCCCGGGCCTGGCGGCCGGCCGCGCCCGGGACACCGCCCCCCGGCGGCCCACCGGGTCCCGACCCGACCGCCGCCGGGGTGGGGAAACCCGCTCGACAGCATGGGGATTACTTGGCTTTTGGGGGGTTTGACCGGCGTCATGGGCAGCTCCGGCGATCACCCCTTACCCGGTACAATCGGTGACGGCCGGGTGACTGCGACGCGCAGGGCCGGCAGACGGTAACCCGAGGTGCCGAACGGTGGCATCCCCATGTACCGTAAGAGCCACGAGAGATGCCTGACGTCATCGGGGCCCGCCTTCGGGCTGCCCCGCATTCTGTGCGAGGGGGTCGAGCCATGGGGCGCGGCCGTGCTAAGGCCAAGCAGACAAAGGTGGCCCGGGAGTTGAAGTACCACTCCCCGAACACCGACCTCACCGCCTTGCAGCGCGAATTGGCGAGTGCTGGTGGGAAGTCCGAACAGCACTTCGACGACGACTACAAAGAGTATGTCGACGACGACGACGAGGATCATGCGGGCGACGATCCGGACCCCTGGGCTCCGGCGACCCGCTGACCTCCGGTCACATTGAGCACGCGGCAACTCTCCGCGTGCTCACGCATGTGCCCGACCAGAGCGGCGCTACCACCGACGATCAGGGACCCCGCCGTCCCGGAGCACGCTCCGGCCGATCGGCGCGGTCCCTGATCCCGGCGGCCACCGCTACCCTGCCGGTGCGGTGAACCGTCGTCGCTGGGCTCAACGCGGTCGGTTGTTCCAGTTGTAGAAGGTCGGGATGTTCTCGAAGTGGTTCCAGGCGCACACCGCGCCGGCACCCTCCCCGCCCGACGCCTCCGACCGGGAACGACGCGCGGCGTCAGCCTCGTGGAGCAGGGCGGAGATCTCCCCAGCGGCCTCCCGCACCCGGTCGGCGACCTGGTCCGTGCCACCCCCGACGCGCTCAGGCGACCGGCGACTCGTGGTCTCGGGCATGCTCCAACACTCCCTCCAATAGGCGGATCTTGCTGTTGCGGCAGTGCTCGGTCTCCGTACCGTCGAACCGCCCCTGCTCGAAGTAGCGGTTGGCCGCGTGGCCACCGCCGCAGAAGCCGAAGTACGGGCAGGACGACCGGCACGCCTCGACACCGGTGAGGAACTCACCCACCCAGTCCGTGCCCGCCGCCCCGGCCAGGATCTCGGCCAGTGGGGTGACCAGCACGTTGCCGCTGCTGAAGTCGCCGTAGCGGGCGTCGGAGAAGCCGGCCAGCTCGGGGGAGAGCACGGTCACCGAGCCGTCGTGCCCGATCGTCGGGATCGGGTCGAGCTGCCGGGGCAGCAGGTCACCCTCCGCGCCGTCGAGCACCGCCGCCGCGTACCGCAACGACCACTCCACCTCCCGCAGGTGCAGCCGCGGTGTCCGCCGCCAGGCCGACACCAGCTCCGCCCAGAACGCGGTCACCGTCGCCGCGTCGTAGGCGTTGCTGCGGGTGTTGACCCCCTCGGTCTCCTCGATGTTCAGGCCGAGGACGTCACAACCCAGGTCGAGGAAGTAGTCGTACAGCTCCGTGGCGAGCCCCGGCGTCGGCCGGCTCACCACCGCCAGCGCCGAGAACGGCAGACCGTGCCGACGCAACGCGGCGATCCCCCGGACGATCCGGTCGTACGCCGGCCGGCCGGCCCGGGTCACCCGCTCCCCGTTGCGGTCGGGTGGGCCGTCCACGCTCACACTGACCCGCACCCCGTGCTCGACGAAGAACGCGCACCAGGCGTCGTCGATCAACGTGGCGTTGGTCTGCACATGGTGCTCGACCCCGGCGGGGAACGGGGCGATCAGCGCGGCCAGATGCTCCCGCCCGGCGGCGAGCGGCTCCCCGCCGTGCCAGACCACCGAGAACCGGCCCTGCGCCGCCCAGGGGGCCACCGCGGCAGCCACCGCCTCGGCCACCGCCACCGGCATCCGCCGGTCGACCGCCCGGTGCGGCAGATAGCAGTACGCACAGTCGAGGTTGCACAGCGTCGTCGGCTGCATCACCACGTACGACGGGATCGTCGCGACGCCCCGCATACCCGTCACGGCCGGGGCCCGAGCAGTCATCGACCCTCCTCCCGCTTGCCCGAAGTGTCCTTCAGGCTAGGCGGCGACGGCCGCTCGGGTGAACCCCCGACCAGTGCCCGTCCGATCAACCCCGACGATCAGCCCCGGGTGTGCTGGCCGATCATCTGGACGTTGCCGGTGCCCTCGATGATCTCGCCGGCCTGCCAGGCGTCCACCCCCCGGCCGGCCAGGGTGGCCAGCGCACGGTCGGCGTCCTCGGCGGAGACGATGGCGAACATGCCGACGCCCATGTTGAACGTCGACTCCATCTCCGGGTCCTCGATCCGGCCCTTGGACTGGATCAGGTCGAAGATCGGCTGCGGCTTCCAGGTGGCCCGGTTGACCACCGCGTCGACGTGCTCGGGCAGCACCCGGACCAGGTTGCCGGGGATGCCGCCGCCGGTGACGTGGGCGATCGAGCGCACCTCCGCCTCGGTGATCAGCTTCAGGCAGTCCTGCGCGTAGATCTTGGTCGGGGTGAGCAGCTCCTCGCCCAGGGTGCGCTGCCGACCGAAGTCGTCGATCACCACGTCCAACCGCATCCGGCCCGCCCCGAGCAGCACGTGCCGCACCAGCGAGTAGCCGTTGGAGTGCAGCCCGGACGAACGCATCGCGATCACCACGTCGCCCACCTCGACCCGGTCCGGGCTGAGGATCTCGCTCTCCTCGACCACACCGACCCCGGTGGCGGAGACGTCGTACTCGTCGGGACGCAGCACCCCCGGGTGCTCGGCGGTCTCGCCACCGAGCAGCGCGCAGCCGGCGTACCGGCAGCCGTCGGCGATGCCCGCGCCGATCTCCGCGACCCGGTCCGGCACGACCTCGCCGGTGGCGATGTAGTCGAGCAGGAACAGCGGCTCGGCCCCGCAGGCCACCAGGTCGTCCACGACCATCGCGACCAGGTCGATGCCGATCGTGTCGTGGATGTCGAGCTGCTGGGCGATGACCAGCTTGGTGCCCACGCCGTCCGTGGAGGACGCCAGGATCGGGTTCTTGTACTTCTTGGTGTCCAGCCGGAACAGACCCGCGAAGCCGCCCAGGTCACCCATGACCTCCGGCCGCCGGGTCTCCCTCACCTTGGACTTGAGCAGCTCCACCGCCCGGTCGCCCGCCTCGATCGACACCCCGGCGTCGGCGTACGAGACCGAGCGTTTGCGGCTGGTGCGGCTGGTGCCCGCCGTCCAGGGCTGGCGGTCGCCACCGGCGCCGCTCGGGCTACTTCCTGCGCCGCTGCGCTCGGACACGTAGGTCACGGTTCTCCCCTTTGTGGTTCTCGGTGCCGCGCCGACGGTGGCCGGACGGCCCCGGTGTACTACGGGCGGTGGGCGGTCGCGCCGCCCGGAGTGGCGACGAGCGGTGTGTGGTGCTCCGGAGCGTCAGGGGCGTCGGCGACCCGCCGGCCCACCCCTTCGAGCACGTGCTTGCCGATCAGGTTCCCGGCCGGCAGGTCGATCGGGTACTCCCCGTCGAAGCAGGCCCGGCAGAGCCGGCTGCGGGGTTGTTCGGTCGCGGCGATGAGACCGGGGAGCGAGACGTAACCGAGGGTGTCGGCGCCGATCGACCGCCGGATGCCCTCGTTGTCCAGCCCGTTGGCCAGCAGTTCGGCCCGGGTGGCGAAGTCGATGCCGTAGAAGCACGGCCAGTTCACCGGCGGGGAGGAGATCCGGACGTGGACCTCCAGCGCACCCGCCTCGCGGAGCATCCGCACGATCGCCCGCTGGGTGTTGCCGCGCACGATCGAGTCGTCGACCACGACCAGCCGCTTGCCCCGCACGTTCTCCCGCAGCGGGTTCAGCTTGAGTCGTACGCCGAGCTGACGCAGGGTCTGCGACGGCTGGATGAAGGTACGCCCGACGTACGGGTTCTTCATCAGGCCGGCGCCGTAGGTGATGCCGGACGCCTCGGCGTAACCGATGGCGGCCGGCGTGCCCGACTCGGGCACCGGGATCACCAGGTCCGCCTCGACCGGGTGCTCCTTGGCGAGTTGCCGGCCGATCTGCACCCGGGCGGCGTGCACGTTGCGGCCGGCGATGGTGGCGTCCGGGCGGGCGATGTAGACGTACTCGAAGAGGCAGCCCTTGGGCTCCGGCGCGGCGAACCGGCTGGAGCGCAGCCCCTCCTCGTCGATCGCGATCAGCTCACCCGGCTCGACCTCGCGCACCACGCTCGCGCCGACGATGTCCAGCGCGGCGGTCTCGCTGGCCACCACCCAGCCGCGTTCCAACCGGCCGAGCACCAGCGGGCGGACGCCGTGCGGGTCACGGGCCGCGTAGAGGGTCGACTCGTCCATGAAGACGAAGCTGAACGCGCCGCGCAACTGCGGCAGCACCTCCAGCGCGGCGGCCTCCACCGACAGGTCGGGGCGGCTGGCCAGCAGCATGGTCACCAGTGAGGTGTCGTTGGTGGCCCCGTCGTCGAGCAGGCCGCGCTCGGCGACCTCCTTCTGCAACTCGGCGGTGTTGACCAGGTTGCCGTTGTGCGCCAGGGCGATCGTGGTGCCCGAGGTGGTCGAACGGATCGTCGGCTGGGCATTTTCCCAGGTCGAGCCACCGGTGGTGGAGTAACGCGCATGCCCGATCGCCAGATGGCCCCGCAGGCTCTTCAGCGTCGGCTCGTCGAACACCTGGGCCACCAGACCCAGGTCCTTGTAGACCACCACACCCGATCCGTCGCTCACCGCGATGCCGGCGGCCTCCTGGCCGCGGTGCTGGAGGGCGTACAGACCGAAATAGGTGAGATTGGCAACCTCTTCACCCGGGGCCCAGACGCCGAAGACGCCACAGGCGTCCTGGGGGCCGGGTCGCTGGGGGTCAAGGTCGTGGCTCAGCCGGCCATCGCCTCGGGGCACTGCCGCTCCCTCATGCTGGTCTGGACTGGCCTGGCGGAGCCGGGGGCTGCTCCGCGCCTTTCGGCCCTGGACCACTGTCGTCGCCTGACAGTGTACGCGAACACGAGTCAATACAGAAAGTCACGATCCCCCTCCACCCAGTCACCCGCTCGCGCCTAACGGTGCAGCTAGAGCGGCAGATGGTCGGCGAGGTCCGCCCGGTTTCCGCTCACCTGTACGCGACCGTCCGTGACCGCCTGCGCCCACGACAACCGACCGGTAGCGAGCGCCAACCAGGTGTCCGGCGCCATCTCCACCACGTTCGGCGGGGTGCCCCGCGTGTGTCGCGGACCCGCTACGCACTGAACTGCACCGTAAGGTGGGACACGCACCTCCACCGATCGGCCGGGGGCACGCTCCGCGAGGACGGTCAGAAGGGTACGGACCGCCTCCCGATACACCGGTCGTTCGGGCGTACGCCCCTCATCGAGCGCCGTCAGCGCCGCCAGCACCGCGGCGGACTTAATGTGCGGAGAGGACACGACGGGACGATACGACCCCTGACTCTCGGATGCCACGCTGGCCCCTGGGTCGCGCCGATCCGGTCAGACAAGGCATAGTTGCCGACGGCGTATTCGTACCGTGATGATCCCCGGCCCCCGCCGGGGAGGTCAGACCGGAAGGCGGTTGACGTGTCAACACACCGACGTGCCTGGACGCAGCGGGCCGGTGTGGTCGTAGCGCTGGTGGCCGGCGCCCTGCTCACCGTCCCCGCCACACCCGCTTTCGCCGCTCCGAGCGTCACCAACGTGTCGGCGTCCCCGAGCTCCGTCGAGGCCGGGAAGTCCACCCGGGTCAACTACTCGCTCACCGTGGGTGACGACTCCCCGGTCGACGTCTCTGTCACCTCCAGCAACGGCAAGCTCCGCTGCGTGGACGGTTGCGGTCGCACCAAAGTCGACCAGAGCGGCGGGTCCAGCGCCACCTTCAGCCTCGCCGACGACGCGTCGAACGGCTCCGCCACCATCACCGTCAAGGCCGTCGACGCCAACGGTGCCGAGAACTCGGCCAGCACGACCGTGACCCTGGTGGCCAAGGCCGCGCCGCAGACCACCGCGCCGCAGGACAAGCCGACGGTCAAGTCGATCTCCGGCAAGGTGGTCGTGACGGCCACCGGAGACGCGGTGCCCAACGCGGTGGTGGGCCTGGAGGATTCCACCGGCAAGCAGTTCAACACCACCAGCGACGGCAGCGGCAACTTCCGGATCACCGGGTCCAGTGCGAACCCGATCGCGCCCGGCTCGATGGTCCTCGGTGCCAGCAAGGACGGCATCGTCGCCACCAAGCCGATCAGCGCGGGGGCCGGGCAGAGCCTGAGCAACCAGCGGATCAGCCTGGCCCTGAAGGTCGAGGTGAGCCCGAGCGCCACCCCGTCGACCACGGCTGAGGCGACGCCGACGGACGAGACGACCGGGGAGACCACCGCCGAGGAGACCACCGAACCGACCGGTGGGCAGCAGCAGGCGGCGTCCCAGGACGACGACAGCGGATTCGGCTCCTTCCTGATCATCCTGCTCGGCGGCCTGCTGGTGGCGGCCGGTGTCGGCACCATCGTGCTGCTCTGGATCCGCCGCAAGAACGCCGACGACGGCGACGGTCCGGCCGGTGCCGGAGCGGCGGGCGGCGTCCCCGGTCCCCGCAGCCCACGCGGCACCGACGACCAGACCCGGGTCGTCAACCGGGTCGGTGCCGGCCCCGACCCGACGATGGTCGGCAGTTCCGCGCTGAGCGACGCGCCGACGATGCTGCAACGACCGGTCGTCGACGACGTCCCGCCGGACCCGTACGCTGCGCCGCCGCAGCCCTACGGCGCACCGCAGGACAACTGGGCCGGTGCCGGCGGCTACGGCGAGGAGCCCGCCGGCCAGGCCGGCTACGGCCAGCCGGGCGGTTACGGCAACGCGCCCGCCTCCGGTGGCGGCTACGGCGCAGCCGGTGCGGCAGGAGCTGCCGGCGCGGCGGGTGCCTACGGTGCGTCGCCCGCACCGGCTGGTGGCTACGGCAACGCGCCCGCCTCCGGCGCCGGCTACGGCAACGCCCCGGCCTCGGGCGCCGGCTACGGCAACGCCCCCGCCTCCGGCGGCGGTTACCGCGACGCCCCCGCCTCGGGCGGTGGCTACGGCGGTCGCGACTACGGCGCGACGGCCGGTGCCGCCGGCTATCCGGCGCAGGAGCAGGCCGGCGGTTACGGCGGCGACCGCTACGACGAGCCCACCGGCCGGTACACCGGCGACAGCACCTCGTACGCCCCGGCGGCCGACCCCTACCCGACCAGCACCTACCAGCCGGAGCCGGACGCCTACGGCCAGTCCGGCGCGGCCGGTTACGGCCAGCCCGAGCAGGGCGGCTACGGCCGCGGCGGGGAGCCGACCGGCGGTTACCCCGGCGGCGGCTACGGCCAGCAGGCCGGCTACGACTCCGGTCCGGCCCAGGGCTACGGCGGCCAGCACGGCGGGTACGACCAGCCCACCGGGGGCCACCAGAGCGGCTACGACCAGCCCGCCGGGGGCCAGCAGGGCGGGGGTGCCCACCAGGGCGGCTACGACCCTCGTGGCGGCGGTCAGCACGGCGGCTACGAGCAGCGTGGTGGTGCCCACCAGGGTGGTTACGACCAGCCCACCGGGTACGACCAGCAGGGCCCGGGCTACGACCAGCAACCCGGCTACGGCTCCCCGCAGGGCGGGTACGGCCAGACCGGTGGTTACGGTGCCGAGCAGTCACCGGGCGGATACGGTCAGGAGCCGCCGCCGCAGCGCACCGGCGGGTACGACCAGCAGGGTTACGACCAGCAGCAGGGTGGATACTACGGCGACCAGCCACAGGCCGGCCGCGACCAGCCCCCGGCCGGACGGGCCCGGCCGGACGGGCCGGCTGCTCCGGAGCGCGGCGGACGCCGCCTCGACTGGTTGGACGACTGACCCACCGACGACACCGACGACTGCGGGCCGCCCGACACACCGGGCGGCCCGCAGTCGCGCTGACCCACACCCGGGCGACCAACGGTCAGGCCGGGAACGCCCGACAGCCCAGGTCGACCGCCGCCTCCGGCCCGGGGGTCGCGGCGGGGCAGCCACCGGCAGCGGGCCGGTCGGGCCGGCCGGGGCCGCTTCAGCCGGGTGGGAAGACACCGGCCGCTTCAGCCGGGTGAGAAGACACCGGGCCGCTTCAGCCGGCTGAGAAGACACCCTGGCGGAGCACCGGCACCACGGTCGAGACGTCCCGTTGCACGGCGACCTCGACGTCACCGGCGAAACCCGCCTCGATCAACTCCCGACCGGAGACGCACCCGCGTACCGCCGCCGGTATGTCGGGGGTGCTGGCCAGGGCGGCGAGCGTCACCGCCGCCTCCACCGAGAGTCCCCCGGGCACCCCGGAGATCGCGTCCAGCACGCTGGCCGCGCCCAACTGATCCTCCACCGAGGGGCGCAGCGTGCCGTCCGGCCAGCGTTCACCCGCGGCCACCACCCCCACCGGTGCGTCCGTCCCGCCGTACCCGTGGCGGAGCAGCCAATGCCCGACGGCGCGGGCGTTGCGCAGGCAGGCAGCGACCACCGGCCGCCCGGTGGCACTGGCGGCGGCGCTGATCGCGGAACCGTTCGGTGACGGCAGCACCAGGTCGGCGACGAGCGGTGCGCTGATCAGGGCCGCCGGGGAGAGCGACCACGGGTGCTCCGCGCTCGTCTGCCGGCGACCCACCGCGGCCACCGCGCCGACCCGCACCGCGTAGTCGGCTGCCTGCTCGCCCCAGGGGAACGGGTGGACCCGCATCCCCCGGGCCACCGCCACCTCGACGGCGGTGGTGAACGACAGCACGTCCACCACCACCAGTGCCGCGCAGACCCGGCCGAGTTCCGCCGCCCCGGTCAGCCCCCAGTCGAACCGGGCACCCGATCCGGGCTGGGCGTGGACGACCGAGGCCACCGCCTCAGCGCTGGTCGGGCGTCGGACGCTGCCCGTCGCCGTCACCGGCCCCGGAGGCTGCGGCGTCGTCCGCGCCGGCCTGCGGGGTGGACCCCGCCGTCGGTACGTCGGTGCCCTGTCCACCGGCCGTCGGCGCGTCGCCCGCCCCGGAGGGGGCGTCCGCCGGGGCGGTGCCCGTCGGGGCGTCCGGTGCCGGCGTGGAGTCAGCGGAGGCGTCCGGCGCGGTCCCGGTCTCCGGACCACCCGGCACCGGGCCACCCGAGACCGGCGCGGCGGTCGTCGGGGCGGCCACGACCTCGCCGGCCGGGTCGTCCGCGTCCGCCGGCTGCTGCCGGTCCGGCACGTCCACCGGCTGCCCGACGGTGGCCGGCGCGATCGTGGTGGTGCCCGTCCGGACCGCCTCGACCTGCACCTGGGCCGCTTCCGGCCCGCCGAAGAGCCGGGGCAGGGTCGCGGTGTGCGCGGCCCGCAGCTCGTCCAGACCGATCCGGAACTGGCCGTGCACGTCCAGGGCGCCGCTCGCCGGGTCGGTCACGCCGATCTGCTCCCACGGCACGGCCCGCTCGTCGCAGAGGGCGGTGAACGCCTTCTCGTGCCCGCGCGGGACGGTCACCAGCACCCGGCCGGCGGACTCGCTGAAGAGGAAGACGAACGGCAGCGAACCGTCGGCGAAGCGCTCCGGCACCCCGATCCGGGCCCCGACCCCCCGACGCAGGCAGGACTCCACCAGGCTCTGGGCGAGACCGCCGTCGGAGAGGTCGTGTGCGGAGCTGAGGTGACCCACCCGGGCGGCCTCGGCCATCAGCTCGGCGAGCTGACGCTCCCGGCCCAGGTCGACCTGCGGCGGCATCCCGCCCAGGTGCTCGTGCGTCACCCAGGCCCACTCCGAGCCGGACAGCTCCACGTGCGTGTCGCCCAGCAGGAACAACTGGTCGTGGTCGCCGCCGGTACGCGGGACGAAGCCCATCGGCACCCGGTCGGCCACGTTGTCCAGCACCCCGAGCACACCGACCACCGGGGTCGGGTGAATCGCGGCGGCACCGGTCTGGTTGTAGAAGCTGACGTTGCCGCCGGTCACCGGGATGCCCAGCTCCAGGCAGCCGTCGGCCAGGCCACGGACGGCCTCGGCGAACTGCCACATCACGCCCGGGTCCTCCGGCGAGCCGAAGTTGAGGCAGTTGGTCACGGCGATCGGCTTCGCACCGGTCACCGCCACGTTCCGGTACGCCTCGGCGAGCGCCAGCTTCGTCCCCTGGTACGGGTTCAGGCGGGCGTAGCGGCCGTTGCCGTCGACGGAGAGGGCGACCCCGAGGCCGCTCTGCTCGTCGATCCGGATCACGCCGGAGTCCTCGGGCTGGGCCAGCACGGTGTTGCCCAGCACGTACCTGTCGTACTGCTCGGTGACCCAGGTCTTGTCGGCCAGGTTCGGCGAGGCGATCATGCGCAGCAGGGTCTCCCGCAGCGCCTCCGGGGTGCTCGGCCGGGGCAGCGTCTCGGCCCGGTCGGCCTGGAGCAGGATCAGGTCGGCCGGCTCCCGCATCGGGCGGGCGTAGACCGGACCGTCGTCGACCAGCGAGCCCGGCGGCACGTCGACCACCACGTGGTCGTTCCAGGTGACCAGCAGCCGGCCCGGCCGGCCGTCGGGAGCGGGGGCGGTGACCTCGCCGATCGCGGTGGCGAGCACGCCCCACTTCTCGGCGGTCTTGAGCACCGACTCCAGCTTGTCCGGGGTGACGACCAGCAGCATCCGCTCCTGGGACTCGCTGGCCAGGATCTCGTGCGGCTCCATCGACGGCTCGCGCAGCGGGACCCGCTCCAGCCAGACCCGCATCCCGGTGCCGGCCGACGCGGCGGTCTCGGTGAGCGCGCAGGTCAGGCCCGCGCCGCCGAGATCCTGGATGCCGACGACCAGTTCGGCGTCGTACAGCTCCAGGCACGCCTCGATCAGCAGCTTCTCGATGAACGGGTCGCCGACCTGCACCGACGGGCGGCGCTGCTCGCTGCCCTCGTCGAAGGTGGCGCTGGCCAGCACCGAGACGCCGCCGATGCCGTCCCGGCCGGTCTTCGCGCCGAGCAGCACCACGATGTTGCCGGGGCCGGCGGCGTCCTTCTTCTGCAACCGGTCGACCGGCAGCACGCCCAGGCAGAGCGCGTTGAGCAGCGGGTTGCCCTGGTAGCAGGGGTCGAAGACCAGCTCACCGCCGATGTTGGGCAGGCCGAGGCAGTTGCCGTAGCCGCCGACGCCGGCCACCACGCCGGGCAGTACCCGGGCGGTGTCCGGGTGGTCGGCCGCACCGAAGCGCAGCGGGTCCATCACCGCGACCGGGCGGGCGCCCATCGCCAGGATGTCCCGGACGATGCCACCGACACCGGTCGCCGCGCCCTGGTAGGGCTCGACGAAGCTCGGGTGGTTGTGCGACTCGACCTTGAAGGTGACGGCCAGCGTGTCGGAGACCCGGACGACGCCCGCGTTTTCCCCGATGCCGGCGAGCAGCCGGTCGCTGGGCGGGGCCTTCTCGCCGAACTGGCGCAGGTGCACCTTGCTCGACTTGTACGAGCAGTGCTCGCTCCACATGATCGAGTACATGGCCAGCTCGGCCTGGGTGGGGCGGCGGCCGAGGATGTGCCGGATCCGGTCGTACTCGTCGTCGCGCAGGCCGAGCTCGGCGTACGGCTGGAGCTCGTCGCCGGTGGTGGTGGCCCGCTGCACGGTGTCCACGCCGTCCGTCCAGTCGATGGCCGGTGTCGGACCGCTGTGCCGGCCGGCTGCGGCTGTGCCGGCCGGGGGCGCGACAGCCGCGTGCGGCTCCGCCGGGCCGGAGCCCGCGGCTGCCCGAACGGCCGGGTCCTGGTGGGTGGTCATGACCTCTCCTCGCTGCGCTCGTACCCGCCCGTGGGGCGGTGGAGCCGACCGATGTTCCCGCCGCGCACCGTCACGCCGGCGTCCCCACCAGGTGCTTGAGCACGGAGGTGAAGAAGCCGAGGCCGTCCAGCGAGGGGCCGGTGAGCGCCTCGACCGCGTGCTCCGGATGGGGCATGATGCCGACCACGTTGCCGGCAGCGTTGGTGATCGCGGCGATGTCCCGCTGCGAACCGTTCGGGTTGCCGCCGACGTAACGGGCGACGACCCGCCCCTCGGCCTCCAGTGCGTCGAGGGTGGCGGTGTCCGCGACGTAGCAGCCCTCGCCGTTCTTGACCGGGATGAGGATCTCCTGGCCGGACTGGAAGGTGTTCGTCCAGGCGGTGCCGACCGACTCGACCCGGAGGACCTGGTCCCGGTTGCGGAAGTGCAGGTGCTGGTTGCGGGTGAGCGCGCCGGGCAGCAGGTGGGCCTCGCAGAGGATCTGGAAGCCGTTGCAGATGCCGAGCACCGGCAGGCCGCCCCGGGCGGCGTCGACCAGGGTCTCCATCACCGGGGCGAACCGGGCGATGGCCCCGCAACGCAGGTAGTCGCCGTAGGAGAAGCCACCCGGGAGGACGACGGCGTCCACCCCGTGCAGCTCCGGGTCACCGTGCCAGAGCCGGACCGGCTCCGCGCCGGCGATCCGCACGGCGCGGGCGGCGTCCCCGTCGTCCAGCGAGCCGGGGAAGGTCACCACTCCGACCCGGGCGGTCACGAGTGCGCGTCCGCGGTCTCGTCGGCCTCGACCCGGACCGTGAAGTCCTCGATGACAGGGTTGGCGAGCAGCTTGTCGGCGATCTCCCGGGCCCGGTCCAGGTCCGGTTCGCCGGTGAACTCGATCTCGATCCGCCTGCCGATCCGGACGGAGGCGACGTCACTGACGCCGAGCCGCGGCAGCGCGTTTGCGACGGCCTGGCCCTGAGGATCGAGGATCTCGGGCTTGAGCATGACGTCGACGACGACGCGAGGCACTGGGCACTCCTGACTGTGTACGCAGTTGGGTGCCGGCCCACTACGGGCGAGCGAGGCCAGCGTACCTGGCAGATTCCGGTCCGGACGCACCGGCCGGGCGCAGTTCAGGCAGTGATCGACGTTACCGGTCGTCCGGACGGGCGGCCGAGATCCGTTCGTTGCCGCTCTGATGCGGTTTTGTTGCCGATTGTCGACGCGTCGCCTCCACACACCCGTCCTGAGCAGGCAATACGTGGTCCAACGCCAGATTTGCGACCGGTATCCGACAAACAGGGACGAGCGCGTCGCGGGTCAGCTCTGTCACATCGACCGATCCAGATCAGAATCTTGTGAACGAGCCGGGTCACCCCTAACCTCTATCGCCAAGTGTCGATGCATGGTCGCCGTACCGGCGGGCCACCCCCGCCCCGGCGGCCGACCCGGCCCGGCGATCCCGGGCCCGACCCGAAGGAGCCCCCCGACATGCGCCTCCGCTCCACGCTCGCGGTGCTGACCACCGCCCTCGCCGGTGTCCTCGTCGCCGCCTCCGGGGCCACCGCCGCCCCGGCCGGCCCACAGCCGATCATCGGCGGCAGCACCGTCTCCTCCGCCCCCTGGGCCGCCGCCGTCTTCAGCAACGGGTCGTTCACCTGCTCCGGCAGCGTCATCGCCGCCCAGTGGGTACTCACCGCCCGGCACTGCGTCAGCGGCACCATGTCCGTCCGGGTCGGCAGCGTCTACTACGCCTCCGGCGGCACCACCCGTACGGTCAGCGCCTCCTACACCCGCAACGACCTCGCCCTGCTGCGGCTCGCCAGCACCGTCACCAACACCCCGGTCAGCCTGGCCGGCAGCAACCCGCCCGTCGGCTCCACCAACACCATCTACGGCTGGGGCATGACCTGCTACAGCGGCTGCGGGGCGTCCAGCCAGCTCAAGACCGCCTCGGTGCGGGTGACCAGCACCAACGCCAGCGACGCGTACGGCGGCCAGGCGATCCGCAGCACCCGGGTCAACGGCAACGCGTGGCGCGGCGACTCCGGCGGCCCGCAGTTCTACGACGGCAGGCAGGTCGGCGTCGCCTCCACCGCCGACGGGTCCAGCATCCAGAACTACGGCAGCGTCGCGTACAACCGGGCCTGGATCACCTCGACGGCCGGTGTCTGACGGTTACCACCCCGCGCGGTGCGGATGGCCGGTCGCGTGCCGGCCGTCCGCGCCGCCTCGTTTTGCAGCATCCGACCAGCCACACACGGCACGCTCCGACGCTCTGCGACTACTGACAGCATCGGAACCGTGCTGGTCGTGACGACGGATCAACTGCCCGGCTACGAGATCCGCCAGATCCTCGGCGAAGTGGTGTCGTCGATGGCGCGGACCCGGAACCCGTACCGCGAGGGGGTCAAGAACCTGCGCGGCGGCGCGTACGACCCGATGGCCCCGGACAACCTCACCCGCTGGCGTACCGACTCGGTGGCCCGGCTCGGCGAGGAGGCCCTGCGCATCGGCGCGAACGCCGTGGTGGGAATGCGCTTCGACAGCCGCGACTGCGGCGAGATGTGGATGGAGATCTGCGCCTACGGCACCGCGGTGATCGTGGCACCCAAGGTCCCCGACGTGATGCCGCACGACCAGCCCCTCATCGCCGCCGCGACCGCCCACGACCCCGGCTTCACCGAAGCCCCCGGCGGCATCGCCGAACCGGCGAGCGCCCCCAACCTCACCTCCGCCCCCGAAACCCCCACCCGAAACTCCTGACCCACCCCCCTTGGCCCCGCCCCCCTGGCCCCGCCCCCCTCGGCCCCGGTGATCAAGAGGTTTACGCCAATTCGATCTCTATTAGTGACGCAAACCTCTTGATCACCGGGGAGAGCCGACGCCTGGCCAGGCCCGGAGAGCGTGATCAAGAGGTTTGGGGCTGGTTGATCTCCACGGCTGACGTAAACCTCTTGATCACGGGGGTGAGCCCATGCCCGGCCACGCGTGCGGGGCGTGATCAAGAGGTTTGGGGCTGGTTGATCTTCATTGGTGACGCAAAGCTCTTGATCACCGGGCAGGGCGGGCGGGGAGGGTGGGTGGGGAGGGCGGGCGGGGAGGGCGGGCGGGGAGGGCGGGTGGGGAAGGTGGGTGGGCGGGGAGGGGGAGGGGGTTAGAGGATGGGGGGTGGGGAGTAGGTGGCGGCTTCGGGGTGGGCGGTGACGACCGCGGTGATGCGGCGGGTGATCGCGTCCACCTGGGCCTGGGCGGCACCGGTGAAGGTGGCGGGGTCGGCGACCAGGGTGTCGATCTCGCTGCGGGTGAGACCGAGGCGGGAATCGGCGGCCAGCCGGTCGAACAGGTCGTTCTCCGGGGCGCCCTTCTCCCGCATGGCGAGGGCGACCGCGACCGCGTGCTCCTTGATCACCTCGTGGGCGACCTCCCGGCCGACGCCCCGGCGCACCGCCGCGACCAGGATCTTGGTGGTGGCCAGGAAGGGCAGGAAGCGCTCCAGCTCCCGGCTGATCACCGCCGGGTACGCCCCGAACTCGTCGAGCACGGTGAGGAAGGTCTGGAACAACCCGTCGGCGGCGAAGAAAGCGTCCGGCAGGGCCACCCGGCGGACCACCGAGCAGGAGACGTCCCCCTCGTTCCACTGGTCGCCGGCCAGCTCGCCGACCATCGACAGGTAGCCCCGGATGATCACCGCGAAGCCGTTCACCCGCTCCGACGAACGGGTGTTCATCTTGTGCGGCATCGCGCTGGAGCCGACCTGACCCGGCTTGAAGCCCTCGGTGGCCAGCTCCTGACCGACCATCAGCCGGATCGTGGTGGCCAGCGACGACGGCGCGGCAGCCACCTGCGCCAGGGCGGACAGCACGTCGAAGTCCAGCGAACGCGGGTAGACCTGCCCGACGCTGTCCAGCACCCGGGCGAAACCGAGGTGACCGGCGACCCGACGCTCCAGCTCGGCGACCTTCTCCGCGTCCCCGTCGAAGAGGTCGAGCTGGTCGGCGGCGGTGCCCACCGGACCCTTGATGCCACGCAGCGGGTACCGCTCGATCAGGTCTTCCAGCCGCTCGTACGCGATGAGCAGTTCCTCGGCCGCCGAGGCGAAGCGCTTGCCCAGCGTGGTGGCCTGCGCGGCGACGTTGTGCGAACGGCCGGTCAGCACCAGGCCGGAGTGCTCGTGGGCCAGCCAGGCCAGCCGGGCCAGCGCGGCGACCACCCGGTCGCGGATCAGCTCCAGCGAGGCGCGCACCTGGAGCTGCTCGACGTTCTCGGTGAGGTCCCGGGAGGTCATCCCCTTGTGCACGTGCTCGTGCCCGGCGAGCGCGCTGAACTCCTCGATCCGGGCCTTCACGTCGTGCCGGGTGACCCGCTCCCGCTCGGCGATCGAGGCCAGGTCGACCTGGTCGACCACCCGCTCGTACGCCTCGACCACGCCGTCGGGGACCGCCACGCCGAGGTCCCGCTGGGCGCGGAGCACGGCGAGCCAGAGTCGCCGCTCCATCCGGACCTTCTCCTGCGGGGACCAGAGGGCGACCAGTTCGGGTGAGGCGTACCGGTGGGCGAGCACGTTCGGGATCGTCGTCACGTACCTCATTGTCTCCTACCCGACGACCGCCGCCCTGGTCGGGCCGACCAGGGCGGCGGTCGCGTGCCACCCGGTGTCCGCGTGAAGCCGGCGACCGGTCACCCCCGTTTGAGTACGTGTGCCAGGTATTCCCTGCGGTGCAGCGGGGTTGCCGTCGGTGCGTGATCAGCGGCGGCCCGGGTCAGACCTTCGGGATGTCGTGCACCGGGGCGGTGACCACGATGGTCTTCGTCTGCGTGCCGTGCGCGTTGCGCGCCGTCAACGTGTAGGTGTGCCGCTGGATGTCGCCCTCCCGGCCCGAGCAGGGAAAGGTGAACTCCTCGCTGCCGGCCGACGGGTAGTCGTCGCGGTAGATGCCGGGGCCGTCGACCGACAGGGCCACCGAGGTCACGTTGCCGACCCGCCACTCCATCAGCACCCCGCCGCCGGCGATCGGGTTGACCGTGGTGCCGGCCGGGCAGCGCGGCTTGTCGGTGACCCGGAAGTAGCTGATGGTGGGGCCGCTCGCCTTCGTACCGGACTTGGCACCGCCGCTGTTCCCGCCGCCGCCGGTCGAAGGGCTGCCGGTGGGACCGGCGGTCGAAGGGCTGCCGGTGGGACCGGCGTCCTTGATCCCCACGCCCGGGGCCCCGCCGTCGGTGACCGTGCCGGTATCGCCGGAGCCGGTCCTCGCGTGGCCCGACCCCGCCGGGGGTCCCTCGACACCCCTCGTGGTGGGGGCACAACCGCCGGCCGCGAGCACGACGGCAAAAGCAACGGCAGCGGTACGCAGCAGGGCACGACCGGGCATGACACTCCTCGACGGGGCGCCGCCACCAGGACGTCCGGGCGGGCTGACACCACGGTAGGAAGCCTCGGCAACACCGCCCCGAACTGCGCGAACACTCAGCAGGTCACCGCAGGCGGTCAGGGATTGGGGTGGTGGCGTGAGCTCAGCAGCGGGCTCAGCGCTCCAGGATGGCGGTGACGCCCTGCCCGCCGGCCGCGCAGATCGAGATCAGCCCCCGGCCGCCGCCCTTCTCGGCGAGCAACTTCGCCAGCGTCGCCACGATCCGGCCACCGGTGGCGGCGAACGGGTGCCCGGCGGCCAGCGACGAGCCGGTGACGTTGAGCCGGTCCCGGTCGATCGCGCCCAGCGGGGTGTCCCGCCCCAGCCGGTCCTTGCCGAACTCCGGCGACTCCCAGGCCGCCAGGGTGGCCAGCACCTGCGACGCGAACGCCTCGTGGATCTCGTAGAAGTCGAAGTCCTGGAGGGTCAGCCCGGCCCGGTCCAGCATCCGGGGCACCGCGTACGCGGGGGCCATCAGCAGCCCCTCGTCGCCGTGCACGAAGTCCACCGCCGCCGTCTCCGACCAGGAGAACCAGGCCAGCACGGGCAGTTGGTGCTCACGCGCCCACTGCTCGGAGGCGAGCAGCACGGTGGACGCCCCGTCGGTCAGCGGGGACGAGTTGCCGGCGGTCATGGTGGCCTGTTCGGCGTCCGGGCCCCGGGTGCCGAAGACCGGCCGGAGGGCGCCGAGCTTGTCCAGGCTGGTGTCGGGGCGGAGGTTCTGGTCCCGGGTCAGCCCCAGGTAGGGCGTCATCAGGTCGTCGAAGAACCCCCTGTCGTACGCGGCGGCGAGGCGCTGGTGCGAGCGCAGCGCCAACTCGTCCTGGGCCTGCCGGTCGATCTGCCAGCGCAGCGCCGTCCGGGCGGCGTGCTCGCCCATCGACAGCCCGGTGCGGGGCTCGGCGTTGCGCGGCAGCTCCGGTTTGAACGGCTGGTGCGGGCGGAGCTTCGCGGCGATCTTCAACCGCTCGCCGAGGGTCCGGGCGCTGTTGAGTTTCAGCAGGGTGCGGCGCATGTCCTCGTTGATCGCCAGCGGCGCGTCGGAGGTGGTGTCGACGCCACCGGCGATGCCCACGTCGAGCTGCCCGAGGGCGATCTTGTTGGCGACCAGGATGGCCGCCTCCAGGCCGGTGCCGCAGGCCTGCTGGATGTCGTACGCGGGGGTGTGCGGGTCGAGTTTCGAGCCGAGTACCACCTCGCGGGTCAGGTTGAAGTCCTTCGAGTGCTTGAGGACCGCCCCGGCGACCACCTCACCGACCCGTTGCCCGGCCAGTCCGAACCGGGCGATCAGCCCGTCCAGCGCCGCGCCGAGCAGGTCCGCGTTGGACGCGCTGGCGTACCGGGAGTTGGACCGGGCGAAGGGGATGCGGTTGCCGCCGATGACCGCGACCCGCCGGATGCTCTGCACGATCCCGCCTCCGTTTCAGGACTTGCCCACAACCTACTGGCCAGTAGGCTACGCCCATGACCGACAGGTACGCGAGCTTCGTCCAATCGGGGGCCGGCCGCGCGCTGGTCAAGCGCCTCGGGCTGCCCGATCCACCGCGACTGCGCCGGCACAGCCCCGGCGACCCACTGCTGCCCGGCCCGGTCCTGCTCGGCGCGGCCACCGGCGGCCGACTCGCCGACCCGGTCGCCGCCATCCTCACCGCCGCCGGGGTCGACGTGCGCACCGGCACCGGCACCGGCACCGGCACCGGCACCACGCCACCCACCGCCGGGCACGACGACTCCGCCGCACCCGACGGGCCGACCGCCGGGCACGACGCCGCCGCCGCAGCCGACGGACCCACCGAAGCGGCCGGCCGGGACGAGCGGGCGGGGAACGGCGGCGCACCGGCCGGGGGCGGGACGTCCGCCCGGTTCGGGGCCCTGGTCTACGACGCCACCGGCATCACCGACTCCACCGGCCTTCGCCAGCTCTACGACTTCTTCCACCCGCAGGCCCGTGCGGTGCTGCCCAGCGGTCGGGTGATCGTGCTGGGCACCCCGCCGGCCGAGTGCGGCTCGCCCCGGGAGGCCACCGCCCAGCGGGCCCTGGAGGGGCTGACCCGCAGCATCGGCAAGGAGTTCGGTCGGGGCGTCACCGCGCAACTGGTCCACGTCACCGCGACCGGTGACGCAGGCACCCCGACCAGCCTGGAGGCGACCCTGCGGTTCCTGCTCTCCGGCCGCTCCGCGTACGTCTCGGGGCAGGTGGTGCGGGTCGGCACCGGGCCGGCCGTCGTACCGGCGGACTGGAACCGGCCGCTGGCCGGGCAGGTGGTGCTGGTCACCGGCGCGGCCAGGGGCATCGGCGCGGCGGTCGCCCGGGTGCTCGCCCGCGACGGCGCGCAGGTCGTCGCGCTGGACGTCCCGGCGGCCGGGGACGCCCTCGCGGCGGTCGTCAACGAGATCGGCGGCACCGCCGTACAGCTCGATCTCACCACGGCGGACGCCCCCACCCGGCTCGCCGACCACCTGGCCGAGCGGCACGGACGGGTCGACGTGGTGGTGCACAATGCCGGCATCACCCGCGACAAGACGCTGGGTCGGATGGACGCCGACCGGTGGGACGCGGTGCTCGACGTCAACCTCTCCAGTCAGGAACGGATCAACGACGTGCTGTTGGAACGGGAGTTGATCCCCGAGGGCGGCCGGCTGGTCGCCGTCTCGTCGATCGCCGGGATCGCCGGCAACCGGGGCCAGACCAACTACGCGACCAGCAAGGCCGGGGTGATCGGCCTGGTCGACTCGCTCGCCCCGGTACTGGCCGGACGGGGGATCAGCGTCAACGCGGTCGCCCCCGGCTTCATCGAGACCCGGCTGACCGCCCGTATTCCGCTGGTGGTCCGGGAGGCGGGTCGCCGGATGAACAGCCTGGCCCAGGGCGGCCTGCCGGTGGACGTCGCCGAGACGATCGGCTGGCTGGCCTGGCCGGCCTCGGGCGCGGTCAGCGGCAACGTGGTCCGGGTCTGCGGCCAGAGTCTGCTGGGGGCGTGATGGCGCGGCGCAGCAACCGACCCGAGGAGTCCGGCGACGGCGAACTGTCGGTCGGCGACCTGATCGAGGGGCCGACGGAGGTCATCTCACCGGCCGCGCTGGCCGCCGCCCGCACCGCCGGCCCGGGACCCGACCGCAGCGTCGACGAGACCCACGACCTGTCGGCGTACGCCACCGGGGGTCCGACCACGGGGCACGCCGACGGGGACCTGGCGGCGCGGGCCGGGCGGGCCCGGGTGGAGTTGCCCGGTCTGCCCAGGCCGGGCGTGCTCTACCGGCGGGCGTTGCGCGACGCGCTGCCCGGCATCGGCAGGTCCCGCCGGCCGGACGCCGCGCCCCCGGTCGAGTTGGCCGTCGCCGGGGTCACCGTCGACCGGGCCCACCTCGCCGGGTACGACCGGGTCTGCGGTTTCCGGCTGGCCGACACGCTGCCGGCGACCTACCCGCACGTGCTGGGGTTCCCGCTGGCGTTGCGGTTGATGACCCTGCCGGAGTTCCCGTTCCCGCTGGCCGGGGTGGTGCACGTGGGCAACCGGATCACCGTGCACCGCCCGGTCCGGGCCGACGAACCGTGGGACTTCGTCGCGTACGCCGAGAATCTCCGGCCGCATGCCCGGGGGCGGCAGGTCGACGTCGTCCTGGTCGGCTCGGTCGGTGGCGAGGAGGTGTGGCGCGGGGTGTCGACGTACCTCGGTCGGGAGCGCGGGGCCGGCGGGGGTGCCGGGCGCGACCCGGGTGGGCGCCCCGCGCCGCCGGCCGCCACCGCGCACTGGCGGCTCACCCCCCGCGTCGGTACGGAGTACGCCCGGATCTCCGGGGACCACAACCCGATCCACACCTCCCGGTTGGGGGCCCGGCTGTTCGGGTTCGCCCGGCCGATCGCGCACGGCATGTGGAGCAAGGCGCGCTGCCTGGCGGCCCTGGAGAGCCGGCTACCGGAGGCGTACACCGTGGAGGTGGGGTTCAAGCTGCCGGTGCCGCTGCCGTCGACGGTGGCGTTCAGCGCCGCCCCGGGCTGGGACTTCGCCCTGCACGACACCCGGACCGGACGCCCCCACCTGGTGGGCACCGTCCGCTGAACGACGCACGGCGGTTGCCCACCGCCGTTTCGTGAGCTAAGTTGTTCTCAGATCGAGTAATTCTCAACCCGAGAGGGACGCCGTGAACGAGCAGGACTTCCTCGCCGGATACGACCCCAGCGCCTACCCCTCGACCGCGATCACCGTGGACGTGGTGGCGCTGACCATCCGCGAGGGCGCGCTGCACCTGCTGCTGATCCGGCGTGGCCAACCCCCCTACCAGGGGCACTGGGCGCTGCCCGGCGGCTTCGTCCAGCCCGACGAGGACCTCACCACCGGGGCCCGCCGCGAACTCGCCGAAGAGACCGGCCTCGGTGGCGACCGGCTGCGCCGGGTCCACCTGGAACAACTCGCCAGCTACGGCGCCCCCGACCGGGACCCCCGGATGCGGATCGTCTCCGTCGCCCACCTCGCCTTCGCCCCCGACCTGCCCGACCCGGTCGCCGACAGCGACGCCGACGAGGCCGGGTGGCTGCCGGTCACCGCCCTGCCCAGCCGGCAGCTCGCCTTCGACCACGCCCGGATCGTCGACGACGGGCTGGAACGGGCCCGCTCCAAGCTCGAATACACCCCGCTGGCCACCCGCTTCCTCGGCCCCGAGTTCACCATCGCCGAGCTGCGCGGCGTCTACGAGACGGTCTGGGGGCACCCGCTGCACGCCGGCAACTTCCACCGCAAGGTGCTCTCCGTCCCCGGCTTCGTCGAGAGCACCGGCGGCAACACCGAACGCGGCGGCGCCCGGGGCGGTCCCCGGGCCCGGCTCTACCGGGCCGGCGACGCCCGGCTGCTGCACCCGGCGCTGCTGCGCCCCGCCCGGGAGGAGACCGTCCGGTGAGGACCGACGAGGCGATCGGGCTGGTCGCGGCGGCCCGCACCGACGCCGACCTGTTCGGCGTCGACACCCCGGCGCAGCGCTACCGCGAGCTGGTCGCGGCCCTGCACCCCGACCGGCTGGGCGCGCTCGACCATCAGGTACGCGCCGCCGCCACCGACGCGTTCATCCAGGTCACCACCCGCTGGCAGGCCACCCGGACCCCGGCACCCGGCGACCCGACCGGCACCCCCGGCGACCCGACGGGCACCGCCGGCCGACAGGCACCGGACGGCCGCGCCGCCACCGACCCGGCCACCGTCGTGCTGGGGGGATACCGACTCGGGGCGCTCGCCCACGTCGGTGACCTCGCCGACCTCTACGACGTGGGGGCCGACCGCCTGCTCAAGCTGCCCCGCGACCCGGCCGACAACGACCTGCTGGCCCGCGAGGCGCACGCCCTGCGGCAGATCGAGGAACGCGGCGACCCGCGCCACCTGCCGTACGTGCCCCGGCTGGTCGACACCTTCCGGCACCGGGACGCCGCCAGCGGGGCCGAACGCCGGATCACCGTGCTCGCCGCCGTACCCGGGCTGCACGACCTCGACGCGGTACGCCGGGCGTACCCCGACGGGTTGGACGCCCGGGACGCGGCCTGGATGTGGCGGCGGCTGCTGGTCGCCCTCGGCCTGGCCCACCGGGCCGGCGTGGTGCACGGCGCGGTGCTCCCCCGGCACGTGCTGATCGAGCCGGACGCGCACGGCGTGGTGCTCGTCGACTGGTGCTTCTCCGCCGTCGACGGCGGCACCGTCCCGGCGCTGGTCCCCGGGCACGAGGACTGGTACCCGCCGGAGGTCACCGCGCGGCGGCCCGCCGGCCCCGGCACCGACCTGGCGATGGCCGCGGCGTGCATGAGCTGGCTGATGGGCGACCGTGCCCCCCGTGAACTACGCGCCTTCGCCGACGGCTGCCGCCGCCCGGCGCTGGCCGCCCGACCCGACGACGCCTGGCGACTGCTGGGCGAACTCGACGAGGTGCTCGACCGGCTCTACGGGCCGCGCACCTTCCGACCGTTCACCCTCAACCCCTAGGGAGGCTGCCATGGGCAGCGGAATCTGGTCCACCGACGTGTACGACGCCGCCGACCGCTACCGGAAGAAGAAGGGCACCAGCGCGTTCTCCTACAGCGACAGCGGGGCCCGCACCGTGCACCCGGCGCTCGACCCGCGCGACGCCCTGCGGGAGAGCCGCGACAACGCCGAGCACCCGCAGTCGACACCCATCGCGGTGCTGTTCGACGTGACCGGCTCGATGGGGCACGTGCCCCGTACCCTCCAGGCCAAGCTGCCGCAGCTGCTCGGGCTGCTGCTGCGCCAGGGCTACGCCCGCGACCCGCAGGTGATGTTCGGCGCGATCGGCGACGCCACCTGCGACCGGGTGCCGTTGCAGGTGGGGCAGTTCGAGTCGGACAACCGGATGGACGCCGACCTCGGCCGGATCGTGCTGGAAGGCGGCGGCGGCGGTCAGATGACCGAGTCGTACGAGCTGGCGATGTACTTCATGGCCCGGCACACGGTCACCGACAGTTGGGAGAAGCGCGGGCGGCGCGGCTACCTGTTCATCATCGGCGACGAGCTGGCGTACCCCCGGGTGAGCCGGCGGGAGGTGCGCCGGCTGATCGGCGACGACCTCGGCGAGGACGTGCCGCTGCGGCAGATCCTCGACGAGGTGACCCGCCGCTGGGACACCTACTACCTGCTCCCCGCCGGCAGCCACTACGCCGGCAACGCCAAGGTGCTCGACTTCTGGCGGGACCTGCTCGGGCAGCGCGCCGTCGTCCTCGACGACCTGGACGCGGTCTGCGAGACCATCGCGCTCACCGTCGGCCTCGGCGAGCAGGCCATCGACCTCGACGAGGGGCTGCGGGACCTCGACCGGGCCGGCTCCACCGCGGGCGGCACGGTGTCGAAGGCGCTGGCCCCGCTGGCCGGCGGCCGGCGTACCGAGGTCTCCACGCTGCCGGCCCCGACCGGGTCGCGCCACGCCGGTGGGGTGACCCGGCTGTGACCGACGTCCCCGCCCCCGCGACCCGGCGGCCCGGTCCGGGCCCGACGGGACCGGACGGGACCGGACCGGGCCGGCACGTGATCGTGGTCGATCTCGGTTACGGCGACGCCGGCAAGGGCACCGTCGTGGACTGGCTCTGCGCGACCCGCCACGTGCACACCGTGGTGCGGTTCAACGGGGGTGCGCAGGCCGCCCACAACGTGGTGCTGCCCGACGGCCGGCACCACACGTTCGCCCAGTTCGGGGCGGGGACGTTCCACCCGGGGGTTCGCACCCACCTGGCCCGGCAGCAGGTGGTGGACCCGCTGGCGCTGGCCGCCGAGGCCGACCACCTCGCCTCGGTCGGGGTACCCGACGCCCTCGACCGGCTCACCGTCGACGGGGAGGCGTTGCTGGCCACGCCGTACCACCGGGCCGCCAACCGGCTCCGGGAGATCGCCCGGGGGGCCGCCCGGCACGGCTCCTGCGGGCTGGGGGTGGGCGAGTCCGTCCGGTACGGGCTCGCCCACCCCGACGAGGCGCCCCGGGTGGCCGACTGCCGGGACCCGG
Organism: Micromonospora sp. NPDC048894; assembly: GCF_040649765.1. Classification (NCBI taxonomy): domain Bacteria; kingdom Bacillati; phylum Actinomycetota; class Actinomycetes; order Micromonosporales; family Micromonosporaceae; genus Micromonospora; species Micromonospora sp. NPDC048894. The sequence continues at coordinate 255,090 of NZ_JBEZFY010000001.1, read as the reverse complement.
AACTGCTGCGCCGCCGGCTCACCGTGCTGCGGGACCGGCTGACCGCCGAACTCGGCCCGCTGGACGCCCCACCGGTGGCGGACTGCCTGCCCGCGTTCACCGGCTTCGCCGACCGGGTGGCGATCGTCGACCGGTCGTACCTGGCCGGGGTGCTGCGGGCGGGGACCTGCGTCTTCGAGGGGGCACAGGGGGTGCTGCTGGACGAGTGGCACGGCTTCCACCCGTACACCACGTGGAGCACCACCACCTTCGCCAACGCCGAGGCGCTGCTCGCCGAGGCGGGGGCGGCCGGGTCGGCGTACCGGCTGGGGGTGGTGCGGACGGTCACCACCCGGCACGGGCCCGGTCCGCTGGTCACCGAGGACCGGACCCTGCCGTTGACCGATCCGCACAACCCGACCAACCCGTGGCAGGGCCGGTTCCGCTTCGGCCACTTCGACGCCGTCGCCCACCGGTACGCCCTGGACGTGGCCGGTGGGGTGGACGGCCTCGCCCTCACCCACCTCGACCTGACCCACCCCGACCCGGCCCGCACCGATTCCGCCCGTCCCGCGCTGCGGCTCTGCCGCCGCTACGAGGACGTCGACCGGCTGCACCCCGGCCCGCCCGGCGACCTGGACCGGCAGGCGGCCCTCACCGCCCGCCTGCTGCGGACCCGCCCGGTGTACGACGCCCCGCCCACCGACTGGCCGGCGGCGGTGGCCGGGGCGCTGGCCGCCCCGGTGGTGCTCACCTCGCACGGTCCCACCGCCGCCGACAAGCGGGAGCACACCCCGCCGTCCGGCGAGCCGCTCCCGGCCCCGACCAGCGACCAGGTCCCGCAGAAGACCTGATCCACCGGACCGGCCCGGCGGCCCTGACCCGGCGACTCCGCCCCGGCCCCGCGGCCCTGATCCGGCGACTCGGCCCCGGGCCGGCGGCGCAGCGTCGAGCATGAGGGCATGCAGTCGGTGCTCGACCTGCTCCACCACACCGTCACCTCACCCTGGGTGTACCTGGTGATCTTCGTGGTGACCGCGGTCGACGCCTTCTTCCCGGCGGTGCCCGGCGAGACCGTCCTGATCACCGCCGGGGTGTTCGCGGCCAGCGGCGAGCCGAACCTCACCGCCGTGATCGCGGTGGCGGCCCTCGGCGCGCTCAGCGGCGACCACGTCTCGTACGGCATCGGTCGGGGCGGCGGCGCACACCGGCTGGCCCGGCTGCCCGACGGCAGCCGCCGCCGGAGCGGCTCGGACTGGGCCCGGCGGGCGGTGGACCGGCGGGGTGGCTCGATCCTCACCACCTCCCGCTTCGTCCCCGGCGGCCGGACCGCCGTCACCCTGACCATGGGTGCCGTCCGGTATCCGCTCCCCCGGTTCCTGGTCTTCGACGCCGTCGCCGCCGTCATCTGGAGCCTGTACTGCGGGCTGCTCGGCTATTTCGGCGGGCTGGCCTTCGAACGCGATCCGGTCCGGGGGCTGCTCGTCGGTGTCGGCCTCTCGCTGGCCGTGACCGGGTTGTTGGAGCTGGCCCGCTGGTGGCGTCTGCGGGCCCGCCGCCGCGCCGCCGGCCACCACTGACCAGTCCGGCCAGGTGGGGCCGGGAACGAGCCACGCACCGGCCCGGGGCCGGCGGGTGACGCGGTCGGTCCGGGCGTCCGGGCGTCCGGGGCCGGCGGGTGGTGTGATCGGTCCCGAGGTCCGGGCGTCCGGGGTCGGCGGGTGGGGCGGGTGGGGCGGTCAGTCCGTCGGGGGCCGCCAGGTGACGCCGTCGAGGAGTTGGGCCGCACCGAGCCAGGCGACGTTCATCATCTGGGTGGCGGTCTTCTCCGGCTCGGCCTCGGGGTGGTCGGCCAGCCAGTCGGCAAGCGACTCGCTCGCGCCGACCAGGGCGTACGCGACGACCTCCAGCTCGGTCGCGGCGACCTCCCGGCCCCGGGCGCGCAACGCGTGGTCGAGCATCCCGGCGACCACCTCGACCAGCCGGGCGCGCATCGCGGCCAGTTCGGTGGCGAACGGTTGGGAGCCCCGGGCCTGCCGGTAGAGCACCGCCCAGCCGTCGCGGTGCGCCCCGACGAAGCCGAAGAAGGCCCGCAGCCCACGCCAGAGCCGCTGGTCGGGCGGGAGGTCGGGGGCGGCGGCCCCCGCGATGGCCAGCATCATCCGGGCGGTCTCCCGGTGCAGGCAGGCGATGAACAGCTCCTCCTTGGTGCCGAGGTAGGCGTAGACCATCGGCTTGGAGATGCCCGCGTCCTCGGCGATCTCGTCCATGCTGGCGGCGTGGAAGCCGCGTCGGGAGAAGACCTTGACGGCCGCGTCGAGCATCTGCTGCTCGCGTACGGCCCGGGGGAGGCGCTTGAAGCTGGGTGTGCTGGACACTCTTGCGAGCATACCTACTCGTGCGTAAGGTTACGCTTGAGTAACCAAAATCGTCCGCCCCGAGAGGTGCCACTCCCATGACTGACTTCGACCCGGCCAACTTCGCCAACTTCGGCCCCAAGGAGTTCGCCCAGCTGGTCAAGTCCACCCCGGACGACAAGATCGCCGAGGTGATGTCCGGCGACCTGCGCGGCAAGGTGCTCAGCGAGGTCTTCGGTCGGATGCCGCAGATTTTCCGCGCCGACCGCGCCGGCACCACCAGCGCCGTCATCCACTGGAACATCACCGGCCGGCCCGACGGTGGCACCGACACCTACGAGATCGTCATCGCCGACGGCACCTGCACCGTCAACGAGCCGCCGCAGCACGACCCCAAGCTCGCCCTCACCATGGGCCCGGTCGAGTTCCTGAGGATCGTCTCCGGTGGGGCCAACCCGGTGATGATGTTCATGACCGGCAAGCTGAAGGCCAAGGGCGACCTGGGCCTGGCCGCCAACATCGCCAACCTGTTCGACATCCCCAAGGCCTGACGATGGCCGAGTTCTCGCTCGACCTGAACGAGGAACAGCGGGATCTGCGGGACTGGGTGCACGGCTTCGCCGCCGAGGTCGTGCGCCCGGCCGCCGCCGAGTGGGACGCCCGGGAGGAGACCCCCTGGCCGATCATCCAGGAGGCGGCGAAGATCGGCCTGTACGGCTTCGAGTTCCTCGCCACCTGCTGGGCCGACCCCACCGGGCTGTCCCTGCCGATCGCCAGTGAGGAACTCTTCTGGGGCGACGCCGGCATCGGGCTGAGCCTCTTCGGCAGTTCGCTCGCCGTCGCCGCCATCTACGGCACCGGCACCCCCGACCAGATGGTCGAATGGGTGCCGCAGTGCTTCGGCACCGTCGACGCCCCCGCCGTCGCCGCGTTCTGCACCACCGAACCGGAGGCCGGCTCCGACGTCTCCGCCATGCGCAGCAGAGCCGTCTACGACGAGGCCACCGACGAGTGGGTGCTGACCGGGCAGAAGGCGTACGCCACCAACGGCGGGATCGCCGGGGTGCACGTGGTCACCGCCTCCGTCGACCCCGAACTGGGCTCCCGTGGGCAGGCCGCGTTCGTCGTACCGCCGGGGACGGCCGGGCTGCACGCGACCCGCAAGCTCAAGAAACTGGGCCTGCGCGCCTCGCACACCGCCGACGTCTTCCTCGACGACGTCCGGGTGCCGGGGCGCTGCCTGCTCGGCGGGAAGGACGCGCTGGACGAACGGCTGGCGCGGGCCCGGTCCGGCCAGCGGGCCAGCGGCCAGGCCGCGATGCGCACCTTCGAGCTGTCCCGGCCGACCGTCGGCGCGCAGGCGCTCGGCGTCGCCCGCGCCGCCTACGAGTACGCCCTCGACTACGCCAAGGACCGGGTCCAGTTCGGCCGGCCGATCATCGCCAACCAGGCCGTCGCGTTCGCCCTGGCCGACATGAAGATGGAGATCGACGCCGCCCGACTGCTGGTCTGGCGGGCCTCCTGGATGGGCCGCAACAACCGGCCGTTCACCGCTGGCGAAGGCTCGATGTCCAAACTCAAGGCGGGTGAGGTGGCCGTCTCGGTGACCGACCGGGCCGTGCAGCTCCTCGGCGGGGCGGGCTTCCTGCGCGACCACCCGGTCGAACGCTGGTACCGGGACGCCAAGATCTACACCATCTTCGAGGGCACCTCCGAGATCCAACGGCTGGTCATCTCCCGCGCCATCTCCGGCGTCCAGATCCGCTGACCGTCGCCACCGGTCGACCGCCCCGTCACCGCCCGTCCACCATGGGCGACGTCGACTGGGCGGTCGGCCGGCGACGACGCATGATCGGAAAGGAATCCCTGGTGAGGGCCCCGGCCGGCCCCACGTCGTACCCCGAAGGAGGTCGCCGGATGGACCTGCCGTTCATCGTGGCCACACTGACCAGGCGGGGACTGCTCACCCCCGGGCACCCCGTCCGGGTCGCCTCGCAACTCGCCGCGCTGCGCCAGTGGGGCTGGGGCATGGCCGGCGAACTACGGCAGGCCGCCGCCCGCGACCCGGGCCGGGTCGCCGTCGTCGACGAGCACGGCCACGAACTCACCTACCGGGAACTACTCGACCGGGCCGAACGACTGGCCCGGTCGATGCGCAGCGTGCTCGGCGTACAGGCCGGGGACCGGGTCGGGTTGCTGTGCCGCAACCACCACGGGCTCATCGAGGGCATCGTCGCGGCCACCCTGCTCGGCGCCGACGCGGTGCTGGTCAACAGCGGACTGTCCGCCGCGCAACTCGCCACCGTCGCCGAGGAGCAACGGCTGCGGCTGCTGGTGCACGACACCGAGTTCGCCGAGCGGGTCCTCGGCGTCCCCGCCGAGGTGCACCGGGTCGACGAAGCCGGCCTCGACGCCCTGATCGCCGCCGCGCTCCCCGCCGACCGGCTCACCCCGCCCGCCCACGACGGCCGGACCATCGTGCTGACCTCCGGCACCACCGGCACACCCAAGGGTGCCCGCCGGCCCGTCCCGACCGGCTTCGGCCCGCTGGTGTCCATCATCGACCGCATCCCGCTGCACACCCACGACACCGTGCTGATCGCCGCCCCGATCTTCCACACCTGGGGGTACGCGGCACTCCAGGTCGCCTTCGCGCTGCGCGCCACCATCGTGCTGCACCGCCGGTTCGACCCGGCCGCCACGCTGGACGCGCTCGTGACCCACCGGTGCCAGGCGCTGTTCGCCGTACCGGTGATGCTGCAACGCCTGCTCGACGTGCCGCCACCGGAGCCCCGGCCGGCGCTGAAGGTGGTCGCGGTCAGCGGCTCGGCGCTGCCCGGCAACCTCACCACCCGGTTCATGGACACCTACGGCGACGTCCTCTACAACCTGTACGGCTCGACGGAGGTCTCCTGGGCCGCCATCGCCGGCCCCGCCGAGCTGCGCCAGGCCCCCACCACCGCCGGTCGCCCCCCGCACGGCACCCGACTGGAGATCCTCGGCGACGACGGGAAGCCGGTGCCGGCCGGGCGGGTCGGCCGGATCTTCGTCGGCAACGAGATGCTGTTCGAGGGCTACACCTCGGGGGCCCGCCGGGAGACCCACGACGGGCTGCTCGACACCGGCGACCTCGGCCGGGTCAACGCCGACGGGCTGGTCTTCGTCGACGGCCGGGCCGACGACATGATCGTCTCCGGTGGGGAGAACGTGTTCCCGTCCGAGTTGGAGGACCTGCTCGCCCGGCTGCCGCAGGTCCGCGAGGCCGCCGTGCTCGGCGTACCCGATCCGGAGTACGGGCAACGGCTCGCCGCGTTCCTCGCCCTGCACCCCGGCGAGACCCTCGACCCCGAGGCGGTACGCGAGTACGTCCGGCACTACCTGGCCCGGTTCTCCGTACCCCGGGATGTGATCTTCGTGAAGTACCTGCCGCGCAACGCCACCGGCAAGGTGCTCACCCGGGAACTCCGCCGCTACTACGGCTGACCTGTCCCTGACCTCGTCGGGCGACGGTCTGCGGGCAGGGTCGACCTGGGTGCCGGGCGGGTTCCGGGCGCGGGCACGGGCACGGTGGACGCTCGGTGGGCCGTCGGCCCCGGGGTGGTCTCCCCGAGCCGACGATCCGGGTGCCGTGGGGGCTGTCCCCGATGCCGTCGCTCCCCGTGACCGGCAGGCTCGACACCATGAAGATCATGAATCGGCGTACGGTCCTCGTCGCCACCACGCTCGGCGCCCTGCTCGGCGTCACGGCACCCGGGACGCTCGCCTTCGCCGCTCCCACCTCCACCGTCGGTGACCGGCACGCAGCTCCAGGCTGCCGGCCCGGCACCCTCGACCCGACCCCCGTCCGGCAGGCGATAGCCGGACTGCCCGACGCCGACGCCACCAGCGCCCAGGTCAGGATCACCACGCCGGACGGCTGCTGGACCGGCACCACCGGCGTACGGGACCTGCGCAGCCAGCAACCCGTACCGCCACACGCCCGGTTCCGGGTCGGCAGCGTCACCAAGACCTTCACCGCGGCCATGGTGCTGCAACTCGTGGCCGAACGCCGGCTCGACCTCGACGCGTCGGTGCAGCGGCTCCTGCCAGGGCTGCTCCCCGCCGACTACCCGACGGTCAGCGTCCGGCAGCTGCTCGACCACACCAGCGGCCTACCCAGCCCCAGCGTGCCGGACGACATCGAGTGGCAACTCGCCCACCGGTACGACAGGTGGACCCCGCAACAGCTGGTCCGGCTCGGCCTCGACAACCCCCGCGAGTTCGACCCCGGCACGAGGCAGCACTACACCAACATGGGCTACATCGTCGCCGGGCTGCTCATCGAGAAGGTCACCGGCCACCCGTACGCGACGGAACTGGACCGGCGCATCGCCCGACCGCTCGGCCTGCGCGACACCTACGCACCGGGCGACGACCCCCGCCTCCGGGGCACGCACGCCCACGGCTACCAGGCAGTCGACCGGGACGGCCGGACGGAACTGGTGGACGTCACCACCTGGAGCCAGACCTTCACCCCGGCCGCCGGCAACATCATCTCCAGTCTCACCGACCTGGACACCTTCCTCACCGCGCTCTTCGCCGGTCGGGTGGTGCCGGCCGCCCAGCTCAGCACGATGTTCACCCTGCCCGGAGTGCCGGACGTGAGCGGTGGGCCGGCCCGCTACAGCGCCGGGCTCACCGCGTTCCCGCTGCCCGACGGCGAAACCCTGTGGATCAAGACCGGCTCCCGGTACGGCTACCTCGCCGGGACCGCCTCCACCCGGGACGGCCGCTTCCGGGTGGAATACTCGATCACCAGCACCGACGCCAAGGGCGAGGAACTCAGCGCCACCGCCCAACGGGTCATCGCCGCCGCCCTGTCCCTGCTCTGACCGCCGACCCGACGGGGCACGACCCGGCCAGCGACGGGTCCGTCGCCGGGACGGTGAACTGGTCGCCGGCCCGGGAACGGGTCGGCCCCGCCCGGAGTCCACCGGCCCAGGCGGCTCCCCGGGCCGTCGATCGCGGTGGCGGTCGGCCTCGGGAGAGTGATCCGACCGCTGGCCCGGGCACGATCCATCGCGCCCGGCGTCGGGCGGGCGCTGGGGCAGCCGCCCCGGCTGTGGTCAGTCCGGGACGGTGATCCGGCCGTCGATCGCGGTGGCGGCGATGTCGTTGCGGTGGTGCGAGCCGGCCAACTCGATGCCGCGTACCAGGGCGTAGGCGGCATCGCGGGCGGCGGTCAGGTCCGGGCCGGTGGCCGTACCGCAGAGGACCCGGCCGCCGGCGGAGACCAACGCGCCGTCGGCGGCCCGGCGGGCGGTGCCGGCGTGAATGACGCCCGGGTGGTCGGCACCGGTGATCACGTCACCGGTACGTGGGGTCGCCGGGTAACCCTCGGCGGCCACCACCACGGTGACGGCCGCACCGTCGCGCCACCGCAGCGGCGGGTGCGCGGCCAGCGTGCCCGTCGCGGCGGCGTGCAGCAGCCCACCGAGCGGGGTCTGCAGCAACGCCAGCACCACCTGGGTCTCCGGGTCACCGAAGCGGGCATTGAACTCGATCACCCGGGGGCCGGCGGCGGTCAGCGCCAACCCGACATAGAGCAGACCGGCGAACGGGGTGCCCCGGCGGCGCATCTCGGCAAGCGTCGGGTGGACCACGTCGGCCAGCACCTCGTCGACCAGGCCCGGCGGTGCCCACGGCAGCGGCGCGTACGCCCCCATGCCGCCGGTGTTCGGACCGGCATCGCCGTCGCCGACCCGCTTGAAATCCTGCGCCGGCAACAACGGCAGGGCCGCCTCACCGTCGGTCACCACGAACAGGGAGACCTCGGGCCCGGACAGGTACTCCTCGATCACCACCCGGCCGCACTCCTGCGCGTGCCGCAACGCGACGTCCCGGTCGTCGGTGACCACCACGCCCTTGCCGGCGGCCAGCCCGTCGTCCTTCACCACGTACGGCGTGCCGAACTCGTCCAGCGCCCGCCCGACGCTCTCCGCATCCGTGCAGGTGTACGCGCGGGCGGTCGGCACCCCGGCCGCCGTCATGATCTCCTTGGCGAAGGTCTTGGAACCCTCCAGCCGGGCCGCCTCGGCCGACGGACCGAACACGGGGACGCCCTTGGCGCGTACCGCGTCGGCCACCCCGGCGACAAGCGGGGCCTCCGGCCCGATCACCACCAGGTCGGCACCGACCTCCACCGCCAACCCGGCCACCGCGGCGGGATCGACGGCATCGACCTGCCGCAGCTCCGCCACCCCCGCGATCCCCGGGTTACCGGGTGCCGCGAACAGGACCTCGACAGCCGGATCCTCGACCAACCCCAGCGCGAGCGCATGCTCCCGCCCGCCACCACCCAGAAGAAGTACGCGCACGGCGACGAATCCTACCCACCCCACCCCCACCCCACCGTGCCTCGCCCCCACCCGCCCCACTCCCGCCCCCGCCCCGCCCCGCCTCCACCTCACCCCCGCCTCGCCCCCACCCCGGCCCCCACCTCACCCCCGCCTCGCCGCCACCTCACCCCCGCCTCGCCCCGGTGATCAAGAGGTTTGCGTCAGATTGGAGATCAACTTTGACGCAAACCTCTTGATCAGCCGACGCAAACCTCTTGATCACCGGCTAGGGCGGGTGGGGCGGGTGGGGCGGGTGAGGGCAGCGGGGCGGGGTGGGGTGGGGCTCGATGGGGTGGGGGCCCGGCGGAGTGGGGGCCCGGCGGAGTGGGGGCCCGGCGGAGTGGGGGCCCGGCGGAGTGGGGGCCCGGCGGGGTGGGTGGAATCCGGTGTGGGACGGGGTCAGTGTGGGGATTCGGGGTGGGGCGGGGTGCGGGTGAGGGACATGGCCTGGCGGACGGTGTGGGGAATGTAGTCCGGGCGGAGCGCGTCGGACCAGGTGAAGCGGAGGATCCGCCACCCCGCGTTGATCAGACGGTTCTGTCGACGACGGTCGGCGAAGAGTGCCTCGGGGGTGCCGTGCGGGGCGGCACCGTCGGCCTCGGCGATCAGCCGCGCGGCCCGCCAGCCGAGGTCACCGATGCCGAGCAGGTGCCCGTCCTCGTCCCGGACCTCCTGTTGCAGGGTGTCGGGCGGGACTCCACCGTCCACGCAACGCAAGCGTGACCAGGTCTCCAGTGGTGACTGGGCGCGTCCGTCCACCTCGGCGAGGTGACTGCGGGCCGCCGGGGCACCTCGCCGGCCCCGGATGAGCGTCGGTGCGCTGGCCAGGTCCTCCGGGGTGACGAGTCCGCGGTTCAGTGCCGAGTCGAGCACGGACACCGCCGGGTACCGGTCGAGCCGGAGAATCATGTCCGTCACGGTGCGCAACGGCGAGGTCGTGAGGATGCCATCCACCTCGGCGAGGTCGCCCGGGGCCACAGTGAACTGGTGGACGACGAGCGTGGGGTCGGTGTGCCGTTGCGGTCGGGGTCGGTCCACCGGCACCGAGACGTGGACCGCGGGTCGGCGTGGCCCGGCGATGTCGTGCAGCAGGAGGGCGCTGTCGAGGACGGCGAAGGCGTCAGGGCCGAGGCTCGTCACTGCCGCCCGGATGCGGGCCCGCCGGGCGACCGCGTCCGGTGGCCGCCCGGTGGGTGCGTAACAACCACGGGACAGGCGCGTCCACCGGCCGGAGCGGCAGAGCTGCCGGACATGGTCCCGGGTCAGCCCGGCCGCGAGGGCCTGCGTCGTGGTGACCATCCCGTCCTGCCTGAGGGCGATCCGACGGAGAGTTTCGAGCGGCATCACCCCGCCACCCTCACGCCCCACCCACCCCCACTTCCACCCCTGTGGATAAACCTGTGGACAACCCCCGGGTTTCCACAGGTGATCAAGAGCTTTACGTCAACGAAAGGCGAATTCGTGACGCAAACCTCTTGATCACCGGGGGCAGAGCGGGACCGCGACGGGGGGAGGGCGGGGAAGGGAGGGGGATGTTAGGGGAGGAGGGGGTGGCGGACTACGTTTTCCTCGCGGCCGGGGCCCACGCCCACCACGCTGACGCGGGTGCCGGTGAGTTCCTCGATGCGGGCGATGTAGCGGCGGGCGTTGTCCGGCAGCTCGTCCTCGGTGCGGGCCTTGCTGATGTCCTCCCACCAACCGTCGTGCTCTTCGTAGATGGGGGTGGCGTGGTGGAAGTCGGTCTGGGTCATCGGCATGTCGTCGAAGCGTTCGCCGTTGATCTCGTACCCGATGCAGAGCGGGACCTTGGGCAGGCCGGTGAGCACGTCCAGCTTGGTGATCACCAGGTCGGTGACGCCGTTGAGGCGGCAGGAGTACCGGGCGACGACGGCGTCGAACCAGCCGCAGCGGCGTTCCCGGCCGGTGGTGGTGCCGTATTCGTGGCCGACCTTGCGCAGGTGCTGGCCGTTGTCGTCGAACAGCTCGGTCGGGAACGGACCGGACCCCACCCGGGTGGTGTACGCCTTGCTCACCGCGATGACCCCGGTGATCGCGGTCGGCGGGATGCCCGCACCCACGCACGCCCCACCGGCCGTCGGGTTCGACGAGGTGACGAAGGGGTACGTGCCGTGGTCCATGTCGAGCATGGTGGCCTGGGCACCCTCCAGCAGCACCGTCTCGCCCCGGTCGAGGGCGTCCCAGAGCATCACCCGGGTCTCGGCGATGTACGGCCGCAGCCGCTCCGCGTACCGCAGGTACTCCTCGACGGTCTCCTCGACGTCGATCGCCTTGCGGTTGTAGACCTTGAACAGCAGCTGGTTCTTCTCACGCAGCGCGAGTTCCAGCTTCTTGCGCAGGATGCCCGGGTCGAGCAGGTCCTGGAGCCGGATGCCCATCCGGGCGACCTTGTCGCCGTAGGCCGGGCCGATGCCGCGCCCGGTGGTGCCGATCCGGGCGGACCCGAGGTAGCGCTCCACCACCCGGTCCAGCGCCCGGTGGTGCGGCATGATCAGGTGCGCGTCGCCGGAGATCCGCAGCCGGGACACGTCCACCCCGCGCTCGGCGAGCCCGTCGATCTCGGCGAGCAGCACCTTCGGGTCGACCACCACCCCGTTGCCGATGACGATCATGGCGCTCGGGGAGAGCGCACCTGACGGCATCAGGTGCAGCGCGTACTTCTGCCCGTCCGGGGTGATCACGGTGTGGCCGGCGTTGTTGCCGCCGGAGTAGCGCACGACGTAGTCGACCCGCTCACCCAGCAGGTCGGTAACCTTGCCCTTGCCCTCGTCGCCCCACTGAGCACCGATGAGCACGATCGCTGGCATCTTTTCCGCCTCCAGAAGGCTCGGGTGCCAGGTGGCGACCGGTTGGCGAGCCCGGGGTGTCAGGCTAACAAGTAGGAACGGCGTGGCCAGCAGGGGTTCGCGTCGAAGGTCAGGAGGCCCGGTTTGTACGACGTGGTGCTGCTCACCCTCGGCTCGGAGCGGGACGCTCCCGGTGGGGGCTGCGGCAGCGGCGACGGCTGCTGCGGCGGTGCTCCGCAGGCCGCCGGGCAACCGGCCGGAGAACGGACCGACCCGACCGCCGGGCAGACCCCCACGGGCCGTCCGACCGGTGGGCACGAGCAGACCGGGGCCGGTGGGCACGAGCAGACCGGGGCCGGTGGGCACGAGCAGACCGGGGCCGAGGGGCACGAGCGGGCCGAGGCCGGTGGGCACGGGACGGAGCAGGGGCGCTGCGAGACGCCCCGGGTGCCGGTGCTGGCCTGTGCGGACGCGTTGACCGCCCGGGGTGCCCGGGTGGGGACGGTCGTCGCCCGTTCCGACGCCGAGGTCGACGAGGTGCTGGCCCGGCTGGACGCCCCGGCCCGCCCCGACGGCCTCACCTGGCCCGACCCGGACAGCAAGGTCCGGCTGGTCGTCGCCACCGCCACCGACGCCCAGTTGCGCGCCGTCGTGCGCCGCCTGGTCCGCCGGTACGCCCCACCGCCGAGCCGTCGCCCCGCCGAGTTGGCCGGCAACCGTACGGTGCCTGATCTGCCGCCGATCGGCGTACTCCCGCTCGATCCGGCCCGGGGTGGCCCGCACCGGGATCTGGCCGCGCAGCTCGGCCTGCCCCGGGACCCGGCGGCGGTGGCGGCGGCCGTGCTCGACGGCGGGGTACGCCGGCTCGACCTGCTGCGCAACGACGGCGGTTCGGTGACCCTGGACGGCGCGTTGCTCGGCGCGGCCGACGACTCGGGCCGGCCGCTGCACTGGCGTGGTCGGGTCGAGGTGGACGACGCGGTGCTCACCGACGGCGCGGACCCGATCCTGGCCTGCGCGATCGGCAACGCCGGCGGGTACGCCACCCTCGACTCGCTGCCGCTGCTCACCGCCGGCGACCCGACCGACGGTCTGGTGGAGGTCGCGGTGGCCGTTCCCGTGCCGACCCGCTCCACGTTGGGTAGGAAGAAGAAGATCCGCTACGAGGTACGTCGGGCCCGGGGCCGGGCGGTGGCCGTGATCCCCCGTGACGAACGGGTGCCGTTCCTCGACGACGGGGTCGAGGGCGAGTTGAGCCGGAAGCGTTCCTGGTGGACCGAGCCCGGGGCCTGGGCGGTCTTCACGGGCTGACCACCCACCCGCGTCCGTCACCCGGCGTGACGGCAACGGGACGGCCTATCCTCGGCGGGAGGAATGGGGAGGAGCCGTGGTGGACGACAACGCCGACCGGGCAGGACTGCCCGGCCAGCCGCCGGTGCCGGAGCGGGACATCGAACCGCTCTGGCCGCCCGACCCGACCGAACCGGTGCCGCACTGGGCCGGTGAACCCCCGCCGGTCTTTCCGCCGACGGCGTACCCGTCGCTCGCGGCGGAGGTGACTCCGACGCCGGCCGACGGTGGTTGGGCCCCACCCGGTGACGGTTGGACGCCCGCCCACCCGGAACCGACCCCCACCCCCGCCCTCCCCCCGAGGTACGACGACCCCCCGGGGTACGACGACCCCCCGGGGTACGACGACCCCCCGGGGTACGACGACCCCCCGGGGTACGACGACCCACCCGGGCGGGCGGCGACGGGCCGGGCCGGGCGGGTGGACATCGACCTGCCCTTCTCGCTGGACCCGTCGCTCGCCGGCCCACCGGTGCCGCCGCCCGGCCCGGCCCGGGGGGCAGCTCCGTCGGCGCCCACGGACCCGCCCGACGGCCCACCCCACCCCGCCCCGCCGTCCCCGGCGCGTAACGCGACCGTCGTGGCGCACGGCACTGACCCGACCGAGTGGAATCTCGGCAGGTTCGGGCCCCTCCAGCGGCCGAGATCCGCCCCGGTCCAGGAGCCCGGACCGGAGGCGGCGGCAGTCGTGGCGGCGGTGCCGGCCCAGCCCGCAGGCCGAGGCGAGTCGCCCTGGGCGCTGCCGCCCCAGCGACTCGCGGTCGGCGTCGAGGAGTCGGCCCCGACCGCTGCCGGACCGCCGCCGAGGCCCACCGCCCCCGACGCGGATTTCGGCCCCACCGGACCCGGACCCGGCCACACCGCCGCATCCGATCCGGCCCACCCCGACCCGGAGCACCTCAGCCCGACCTTCCCCGAGCCGGAGCACCTCAGTCCGATCTATCCCGGCCAGGAGCACCTCAGCCCGCCCCATCCCGGCCCGACCTATCCCGGCCCGGAACGCCTCGGGCCGGAGCGCCATGCGGCGGAGGAGGCCGGTCCGGGCGCGCTCGACCCGATCGCCTCCGCGCCGGCCACGCCCGGACCGGCCGCCCACGGCCAAGGGTCGACCGGACCCGCAACTCCCGGACCCGCCGCCCACGGCCCCGGACCCGCCGCCCACGGCCCCGGGCCGACCGGACCCGCAACTCCCGGACCGATCCGGCCCGGGGTGACGGGTCCCGGGGAATCCGGTCTGCTGCCCGGACCGCAGGTGCCCGGCGGGTGGCACCGGTCGTCGTGGCCGGAGCAGCCCCCGCCGGCCGGGACGGCACCGGCCGCCGGGCCCCCGGCGGCCTATCCCGACCCGGCGGGCTACCCGGAGCTGGGCTGGTCACCGGACAGCGGGATCGCGCCGACCGCCGAGGACTTCGCCCGCCGTCGGCAGATCCGGCCGGCCGAACCGATCGCCACGATGGGCGTACGGGCCGTGGTCAACCGGATCGGCCTGGTGAAGCTCCCACCGGGGCAGCACGAGCAGGAGGTGAAGCGGGACATCGAGATGGTGCGCCGCAACTTCGGCGGGCTGCGCCAGGTGACCGTGGTCAACCCCAAGGGCGGCGCCGGGAAGACGGTGGCCATCCTGCTGCTCGCCATGACCTTCGGGCAGAAGCGCGGCGGTTACGTGCTGGCCTGGGACAACAACGAGACCCAGGGCACCCTGGGGATGCGGGCGCAGCAGGACTTCCACTCCCGGACGGTCCGGGACATGCTGCGTGACCTCGGGCAGTTCCAGGGGCCGCACGGCCGGATCGGGGACCTGTCGCAGTACGTCCGCTCGCAGGGCGAGGGGATGTTCGACGTGCTCGCCTCGGACGAGTCGGCCACCGGGGGCGAGATGCTGACGGCGGCGGCGTTCGCCGAGATCCGCGAGGTGGTGAGCCGGTTCTACAAGCTGATCTTCGTGGACACCGGGAACAACGTCCGGGCGCAGAACTGGCAGGCCGCGATGGACGCCACCGACCAGTTGGTGGTCACCATGTCGGCCCGGAACGACTCGGCGGAGACGGCCGCCCGGATGCTCGACCACCTGGAACAGAGCGGCCGGCACCGGCTCGTCCGGCAGGCGGTGACGGTGGTGTCGATGCCGCCGTCGCGCAAGGAGATCGACCTGCCGGCCATCCAGGAACACTTCGCCGCCCGGACCAGGGCGGTGCTGCTCGCACCGTACGAGCGGCTGATCGACACCGGTGAGCCGATCCGGTATGGCGGGCTCTCCTCGGCCACCCGGGACGCCTGGCTGAAGATCGCCGCAGCGGTGGCCGAGGGGCTCTGAGCGGCCCGCGACCGTCGGCACCGGCCCACCCCGAACGGACCGTCGGGGCGGGCCGGCGTCGACCGGACGGTCAGGCGCCGGCGAGGGCGTCCCCGGCCGCCGGGTCGCAGTCGCGGAGGAACTGGGCGCACCGGGCGGCCTCGTCCGCCTCGCCGATCTCCCCGGCGGCCCGGGACAGGACGTAGAGGCAGCGCAGGAAGCCCTGGTTCGGGGCGTGCGACCACGGGACCGGGCCGTGCCCCTTCCAGCCGCTGCGCCGCAACTGGTCCAGGCCACGGTGGTAGCCGGTGCGGGCGTACGCGTACGCGGCGATCACCTGACCGCCGTCGAGGGCACGGGTGGCCAGGGCCGCCCAGGCCGCGCTGTGGGTGGGGAAGCGGGCCGCGACCTCGGCGTACGCCTCGTCGGTGCCGTGCTCGGCGGCGGTGGCCAGCGCGGCGTCCGCGTCGTCGTGCGCGGGCAGGAGGGTGGCCGGAGGCTCAGGCAACAGGTTCTGCATCGCCCCATTCAACCCGCTTCGCCCTGCACCGCGCGAGGGGGTCGGACGCATACGGTGGCTGAACGGTGGAGGTCTACGTCACGCCCGGGACCCCGTCGGGTGAACCCTCGGCCAACCGTACCGGCCCTGCGGTCGTACCGGCGACCCGCGCGGCTCGGACGATCCACCCCAGCGGTCCCGCCGGTCGGCCCTGCGGCCCATGCCGCACGAAGATATTTTCCACTACAACTATTGGTCCGGAGCCTCCCCAGGACCCGGTTACGCAGGAGCCCGGCGACCTCGGTCGCCGGGCTCCTGTCGTCGGTGCCCCGGCCGCCGCGCGGCGGGTGCCCCGGCCCGCCGGATGCCGGCCCCGGCCGCCGCGCGGGGGTGGCGGGGTGGGGGCAGGATGGCGGGGTGCCGACCCCACCTCCTGCGGACGTCATCGCGCCGCACGACACCAGTCATGACGAGATCGAGACCCGGGCCGAGTTCGACAGGCACCTGGTCGCCGGCAGCCTCGCCGGGTTGACCGTGCAGGGGCTGCGCCTCGACCTCGATCCGGTTCCGGACCTGACCGCCACGGAGGTGACCGGGACCCTCTTCGTGGGTTGCCGGTTCGCCGGCCGGGAGGTCGGGGCCGACCTGGTCCGGCGCGGGGCGAACGTGGTGCCGCCCTTCTCCGGCCTGCCCTACCCGACCCAGCCGGCCCACCTGTACACCCCGACCGACCTGGCCGAGGGGTTCGCCGACGGCGGGTTCGCCGGGATGTACGACACCCGGGTCTACGAGCACTTCCGCGCCCACGGTGGCGCCCTGCCCGACGTGAAGGAGGCGCTCGGGCAGCGGTTGCACGACCACGGGGTGGACAACGCCCTGGCCGACGCGACCCGGACCTGGCTCGCCACCCACGGGCCGCAGTCGGTGGTGGGGGTGATGGGTGGGCACGCGGTGCCGCGCGGCAGTGTGCCGTACCGGATGGCGGCGGTGCTGGGCTGGGAGCTGGCGCGGGCCGACCGGCTGGTGGTGACCGGCGGCGGCCCCGGGGTGATGGAGGCGGCCAACCTGGGCGCGTTCCTGGCGGCCTGGCCGGCGCGGGAGTTGGACACCGCGATCGACCTACTGGCGGTGGCCCCCGACTTCACCGATCACGACCGGTACACGGCCGCCGCGCTGGCGGTGCGGGACCGTTACGTCGCCACCGTGCCGCAGCAGCGCGGCCCCGGCCTGGACTGGGCCCGCTCCGGCGGGCTGGCCATCCCCACCTGGTTGTACGGCCACGAGCCGGCGAACCTGTTCGCCGGGCGGATCGCCAAGTACTTCTCCAACGCCATCCGGGAGGACACCATCCTGCGGCTGGCCCGGGGCGGGATCGTCTTCGCGCCCGGCCGGGCCGGCACCGTGCAGGAGGTGTTCCAGGCGGCGACGAAGACGTACTACGGCACGGACGGCGCGAGCGGGGCGTACGTCTTCCTCGACCAGGCGTACTGGACCCGGGAGTTGCCGATCGAGTCGCTGCTGCGCCCGCTGTTCGCCGGGTCGCCGGCCGGTGACCTGTCCGCCAGCATCCACCTCACCGACGACGTCCACGAGGCCGTCCGGGTGCTCACCGCGACCGGCTGACGGCCGTCCCGGCCACCGTCGTGGCCGGGCTCCGACGGCGACGGCCGGCTCCCGTGGGGGAGCCGGCCGTCGACGGGGTACGTCAGGGTCACTTCATCCGGGTGCCGGTGGAACGCAGGTGCTCGCACGCCTCGATGACCCGAGCGGCGAGACCGGCCTCGGCCAGCTTGCCCCAGGTACGCGGGTCGTACTGCTTCTTGTTGCCGACCTCGCCGTCGATCTTGAGGACGCCGTCGTAGTTGCGGAGCATGTGGTCCGCGACCGGCCGGGTGAACGCGTACTGGGTGTCGGTGTCGATGTTCATCTTCACCACGCCGTAGTCGAGCGCCTCCCGGATCTCCTCCAGCAGCGAGCCGGAGCCGCCGTGGAAGACCAGGCTGAGCGGCTTGTCCTTGCCGTACTTGGCGCCGACCGCCTCCTGGATCTGGTTGAGGATCTCCGGCCGGAGCTTGACGTTGCCCGGCTTGTAGACGCCGTGCACGTTGCCGAAGGTCAGCGCCGCCATGTAGCGGCCCTTCTCACCCAGGCCGAGCGCCTCGACCATGGCCAGGCCGTCCTCGACGGTGGTGTAGAGCTTGTCGTTGATGGCGTTCTCGACGCCGTCCTCCTCGCCACCGACGACGCCGACCTCGATCTCCAGGACGATCTTGCCCTTGGCGGCCTCGTCGAGGAGCTGGGCGGCGATCTGCAGGTTCTCCGCCACCGGCACGGCCGAGCCGTCCCACATGTGCGACTGGAACAGCGGCTCCTGGCCGCCCTTCACCCGCTCCTGGGAGATGGCCATCAGCGGCCGGACGAAACCGTCCAGCTTGTCCTTCGGGCAGTGGTCGGTGTGCAGCGCGATGTTGACCGGGTACTTCTTGGCCACCTCGTGCGCGTACGCGGCGAACGCCACGGCGCCGGTCACCATGTCCTTGACGGACGGGCCGGACAGGTACTCGGCACCACCGGTGGAGACCTGGATGATGCCGTCGCTCTCCGCGTCGGCGAAGCCCTTCAGCGCCGCGTTCAGGGTCTGCGACGAGGTCACGTTGATCGCGGGGTACGCGTACCGGCCGGCCTTGGCCCGGTCCAGCATCTCCGCGTAAGCCTCGGGGGAAGCGATGGGCATGTGAAAAGCTCCTTACTTACCGCTCTCGGCCGCGCTGGCCGCTGACTTCCATCGGTGCGCCGGACCGCGCTGTCCACCGTCGGCAGTATCCCGCAGGAGGCGACGGCGGGCACCACCGCCCCGGTGGCCGTCCACCGGTCGGCTCACCGGCGCTCCCACCGGTCCGGTACGGCGACACTGATCAACCAGGTCACCACGGCCATCACGATGGCCCCCCAGAAGGCGGCCCAGAAACCGTCCACCCGGAACGGCAGGTCGAGGGCGCGCGCGAGCCAATCGGTCAGCATGAACAGCAGGGCGTTCACCACCAGCGCGAACAACCCGAGGGTGAGCAGGTAGAACACGCAGCCGACCACCTTGATCACCGGCTTGAGGACCGCGTTGACGACGCCGAAGATCAGCGCCACCACCAGCAGGGTGAGCGCGGTGTTCGCGCCGTTGCGCCCGGTGACGTCGACCCCGGGCACGATCAGCGTGGTGACCCACAGCGCGATCGCCGTGATCACCAGTCGGATCAGGAAGCCCACCGACCCATCCTGACACCACCCGACGTCCCCGGTGGGACGTTCCCGCGTTCCCGCGCCCACCGGGCGACCTGCGCCACCAGCCCGTACGGTGGGGTGGACAGGCCGCCGGCACCAGGGAGGGACGATGGGTCAGCCCCACGAGGACTTCACCCCGAGCGACCACCTCGACCCGCAGGAACGCGACCTGGAGGCCGAGCCGGCCGACGCGGTCGAGCAGGCCGCCGTGGTCGGTCCGGACGAGACCGACGCCGAGCCGCACCGGGGCCTGGAGGTCGACGACTGGGACGCGATGGAGCAGGCCCGGGTGGTCACCGCCGACGAGGACGACTACCGCTGACGGTGCGGGCCGACCGACGTCGTCCCGGCGTGGCGGGGCAACGCGGAGTGTGACCTGCGTGAGAGGCTGACCACTTTCCGTCACCCGCCGGGAGGTAGTCCTCATGCTTCGGCACCACCTACGGCGCTGGTTCGCCACATTCGTCGCCGTCGGCGTGTTCGTCGGCACGGCCGCCACCCCCGCCCTGGCCGTTGGCGCGTTCGTCTCCGCCGCCGCGCCGGCCGCAGCCGGCGCGGTGAAGATCGAATCGCGGGACCTGCTGGTCGCCCCCGGGCACGGCACCTCGGGTCAGGTCCGCATCGACATCACCTACCTTGCCGAGGGCGAGCCTTTCCACCTCGGCCTGGACCTGTCCGAGCTGGACAAGGTCGGCCGCCTCACCACCTCGGGCGACGGCTGGAGTTGCGCCCAGCCCGACAGGCACCTGCGCTGCACCGCCAAAAAGGGCAAGGCGGCCATGTCGAACGAGTTTCCCACCCTGTTCTTCCAGATCGACGCCCGGTCCGACGCGCCGTTGGACACCCGGGTCGAGCTTCGCTTCGACGTGACGTCGTCCGCGGCCAGCGGCACCCGGACCACCACGGTGACCGTCGTCGAGGGGGTCGACCTGCAGACCGCACCGAAGGCGGAGCTGAGCGTCGAACCCGGCGACCTGCTCGACGTCACCGGCACCGTGCGCAACGCCGGCCCCGGACCCCAACGCGGTGTCGTGCTCACCATGGATCCGGACTGGCTGTTGACGTACCGCGACAACTTCCGCAACTGCCGGTGGAGGGAGGGCACCCCGCTCGTCTGCCGTTTCGACACGGAACTCGAACCGGGCGTCACCTACCGCCTCTCGGATCCGCTGCCGTTCAGGGTGAACCGGATCGCCCGCAGCGGCCTGGTGCTGACCAACCGGCTCCAGTGGTGGACCACCGACGACTGGGCGCTGGTCGAGAACGATCCGACCGCCCCGAAACCGCCCGACACTCCCGGCAACGGCATCGAGCTGCGCCTGGTCGCCCAACCGTCCGCGGCACGGACCGATCCCGCCGTCCGGAACAGCTGGACCGACGTCCGGGTGACCATCACCGGCGACCGGACGGCGGACGCCGCCGCCGTGGGCGACGAGGCCCGGGTGCGGGTCGGTGACCGGGTGAAGATGACGATCGGCTTCCGCAACCTGGGGCCGACGACCGTGGAGACGTGGCGGGAACAACCCCTGGTGCAGGTCGACATCCCGGACGGCCTGACGGTGGTCGACATCGTCTGGGATTGCTACCCGGTCACCGACGGGAAGTGGAACGGTGGCGACATAGGCGAGCCCGGTGCCCGGTCCTACGGGTGCGGTGGTCCCGGGGACTTCGCCGATGCCGGGGAGACCTTCTCCTACGCATTGACGCTGCGCGTCGACCGGCTGACCCGACGGACCGCCGGGGCGGTGACCACCGCCCTCGACGGTGACACCGATCACCGCAACGACCGGGCGGAGATCGTGTTCCTGCCGGCCGCCGACGGCAGTGCCGGTGGGGAACCGGACGGGGACGGTTCACTGCCGATCACCGGCAGCGCCGCCGCATCTCTCGCCGCGCTGGGTGGGGGGCTGCTCATTGCCGGCCTCGGCGGCTACCTGGTGGCCCGCCGTCACAGGACCCGCTTCGTCGCCTGATCCTCCTCCACCATCCGAGTCCCGTCGGCGACCCGGTCCGGCGGGTCGCCGCAACCGTCCACGGACCCGACCCGGCCGTTGTGTCGGTTCAGCCGGCCGTTCGGCCCATCTCTGGACCCGCGCGGCAGCACGGGCAGCACGGGAAGCGCGAGATCCATAGGATTCGCAGGCTTCGCTGCTCACCCACGGGAGGAAATCCATGATGCTCAAGCACTCGACCCGGCGCTGGCTCGCCGGGCTGAGCGTGGCCGGAGCATTCGTCGCCGCCTCGGCCACCCCGGCGTCGGCCGAGAGCGCAAAGGTCAATCTTGGCATCTACTTCGATGACACGACCGTCGCACTCGGCTCCGAAGGCAAGACGAACTCGCCCACGCTGCACAGCTCCGTGCCGGCCGTCCTG
Source organism: Micromonospora sp. NPDC048894 (assembly GCF_040649765.1). NCBI lineage: Bacteria > Bacillati > Actinomycetota > Actinomycetes > Micromonosporales > Micromonosporaceae > Micromonospora > Micromonospora sp. NPDC048894. The sequence goes on along the minus strand of NZ_JBEZFY010000001.1, from coordinate 233,782 downwards.
CGCGGCCTGAGCGTGCGCTACGACTTCGCCGGGCTCAGCGCAAAGGTGACGGTCAAGCCGGAGAGCGTGGGCAGCGGTGACTGCACCTCGCCGCAGCAGGGCGTCCTGGTCTGCACCGACCCGTTCGAGGTCGAGCTCGATGAGTGGGGCATCGGCGGCTACTTCAACGTCGTCATCGCACCGACCGCCGACGCCCAGGACGGCGACAGCGGCGACCTCAAGGTGACGGTCAGCGCGGACGGTGCCAAGTCGGCCAGCCACACCGCCAAGGTCCGGGTCGGGGAGGGTGTCGACCTCGCCGGCGGCACCGAGGTGACGCGGTCCACGGCCCCCGGTGGGAGTTTCACCGCCCCGCTGACGGTGCAGAACGTCGGGCAGAGCACCGTCAAGGGTGCCGTGGCGGTCTTCGACCACGACCGGGCCATCCGCCCCGGCAAGAAGTACAGCAACTGCACCTACGAGGGTGACCAGCTACGCACGTGCAGCTTCACCGACCTCGTCGCGGCTCCCGGTGAGAGCTGGACCGCTGACGCCCCGTACCTGCTCGGCAAGGACGCCTACGCCCCGGGCCGCAGCTACGGCTACCACAACTGGATGACGGTGGCGGAGTTCGAGGACTTCACGACGTACCTGGCGCATCTGGACATCTCGATCGGCAAGCCCGGTGACGGCGGTGAACTCAGCCTGGGCAAGGGCGGCAACCGCCGGGGTCTCCAGTCCGACACCGACCCCTACAACAACTGGTCCAGCGTGGTGGTCAAGGCCACCGGTAAGAACGGGACGGACCTGGCCGCGATCGGCAACTCGGTGAAGGGCAAGGCCGGTGAGGTGGTCAATGCCACCATCGGCGTCCGTAACGACGGACCGGCGTCGCTGGACTTCAGCCGTAGCGGCACCCCCGTCACGAAGGTGGACGTCGTCGTGCCGACCGGCACCACCGCCGTCGAGGTGCCCGACACCTGCATGCCCTTCAACGATGGCGACGCGGACTGGTCGGAGGCCGGCACGCCCGGCGCCAAGGCGTACCGCTGCCTCCCGGACATCTACCTCGCCGTGAACGAGAAGCAGACCTTCTCGTTCGACCTGCGGATCGACAAGGTGGTCCCGGACGCCGCAGGCACCGTGACGATCAACGCCAAGTGCGCGTGCGACGGGTTCACCGAGGACACCAACGCGGCCAACGACGTCACGAAGCTGCTCGTCAACGCGACCGGCCCCGACGGCGGCACGGACGGCCCCGGCGGGGGTGACGGGGGCGCGGGCGCCGGTGACGGTGGCCCGCTCCCGATCACCGGCAGCTCGACGGCCCTGGTCGGTGGGGTCGGCGCACTGCTGCTCGTCGCCGGTGCCGCCGGCTACCTGGTGGCCCGCCGCCGCCGGACCCGCTTCGTGGCCTGATCTCCGCTGCACCTTCGACGCCCCGTCGACCCGCCCGGGTCGGCGGGGCGTCGCGTTCCACCGCCCGCGCACCCGACCGGGCCGGACCGCCGGGCGTTGCGCCTCGCCGCCCGCGCACCCGGACCGCTGCGGCCCCGGAGAGCGGCGGCCCCGGGGGAAATGAGGACGACGCCGGATCGGCCACGCTGGGATCATGGGCGCGTGCTGCTCACCCTGACCACCACCCACCAGCCGGCGACGGATCTCGGTTTCCTACTGGTCAAGCACCCCGACCGGGTGCAGGAGTTCGACCTGCCGGCGGGCACCGCGCACGTGTTCTACCCGGAGGCGACGGAGCAGCGGTGCACGGCCGCCCTGCTGGTCGAGGTCGATCCGCAGCGCCTCGGGGTGGGGCGGCGGCGGGCGGCGTCCACCCCCGAGAGTTTCACCCTCGGGCAGTACGTCAACGACCGTGCCTACGCCGCGTCGAGCCTGCTGTCCTCCGCGCTGTCCACGGTGTTCCGCTCCGCGCTGCGCGGGGTGTCCCGGGACCGCCCGGAGCTGGCCGGCACGGCGATCCCGCTGAGCATCCGGGTGCCGGTGCTGCGTTGCCGGGGCGGTGCGGAGCTGGCGGTACGCCTGTTCGCCCCGCTCGGCTGGACGGTCACCGCAGCCCCGCTCCCGCTCGACGAACAGCACCCCGAATGGGGTGACAGCCGGTACGTCGACCTCTGCCTGACCGGCACGGTCCGCCTCGCCGACGCCCTCAACCACCTGTACGTCCTGCTGCCGGTGCTGGACGACGCCAAGCACTACTGGGTCGCCCCGGACGAGATCGACAAGCTGCTGCGGGCCGGGGCGGGCTGGTTGGCCGACCACCCGGACCGGGTGTTGATCACCCGGCGTTACCTGGCGCACCGGCGGGCGTTGGCCGGGCAGGCGATGGCCCGGCTGGCCGAGTTGCGGCTGGCCGACGTACCCGCGCCGGACGACAGTGTCGACGAGGCCACCGGCCCGGCGGACGCCGACCCTGGGCGGGCGTCCCTGGCGGTGCGGCGGCGCGAGGCGGTGCTCGCCGCGCTGGCGGCCAGCGGCGCGAGCCGGGTGGTGGACCTGGGGTGTGGCGGCGGTGCGCTGCTCACCGCGTTGCTCGCCGACCGGCGTTACACCGAGGTGGTGGGCGTGGACGTCGCTCCCCAGGCGCTGACCGTGGCCGCCCGTCGGCTGCGGCTGGACCGGCTGCCCCAGCGGCAGCAGGACCGGGTCCGGCTGTGGCAGTCGGCGTTGACCTACCGGGACGACCGGTTGCGCGGCTATGACGCGGCGGTGCTGATGGAGGTCGTCGAGCACCTGGACCCGGCCCGGCTGCCCGCGTTGGAGGATGCCGTCCTGGGTCACGCCCGACCGGGCACGCTCGTGGTGACCACCCCCAACGCGGAGTACAACGTGCGTTACGAGGGGCTGCCGGCGGGTCGGTTCCGGCACCCCGACCACCGGTTCGAGTGGACCCGTGCCGAGTTCGCGGCGTGGGTCGGGCGGGTGGCCGCCGACCACGGTTACACGGCCACGATCAGCGGGGTCGGTGACCACGACCCCGAGCTGGGCCACCCCACCCAGCTCGCCGTCCTCACCGCCGTGGGCAGCCAGGAGGCGACCCGATGACCACTCTCGACATTCCCGAGCTGGCCCTGGTGGCGTTGGTCGGCGTCTCCGGCTCGGGCAAGTCCACCTTCGCCGCCCGGCACTTCGCGCCCAGTCAGGTGCTCGCCTCGGACGCGTTCCGGGCGATGGTCGCCGACGACGAGAACGACCAGTCCGCCTCCGCCGACGCGTTCGGGGCACTGCACCACGTGGCGGGGGTACGGCTGCGGCGGGGCCGGCTCACCGTGGTCGACGCGACGAACCTCCAGCCGCACGCCCGCGCCGGGCTGGTGGCGGTGGCCCGGGAGCACGACGTGCTGCCGGTGGCGATCGTGCTGGACGTGCCGGAGGCGCTGGCCTGGGAACGGACCCGGGCCCGCACCGACCGCACGCACGGCCGGCAGGTGCTGGCCCGGATGCAACGTGACCTGCGCCGGTCGTCCGGGCAGTTGGCCCGGGAGGGGTTCCGCACAGTGCACGTGCTGCGCGGGGTCGAGGAGATCGACGCCGCGCGGATCCGGCTGGAGAAGCTGTTCAACGACCGGCGGGAGCTGACCGGGCCGTTCGACGTCGTCGGTGACGTGCACGGGTGCCGGGCGGAGCTGGAGTCGTTGTTGACGCGGCTGGGTTACCTGCTGCACCGCGACGACGCGGGTCGCCCGGTGGACGCGGTGCCCCCGGCTGGTCGTACCGCCGTCTTCGTGGGTGACCTGGTGGACCGCGGCCCGGACTCCCCCGGCGTGCTGCGCCTGGTGATGGGCATGGTGGCGGCCGGGCACGCGATCTGCGTGCCGGGCAACCACGAGCACAAGCTGCTGCGCAAGCTGCGTGGCCAGGACGTCAAGCTCACCCACGGCCTGGCCGAGACGATGGCGCAGCTCGACGCCGAGGACCCGGCGTTCGTGGCCGGAGTGGCGACCTTCATCGACGGCCTGGTCAGCCACTTCGTGCTGGACGGCGGCCGGCTGGTGGTGGCGCACGCCGGCCTGAAGGAGGCCTACCACGGCCGCGCGTCGGGCCGGGTCCGTTCGTTCGCGCTCTGGGGCGAGACCACCGGCGAGGTCGACGAGTACGGCCTGCCGGTGCGCTACCCGTGGGCGCGCGACTACCGGGGTGCGGCCACGGTCGTGTACGGGCACACCCCGACCCCGACGCCGGAATGGGTCAACAACACGATCTGCGTGGACACCGGTTGCGTCTTCGGCGGGAAGCTCACCGCGCTGCGCTACCCGGAACGGGAGCTGGTCTCGGTCGACGCCCAGCGGGAGTGGTACGCCCCGGCCCGGCCGCTGGTCAGCACCCCGACCCGCCCGGACACGGTGCTCGACCTGGCCGACGTGACCGGGCGGCGGCACCTGGAGCACGCCTACGGCACGCTGACCGTGCCGGCGGAGAACGCCGCCGCCGCGCTGGAGGTGATGAGCCGGTTCGCGGTGGACCCGGGCCGGTTGGTCTGGTTGCCGCCGACGATGGCACCCTGCTCGACGTCGACCGTGCCAGGGTTCCTGGAACACCCGGCGCAGGCGTTCGACGACTACCGGTCGGCCGGCGTGCAGCGGGTGGTGTGCGAGGAGAAGCACATGGGTTCCCGGGCGGTGGTGCTTGTCGAACGGGAACCGGGTCCGTTCGGCGGCGGGGTGGTGCACACCCGCACCGGCCGGCCGTTCTTCGGCCCGCCGTGGGACGGGGAGCTGCTGGACCGGGTCCGGGCGGCGGTCGGCACGGCCGGGCTGTGGGACGAGTTGGGCACCGACCGGCTGCTGCTGGACTGTGAGCTGCTGCCCTGGTCGGCGAAGGCGGGCGGGCTGATCCGCGAGCAGTATGCCGGGGTCGGGGCGGCCGGCCGGGCGGCGGTGCCGGCGGCGTTGGCCGCGCTGGAGGCCGCGAGCGCCCGCGGGTTGCCGGTGGACGCGCTGCGGGACCGGATGGCGGCCCGCCGGGCGGAGATCGAGGGTTACTCGGCGGCCTACCGGGCGTACGTGGCCCCCACCGAAGGGCTGCGCGGGGTGACCCTGGCGCCGTTCGCGGTGCTGGCCGGGGCGACGGTGACCTTCACCGACCGGGACCACGGCTGGCACCTGGCGTTGGCCGACCGGCTCTGCGCGGCCGACCCGGAGTTCTTCACGCCGACCCGACGGCAGGTGGTGGAGCTGGCCGACGAGGCGGCGGTGGCGACGGCCACCGAGTGGTGGTCGGCGCTGACCGGGGCCGGTGGCGAGGGGATGGTGGTCAAGCCGTACGCCGGTCCGGCGGCCCGGTCGGCACGCGGTTCGCTGCTCCAGCCGGGGATCAAGTGCCGGAGCCGGGAGTACCTGCGGATCATCTACGGCCCCGGTTACACCGCTCCCGACCAGCTCGCCGCGTTGCGTCGCCGCTCGCTGGGCCGTAAGCGGGGGCTGGCGCTGCGCGAGCACGCGCTCGGCCTGGCCGCCCTGGACGGGTACGCCGCCGACGTCCCGCTGTGGCGTCGGCACGCGCTGGTCTTCGCGATCCTCGCCTGCGAGTCGGAGCCGGTCGACCCACGCCTCTGACCGCCCGCCCCGGGCCGGGTGAGCGAACCCGGCCCAGGGCGGACAGCCCGGGGGTCGGGTCGGGCAGAGGGCGGGTCGGGCAGGGGGTCGGGTCGGGCAGAGGGCGGGTCGCAGGGTGGGTCGGGTCGTTGGGTGGAGTCGACGACCGTTCGGTCCATTCCGCCGACACCCGTCGTCGCGGGGCGGCCCGACCGGGACGGATTCCGTAGGCTGCGACAACCGCCCCAGCCCTTCCTCAGGACAGGATCCACTGATGCGCAAGCACGCGACGCGTCGTTGGCTGGCCGGACTCGGTGTGGTGGGCGTGTGCGTCGTCGCCTCCGCCGCTCCGGCCCCGGCCGCCCCCGCCAGCCCCGGAGCTTCCCCCGATGTGGTCACGGTGGCCGGGTTCACCACCTACGCCAACAACATCACCCTCGCCCCGGGCGGTCCGGGCAAGGACGTGTCCCTCAACGTGCTGGGCGACCGGCTCCCGCTTGAGTACACCGCCACCGTGGACTTCGGCGCCGTCGAGGCCTTCGCCGACGTACGCAATCCCTCAAGCCGTGCCTGCACCCGCAAGGGCACCGTCCTGACCTGCTCGGCCATCGACAACGACAGGTCGAACCTGCTGCTGATCCCGGTGCTGCCGCGCCCCGGGGCCGAGGTGGGTCAGGAGGGCCGCATCCGGATCACCGTGACCAGCCCTCAGACGGGTACGAGCACCACCGCCTCGACCGTTCTCATCGGCGAGGGGGTCGACCTGGTGGCGGGTCCCGCAGTCACGCTGACCGGCGGTCCCGGTGCCACGGTGCCGATGAGCCTGTCGGTCGGCAACCGGGGGAAGGAGACCGCGCGGGGCGTGGTGCTCCTCGTCTCGGCCGCGTACGGGCTCACCCCGTCGAAGCGCTACCAGAACTGCCGTTACGGCAGCAAGGGTGGGTTGGTGCATTTCACGCCGAACCTGTTCGCCTGCACCTTCGACGATGAGATCGCGCCGGGCCGGGCACTCCGGGTCGACGGCGGCTTCGGTGTCACCGTGCCCCGTGACGTCTCGGCGCCGAACATCCAGCCCGGCACCGCCACCTGGTTCACCGCGCAGGACTGGGCGGACGCGCAGCCCAGCTACACGCTCGACCAGCAGGGGACCGGCGGTGTGCTGCGGCTGGAGTCGACCGGTACCCGCCTGCCCGGCGGCACGTCCCGGGCAGCACAGACCGACGTCAGGCCGACCGACAACGAAACCGCCGTCGAGTTGACCGTCACCGGCAACCAGCGGGCCGACCTGGCGGCAGACGAGGTGCGGATCACCGCCAGGGTGGGCGAGACCGTGCCGGTCAAGATCGGTTACACCAACCGGGGACCGGCCTCGTCGTCCAACGGCGGTCGCGACTTCTACACGGTCGTCACGATGACCGTGCCGAAGGGTGTCACCGCCGTCAAGGCACCCAAGAACTGCCTCGACGCCGACATCCAGGACGAGGAGGGCGGCCGGCCGGGTGCCCGCGCCTACCTCTGCTACCAGTACGACGTCATCCGCAAGGGTGGGAAGGTCGCCCTGCCGTTCTCGTTCCGCATCGATCGGGCGGGCGCCCTGACGGGCAAGGTCGAGCTGAGCAACGGCCCGGTGGGCGCGAAGGACCTCGACCCGAGCAACGACACCGCGAAGATCCTGGTGAATCCCGCCTCGGGTGGTCAGGGTGGCGACGACGGCTCGTTGCCGATCACCGGCTCCCCGACCGGCCTGGTGGCCACCGTCGGTGGTCTGTTGCTGGTGGCCGGGGTCGGCAGCTACCTGGCGGCCCGCCGCCGGTCGCACTTCGTGGCCTGAGCGGGCGCACGTCGTGGCCTGAGCAGACGCGGGTGGTCTGGGCGGGTGTGCGTCGTGGCCCGACCCGGGCGCGTCGTGGCCTGGGTGGGGCCGCGTCGCGGCCCGTCCGGGCGGGCCCGGGGTGAGATCACGGTCGAAGGGGCGCGTGCCGCGACCGACGCTTCGCGGGCTCGGTATGGTGTGTGGCCGTGGACACAGGTGAGAAGACGCGGGTGGTCGCCGAGACGGTCGCGCTGAATCCGCTCGACCCCAAGGATCTGCTCCAGACCTTCGGACTGGTCGGCGTGTGGGTGATCCTCTTCGCCGAGACCGGTCTGCTGGTGGGGTTCTTCTTCCCCGGCGACTCGCTGCTCTTCCTGGCCGGGGTCGCCGCCTCGCCGGTGGCCGATGCGATGTTCGGCGACGGCACCCGGCTCTCCCTGGTCGGGCTGCTGATCGGTGGGCCGATCTGCGCGATCGTCGGGGCCCAGCTCGGGCACTGGCTCGGGGCCCGCTACGGCCGCCGGATGTTCGAGCGCCCCAACTCCCGACTCTTCAAGAAGGAGTACGTGGAGAAGGCGGAGTTCTACTTCCAGAAGTTCGGCCCGGCCAAGGCCGTGGTGCTGGCCCGGTTCATCCCGATCGTGCGGACGTTCCTCAACCCGGTGGCGGGTGCGCTCGGCATGCCGGCGAAGCAGTTCCTCCTGTGGAACGTCGTCGGGGCGATCCTCTGGGTCGACGGCATCCTGCTGATCGGCTACCTGCTCGCCGACCAGATCTACAACGCCATCGGCGACAAGATCGACCGGTACATCCTGCCGGTGGTCGCGCTGATCATCCTGATCTCGGTGCTGCCGATCTTCTTCGAGTTCCTGCGCGACCGTAAGGCCCGTCGACGCGGTGAGGCCGTCGCGGTGGTCGCCGCCGCGAGCGCGGTGGGGGCGGTCGAGGCCGTCCGGGACGCCGTCGAGCACCACCACCCGCACCACGGGCAGCGGCACGGTGAAACGCAGCAGCACGGGCAGCAGCACGGTGAAACGCAGCAGCAGCCCTACGGCGGTGGGCAGCCCGGCCAGCCGCACGGCCGCGACCAGCAGTTCCCGCCGCAGACCTACGGTCAGCCCCAGCCGCCGCAGGACGGTGGACGGTACCCGGAGCACGGTCAGGACCGCTGAACGCCGGGACGACGAACGGCCGGCCCTCGGGGAGAGGACCGGCCGTTGCATACGCGTACGCCACCGCGGGCACGGTGGTGGATCAGCAAACTGACCGGTGACGGAGAACCGTCACCACCCGATGACGCCACCCCTGGTACGCCATCGGACGTCACCCCCTGGCGGGGGCGACGGGTGCAGTCAGCGGGCCTTCTTGGTGGCCCGCTTGCGCGGCGGCGTGAGGAGGTCGGCGATCGTAGCGATCGCCGACGGCACCAGCCGGTAGTAGGCCCACACACCACGCTTCTCCCGCTCCAGCAAGCCGGCCTCAGTGAGGATGCGGAGGTGGTGGCTGACCGTCGGCTGCGAGAGGCCGAGCGGCGCGGTGAGGTCACACACGCACGCTTCGCCCTCGGGCGCCGACTGGATCAGGCTGAGCAGCCGCAGCCGAGCGGGGTCGGCGAGGGCCTTGAGGACCCCCGCCAGCCGCTCGGCGTCGGCACGTTCGATCGGCTCGCCGGCAAGCGGCGAGATCTGAGGCATGGTCATTTCAGCCAACGCAGTTCCCACGTATTCCATCCTTCCACCAGCAGCATCGATCCGCCTGCATATCAGCAGATCCGAATCGGCAAATTTTCACGCCACAAGGCCGAGGTCAGCCAACGTAAAGGCCGCCCGATACGGCAGTCCGGCGGCGCGTACGACGTCGCTGGCGCCACGATCGACGATAACCGCCACGCCCACGACCTCCGCCCCGGCCTCGCGTAGTGCTTCGACGGCCGTCAACACGCTGCCGCCCGTCGTCGAGGTGTCCTCCACCGCCAGTACCCGCCGGCCGGCCACCTCAGGACCCTCGATCCGCCGTTGGAGACCATGCGCCTTGCCGGCCTTGCGGACCACGAAGGCGTCCAGGGGTCGATCGGTCTCCGCGGCGGCGTGCAACATCGAGATGCCGATCGGATCGGCACCCAGGGTCAACCCACCGACCGCGTCGTAATTCCAGTCGGCGGTCAGCTCCCGCATCACCCGACCGACCAGGGGAGCGGCCCGGTGATGGAGAGTCACGCGACGCAGATCGACGTACCACTCCGCCTCCCGCCCCGAGGAGAGCACGACCCGGCCATGGACCACAGCCAGGTCAGTGATGAATTTACGCAGGTCGTCGTGGTCCCCCATGCCGATAGAGGGTACTGCGCAAGTCTGTGGGTCGTGTGTGCGGCCCACCCGGATCGGTCACCCGATCGACCGATGACTGGCGATGGACGGCTACGCTGCGCGATCGCACGGGCAGAGTTGTCGCAGGACAGCGGGCGGCCCGCGCACCGTACCGCGCCGACGCCCGCTCACTCCCCGGCCGGATCGAGCTGCCCCCGCCGGTCCCGGAAGGCACCCCGCAACAACCGCCGCGGTACGTGTCGAAGGCTCGCGACGGCCAGCTTGTACTTCCAGTCCGGCACGCTGACCGTTTTGCCTTTCCGCAGGTCACGCAGGGCTTCGGCGACCACGTCGTCGGCCCGCAGCCAGATCCACCGTGGCATGCCGGACATGTCGATGCCGGTGCGCTCGTGATAGCCGGTGCGGGTGTAGCCGGGGCAGAGCGCCATCACGTGCACGCCCGCCACCCGGGTGGATTGCCCGATCGACTCGCTGAAGCTGGTGACCCATGCCTTGCTGGCTGGATAGGTGGAGCCCGGCATCACCGGGCCGAACCCGGCAACCGAAGAGACATTTATCACTGCCCCATCGCCGCGTTCGATCATTGGCCCGAGCGCGGCGAGAGTGAGCCGGAGTACCGCGTGCACATTCAACCGGAGCAATTGGGTCTCGTCGGCGACGGTGGAACGCAGAAACGGCCGACTGAGGCTGAGCCCGGCATTGTTGACCAACAGGTGCACCGGGTCGCCCGTGGTCAGTCGCCGTTCCACCCGGGCGCAACCGTCGTCGGTGGACAGATCGGCCGGTACGACCTGGACCTGGTTGCCGTACCGGCCGGTCAGTTCGGCGGCGGTCGCGTCGAGCCGGGTGGCGTCCCGGGCCACCAGGATCAGGTCCCAGCCCTCGGCGGCGAGTTGGCGGGCGAACGACTCACCGATGCCGGCGGTGGCACCGGTGATCAGCGCGCGGCGGCCCGGAGCCGGTCGGTCGGCGGTCACGGTTGCTCCTCAACGGGGCGGCGGCACCGGCGGAACGGCACCGGGGTCAGGCTCGGACGCCGGGGTGAACGGGGGCGGCCCGGAGCCGGGGCCCACCGGGCGGCGGGTGGCGAACCAGGTGCTCGCCGCCGGCAGCACCAGCAGCACGGCCACCACAAGGTAGCCGAGGGCCTGGCCCACCGAAACCCCCGCGTTCACCGGCACCCACCAGGACGGGTAGGCGTCGTCGAGGGTGCCGAACAGGTCGGCGACGCCCTGGTCCCCGCTGCCCAGCCGCAGCGGCCTGACCCGCTGGCCGACCAGCGCCGCGAGCGCGCACCCACCGGCGAGCAGGCCCAGCCCGCAGACCACCCAGACGCCGATCCGGGCCGCCCGACGACGGGCGAGCAGCCCACCGGCGAGGCCGACCAGCAGCAGCCCCACCAGCACCGTCAGCACCGCCGCGCCGACCGTGCCGAGCCGCAGCAGTCGGACCACGCCGTCGACGTCGCCCGGGTCGGCGGCGGTGTCGGCGGCGGCCACCCGGAACCGGTCGACGGTGCCGCCCAGGGCGAGCAGGGTGGTCACGGCGTAGACCCCGGCGGCGAGCGCCATCAGCCCGAGCAGCGCCGCCGCCGTGGTGACGACGACCGGCCGGCGGGCCGGCACCTGATCCGGGTACGACACGACGATTCCCTCCGGTAGGCGTCGGTGTGCAACCTACTCGGAGGGAATCGTCGGTGTCGCTGTTACGCGCCCGTCAGCTGCCGGCGGGGCGTTGCGGGTCGTCCGGGCCGCTGCCTCCGGCGGGCCGGTCCGGCTCCCCACCCGACGGCGGCTGCCAGGACTGGCCGTCGGACGGCTGCGGCTGATCTGGCACGCCCGGGGTGGACGCCGACCGGCCGGGCTGACCCGGGGTCGACGACGGTCCGGGGGCACCGGGCTGGCCGGGGGTGCCGGGCTGCGGGTAGTCCGGCGTCGCCGGGTAACCCGGGGTGGCCGGGTAACCGGGGGTGGCCGGGTAGCCCGGGGTGGCCGGGTAGGCGGCACCGGGAACCGGCGGCTCCCAGCCGCCCTTGGGCTTGCGGAAGAACTCGTTGGACTTCGGCAGGGCGAGCAGGATCAGCGCCGCCAGCAGGGCCAACAGGCTGAGCACGCCGAGCAGGGTGCTGACCGGGTTGTACCAGGAGGGCAGCACGGCGTTCATGCTGCGCTCCAACTCCTCGGCGCTCGGCGCGTTGCCGGAGCCGGAGCCGGCGGAACCGCTGAAACCGGCGGAACCGTTGACCAGTCCACCACCGACGCAGCAGACCATGATGCCGCCGACCACCCAGGTGGCGATCCGGCTGCCGTTCTTGCCCCGGTTGTTGAAGATCGCCAGGACGACGAGGGCCAGCGCGATCAGCAGCAGAATGGCGGACGCGGCGACGGCGAAGACCACGACGGCGGTGCCGAGCCCCTCGACCTCGCTCGCGGTCCCCTCGAACGCGTCCTCGAACGCCTGGCGGAGCTTGCCGCTGATCGCGAGGGTGAGGATCAGCCCGATCAGTTGGAGCGCCGCAAAGAACATCAGCAGATAGCTGGAGAGCGTCACCAGACCCGGACGGGTCCGGGCGGGCGTGCTGTGGGAATCGACCATGATTCTCCTTCCTAGATCACCGCACCACGGTAACGTCCGCAGTCCCGTCGTACCGGCTACGACGGAGCCGTACCCGATGATCGACCTGCCGAATCATCCATCGGCCGGGCGCGGGGCCGCGACCGAAGCGGATCAGGCGGGCGCTTCCCCGGGTCACGACTCGCGCACCAACCGGCGGTGTTCGGCGGTCACCACACCGAGCAGGAGCAGGTCCACCGCCAGCCCGGTCACCGCGCCGAACTGGTTGACCGTGAAGTTGAAGATCTGCCCGAACAGCAGGTCGACCAGGAGGGCCAGCTTGAACAGCCGGAACGCGGCCCGCCGGTCGTTGCGGAGCAGGAACGCGGCGCGGATGCTCAGCACCCCGGCGACCACCGCCGAGGCCGACACCCCGAGCACCGCGCCCCACTCGCCGAGCTGGTCCAGCTCGCCGGTCACCCCCTCGGTGGTGACCGCCACCACCGTCGCCACCGGCTCGATGACCAGGTAGGCCACCACCAGCAGGACCACCCAACGCTGGGCGGTCAGCCGGAGCAGCGCGTCGCGCAGCCGGGCCACCCAGGGCTGCCAGAACCGCCGTGGCGGTGGTTCCCGGCGCGGCACCACGTCCAGCAGCGCGGAGACCGCCGACTCGACCTCCGGGCCGGCACCCCGGACCAGCCGCAGGGTGGCCACCCTGCGCCGGTCGGTCAACCCCCGGCCGACCCCGCCGACGATCACGTCCAACGCGTTCGCCACCCGTTCGCCGGGGGTCAGCCGGATCCGTTCGCGCAGCGCCTGGGTGATCACCACCAGCAGGGCGAACACGGCGTAGATGATCCCGGCGGCCGGCCGGTAGAAGTAGTCGGTGCCGGCGGTGACGAACTTGCCGACCTCGTCGATGAACAGCCCGAAACCGACCCCGGCGAGCACCGCGCCGGCCATCCGGGCGGCCCCACCGAGGAAGATCAGCGCGACGCCCAGGCCGACGGTCATCAGCAGGCCACCCCAGAGCACGTGCGCGATGTGCAGGCCACCGCCGCCGAGCTGCGGGTAGCCGGTGGCGTGCAGGAACGCCCGGGTGACCAGCACCGTGGCCACCCCGGACAGCACGAACGCCTGCAGGTACGCCGCAGCGTCCACCGCACGCGGTGGCAGCCGGCGGCGCAGCGACGGTGACATCAGTCCGAGGCTAGTAGCCGCGCCACTCGCTGCGGGCGTAGTCGAGCACCCTGGGCCGCAACAGGGTGGAGGAGGGCACGTCCAGGCGGCCCCGGTCGGCGGGGAAGGCCGCCGCCGCCCGCAGCACCCCCGGGTCGAGGAAACGCAGCCGGGGCGCGTCGGCCGGTAACTCCAGGGGCGGCGGGGCCCCGCCCGGCGCGGCGAGCACGAACCCCCAGTCACCGAACGACGGCACGTCGACGTGGTACGGCACGGTGGCGAAGCCCGCCTCGCGTACCGACGCCTCGATCGACCAGTACGACCGGGGCGCGAAGTACGGCGACCCGGACTGCACCACCAGCCGGGCGCCCTCGGCGAGCACCGAACGGATCAGGGCGTAGAACTCGACGGTGTAGAGCTTGGCGGTGGCCGTCTCGTCCGGGTCGGGCAGGTCGGCGACGACCACGTCGAAGCGTTCGCCGGCGGTCCGCAACCAGCCGAAGGCGTCGGTGTTGAGCACCCGGACCCGGGGGTCGTCGAGGGAACCGCCGTTGAGCGCGCGCAGCTGCGGCTCGGAGCGGGCCAGCGCCACCACCGCCGGGTCGAGGTCGACCACGGTCACCCGGCGCACGTCCGGATAGCGCAGGATCTCGCGGACCGCGAGACCGTCGCCGGCACCGAGGACCAGCACCTCACCGCGCGGGCCACGCATCGCCGGGTGCACCAGCGCCTCGTGGTAGCGGTACTCGTCGATCGAGCTGAACTGGAGATCGCCGTTGAGGAACAGCCGCAGGTCGGTGACGGAGTGGCCGACCTCGCGAACCGACCGGGTCAGCACGATCTCCTGGTAGCGGGAGCGTTCGGCGTGCACCACCGGGTCGCGGTAGAGCTGCTGACGGCTGGTCACCTCGAAGTCGGCGGCGGTGACCCAGGCGTATCCCAGGCAGAGGGCGACCACCACGGAGCCGGCGCCCAGCACGAGCCGGGCCCGGCGGCTCAGCTCGGCGCGGAACACCGTGCAGACCAGGGCCAGGCCGGCCACCGCGTTCACCGCGCCGACCACCAACGCGCCCTTGAGCTGGCCGAAGACCGGGATCAGCAGGAACGGGAAGGCGAGCCCGCCGAGCAGCGCGCCGACGTAGTCGGCGGCGAACAGGTCGGCGACCGCGCTGCCGGCGGCCTGCTCCCGGATGCGTTGCAGCATCACCATCAGCAGCGGGATCTCCGCGCCGATCAGCAGACCCAGCACGAACGCGGTGCCGACCAGCGCCGGGCCGTACAGGTCGAGCCAGGCGAACGCGGCGTAGAGGCCGAGCACCGACAGGCCGCCGAGCAGGGCCAGGGTCAACTCGATCACCGCGAACGCGGCGGCGGCCCGGGGCTGCAACGGCTTGGCGACCAGCGCCCCGATCCCCATCGCGAAGACCATCACGCCGAGCACGATCGACGCCTGCCCGACCGTGTCGCCGATCAGGTAGCTGCCAAGCGCGACCAGGGCCAACTCGTACACCAGGCCGCAGGCGGCGCAGACGAAGACCGCGAGCAGCACCGACGCGCGGGCCCACCGCCAGCGCGGCCGGACCGCCGGAGTCTCGTCGACCGTGGTCACCGCGCCCCCCGGAAACGCCCGGCCGGCGTCGCCGCCCGCTGCCGGCCGCGCTGGACGAACCCGACGGTGATCAGCAGGACGGCGACCAGCAGCAGGCCGGCGGCGGCCAGCACCGTACCCCAGCGGTCCCGCCAGAAGTCGCTGCCGGTGTCCGGCAGCGGGGCCGCCACCGCGCCGGGGTCGGCGGTCGGGGTGGCCGCCGGTGGTGCCGCACCCGTCTCGGCGACCAGCAGCGGCAAAGCCACGGCGGCGCGGCAGATCGCCCAGCCCGGGTCGTCCACGAAGACGTCCTCGTGCAGGCCGAACCGGGTCAGACCGGTCTGCACGGCGTAGAGGTCGGCCCGGGAGAAGTCGCCCGAGCCGGTCACGGTGATGGTCGCCGAGTCGCTGCTCTCGCTGCTCTCCGCGGTGTAGGTGATCCGGGCCCGGACCTGCACCCAGCGCGGGCAGCGGTCATCCTCCTCCACCGCCACCCCGTCACCCAGGTTGGAGCCGACGCTCACCGGCGAGAGGAACGACTCCTCCAGCCGCCAGCCGTAGCAGATACCCTGGCTGGCGGTCGCCTGGGCGAGCAGCGGCACGGTGTCGGCGCGCTCGTCGGCCGCCGGGGCGGGGACGTCGGTGCCGCCGGAGTCCCGGTTGAAGAGGCTACTGCCCACGCAGACCACCACGACCAGGCCGAGGACGATCCAGACGACCCAGGCACCCGCGTTCTGTTTCGGCTTCGCCGGCTGCTTCGCCGTGGTCATCAGCTGATGGCGGCGGCGATGATCGCGCCGGTGGCGAGGTGCACCATCGCCGACACCCAGACCGCCGGGTGCGGCTGCTGGTCGACCAGCAGCGTGCCCAGCTTGCCCGGGGTCAACGCGTCGAGCAGCACGAACGCCAGGGCCATGATGACCAGGCCGACGATCCCGTACGCGGCGGAACCGACCAGGCCGAGCAGGAAGTCGTCCTCACTGGCGGCGATCGCGGCCACCACGATGATGCCGACGCCGGCCAGGTTCGAGGTGAGCAGCAGCGCGGCGTTACGGTTGCGTTCGGTCCAGATAAGCTCGTGGAGCTTGCCCGGGGTGGCCACGTCCACCAGCACGTAGCCGACGGCCATCAGGACGACACCGACCACCCCGTAGGCGAGGGTGACCAGCAGGTCGGTGACCAGGTTCTGCACAGCGTGCTCCAGGGGTTCGTTCGGTCGGGATCGATACGCGTCACTTGCCGGAGCCGGGGCCGCCACCACGCACGGTGCTGCCCCGACCCCAACCCCAGTGGCTGCCCACCGTCGAGTGGTAACGCGGGTAGGCGGTGCGCATCCGCTCCAGCAAAATCAGCGAGCCGGCGGCGATCGGCAGGATCACCAGCGAGTCGTCGTCGTAGCGCAGGTAGACGCCGCTGCCGTCGACGTACTGGTCGGCCGGCTTCCAGGCACCGGTGACGTCGTCCGCCACCTGGCTCGGGGTCCGGTTCGAGGTGTACGCGACGGCGTCCCGCCCGATGTCCCGGGCCGCCGCCCGGGTGTAGCGGTCCTCGATGTAGCCCCGGGGCGAGAAGTTGCCGTAGAAGATCGCGAAGGCGGCGACCAGCGCGCCGACGACCGCGAACGCCACCCCCACCACGAACCAACGTCGGTACGTCACGGTGCCTCCTTCGTTCGCGACTGCGGGGCTCGCAGAACCGGCTCACTCCTCGCGCTCACGGTGTCTCCTTCGTTCGCGACTGCGGGGCTCGCAGAACCGGCTCACTCCTCGCGCTCACGGTGCCTCCTCCGTTCGCGACTGCGGGGCTCGCAGAAGGTCCACCACCGTCTCGGTCAGGACCAGTTCGTTGGTCTGGGGGTACGCGTGCCAGGTGCGCCAGCCCACCGTGCCGTCCGGCGCGTCGGGGCGTACGGCCAGCGCGGTGACCGCGTCCGGGTCCCCCGGAAAGACCCCGACCAGGGCGTACGGGTCGTCGGCCAGGTCGGCGCGGAGCGCGGCGATCCGGGTGTGCAGCTCCCCCTCGGCGGGGCGCAGCACGGTCGCGGTGAACCGGTAGCCACCCGCCTCGTCGTGCAGGTCGCCGGGCAGGTGCGGGGGCCGACCGGGCAGGCAGGCGACCGTCTCGACCAGCCCACCCGCCGCTGCCGGACCCGTCGCGTCGGCCCACCCGGTCGAGGTGTCGGCGTCGGCGAGCCCGGTCGAAGCCGCCGGGGTGCCGAGCCCGGTCGGAGCGGCCGGGGTGCCGAGCCCGGTCGGGATGTCCGCGTCGGCGAGCCCGGTCGAAGCGGCCGGGGTGGTGAACCCGGTCGGGGTGGTGAGGACGACCTGGTGGGACGCGCCGAGCAGGCGCAGCCGCAGCCGTACGCCGCCGGGCAGGGTCACGTCACGGATGTGCAGGGCGGGGCGTTCCGGGCCACCGAGCGCCAGGCTCAGGTCGGCGGCGCAGGTGTCGACGTACGGGGTGTCCAGGCTGACCAGCACGATCAGGACCCCCCCGGGCCGGACTGCGGGTACACCATCACGTCCGCGCGGTGCAGCCGCTCGCCCCGGCCCACCTCCCAGCCGGCGTCCCCGTACGCCTCGAAGGAGAGCCGCTCGCCGCCCTGGCCCCGGTAGTCCTGGTAGCGGACGGTGCCGTACGGGTCGAGGCCGGTGCTGCCGGTGGCCGAATAGCGGGCCTGGCCGGACTCCTCCCAGGAGTAGCGGCGGCCGGCGAAGTCGAGGGTGGGTGCGCCCGGGGTGATCGTGGCGGCCGGCTCGGCCGTCCAGAGCACCAGCTCCAGGTCCGGGTCCTCCTCGACGGAGAGCCAGCGCTTGTCGCCCTCGACGGTGTCCAGCAGGTGCTCGGCCCAGCTCCAGCCGCCCTCGACCAGGTGCACCGAGCCACGAACCGCGTAGGACACCCCACGGATCTCGACGATGTCGCCGGGCTTGAGCTTGCGGGGGTCCCCGCGCAGCGCGTCGGAGTCGGTGTCGCGGAACGGGTCCTTCGCCGGTGTCGGC
The DNA here is from genome assembly GCF_040649765.1 of Micromonospora sp. NPDC048894. Classification (NCBI taxonomy): domain Bacteria; kingdom Bacillati; phylum Actinomycetota; class Actinomycetes; order Micromonosporales; family Micromonosporaceae; genus Micromonospora; species Micromonospora sp. NPDC048894. Next base: position 215,789 of record NZ_JBEZFY010000001.1, on the reverse strand, counting down.
CGGTTCGGTTTCCGACTCCGGCTGAAAGCCACCGCCGCCACCACGATCCCGGCGACCCCGATCAGACATCCCAACGTTGCCACGACGTACGCGACCGAACCGTTCACCCCGACCACCTCCCCAAGTGCATCGGCGGAGACGGTAACAACCCCGCGCACCCCGCGCACCTGGGGAAACTCAGCGAATCCTGAGTAAACAGTCAGCTACCGAGTGTCATCGTCGGTGTGCTGACCAGCCAGCCGGTCCGCCGCGTACCCGCCCAGCGTGGTGCTGCCCATCGTGCAGCCGGCAAAGGTGGTGAACTCGTCGTCGATGCCGCGTAGGGCCGCCCAGGCATCCCGGGCCGCCGCCGGATCGACCCCCTCCAACAGCGTCGCCGCGTACGCCCGGCCGGCCGGCGAGCCGTGCCGCAGCAGCCAGTCGACCTGCTCACGGGCCTGCCGGGGGCGCTGCGCGAACGCTTCCCCCACCCGTCGGTACGCCTCGGTCACCGGCAGCAGCGTGCCGGCGAACCCCACCCCGCCAAAGGCGACAGTGTCCGCCCCGGCGAGTTCCCGCACGGCGGCGTCCAGCTCCGGGTCGCCGCTCTTCTTCCGCATCCCGAACATGCCCCTCTCCTTTCCCCGCCCCACCCCTGACCACCCACCCCACCCCCACCCAACCCGCCCCACCCCCCACTCGACCCACCCCGCCCCCACTCAACCTCCGCCCAACCGCACTCAGCTCTCGCCAACCGCGGTGATCAAGAGGTTTACGTCACCAGAGAGCGCTCCCAGTGACGTAAACCTCTTGATCACCGGCGCAGGAAGGCCGGGGCGGGGGGTGATCAAGAGGTTTACGTCGAGGGAAAGCGCTCTCGTGACGTAAACCTCTTGATCACCAGGGCGGGGGGCGGGGCGGGGGGGCGGGGCGGGGGGGGCGGGGCGGGGGGGCGGGGCGGGGGGCGGGGCGGGAGGGGGAGGGGCGGCGGGGGCGGGGGTCAGGTGGAGGTGACGGTGAGGGCGTTCTTGTCGTCGGACAGGTCGACCCGTACCGTGTCGCCGTCCCGGATCACGCCACCCAGCAGGGCCTTGGCGAGCTGGTCGCCGATGGCCGACTGGACCAGGCGGCGCAGCGGGCGGGCACCGTAGATCGGGTCGTACCCGTGCTCGGCGAGCCAGGTCCGGGCGGCGTCGCTGACGTCCAACGCCAGCCGGCGGTCGCCGAGGCGCCGACGCAGCCGGGTGAGCTGGATGTCGACGATCGACCGCAGGTCGTCCCCGCGCAGCGCGGCGAAGACCACGATGTCGTCGAGCCGGTTGAGGAACTCCGGCTTGAAGTGCGAGCGGACCACCGCGAGCACCCCCTCCCGGCGCTGCTCCTCGGCGAGCGTCAGGTCGCTGATCACCGACGACCCCAGGTTGGAGGTGAGGATCAGGATCGCGTTGCGGAAGTCGACGGTACGACCCTGACCGTCGGTGAGCCGACCGTCGTCGAGCACCTGGAGCAGGATGTCGAAGACGTCCGGGTGGGCCTTCTCCACCTCGTCCAGCAGGATCACCGAGTAGGGGCGGCGGCGCACCGCCTCGGTGAGCTGCCCGCCCTCCTCGTAGCCGACGTAGCCGGGCGGGGCACCGACCAGGCGGGCGACGGAGTGCTTCTCGCCGTACTCGCTCATGTCGATGCGGACCATGGCCCGCTCGTCGTCGAAGAGGAACTCGGCGAGCGCCTTGGCCAGCTCGGTCTTGCCGACGCCGGTGGGGCCGAGGAACAGGAAGCTGCCGGTGGGGCGGTCCGGGTCGGCGACGCCGGCCCGCGCCCGGCGTACCGCGTCGGAGACGGCACCGACGGCCTCGGCCTGGCCGACGACCCGGCCGCCCAGCGACTCCTCCATCCGCAGCAGCTTGGCGGTCTCGCCCTCCAGCAGCCGGCCGGCCGGGATGCCCGTCCAGGAGGCGACGACGGAGGCGATGTCGTCCGCGCCGACCTCCTCCTTGAGCATCGCGCCGTCGGCCTGGAGCCGGGCGAGTTCCTCCTCGGCCCGCGCCAGGTCGGCCTTGAGCGCCGGGATGCGGCCGTAGCGCAGCTCGGCGGCGCGTTCCAGCTCGCCGTCGCGTTCGGCCCGTTCGGCCTCGCCGCCGAGGCGTTCCAGCTCCTCCTTGGCGGTGGAGAGCTTGGTGATGTGGCTCTTCTCGGTCTGCCAGCGCTCGGACAGGGCGGTGAGCTGCTCGCGCTTGTCGGCCAGCTCCTTACGCAGCCGCTCCAGCCGCTCGGCGGAGGCGGCGTCGGGCTCCTTGGCCAGCGCCATCTCCTCGATCTCCAGCCGGCGGACCGCCCGTTCGATCTCGTCCACCTCGACCGGCCGGGAGTCGATCTCCATCCGGAGCCGGGACGCGGACTCGTCGACCAGGTCGATCGCCTTGTCGGGCAGGAACCGGTCGGTGATGTACCGGTCGGACAGCGACGCGGCGGCGACCAGGGCGGCGTCGGTGATCCGGACGCCGTGGTGCACCTCGTAGCGTTCCTTGAGGCCGCGCAGGATGCCGATGGTGTCCTCGATGGTGGGCTCGCCGACCAGCACCGGCTGGAACCGACGCTCCAGCGCCGGGTCCTTCTCGATGTGCTCGCGGTACTCGTCGAGGGTGGTCGCGCCGACCATCCGCAGCTCGCCGCGCGCCAGCATCGGCTTGAGCATGTTGCCGGCGTCCATCGAGCCCTCGCCCTTGCCCGCGCCGACCACGGTGTGCAGCTCGTCGAGGAAGGTGATGACTTGCCCGTTGGAGTTCTTGATCTCCTCCAGGACGGACTTGAGCCGTTCCTCGAACTGCCCCCGGTACTGCGCCCCGGCGACCATCGCGCCGAGGTCGAGCGAGACCAGCTTCTTGTCGCGCAGCGACTCGGGCACGTCGCCGGCCACGATCCGCTGGGCCAGGCCCTCGACGATCGCGGTCTTACCGACGCCGGGCTCGCCGATCAGCACCGGGTTGTTCTTGGTACGCCGGGAGAGCACCTGGATCACCCGGCGGATCTCCGAATCCCGGCCGATCACCGGGTCGATCTTGCCGTCGCGGGCGCTCGCGGTGAGGTCGACGCCGTACTTGGTCAGCGCCTGGTAGGTCTGCTCCGGGTCGGCGGTGGTGACCCGCCGGTCCCCGCCCCGCACCGTCGGGAACGCGGCGACCAGGTTCTCCTCGGTGGCCCCGGCCGACTTCAGCGCGTTGGACACCGCGCCACCCACCCGGGCCAGACCGGCCAGCAGGTGCTCGGTGGAGGTGTACTCGTCGCCGAGCGGCCGGGCGATCTGCTCGGCGGCCCCGATGGCGTTGACGAACTCGCGGGCGAGGGTGGGCTCGGCGATGCTGGACCCACGGGCTGCGGGCAGCGCGTCGACCGCGCGCTGGGCGACCCGGCGCAGCTCGGCGGGGTCGGCACCCGCGGCGCGCAGCAGGCCGGCAGCGGTGGAACCGTCGGTGTCGAGCAGTGCCGACAGCAGGTGCCAGGGTTCCACGGTGGCGTGACCACGCTGGTTGGCCAGCGCGACGGCACCGGTGATGGTTTCGCGGCTCTTGGTGGTGAGTCGTTCCGTGTTCATGGGCTCCCCCGGGATCGGCGTGTCCACTAGTAAGAGACACCACCAGAGTTGAGCCTATTCCGCTCAACTCTCGCTATGTGACTCGCGTCACAAACTCTCGTTCGAGGTCGGCCGACGAACTCCGGCCCACCTCAGTTGACCCACCGCACCCTGCCGCACTCCACCCCGCCTCGCCCACCTCCGCTCAGGAGTCAGCGGGGCAGGCGGGCGGCGCAGGGGGTCTCGTGGTCGGCCCGGAGCACGCACCGCCGACCACTGTCCAGCCGGTTGTCGCAGAAGACCCGGTGGCGTGCCCCCTGATCATCCTCGGCGGAGACGGTGGTCTCGCCGGGGTCGACGTGGGCGAGGAAGGCCAGCGAGCGGGCCGCCGTCCGGGCGAGCATCTTGGCCCGCGCCAGGTCCGCAGCGACCACCGGCAGGTGTACGACATACCGCCCGGTCATGCCTCCCCACCCGCCCGACCCGGCTCACGCCACCCCGGGCGGGCCGAAGCAGTATCGGCCCAATGGCGGTATAGCGATGGCTCGGACACCGCAATATCGCCCCACCTGAGTTGACCAAGGTCGAGCTTCGACGGTGGGTGCGGCGACTCGTACCCCATGGCGCTCCTTCGCTGGACGGCTCGGTGTCGCGGTGCTGGAAGGGCAGCCCGGCCGCGCTGCCGGTTCGGCCGGGCTGCCCGCCCTGCCGTCGCAGCCCACCTCAGCGGTACGACGACAGGGCCGGTGACATGGTCGGGACGGGCCACGGGGGATGCCCGCCCCGACCGTCTGAGCGCCCCGAGTGCCATCCGGGGGCGTTCACCTCGAACCTACAATCGGTACCGGTTGCAGGTCAACGACCCACCCACAATTGCTTGAGGTTGGAGGTGCGAGCGTGATCAGATAGGCGTGCCATCCGGGGAGTGAAGCATGCCCAAGCAGCAGTACCAGGTGCTCGCAGACGAGCTGAAGAACAAGATCGATTCAGGAGAGTGGCCGCCCGGCACCAAGCTGCCGAGCAGGTCGCAGCTGTGCAGGGAATACGGCGTGTCGGACACCGTGGTCGGCAAGGCCATGATGATCCTGCGTGCCACCGGGCTCACCGAAACCCTCGAAGGGGTCGGCGTCTTCGTCGCCGCACCCGCCGAGGGCTCGTCCTGAGCCAGCCACCCGGCCCCACAGGGTTACCGACCGGCGAGCCGGCGAGCACAGCCGGTGCCTGCCGGAAAGTGCTCGCCAGCAGCACAGACGTCCAACGGGCCCAGCTTGGGCGCAGGGTATAGCCTCGCGTCCGTGCGAGTACGTGTCGAACAGACCGCCCTACCCGGAATCGGCGTACGTCATGATCTGATGACGGAGTCCGGTCGCCGGCTCGGTGTGGTCTCCCACCGCAATGGCCGCCGCGACCTGGTCCTCTACGACCCGGACGATCCCGACTCCTGCCAGCATGACATCCCGCTGACCGACGACGAGGCCGAGGCGTTGGCCGACATCCTCGGCGCGTCGCTGATGCTGGGTCAGCTCTCCGGCCTGCGCGAGCAGGCGGCCGGGCTGCTCACCGAGCAGATCGCCATCCCGGCCGGGTCGAAGTACGTCAACAAGCGGCTCGGTGACACCAAGGCACGTACCCGCACCAGCGCCTCCATCGTGGCGGTGCTCCGGCAGGGCGAGGTCAACGTCTCGCCCGATCCCACCTTCCGCTTCGCGGCCGGTGACGTGGTGGTCGTGGTCGGGACCCGGCAGGGTCTCGACGGGGTGACAGCCATCCTCGCCGACAGTGACCCGGACGGCTGAGGCGTATGCACGAAACCACCACACTGCTCATCGAGGTCGGCGCGCTCCTGCTTCTGCTCGGGCTGCTCGGCCGGCTCAGCCGCCGGTTCGGCGTCTCCCCCATCCCCCTCTACCTGCTCGCCGGGCTCGCCTTCGGGCACGGTGGCCTGCTCCCGCTGGCCGCGAGCGAGGAGTTCTTCGCCGTCGGCGCCGAGATCGGCGTCATCCTGCTGCTGGTCATGCTCGGCCTGGAATACAGCGCCAACGAGCTGGTCGGCAACCTGCGCTCGGCGGCCCCGGCCGGCCTGATCGACGCGGCGCTCAACGCCCTGCCCGGTTTCGGCTTCGCGTTGCTGCTCGGCTGGGGCTGGGTGGCCGCCGTGGTGCTCGGCGGCATCACCTGGATCTCGTCGTCCGGGGTGATCGCCAAGGTGCTCGGCGACCTCGGCCGGGTCGGTAACCGGGAAACCCCGGTCATCCTCTCCGTGCTGGTCATCGAGGACCTGGCGATGGCGCTCTACCTGCCGCTGGTGACCGCGCTGCTGGCCGGCGTGGGCCTGGTCAAGGGTGGGATCGCGCTGGGTGTCGCGGTGTTCACCGTGGTGATCGTGCTGGTCGTCGCCATCCGCTTCGGCCACCTGATCTCCGCCGCCCTGTCGGCGAAGGACCCGGAGGCGTTGCTGCTCGGGGTGCTCGGCCTGACCCTGCTGGTCGCCGGCATCGCCGCCCGGCTCCAGGTCTCCGCCGCCGTCGGGGCGTTCCTGGTCGGCATCGCCCTGTCCGGGCCGGTGGCGCACCACGCCACCGAACTGCTCTCCCCGCTGCGGGACCTCTTCGCCGCGGTCTTCTTCGTCTTCTTCGGCCTGGTCACCGACCCCCGGGACATGCCGCCGGTGCTGCTGCCCGCGATCGTGCTGGCCGTGGTCACCATGGGGACCAAGCTGCTCACCGGCTACCTGGCGGCCCGCCGGGCCGGCATCGCCGAACCGGGCCGTTGGCGGGCCGGCTTCGCGTTGATGCCGCGCGGCGAGTTCTCCATCGTCATCGCCGGTCTGGCCGTCGCCGCCGGCACCGTCGAACCCAAACTGGCGGCGCTCGCCACGGCGTACGTGCTGATCACCGTGATCACCGGTCCGATGCTCGCCCGCCTGCCCGACATGCGCTGGTTCAAGCAGAGGCTGCGTCGACGGATCGCCGCCCGACAGCCCCAGCCGGTACCCGCCACGGACTGAGAACCGCCTGGCCAGGCCCCTCACACAGGTGGCCTGGCCAGGGCCTCCGTTGCCGAATTGCTCCCGGCGGGGTCTTCCGCCGGCCGGGCAGCGGCGGCTAGCGTTGCGCCCCAGCAGGACAGGGTCCCGCGGGCGCACGGAGGCACCCCGTGGATGTGAGCGGAAGGTTGCCGGTGAGCGTGCAGGATCCGCCGTTCCACGGCTTCGCCAACCCCGTCGACCCGTCGTCGGGGGAGCTACGGGCCTGGGCGTACCAGCCGGACTCGGTGCCGCTGACCTCGCTGCCACAAGACTGGGACCTGCTGGTCTCCGGCGACCACCTGGTGCTCACCCTGTTCGAGTTGGCGTTGGACCCGGCCTGCCCCGCGCGCCGCTTCGCCCTGCACTGCCTCTACATCTACGCGGCCGACGGCATCCGAACGAACTTCCGCGCCCACCCCAAGCGTCGCTTCCGCAAACTGGTGGAGCAGGCCGAGCGCGACGGCGACGAGTTGATGCGCAACTGGGCGTACAACAGTCGGGCGCTGCTGGCCCGGCAGGAACTCTTCACCTACCACGACTGGTGCGAGGGCGGCCTGGTCCGGGACAACCGCCGGCTCGGCTGACCGGCGGCGCACCCGCAGCCGGACGGCGAACGGGCCGGGACCCCCCGTGGGTCCCGGCCCGCACGTCGACGGATCGTCAGCGTGCCGATCCGCCCTGGTTGCGGCGTTTCTCCCCGGTCCGCTCCCGGTCCGCCCCGGGGTCGGCCCCTTCGGCGAACCTGCCGTTCTTCACCGTGTCGGAGAACTTGCCCTCGGTGACCCGGTCGAACTTCTCCCGGACGTTCTCGGCCACCTTGTTGAGCCGCTCCTCCGCCTGCCGGGCCACTTTCTTCGCCGATTCCGCCACGGTTCCCCCCGCCGTCGGAGTCCGAATTGACCTGGTTGGACCTGACAACAGGCTAGCCGGAACGACCACCCACCGCCGGAAAACCCCGACCGCAGACCACCGCCGACCCGGCGGGCCGGGCCAGGGTCAGCGGTCGGGGGTGCGGCGGGGACGCCAGACCACCAGCGCCGTGGAGGTGCGACTGGTCGGCACCAGGTCACCCCGGGAGAAACCGCTGGCCAGCGTCTCCAGCTCGGCGATCCGCCGGTACGCGGCGTCCAGCTCCGCCTCCAGCCGGGCCACCCGCTGCTGGGCCTGTTCCACCAGGCGTTCCAGCCCGATGATCCGTTTCACCCCGGCCAGGTTGACGCCCTCGTCCTGACTGAGTCGCTGGACCTCGCGCAGCAGCACCACGTCGCGCACGCTGTAGCGCCGCCCACCACCGGCCGCCCGACCGGCCTGCACCAGGCCGAGCCGGTCGTACTGACGCAACGTCTGCGGGTGCATTCCCGCCATCCGTGCCGCGACCGAGATCATCAGCACCTTGGCCTCGTAGGCGGCGTCACCCGAACCGACGAACCCGTCCGACATCTCCACTCACCTCCGCACCCGTCAACCGGTCAACCGACCCGACGCACCCGCGCGTCGAGATGTTCCCGGGCCGCCGGCGGCGTCGCGTCGGCGAACGACTCCAGCGCCGCCCGGGCTTCGTCCGACACCGTCGCCGGCACCACCACGTCCAACGTGACCAGCAGGTCACCGGCCTGACCGTCGCGACGCACCACACCCTTGCCCCGGGCCCGCAGCACCCGACCGGACGGGGTCCCCGGCGGCACGCGCAGGGTCACCGCGCCGTCCAGCGTGGGCACCCGCAGGTCGGTGCCGAGCACCGCCTCGGCGAAGGTGATCGGCACGGCCAGCGTCAGGTCGTCACCGGTACGCCCGAACAGGTCGTCCGGGCGGACCTTCACCTGGACGAACAGGTCGCCCGCCGGCCCACCCCGCTGACCCGGCTCGCCCCGCCCGGCCAACCTGATCCGCTGCCCGTCGGCCACCCCGGCGGGAAAGCGGACGTTCAACGTGCGGGTCTTGGTGACCCCGCCGGTGCCGTGGCACTCGGGGCACTTCTCCTCGACGACCGTGCCGACGCCCTGGCAGTTGCGGCACGGCTCGGAGAAGCTGAACGACCCCTGGTCCCGGGTGGTCACCCCGGCGCCGTGGCAGACCGGGCAGGCGGTCGGCTGGGTGCCGGGCTTCGCGCCGTTGCCGTGGCAGGTGTCGCAGACCCCGGGCGCGCGCAGCGTCAACGGCAGGGTGACACCACGCACCGCGTCCCCGAAGTCGAGGGCCACCTCGGTCTCCACGTCCCGGCCCCGGGCCGGGCCACGTGCCCGCGTCGGACCGGCACCACCGCCGGAGAAGATCGAGCTGAACAGGTCGGTGAAGCCGCCACCACCGAACCGGGTGTCCCCGCCACCGCCGCCGAACAGGTCGGAGACGTCGAACGGGGCACCGCCGGGCTGACCCGTGCCGGGCGCGCCCCGACGGAACGCGCCCGAGCCGAACAGCGAGCGCATCTCGTCGTACTCGCGGCGCTTGGTGTCGTCGCCGAGCACCGCGTACGCCTCGGAGACGCCCTTGAACCGCTCCTCGGCCTTCGGGTCACCGGGGTTGTGGTCCGGGTGCGATTCCCGGGCCAGTTTCCGGTACGACTTCTTGATCTCGTCTGAGGAGGCGGACTTCTCCACGCCCAACGTGGCGTAGAAGTCCTTCTCGATCCAGTCCTTGGAACTCACCGGTCCACCCCCTTCCGTGAGATGTGGCCCGGTCGCCCCGCCCACCGGGTGCGGGTGGGCGGGGCGACCGGATGGCCGTGCACTATTGCGGGTCGGCGACCGCGACCATGGCCGGCCGCAGCAGCCGCTCACCGAGCAGGTAGCCCCGGCGCATCACCTGGACACAGGTGGGCTCGTCCACGTCCGGCGAGGTCTGGTGCGCGACCGCCTCGTGCCGGGTCGGGTCGAACGGATCGCCCTTCTCGCCGAAGGGGGTCAGGCCGAACTTGCCCAGCGCCGTGGTGAGCTGCTCGGCCACCGTGCCGAACGGCCCCACCAGGTCGCCGTGCTCCCGGGCCCGGTCCAGGTCGTCCAGGATGGGCAGCAGCGCGGCGAGCACCGAGCCGGTCGCCTGCTCCTGGACCACGCCCCGGTCCCGGTCCACCCGCTTGCGGTAGTTGGCGTACTCCGCCGACACCCGTTGCAGGTCCCGGGTCCGTTCGTCCAGCTCGGCCCGGAGGGCTTCCAGCTCGGCGCCGAGCGGCGAGCCGGTCGGGCTGCCGTCGACCGGCTGCGCGGGGGCGTCCACCACCGGCGGACCGGTCGGTGCCGGCCCGTCGAGCGCGGTCGCCTCGGCCTCGATCTCGTCGACCATCACCTCGGCCTCCTCGACCAGCCCCTCGGCCGGGGCGTCCGCCCCGGCGTCGGCGGCGGCGGGCGACTCCTCGGTCCTGCCCAGCTTGCGGTTGTTCCGGATGACGACCCGCGGCCCGTCGTCGGCGGGCTCGGAGCCACCCGGCGTCGACCCGGAGGCGCCCGGGTCGGCGACTCGTGGCTTCTCCGTCATACGACTACCTCGATCCCTGTGCGGTGAGTTCGTGTCCGGCGCGGACCGTCACTTCTTGTCCTCGTCCACGATCTCCGCGTCGACCACGTCGTCCGGGCCGCCCGCCTTCGGGGCCCCGGCGGCACCGGCACCCGCGCCGGCACCGGCGCCCGCGCCCGGACCTGCCGCGCCCGGCTGCTCCCCCTGCTCGGCCTGCTGCGCGTAGAGCAGCGAACCGGCCTGCTGGGAGACCTGGGCGAGCCGCTCGTGGGCCGCCTTGATCTTCTCGATGTCCTGACCGCCGAGCGCGCCGCGCAGCTCGCCGAGGGCCTCGTTGAGCTGCTCCCGGTTCTCCGTCGGCAGCTTGTCGCCGCTCTCGGCGAGGAACTTCTCGGTCTGCCACTGGAGCGCCTCGGCCACGTTGCGGGCCTCCGCCTCCTCGCGGCGACGCTTGTCGTCGTCGGCGTGCTCTTCGGCGTCGCGGCGCATCCGCTCGATGTCGTCCTTCGGCAGCGAGGAGCCGCCGGTGATCGTCATCTTCTGTTCCTTGCCGGTGCCCAGGTCCTTGGCGTGCACGTTGACGATGCCGTTGGCGTCGATGTCGAAGGCGACCTCGACCTGCGGCACGCCACGCGGCGCCGGCGGGAGGCCGGTCAGCTCGAAGGTGCCGAGCTTCTTGTTGTACGCCGCGATCTCGCGCTCGCCCTGGAACACCTGGATCAGCACCGACGGCTGGTTGTCGTCGGCCGTGGTGAAGACCTCGGAGCGCCTGGTCGGGATGGTGGTGTTGCGCTCGATGAGCTTGGTGAAGATGCCGCCCTTGGTCTCGATGCCCAGGCTCAGCGGGGTCACGTCGAGCAGCAGGACGTCCTTGACCTCACCCTTGAGCACGCCAGCCTGCAGGGCCGCGCCGACGGCGACGACCTCGTCCGGGTTGACGCCCTTGTTGGGGTCGCGACCGGTGAGCTGCTTGACCAGGTCGGTGACGGCCGGCATCCGGGTGGAGCCGCCGACCAGGATCACGTGCTCGACGTCGGAGATCTTGATGCCGGCGTCCTTCACGGCCTGCTCGAACGGGCCCTTGCAGCGGTCCAGCAGGTCCTGCGTCATCCGCTGGAACTCGGCGCGGCTGAGCGTCACGTCCAGGTGCAGCGGGCCGGCCGCGCCGGCGGTGATGTACGGCAGGTTGATGTTGGTGGTGGTGGCCGCCGACAGCTCGATCTTGGCCTTCTCGGCCGCCTCGCGGAGCCGCTGGAGGGCCATCTTGTCCTGGCCCAGGTCGATGCCGTGCTCGCCGCGGAACGTCTTCACCAGGTGGTCGATGATCCGCTGGTCCCAGTCGTCACCGCCGAGCTGGTTGTCACCGCTGGTCGACTTGACCTCGACGACGCCCTCGGCCAGTTCCAGCAGGGACACGTCGAAGGTGCCGCCGCCCAGGTCGAAGACGAGGACGGTCTGCTCCTTGGAGCCCTTGTCCAGCCCGTACGCCAGGGCCGCCGCGGTCGGCTCGTTGACGATCCGCAGCACGTTGAAGCCGGCGATCTCACCGGCCTCCTTGGTGGACTGCCGCTGCCCGTCGTTGAAGTAGGCGGGAACGGTGATCACCGCGTCGGTGATCTGCTCACCCAGGTACGCCTCGGCGTCCCGCTTGAGCTTCATCAGCGTGCGCGCCGAGATCTCCTGCGGGGTGTACTTCTTGCCGTCGATGTCGACGGTCCAGTTGGTGCCGATCTCCCGCTTGACCGAGCGGATGGTCCGGTCCGGGTTGGTCACCGCCTGGCGCTTCGCGACCTCACCGACGAGCACCTCGCCGTTACGGGCGAACGCGACGATCGACGGGGTCGTCCGCGAGCCTTCAGCGTTGGCGATGACGGTGGGCTCACCGCCCTCGAGAACGCTGACGCAGGAGTTCGTCGTGCCGAGGTCGATACCGACCGCACGTGCCATCTTCGCTTCCTCGCTTCGTTACGGGTGGGCAGGTCGGAGGGCCTGCCCGGGAGGGCCGCCCGCAGCGACCACACCACAAGTTGAGTGAACTTGACTCAATAGTGCCACGCGATCGCCAAAGCGCAAGTCGACTTGAGCCGACCCGACGCAACCCGACCGTTACTACCCTCCGGTTGTCTCTGTTGCATCGGTCGGGCACGCTTTAGCGGTGACGACGCACGGCGATCCCGCCACCCGGTCCGGCGCGCCCACCGTCGCCGCCCGCACCGGGCCGTCGGAGACCGACGAGACGCCGCCCGGCCCCACCGGAGACGGCCTGCCCGCCGCCCTCACCGGCCTGCGGGCCGCGATCGGCGCGGCCCGGTTTCCGCTCGCGCTGCCCTCGGCCGAGCCGGCCCGGCACACCGGCCGGGCGCTGACCGACCAGCTCGACGACTACCTGCTGCCCCGGCTGGCCCGGCTCGACGCCCCGCTGCTCGTGGTCGTCGGCGGCTCCACCGGCGCGGGCAAGTCGACCCTGGTCAACAGCCTGGTCCAGGCCCGGGTGAGCGCCGCCGGCGTGCTCCGCCCCACCACCCGCTCCCCGGTGCTGGTCTGCAACCCCGCCGACGCCGCCTGGTTCCGCCAGGGTGAGCTGCTGCCCGGCCTGACCCGCACCAACGAACCCAGCGAGGATCCGGGCACCCTGCACCTGGTCACCGCGCCCGCGCTCCCCCCGGGGCTGGCCTTCCTCGACGCCCCCGACATCGACTCGGTGGTCGACGCCAACCGGGCCCTCGCCGGCCAACTGCTCGCCGCCGCCGATCTCTGGCTCTTCGTCACCACCGCCGCCCGGTACGCCGACGCCGTCCCGTGGGAGCTGCTGCGTACCGCCCGCTCCCGGGGTGCCGCGATCGCCATGGTGCTGGACCGGGTGCCCCCCGAGGCCGCCGACGAGATCGCCGCCCACCTGTCCGAGATGCTCGCCGCCCAGGAGTTGGGCGCGGCACCGCTGTTCGTCCTGCCGGAGACCTGGGTCGACGGCCAGGGCCTGCTGCCCGACCGGGTCACCGCACCGCTGGGCACCTGGTTCGCCCGGCTCGCCGCCGACGCCGAGGCCCGGGCCGCCGTGGTCCGGCAGACCCTCGACGGCGCACTCGCCTCACTGCACCCGACGGTGGAGATGCTCGCCGACGCGGCCGACGAGCAGATGGTCGCCGCCGACGCCCTCGACGACCGGGTCCGGGCCGCCTACCAGGGCGCGCACCGGACCGTGGCCGAAGGGCTGAAGGACGGCCGGCTGCTCCGCGGCGAGGTCCTCGCCCGCTGGCAGGAGTTCGTCGGCACCGGCGAGTTCTTCCGGACGCTGGAGGCCCGGATCGGCCGGCTGCGCGACCGGGTCGTCGCCGCGGTAACCGGCCGGCCCGCCACCCCCGCCACCGACCTGCGCAACGCCATCGAGTCACAGTTGGTCACCCTGCTGCGCGGGGTCGCCTCCGAGGCGGCGGAGAACGCGTACACCGCCTGGAAGGCGAACCCGGCCGGGGCCGCGCTACTCGACCCGCCGCTGGCGCACCCGTCGGCCGACCTGCCCGAGCGGGCCGAGCGGCTGGTCCGGGACTGGCAGCGCGGGGTGCTGGAGCTGGTGCGGGAGGAGGGCGGCGACCGGCGGTTCGTGGCCCGGACGGCCGCGTACGCGGTCAACGCCACCGGGCTGGCCGTGATGATCGCCGTCTTCGCCTCCACCGCGTTCATCCCGACCGGGCTGGAGGTGGCCACCGGGGCCGGCACCACCGTCGCCGCGCAGGCCGTACTCCAGGCGATCTTCGGCGACCAGGCGGTGCGTACCCTCGCCGCGAAGGCCCGGGGTGACCTGCTGGAACGGGTCCGCGCGCTGCTGGACGAGGAGGCGGCCCGCTACCTGGCCCGCACCGACGGGGCCCGACCCGGTGCGGAGGTCGGCGCGGCGCTGCGCCGGGCCGGCGGCCGGGTCGAGCTGGCCCGGCACCACAGCGGCCTCGCCGGCCAGACCGGCCAGGCCCTACCGATCCCGACCCCGACCTCCGAGGACGGCACCCGGTGACCAACATCGTCGGTCGGATGCGCGAGGCGCTCCGGGGTGACCAGCGGGTCGACGCCGACGCGCTGGTGGCCCGCCTCGACGCGATCCGCCGGTTCCTCGACGCGGTCGACGGCGAGGTGCCCGACACCCGGCTGGTCGGCGCGCACACCCTGGTCGAGCGGGCCGGCACCCGGTTGTCGCTGTCCCGGGACCACACCGTCGTGGCGTTGGCCGGCGCCACCGGCAGCGGCAAGTCCAGCCTGTTCAACTCCCTGGCCGGGATGGAACTCTCCCCGGTCGGGGTGCGCCGGCCCACCACCGGTGTCGCGCACGCCTGCGTCTGGGGGCCGCTGGACGGCGGCAACCGGCTGCTCGACTGGGTCGGGGTGCTGCCCCGGCACCGGTTCGTCCGGGAGAGCGCGCTCGACGGCGACGACGAGTCGGCCCTGCACGGGCTGATCCTGCTCGACCTGCCCGACTTCGACTCGGTGCAGCGGTCCCACCGACTGGAGGTGGACCGGCTGCTCGGCCTGGTCGACCTGGTGGTCTGGGTGGTCGACCCGCAGAAGTACGCCGACCGGGTGATCCACAACAGCTACCTGCGCGAGTTCCACCGGCACCGGGACGTGACGGTGGTGGTGCTCAACCAGGCCGACCGGCTGCCCCCGGCCGAGCTGCCCCGGGTGCTGGCCGACCTGCGCCGGCTGCTCGACGTCGACGGGCTCGACGGGGTGCCGCTGCTGGCCACCACGGCGGTCGAGCCGGACGGGATGACCGGGCTGCGGGAGGCGCTGGAACGGGCGGTGTCGGACCGGCAGGCCGCGCTGCGCCGGCTCTCCGGCGACGCCGACACGGTGGCGGCGTCCCTGGGCGAACTGGTCGCCGTCGAAGCCCCGGGGCACGTCCCGGACGCCGCGACGGTCCGCGCCCTGGACCGGGCGTTGGCCGAGTCGGCCGGGGTGCCGGCGGTGGCCGCCGCGGTCGAGGGGGCGTACCGGCACCGGGCCGGCGGGGCCACCGGCTGGCCGTTGGTACGCGGCTGGCGCAAACTGCGCCCCGACCCGCTGCACCGGCTGCACCTGCCCGGCCCGACCACCGATCCGCAGCGCCCGGCGGAGCCCGTGCTCGCTGCCACCTCCGTGCCCGACCCGACAGCCGCCCAGCAGTCCGCCCTCGGGCTGGCCATCCGCGCCGTCGGCGACCGGTCCGGCGAGAAACTCCCGGCACCCTGGCCGGCCGCGGTGACCGCCGCCGCCCGGTCCCGGCTGGCCGACCTGCCGGACGCGCTGGACGGCGCGGTCGCCGGCACCGACCTGGGCATGGACCGCCGGCCGTTCTGGTGGCGGCTGGTCGGTGCCCTCCAGTGGCTGGTCACCCTCGCCGCCGTGGCCGGGCTCGGCTGGCTGGTGCTCGGCTACGCGCTGCGTGCCCTGGGTCTGCCGGCGCTGGACTATCCCCGGGTGGGGGAGGCACCGTTGCCGACTGTGCTCCTGCTCGGTGGGCTGCTCGCCGGTCTGCTGGTGGCCGCGGTGACCCGGCCGGTGATCCGCTGGGCGGCCCGACGGGCCCGACAGCGGGCCGAGCAGCGGCTCACCGAGGCGGTCGCCCGGGTCGGCGCGGAGTACGTCCTCATCCCCGTCCGGGCCCTCCTCGACCGGTACGCCCTCGCCCGCTGCGCCTGGCAGGACGCCACCCGGTGAACGCCGCCGCCGGCACAGGTGTCCGGGGCTGCGCGGCGGCGTAGGGTCGTGCCATGGCCACGCCAAAGACCCCCTACGACGCGGTGCTCTCCGCGGCCCGCGACGTGACCAGGCTGGACTGCGCGCTCGACGCCGAGATGCTCGGCACGGCGCTGCTGGGCAGCGTCTACGCGATCGCCGAGACCGACCGGGAAACGGCGGTCCGGGAATTCGTCTCCGGTTTCCTCGCCGCCACCTCCCGCCGCCGGACGGCCGCCGCCACCACCATCCGTCAGGTCTTCGCCGCGCTGGTGCCCGATGCGGAGGGCGCGGCGAAGGTCCGCCCCGGCGCGCAGGCCCCGGCCTGGGCCGGTCAGCTCGGCCGGGTCCACCTCACCGGCACCTGGTCGTACGGCGACGTGTACGGCGACCAGACCTCCTACCTGGCCACCTTCGCCTACGACGACGAGTCGGGCGGCCCGGAGCACGCCCTGGTGGCACTGGTCGACCACAACATCGGCATCACCAAGGACGTCTTCGTCGGCGGGCCGGCCGAACGGATCCTGGAGCAGGTCCGGCAGATGTGCGCCGACGACGACCTGACGTGGTTCCGGGAGGAGGACCCGGCCCGGATGCACGGCGAGGTGGGTCGTCACCTGACGATCACCGATGACCTGGGTGACCTGCCCGCCGAGGGTTCGCTCGCCACCGACCGGGCGTTGGTCGGGGCACGGCTGGCGGTGCTGCCCGAGCCGAGCGCCGGCACCACCGGCTGGGACGCGCAGCCGCTCAGCGCCGACGAGCGCACCACGCTGGTCCGGGCTTTCCTGTCCTCCCCCGAGGCGGCCCGCCATGGGCTGAACACCCTCGACAGCGACGCCGAGCTGGCCTCGCTGCACTTCTGCCTGGGGCTGCTCTTCGACCACTCGGCGAGCTTCCCGGACGCCGACCCGTTGCGCTGGAGCCCGGCGGTGGCCGGGTTGTTCCTGCTCGACTGGGTGCACCGGCGGGCCGTGCTGGACATGGACGACGCGGCGTTGCTGCCCCGGGTGCTGCGGGCCTGGGCGGCGTTCGCGGCCCGGCGGCGGGGGCTGCCCGAACGGGCCGGCACCCAGACCGACGAGGCGATCGAGGAGTTGGTGCCGGAGTTCGCCCGGCTCTATTCGACAGGCGAGCGGCGCAGCCCGGCGACGGCGGCGGTGGCCCAGCTGATGGCTGACGGCATCGACCCCGACGACCCGGTCGCCCTGGACGCCTGGATCGAGGCCAACCGGCAACGGCTGGGGGACGACACCCCCTGACCGTCCGACGACGCGCTGCGGGCCTGGCGACGCGCTGACCACCCGACGACGCGGTGGCCGGCGACGCGCCGGGGTGGCCCCGTGACGTCCCCGGCCGGTCTACGGCTCGACCAGGGCCAGCCGGCCCGGGGCGACGTCGAGGCGTACCCGCTGGCCCCACCGCAGGGTCAGCCGGTCGGCCTCCAGCCCGTCGGCGAACGCCACCAGACCGTCGGACTCGGCGGTCAGCTCCAGCGCGTCGGTGCCGTCGAGTCGGCCGGCGACCAGCTCGACCCCGGTGACCGGTGAGGGCCACGCCTCCCGCACGTACCAGCACAGGGCCGGCTCCTGAGGGGCGGGCGGCGGGACGGCTGCCGACCGGTCCCGGGCGATCGAGGCGCACCAGCCGGTGGCCCCGGTGCCGGTGCCGACGACCACCCCGGAGGACGACTGCCGTTCCCGCCGGGGCCGGCCGTCCCCGCCGACGTCGAGCAGGTAGCGGGCCGACTGGTGGGAGGCGTGCCCGACGTACACCTCGTTGAGGCCGACGAGTTCCTGTCCGTCGTCGAGGGTGGCCCGGACCATGGCCCGGTGGCGCAGCGGCGCGGTCCCGGCGGCCACCGCCGGCAGCAGGGCGGCCACCTGGTCGCCGGTGCAGCGGACCAGCACCCCGGCGTTGCGGCCCGGTTCCGGGTCGACGCCGACGACGGGTTGTCCGGTGAGGTACTTCGCCACGTTGGCGACGAGACCGTCCGGGCCGACCGCGACGATCACGTCCTCCGGGCCGAACAGGAACCGGGGCAGGTCGTCCCGGTCGACCGTGCCACGCCGCCAGTCGGCCGGTACGGCGGCCCCGACGGCGGTCAGCGCCGCCTGGAGGGCCTCGTGCCGGTCCACCACCTCGGCCAGGTCCCGGCCCCGGGCGCGCAGGTACCACTGGGCCGCCGCCCGGGTGCCGTGCCGGGCGAGCAACTCCTCCAGCTCGCTGCGGCGGCGGACCACCACCACCCGGGGGGTCAGTGTGCCGCTCACCGGTCCACCGTCCCGGTCGGGCCGGTGAGCCGGCCGAGCAGGTCGGCCAGCAGGTCCGGGGTGACGGTGAGCTGGCCGATCGGCGGGAGCTGGCCGGCGAGTTCCCGGACGGTGAGGGCTTGCAGCACCCCGGGCGGCAGGGTGGCGTACGTGGCCAGCTTCGCCGCCTCCGCCTCGGCCTCGGCGGCGCCGACGGCGCGTACCGTCTCGGCTTTGGCCACGGCGAGCACCCGTTCCTTGTCGGCGGCACCGGCGGCGAGCAGCCGCTCCTTGTCCGCCTCGGCGGTGGCGGACACCCGGGCCCGTTCGGCGGCGGCGGCGTTGGCGACCTGTTCCCGCTCCGCCTTGCCCTGGGCGGTGGCCAGCTCGGCGGCGGCGTCGAGTTCGACCCGGCGGCGGGTGTTCGCGCCGTGCTGCTCGACGAGCTGCTGTTCCCGGCGGGCCAGCTCGATCTTGTTCTGGAGTTCGTTCTCGGCGATGCCGCGTTCCTGCTCGACGGCCTGGGCCCGGCGGGCGTAGGTGGCCCGGTCGGCCTGCACCTGCACGGCCTCCCGGGTGGGGGTCTGCAGGGCGCGTTCCAGCTCGGGTTCGGGCCGGACGGCGACCACCCGGGCGCTGACCACGGCCACCCCGATGTCGGCGAGCCGGGGCTCGGTGTCGAGCGCTGCGGAGACCGCCTCCCGGATGGGTGCGATCGTGGTCAGCGCCTCGGCCAGCGGAACCCGGGCGAGCAGGTCCAGGGCCGGCTGCTGGGCCAGCTCGGCCAGCAGGGTGGCCACCTGGTCGAGCGGTCGGGACCGGGCCTTACCGGTGCGCGGGTCGATCGAGAAGTCGAGCCGGGCGGCGGCCAGCGTCGGGTCGGCCACCCGGTAGGTCACGGTGGCCTGGACGGTGATGTCGGCGAAGTCGCCGGTACGCGCGTGGAAGAGCAGCGGCAGCTCCCGGTCGTCGACCGGCACCTCGCTCAGCACGGCGGTCAGCGGTCGGTACCAGAACGACTGGCCGGTCCCTTCCCGCCGGACCCGCCCGTCGACGTGCAGCCGCACCCAGTTGGTCGGTGTTCCGCGCAGGTGGCGCAGGAAGAGTCGCCTCGTCACGTCGGCCATGTCTCACACCTTCCTCTTTTTCGTCTACCCGACGATAACCACTCTGATAGGTTATCGTCAAGGTGGTGATAAAGAGATGACCGACTACCCGCCCTTCGCCGTGACGGTGGACCTGGTGGTCCTCACCGTGCGCGCCGACGCGCTGCACCTGCTGCTGGTCCGCCGGGGCATCCCGCCGGACGAGGGCCGGTGGGCGCTGCCCGGCGGCTTCGTCGGCATCGACGAGGATCTGCCCGACGCCGCCGTCCGGGAGCTGACCGAGGAGACCGGGCTCCCCGAGCCGGCCGGCCACCTGGAGCAGCTCGGCACGTACGGCCGGCCGGACCGCGACCCGCGCGGACGGGTGGTCACCGTCGCCTGGCTGGCCCTGCTGCCCGACCTGCCCACCCCGGTGGCCGGCTCGGACGCCGCCTCGGCGGAGTGGGTGCCGGTCGACCGGCTCACCCTCGGCCAGCTCGCCTTCGACCACGACCGGATCGTCGCCGACGGCCTGGAACGGGCCCGCGCGAAGCTGGAGTACACCCCGCTGGCCAGCGCTTTCTGCCCGCCCGAATTCACCGTGGCCCAGCTGCGGGCCGTCTACGAGACGGTCTGGGGCACCCGGCTGGACCCGCGCAACTTCCACCGCAAGGTCACCGGCACCCCCGGCTTCGTCAGCCCCGCCGGCCGGGCCACCGAGGGCGACCGGGGGCGACCTGCCCAACTGTTCCGCCGGGGCCCGGCCACCCGGCTCCACCCGCCCATGCTCCGCCCCGAACCCTGAACCGCCCGCCGGGCCCGACGCCCCGACCGGGTCACCGCCCCGACCGGGTCACCGCCCGGACCTCGTCACCGCCCGGACCGACCATCCGGCACCGGTCCAACCGGCACCCGTCCCACCGGCACCGGTCGCCGGGCGCTGCGCCCGGTCTGGGGCACCGCCCGGGCTGCCGGCTCGGCACGAGGGCTCAGGAGAGCGGCGCGTAGACCAGCCCGGCCACCAGGCCGCCGACCAGCGCGCCCACCACGACCTGCGCGACCGTGTGGTCGCGCAGCCGCACCCGGGACCAGCCGACCAGGGCGAGCAGCGGCACGGCCGGCAGCAGCCGGGGGCCGAAGGTGAGCACCAGCACCACCAGCGTGCCGGCGGCCACCGCCGAGTGGATGGACATCTTCCACCAGTGACTGACCGCCACCGCGACCACCAGGCCGACCACCCCGGCCGCGACCAGGGCCAGCACCGGGCGCGGTGCACCGAGCGCCGCGAGCAGGGCCAGCCCGGTGGCCGCCGAGGCGAGCCCGAGCAGCAGCGGCACCCGACGCTGCTCGCGGCGACCGATGTGATGATCGGTGAGTCGACCCCGCCGCACCCCACCCAGGATGTACGTGAACGGGATACCGGCGGCGAAGACCGTGGCGAGCAGCCCCCAGGCCAGTCCGCGCGCCCCACCCGCACCGTGCCAGCCGATCACCACGGTCAGCGCGGTGACCAGCACGGCCGGCGCGGTCACCTCGGTCACCAGCCGGGCCACCCGGGTCGCCACCGCCCCCGACCCGACCGGCTCGGCAGCGGCAGGTGACCCTCCGAACGGAGCAGGGTCGGCCAGGTCGGGGGCGGCCCGGTCGCCGCCCTCGTCGCGCGTACTCAGCGTTCCGCCCCCGCATCCGTGGTGCCCGATCCGGCACACCGCAGTGGTCGACGGGTCGACCGACGGCATCCGGGCCGCCGCGGCTCAGCCTGCGGCTTCGTTCGTCACCGTACCGTCCGGGTCGGTGGTGTCGTGGAGGGTCGACGCGGACCCGGCGGAGGTCTGCGACACGGGTACGGCGGGTGCCTGCGGTGCGGGTACGGCGGGTGCCTGCGGTGCGGGGACGGCGGGTGCCTGCGGTGCGGGGACCGGGGTGGCCGACGGGCGGGCGACCGGGATCGACGGGCGACCGGCGGTTGGTCCGATGCGCGGTACGGGACGGGTCTGCGACCGTGGACGCGTGGGGTGGGTCGTGCCGGCCGGAATCGCCGTCGCGGTGGGTCGGGGCCGCGCGGTGGGGACCAGCGTGACCGTGAAGGTGGGTCGGGGCTCGGGGGTGGCGGTCTGGCCTGGCGTCGGGGTGGACGCGGGGGGCGACGTGGACCCGGGCGTCGGGGCGGGCTCCGGGGTCGACGTGGGTGCGGGGGTGGGGGTGGGCGGGGGTGCGGAGGTGGGCGTGGCGGTGTCGGAGGGTGCCGAGGTCGGCGACGGGTCCGGCGGTGGCTCGGAGAGGGTGGCGGTCGGCTCGACGTCCGGGTCCGGGTCCGGACTCGGGCTCGGCGTGGGGTGGGGTGTGGCGGTGGGGGTCGGGTGGGGGGTGGGGGTGGGATGGGACGGCGCGTTGGGTGCCGACGTCCGGCGGATCGGCCGGGGCGTGGCGGCGGGCACAGCCCGACGGTGGACGGGGCCGGTGGTGGCGGGAGCCGGGGCGGTGGCGGGCGGTGCCGGTGCGGTGGCCGGTGGGCGGGCCGGTTGACCGGTGGCGGGCACCGGGACGACGACCGGCCCGACCGACGGGGTGGGCAGGAACGGGGTGCCCTCGTCCGGCAACGCGGTGCTGCCCACGGTGGCCGAGCCGGCGCTGATCGCGGCGAGCACCGGCATCGAGGCGGCCCCGGCGAGCAGGGCGACGGTGAACAGGTAGCCCCGGTGCGGCGCACCGACGCCGGGTGCCCGGTGGACGCCGATCATCCGCCGGTAGCTGCCGCCGCCGGCCCGGTGCCGGCCGAGGAGGGGGACCGGAGGACCGTCACCTGGCTCGGACACCGCAACTCCCTCGTCGACCTGGACGTGTTCGCCGGTGGGCAGCACGGATCAGAACGGACATTATGCGCCAAACGCCCACCAATACCGGTCAGCTTGACCCAGTGACGCCCAGTTCACCAGGCACCACAGCGTGTCGACACACAAAAAGTCCGTCACCCGGCCGGTCCGGCGACGATCGCCCGACATCGGCGCGGCCCGCGCGGGCGCAGGCGCAGGCCCGGCCGGCGCAGGCGCGGCACGGCGACAAAAAAGTCCACGGGTCACCAAGCGGACATGTCGTCACCGGCGGGAGGGCCATACTGTGGGGCCGCTCACCTCCTCTGCAATCATTCAGGCACGACGGCAACGCAGCCGCACCTCCGCGTACCCCGTGGCAGGCATGGCTGCTCGCCGACGCTCCCGAACCGGGTTCGACCCATGGATCCGGCTCAGGTCGTGCGGCAACCCCCACCGGGGCTAGGCACGGCCGCCAGGAACCAGTCCGGCAACAGCCGGGCCGGCGCACGTTGTGCGCGGACGGGTGACCCCCCGGCTCGGGCACAGACACGACAGGGAGAGACGGATGGCAAAGGGCGACCCTGCGGTCTCCAGCCGCGGCCGGCGAGCCGCACCCCGGTCCCGGCGAGCCGCCGCGACCGCTGAGCCGGAACTCGTACAGCTGCTCACCCCCACCGGGGAGCGGATCGAGAGCGCGACCGGCCCGGACGGCACCGAGTACCGCGTCGACTTCACCGACGAGGAGTACCGCGGCCTCTACCGCGACCTCGTGCTGGTCCGCAAGCTCGACGCCGAGGCGACCGCGTTGCAGCGGCAGGGCGAGCTGGGCCTGTGGGCCTCGCTGCTCGGTCAGGAGGCGGCCCAGGTCGGCTCCGGACGGGCGCTGCGCAGCCAGGACATGGCGTTCCCGACCTACCGGGAGCACGGCGTCCTCTACTGCCGGGGCATCGACCCGATCATGCCGCTCGGCCTGTTCCGTGGCGTCGACCAGGGCGGCTGGGACCCGAACGAGTTCAAGTTCAACATGTACACGATCGTCATCGGGGCGCAGACCCTGCACGCGACCGGGTACGCCATGGGCGTCCACATGGACGGCAAGACCGGCACCGAGGACGGCGAGGCGGTGATCGCCTACTTCGGCGACGGCGCCACCAGTCAGGGCGACGTCAACGAGGCGTTCGTCTGGGCCAGCGTCTTCAACGCCCCGCTGGTCTTCTTCTGCCAGAACAACCAGTACGCCATCTCCGAGCCGCTGGAACGCCAGACCCGGGTGCCGCTCTACCGGCGGGCCGGCGGTTTCGGCTTCCCCGGTGTCCGGGTCGACGGCAACGACGTGCTCGCGTCGTACGCGGTGACCCGGCATGCGCTGGACAACGCCCGGCTCGGCCAGGGCCCCAGCCTGATCGAGGCGTACACCTACCGGATGGGCGCGCACACCACCTCGGACGACCCGACCCGTTACCGGATCGCCAGTGAGGTCGAGGCCTGGCAGGCCAAGGACCCGATCGCCCGGATGAAGGCGTTCCTCGACAAGCAGCAGATCGCCGACGACGCGTTCTTCGCCGAGGTCGACGAGCAGGCCCGCGCCGAGGCGGTGCACCTGCGCGAACGGGTGCTCGAACTGCCCGACCCGGCCCCGGTGTCGATGTTCGACCACGTCTACCCGCACGGCTCGCCCGAGTTGGACGCCCAGCGGGCCCGGTTCAGCACCTACCTGGAGTCGTTCGAGGGGAGCGCGCACTGATGGCCACGGAGACGCTCACCCTCGGCAAGGCCCTCAACACCGGTCTGCGTCGGGCCCTGGAGAACGACCCGAAGGTCGTCATCATGGGCGAGGACGTCGGCAAGCTCGGCGGCGTCTTCCGGATCACCGACGGGTTGCAGAAGGACTTCGGCGACCAGCGGGTGATCGACACCCCGCTGGCCGAGTCCGGCATCATCGGCACCGCCGTCGGCCTGGCCATCAGGGGTTTCCGGCCGATCTGCGAGATCCAGTTCGACGGCTTCGTCTACCCGGCGTACGACCAGATCGTGTCGCAGGTGGCCAAGATGCACTACCGCTCGCAGGGCAAGGTCACCATCCCGATGGTGATCCGGATCCCCTACGGCGGGGGCATCGGCGCGGTGGAGCACCACTCCGAGTCGCCGGAGGCGTACTTCGCGCACACCGCCGGGCTGAAGGTGGTGACCTGCGCCAATCCGCAGGACGCGTACGTGATGATCCAGCAGGCGATCGCCTCGGACGACCCGATCGTCTTCCTGGAGCCGAAGCGGCGCTACTGGGAGAAGGGTCCGGTCGACCTGGACGCCCCGTTGTCCGGGGCGTACCCGCTGCACTCCGCCCGGGTGGTGCGGCCGGGCACCGACGCGACCGTGTTGGCGTACGGCCCGATGGTGCGTACCGCGCTGGACGCGGCGACCGCCGCCGCCGAGGACGGCCGGGAGCTGGAGGTCGTCGACCTGCGTACGCTCTCGCCGCTGGACCTGACCGCTGTCTACGAGTCGGTGCGGCGCACCGGCCGGTGCGTGGTCGTCCACGAGGCCCCGGGCAACCTGGGGCTGGGCTCGGAGATCGCGGCCCGGGTCACCGAGGAGTGTTTCTACTCCCTGGAGTCGCCGGTGCTGCGGGTCACCGGTTTCGACACCCCCTACCCGGCGAGCCGGGTGGAGGAGGAGTACCTGCCCGACCTCGACCGGGTGCTCGACGCCGTCGACCGCACCTTCGGCTGGTGAGCGCGATGTCCCGGATCAAGGAGTTCAACCTGCCCGACCTGGGTGAGGGTCTGACCGAGGGGGAGATCCTCGCCTGGCTGGTCAAGGTGGGCGACGTCATCGAGCTGAACCAGCCGATCGTCGAGGTGGAGACGGCCAAGGCGGCTGTGGAGATCCCGGCGAAGTGGGCCGGTGAGGTGCGGTCGATCTTCCACCCGGAGGGGAGCACGGTCGAGGTCGGCACCCCGATCATCGCGATCGACACCGACCCGGGTGCCGGGCCGGTGCCGGAGTCGACGACCGCCGCCGCGTCGGCGGACCTGCCCACCCCGTCGGCTGCTTCGTTGGCGGCGGTGCAGGTCGCGCCCGCCGAGGGCATGGTCGAGCCGGGTCTGATCGGTGGGGTCGCCCCGGGTGGGCGTACCGCCGTGCTGGTCGGTTACGGCCCGCGCAACGCGCCGGCCAAGCGTCGGCAGCGCAGGGACGGCCCGCCCCGGCAACCTGCCACCAGCCCCCGGCCGACCGAGCCGGCCCAGGTCACGACGGCGGCTCCGGCCGCGCCGGTGGCTGCGGCGCCGGTCGCTGCGGCACCGGTCGCGCCGACGGTGAACGGCAACGGCCGGGTCGCCGGCCCGGTGCTGGCGAAGCCGCCGGTGCGCAAGTTCGCCAAGGACCTCGGGGTCGACCTGGCCACGGTGACCGGGTCGGGTCCGCTCGGGTCGATCACCCGTGCGGACGTACAGCGGGCGGTGGACGGGAGCACGGCGGTGGCCGAGCCGCTGGCGGCGACGTCGCCGGCCACCTCGGCCGCGAGCTTCGGCGCGGACCGCGAGCAGCGCATCCCGGTCAAGGGGGTACGTCGGCTCACCGCCGAGAACATGTCCCGCTCGGCGTTCACCGCACCGCACGTCACGGAGTTCCTGACCGTGGACGTGACCCGGGCGATGAAGGCGCTGGACCGGCTGCGCGGGCGGCGGGAGTGGCGGGACGTCCGGGTGTCGCCGTTGCTGCTGGTCGCCAAGGCGGTGTTGCTGGCGGTCCGGCGGCACCCGATGGTCAACTCGACCTGGGCCGGTGACGAGATCGTCGTCAAGGAGTACGTCAACCTCGGTATCGCGGCGGCCACCGAACGTGGCCTGATCGTGCCGAACATCAAGGACGCCGGTCGACTCACGCTGCGTGAGCTGGCGGATGCGATGACGGGTCTGGTGCAGACGGCCAAGGCGGGGAGGACCTCTCCGGCGGACATGTCCGGCGGCACCCTGACGATCACCAACGTGGGGGTGTTCGGGGTGGACACCGGCACCCCGATCCTGCCTCCGGGTGAGTCGGCGATCCTGGCCTTCGGTGCGGTCCGCGAGCTGCCGTGGGTGCACAAGGGCAAGGTCAAGCCACGCCAGGTGACCACCCTGGGGCTCTCCTTCGACCATCGGATCATCGACGGCGAGTTGGGTTCGAAGTTCCTGCGCGACATCGGGGACTTCCTCGCCGACCCGGAGGCGGCGTTGCTCGCCTGGACCTGAGACCGGTGACGTTCCGGCAACGGCCGGTGTGCCCAGGGTGAACACTCGGCACACCGGCCGTTGCCGTTGGGGAAAGAAACAGTGGCCCACATCGCCCCCTGACCTACGATCCTTAGGCCCGTGTTGCAGCTCACCTAATAATCGATGGCAATCGGCGGCCGATGGGTGTTGAATGGAGTCATCAAGGGGCCGACAACCGAATAGCCGAAGGAAAGACACCATGAGCATGATCGAGCGAATCCGCACCCGTCGTGACGCCACCCGTCGGGCCCGTGCCATCGAGCACGCGCTGCGCTCCGCCAACTCGCCCGCGGTCCGCGAGGAGATCCTCGCGATCGCCCAGCGTCACCTGAGCTGACGCCACACCGACTTTTCTCCCCCTCCTCCAGATCGACGACCCGCCCGGGCCCCGGGCGGGTCGTCGGCGTTCCGCACCCCCTGAGACCGGGATTCCCCCTCGCCATGACGCCCGGTACGGTGGTTCCGGTCGCCAACCGCCGACCTGGGCACCGATCGCGCCCGATGGATGCCGATCGACACCGCCCGGTGACGTGGAGTGACGGCCGGTGCTCCCTAGGTGCCGCGCGCGCGAACCGGATACCGTGCGGGGAGCCCGCACGGCCGACCCGCCGGGCACCGGCGACACGGCCGACCGGACGGACGGCATCGGCGGCCGACATGTGATGGAGGAGGCGCACCCATGACGTCCGAGGGCCAGCACCGCCCCGGCCAGGAGCCGGACGAGGTGCCGCCGGGCTCCGGCGGACCGGTGCCGTACGGCGACCGACAGCCGCAGCAGGACCCCGGGTACGGCACCCCCGCCACGCCCGACCTCGGCTGGGCGCCGCCACCCCCCACCGGCCGGGCCAACCCGACCGGTCCGTCCTGGACACCCCCCGCCCCACCGGCGGCCTGGGGTGGCGCGCAGGCTCCGCAACAGTCCGAACCCACCGAGGCGTGGGCCCCGCCGGCCCGGCAGTCACCGCCCACCGAGGCGTGGACCCCGCCGGCCGGTCCGTCGCAGCCCGCCTGGGCCGGGCAGCCGGAGCAGCCCGCCTGGGCCACCGCGCCCGCACCGGCCGCCGGAAACGCCGAGTCCACTCCGCAGCCCGCCTGGGCACAGTCCGAGCAGCCCGCCCCGGCCTGGGCGCAGTCCGACGCCGGTGCCCGGGGTGCCGCCCGGGTGCCGCAGCCCGCCAAGCCGGCGGGCGGTGGCTGGTCCACTCCGGCCGATCCAGCCCCGACCTCGCCCGCCGGCTGGGCGGGCCAGGAAGCCGCGCAGCAGGAAGCAGCCCCCGGCACCAACGGCTGGGGTACCGCGCCCGCGCCACAGCGGGACGAGGCGGCGGGCACCAACGGCTGGCCGGGCGACGCCGCCCGGGGTAACGGCTGGCCGGCCGAGGACCGGGCCGGGGCCGATCCGGCGCGGGGTGGCTGGCCGGCCGACCCGCAGGACGCGCCGGGCAACTCCGGCGGCTGGGCGACCAGTGCTCCGGCGCACCCCGACGAGGCGCACCGCTCCGCCGGTAGGGCCTCGGTGCCCGTACCGGCCCAGCCGGAGCCCACGAACCAGGCGGGGTGGCCGCAGCCGGAGACCGGTGGACACCCGGGCGGCCACGCGTCGCCGGGCACCGCACCGGGTGCCGAGGGCTGGTCCACCGAGGACGATCCGGCCCGCTCCGGCGGCTGGTCCGCCAACCGGTCCGGACCGGACGACACCGGTCGTCCCGGTGACTGGTCGAACGGGTCGCAGGAGGACCGGCAGCCGTCGTGGGGGGCACCGGAAGAGCCCGCCACGGCCCGCTGGGAAGGCCGCCGCGAGCAGCCCGCCCTCGACGCCTGGCCCGCCGGGGCCCCGCCCCGCACCGAACAGGACGACCCGGCACCGGGCCAGGAGTGGCCGGCACCACAGGCCGGCTCCCGTGGTGCCGCCGCCGTACCCTCCCGGGAGGACCACCCGGAGCCCGGGGCCTGGACGCCCCCGGAGTTGCCGGGGCGGGCGTCCGCGTCGGTGGCCGCACCCGACGGCCCCCCCGCCTGGGGCGGTGCCGCCGGTGACCACCACCCGCCACAGCGGGCGGGTGTCGAGCGCCCGGTCGTGCCGGACGCCGAGCCGTGGGCGCCCGGGCAGGCGTGGGGCCACCCCGAGCCCGCCGGCCAGCCCGCCGAGGGGGCGTGGGAGCCCCGACGCAACGAGGACCAGCCGATCTACCAGCCAGGGCCGGCCCCCGGCATCTCACCGGCCAACGCGGTGCCGCTCCCGCCGCAGGAGCAGCGCGTCCCCGGGGCGAGCCTGGCCGCCGCGCCGCCCGCCGACTACGTCCCGCCGGCCGCGTTCGGTGGGCCCGCCGAGCAGTCGCCGCACGGCCGTGAGGCAGCGGCCTGGGGTGCGCCGGAGCAGCCGCAGTTGTCGGCCGGTCCGGCACTGCCCGCCCAGCGACTCGCCCCCGAGGCCGAGAGCGCCGGTGCCGGTCGCGCCTCGGTGCCGGCCGCCGACGCCGGGGAGGCCGGTGCTGTCGGCCGGGCCTCCGCCAGCGCCTCGGTACCCATGGCCAGCCGGGTCGTCCCCCCCAGCGACCAGGTGGCCCGTCCGGGTGGTCCGGCGGTTCCGCAGCCCCGGGTGTACGGGCGACCGGCCCGCCCGGAGCCGGCGGAGGAGACCCCGGAGCACGACGACCACCGGCCCGAGCACGACCCCCGCTTCGCCGACCAGGACCGCAGCCGGTTCGACGGTGCCGAGCAGCCCCGGTTCGACGAGCCGGAACGCCCCCGCTTCGACGACCAGGACCGGACCCGGTTCGACGGTCCGGAGCGGTCCCGCTTCGACGATCAGGACCGGGCGCACGGTTTCGGTGCCGACGCGCCCTCGTCCGCGCCGCCGGCCGCCCCGCCCGCGTTCGGTGGCGGCATCCCGGCCTTCGCCGACCCGGCCGGCAGCAACCGACCGATGAACGGCACCCGCCCGCACGGGCCGACGGACCGGCCGGCCGAGCCGTACGGTGCCGGCCCGACCAGCGGCGCACCGGCCGGTGCCGCACCCGTGCCGGGGTACGGCCACCCGGCGCACGACCCCGCGCACGGCGGGTACGCCTCCCCGTTCCCGCCCGCCGGTCAGCAGTTCCCGGCCGCCGGTCAGCAGTCCGCACCAGCTGGTCAGCAGCCCGGCACCGCCAGTTGGCCGGCGGAATCGGAGCAGGGGCGTTTCGACGCGTTCAAGCCGGACCCGGAGCCGGAGCAGAAGGCCGAGCAGCCCGCCCCGAAGGTACGCAACGGGCGGGTGCTCGCCCTGGTGCTGATCGTGGCGGTGCTGATCCTGGCCGTCCCGCTGGGCCTGCTGATGCTCCTCGGCAAGATCGGCTCGGACGACGGGCCGGCTCCCTTCAACCCGGCCGTCGGCTCCTGCGTCAAGCAGTCCGGTGAGAACGCGAGTGCGGCGGGCTGCAACGAGCCGGGTGCCTTCACGGTGGTGTCCAAGGTGGACGCCAAGGAGAAGTGCACCGATCCGACCCAGCCGCACGTGGTGCTGCCGGGCGGCGGGGTCGACCGGGTGCTCTGCCTGAAGCCGGCCGGCCAGTAACGGCGTACCGACGGCGGGGCACGGTGGACCGTGCCCCGCCGTCGGTGTTTCGGGCGCTGTGGGCTGGGCAGTCTATGGGGCACAGTGACGTGGCCCGAGGAGGTAACCCCCATGGCAGGCAACGAGAACGAGGTCGACCGCAGCGCTCGCAGCGGCCGGTTCGTCAAGGAGAGCACCACCGAGCGGGACCCCCGGCACACCACCACCGAGCAGGTCGGTGGCGGCGGGGACCAGGAGGTCCACCGCAGCGCGAGCACCGGCCGGTTCGTCACGGAGACCACCGCCGAGCTGCACCCCTCGACGACCGAGACCCAGCACGTCTGACCGACGAGCCAGCACCGCCCTCCGCGCCCGGCGCGGAGGGCGGTGTCATGTCCGGGCGTCGGGTCGTACGCAGGGGGTCCGCGCGCTCGCCAGCACGCTGCGGTTGTCCGCCGCGGTGATGTCGACGGTGACGGACACGCACCCCGGGGTGGTCCGCAGGACGTTGCCGAACACGCTGTACACCTGACGCTTGACCATGAACGGGTAGTCGAACCGGGTGACCGCCCCGTCGGAGGGGCGGGTGGCCGACAGCCGGACGGTCGACCCGGTCGGGACCCGCTCGGTGGAGACGAACAGCGGCCAGGCGGCCCGGCAGCGCGGCGAGTAGCGCAGCGTCAGGCTCCCGTAGGGCGGCTGTTTCGGATCGGGGTCCGGGACCGGGACGGTTTCCGCGCTGACCGCGTCGACCTGGCAGCGTTCCTCCTGCGGGTCGGCCCCGTCGGTCGGAGGAGCGGCGGCGGGTGCCGGGAGCGACGCGTCCACGGGTCGCTCGGCCTGCCGGTTCGGGTGGGAGCGCGCGTCGACCAGCAGCGGCACGATCGAGCCGGCGAGGAGCACGGTCAGCCCTGCCGTCGCGGTCAGCGCCCACCGGGGCACCGCCGGCCGTCGCGTCACCGGCCGTCGCGGTGTCGACTCCCCCGGTGACTCTGCCGTCACCGGCTGCGACCCCGGCTGTTGCAACCCCGCCGGCTCCGGCACGGGCTGCTGCGGCCCCGAGCCGGCCTCCCGGTGCCAGCGGGCCCGCCAGGCCGCCTCGTCACCGCCGCAGGCCCGGACGAACGCCATGGTCAGCTCCAGCGACGGCAGGCGGGCCCCGGACAGCACACCCGCCAGCGCGGTGTGCGAGTAGTGCGCGGTCGCGGACATCTTCCGGAGCGACGGTTGCCCGGCCTCGCGCCGAAGCCGGGCCAGGTCAGCGACGAATTCGTGGTACCGGCTCTCGCCGTCGTGATCCCCGCCCTCGCCGTCGTGCCCGCCGCCCTCGCCGTCGTGGTCCCGAGCAACGCCCGCATGATTGCGGCCGTTGTCGTCGTGGTCCCCGGCATCGGCGGGAACCTGGCCGTCAAGTCGTCCACTTCGCCCCGTCATGGGCCCTCCCCTGCGTGTAAACCCTGGTGTCAACGTGCGTCATGCCAGTGCTTTACAGGCGGGCGTCAGGACAGGATCGACCCCGGAGCAGCCACCCGCCGGATAGGTGCCGCTGAATATGATCTCACGGGGAGTGTCGGCCCCGGCACGCATCCGAACGGCTCGAAATCGCGTTCACCCCGGGGATACCGGACCGCGCGAGTCACCGTCCGACGGGCCCACCGCGCCGATCCCGGGGCGGTGCCGAACTCTCGACAAGGAGAACCGCGTGTACCAGCCGAACGGTACGAATGCCACAGGCGCAGTGCCCCGCCGGGCACTGCCGCGACTCGTGGGTCGGATCCTCACCGCCTGCGCCGTCACGGCGGTGGTCCTGGTGGGCACGGCCGCACCGTCGTTCGCCGGCATCTCCGGTTACAGCGTCGCCGGCACGGGCGGCGCCGGCCTGATGGTGCGCACCAGCCCGTACGACGCGAACGCCGGCTCGGTGGCGCTCCTGGGTGACGGCACCGGGTTCGTCGCCGAGTGTGCGGTACGCGGGCGCAACATCTCCGGCAACACCGTCTGGCACCGGATCAGCTCCCCGGCCAGCGGCTGGATCAGCGACTACTACACCAACACGCCGGGGTTCAACCAGTACCTGGCCGGTGAGCCGGAGTGCACCACCACCCCGCCGCCCACCGGCACCCGCGAGGACCGCGCCATGGCCTGGGCCCGGTCGGTGATCGGCCAGGCGTACACCAACGGGGACCTGGGTGACTCCAACCACCAGTGGGACGGCTGGTGCGACAACTTCGTCGGGCACGCCTACGGTCGGGCGGCCAGCGGCTACGCGTCGGCGATCGTGCACTACAACTCGCTGTACTCGCGCGGCATGATCCGCACCACGGGCACCCCGCCGGCCGGCGCGCTGGTCTTCTACGCCGCCGCGTCGATCAACGGGTACTACGGCCACGTGATGCTCTCCGAGGGCAACGGCAACTACATCACCTCGGCGGCCACCGTCCGCCGCGTCTCGCAGTCCTGGCCCGGTGCGCCGTACCTCGGCTGGTCCTACGCCGACCCGGAGTGGACCGGGCGCTGACGCCCCCACCCGTCCCGGCTCCCCTCCCGGTCGTCCGCTGAAAGGATCACGATGCGTCTCCCCCTTGCCGCCCCCGCGGCCCGACGTGCCCTGCGCCTGGCCCTCGGCCTGACGCTGGTCGCCGTCGTCGGCGTCAGCGCCATGCCCACCCCCGCCACCGCCGCACCCGCCACCACCGGCCCGGCCGCCCACGCCGCGTCGGCCCCCCGCCCGGCCGACCAGACCAAGGCAGCACCCCGCCCGGCCGACCAGGCCAAGCCGGCCAGCGTCGGTGGCCCTGCCATCGGCGCGAAGGCGAACCGGGTGGGCGTCAACGCGGTCGGTATCGACCTGTGCGCCCAGGTGGCGTACGCCGCCGGGTTCCGGAACAACCCGCTGGTCACGGCCGTGGCCGTGGCGATGGCCGAGTCCTCCTGCAACCCGTCGGCGGTCGGCAGCAACGGCCCCACCTCCGGTTGCTCCAACGGTTCGCTGGACCGGGGGCTGTGGCAGATCAACAACTGTTACCACCCCACCGTCACCGACAGCTGCGCGTACAACGCCCAGTGCAACGCCAACGCCGCCTACAACATCTCCAGCGGCGGCAGCAACTGGCAGCCCTGGTCGACGTACAACAACGGGGCGTACGCCGGCTACCTGTCTGCCGCGCAGGCCGCCGTGGCCCGCCTCGGCGGCACCGGCGACCCGCCGGCCGTCACCGGCACGATCCTGGCCAACCCGTCGCTCAACATCCGCACCGGGCCGGGCACCACCTACGGCATCGCCGGTTCCGTCAACTACGGCGCCACCGTGAAGATCGCCTGCTACACCTTCGGCGAGTACGTCAGCGGCGGCTACTGGCCGTCGTCCACCTGGGACCGGATCACCAACCCGGCGACGGGCGTGACCGGCTACGTGGCCGACACCTGGGTCAACACCACCTACGACGTCAAGACGATGGTCGGTCGCTGCTGACCGTCCCGTCCGGGGCCGCGCGGGCAGGGTCGGACCCTCCCGCGCGGCTCCGTCGTGCCCGCTGCCCCTCCGGCGCGGCGACGGCGACCCGCGCCTCGCCCCTCCGGGCGCGGCGGCGGCGACCCACCGCCCTCCCGGACGCGGCGGCGACCCGCGCCTCGCCCCTCCGGGCGCGCCGCGTCTCCACGGTGTTCCCGCACGAGTGGTATGCCTCAGTGGCATAAATATGACTGACAGGCATACCGGTGTACGCCGGTATCACTCCCCCCGACCCGTGGCGGCCGGCAATCGCGGCTCTCACTCACGATCCCGGGACCGGCCAGTCGGTGTTACGGTCGGCGTGGAGCTTTCACATCGACGACGGAGGCCCGGTGGGTCAACGAGGATCGTTCCCCTCGGGGTTCGCCCGGACGTTCAACACCCGGGTCATGGCGTTGCGGTCGTCGCCACGCTGGGGGCGGTTCCTCCGGCGGCACCTGACCGTGGTCACCTACACCGGTCGCCGTTCCGGGCGGACGTTCAGCACGCCGGTCGCCTACCGACGGACCGGCGACGCGGTGGTCATCCGGGTCGCGATGCCCGACGCCAAGCAGTGGTGGCGGAACTTCCTGGGCGCGGGCGGCCCGATCTCCCTGAACCTCGACGGGGTCGACCGGGCCGGGCACGCGGTGGCCCGCCGGGACGACCGGGGCCGGGTCACCGTCACCGTCGACCTGTCCCGCTGACGCGGCTGGCCGGCGCGTCGACCGTCCCGACCGACGTCCGGGTCACGATGCCCGGCCCGGCCGGGTATCGACGTGCGTGCCGACTGGGAGCCGGTCGGCTATGCAACCGTCCCTTGTGGTCGGTGACGCCTACACTTGCCGGCCATGGACCCTGTCGCGCTGGCCACGGCGCTGGCAAAGTCGATCCTGGCGCAGCTCGGCAAGGAGATCGGCACCGCCGCCGCCAAGGAAATCAAGGCCCGCGGGTGGGGAGACCCGGAACGCAAGGCGTTGGAGCGCGCGTTGCGCCGCGCTCTCACCGAGCTGAACCGGTCGTACGGCGACCGGCTGGCCGAGTTCGACGTCAACGACGGTTTCTGGGTGCACGAGGGCACTCCCGAGCTGGCAAAGGTGCTCATCCCCGGTGTGCCGGCCTCGCCGGTGCGGCTGGCGGAACGGGCCGTCGACTCGTTGGGCCCGGCCGCCTCCGACGACGAGCGGTTCGACCGGATCGGCCTGCTGCGGCCGGCGTTCAAGGCCCTGCTCGACGGGCTGGACACCGAGGTACGCCGCGAGACGGCCCTCCAGGGGATGCTCGGCCGCTCCGATGCCGCGTCGACCGCCCAGGCGACCAGCCGCATCGCCGAGCACCTGGGCGCGGTCGACGCCACCGATGACGACCGGATCGCCTACCTGCGCTGGCTGATCGACCAGCACCGCTACCTGCGTACCGTGGGGGTGGTCCGGAACACCACCGTGCAGCTTCCGTTGGGCGAGGTGTTCGTCGGGTTGCAGGGGCAGCGGGACCGCAATCCCGGCGACCGGGCGCGGGCCTGGTTCGAGCGCGAGCGGGAGCGGCTGGCCGCCCAGGTGGCCGAGGGGACGCTGGACCACACCGGTTTCGAGACCGCCCTCGACCGGTTGCAGACGGAGTACGGCCACCGCTTCGCCACCGAGACCGAACAGCCGGCCAGGCAGCCGGTGCTCGACGCGGCCCGCGACACCGCCCAGTTGCTGGTCCTGGGCGATCCGGGAACGGGCAAGACCACCCTGCTGCGCTACCTGGCGCTGACCCACGCCCGAGCACTCATCGACGGCGAGCAGGTTCAGGGCCGGGACGCACTGTTCCCGATCTACCTCCGCATCGGCGAGTATGCCCGCCAGGGGTTCGCGGAGGTGGGCATCGGCGAGTTCCTGCCCGGCCAGCTCCGCCGCGCGGAGTGCACCCTGCCGGGCCTGCCCGACCTGCTGCGCCGCCAGCTCGACGCCGGCCGCTGCCTGGTGCTGATGGACGGCCTGGACGAGATCGCCTCGGCCGAGCTGCGCCGGGGCGTGGTCACGGCGGTGGTCAACTTCGTGACCGCCCACGCACGGCAGGGCAACCGGTTCGTGGTGACCAGCCGGATCGCCGGCTACCAGGCCGCCCCGCTGCCGGAGCCGTTCCGCGCGGTGCGGCTCCAGGACATGGACGACCCGACGATCAGCCGGTTCCTCGACGTCTACTGCCGCGAGGTCGAGCGCGCCGAAACCCCGGGCCGGTCCGCCGAGGCGACCCGGCTGGCCGGAGCGCGCGAGGCCGCCGCGATCGAACAGGCCCTCAAGACCAACGCCGGGGTACGCCGGCTGGCCGCCAACCCCCTGCTGTTGACCGCGTTGGTGCTGGTGCACCGGGCCAGCGGCCGGCTTCCGCACCGCCGGGTCGAGGCGTACGTGGAGGTGTGCAACGCGCTCGGGCGCACCTGGCGCAGCGCCCAGGGGGTTGCCGAGGCCGACCTGCCCGACGAGCGGATCCTGACCCGGTGGCTGACCGAGCTGGGCTGGTGGATGCACGAGCACCGCCCAGAGGGCGCGGCCACCCGCGCCGAACTACTCGAAGTGCTCGGCCCGCTGTGGGCGGCGCACCAGGGCGTCGGGTGGGATCCGCGCGTGCTGGAGGCCGCCGACCCGCTGCGCACCGAGGCCGGGCTGGGGGTGGCCGACTTCGTCGACAAGGCCGACACGCACACCGGCCTGCTGGTCGAGCGTGCTCCCGGTCGGTACGGCTTCGCCCACCTGACCTTCGAGGAGTACTACGCCGGCCGGGCGTTGGCCTTCCGCGGCTCGGCCACCGACCGGGTCACCGAGATCCGCCGCCGGCTGCACGACCCCCGCTACGAGGAGCCGATCCTGCTCGCGCTCGGTCTGATCGGCACCGACTACGTCGAACAGATCGACGACGTGGTGGCGAAGGCGATCTACCCGGCCGAAGGCAATCCGAGCCCGTACGAGGAACTGCTGGGCCGGGACTTCCTGTTCATGCTCCGGGTCCTGGCCGACGACACGCCCCTCAAGACCGCGACCATCGACGCGGTGATCAACCAGGCGGTCGACGAGTGGCTAAACAGGAAGCACAGCCGATGTCGTTTCGTCGCATATCGTGAGTCTTTACGTGACCGATTGGCTGCACTGGGTGGCACCAAGGCTGGGGGGCGATTTCGAGCCGCCCTCGATAGCCGGGCCGCTATGCTGCCCCACGGCATCGTCTTACCCTGGTGTGAACTGGCCGCCATCACTGCCCGATCCGACTCACTCCCGACCGCCACAATTACCGCCTTAGCCGCCATCGCCATTGACAGCTTCGATCCCACGACGCAGATCGAAGCGGGTTCAGCTCTGGCAAAATGTGGAAACCTGACCGGATCGGCCGCAGTTTCCCTAGCAGGAATAGCCGCCAACGATCACCGGCCAGACGTACGAAAAAAGGCAATATCGGCACTCGCAGAAACCGAACGACTCACCGACAAAATCGCCGCCACGCTAGTCAGGATCGCCACCAACGACACCGATCCAGACGTCCGAGCACAAGCGATATCGGCACTGACAGAAAATTCACTTATTGAAGCAATCAGTAACACGCTGACTACTGTCGCCATCAACGACCCCCACCCAGACGTGCGGATAAAGGCGATATCAGCACTGACAAAAGCCGAACCACTCACCGAAGCAATCGCCGCCGCACTAGTAAAGATCGCTATCAACGACACCGACAGATTCGTGCGGACAACGACGGTCTCGGCACTGCTGGAAACTCACTCGCCGACGAAACCAATCATTACCGCCTTAACTACCATCGCCACCTCCGATCACGATTCATACGTCCGGAAGCATGCAGTCGCAGCGTTATCTACCCGAGGATTCGCCAAAGAAATTACCGCACCGTTACTCATGATGGCTAGCAGTGATCCCGACCCAGACGTCCGAGTGCAAGCAGTATTAGCGCTGACAGAAACTGCACTCACTGAACCAATAACGAACACGCTGATTGAAATTGCCACCAACGACGTCGATAGATTTGTGCGGGAAGAAGCAGTATCGGCGCTGACAAAAACTGCAACACTTACCAAAAAAGTCGTCCGAGCGCTGATTGCGATCGCCGTCAACGATCCCGAGCCAGACCTACGCACCCATGCAGGGATGGCACTAGCAGAAGCTGGCGAGATGACCGGTGAGGTCGTCACCGAACTAATCACCATCGCCACCAAGAATCCTGACCGGTTCATGCGAATACAGGCAATTACAGTGCTAACGGAAGGTGTCACTCTCACTGAGAGAATCATCGCCACACTAACCGCTATAGCCAACACCGATCCCGACCCAGACGTACGAACACAGGGGATTTTGGCGTTGGCAGAAGGCGGAGGGGTAACCGATGATGTAGTCACTACCTTCTGCACGATCGCCACGAATGATCCCGATCCGTACCTACGCGCACAGGCGATTTCGGCACTGGTCAAAGGAGGGGTACCCGGCGGTCCGGTAATCGCCATGCTCACCGATATCGCTATCAACGATCCCGATCGATTCGTTCTTGTGCAGGCAGGCTCCGCGCTCGCGGATCTGGGCGCAATCACTTCAACGGTGGCCGCCACGTTGGCCACCATCGCCACCAACGATCCTGACCCGTACTTACGCGGACGCGCGGCTTCAGCGCTGGCTGCAGGCGGCGATTTGGATGAAACGACAATCGCAAAACTGGTTGCCATCGCCACCACGGACTCCGATCCAGATGTTCGGAGGCATGCGGTCTCGGCGCTGGAGGAAGCGGGGGCACTGACCGAACCAGTCACGGACACCCTGATTAACATCGCCACCACCAGCAATTCCTGGGCAGCACGGTCAGAAGCCGTAAGAGCGCTACGTCGCGCCCTACCCACCCAGGAACTACGACGGCAGCTGATTTCACTATTCAAAAGTGAGGGTTACGAGGTGCGGCGAGAGGCAGGACTAATACTCTCTCTCCTTTCCCGACAGCATCCAGATTTGGTGTCGGAAATACGGTTCGAGTTGGCCAAAGCCTGCAACGATCCAGCACTGAACAAGGCTCACGGAAGTCGATCTCGAACTGGGCAGGACTACGCATACGAGACACTACGCGCACAGATAGATCTAGATATTTATCGCCCAGATGAACCTAGATTCTAAGAGCTATCGCAATGTGGTGATGTTCCAAGAAGACAAAGTGGCGGATACTCTTAAGGTCACGCAAGGGCAGGGAATCCCAGTTCGGAGCATTGCAAGGGCAAGGGCGGAATGGTGCAGGAATTCCAGTTCCGTTAGTCCACCCGAATGGGTCAGCCGAGACGCTGCCATGCCGCCCAACTGTCCGTGACCATCTGGGTCAGGTCGGAGCGGGTCGGCTGCCAGCCCAGCAGTGAACGCGCCCGGCTGATCTCCCCCACCAGATGAGACGGCTCTGGCTTCGGGGGCAACTGCCGCACCGTCACCGACCGACCGGTGGCCTGTTCGGCGGCGGCGATCACCCCGGCCATGCTCGTCCCGACGCCGGAGGCCAGGTTGACCGCGTGATGGGTCCCGAGTGTGCAGGCGCCGAGGGCGAGCCGGATGCCGGTGGCGACGTCGGCGACGTGCACGAAGTCGCGGACGGCCGAGCCGTCGCCATTGAGACTGACTTGATCGAGTTGGCCGGTCATCGCGCGGAAGACGTTGGGGATGATCCGCGATGGGTCGGTGTCGGTGATCCCATCGACCGCCCCGGCGACGTTGAACGGGCGCACGGTGATCGCCCCGACGGCACCCGTCGCGGCATACCCGGCCACCATCTGTTCCGCCGCGACCTTCGACGCGCCGTACGGGCTCTCCGGGTGCACATCCAGGTCTTCCGACAGCGTGCCGCTGCGCTGTGACCCGTACACGATGTTGGTGGAGGCGAGCACGAATGACAACGGGGCCGACCGGCCGCGTACCGAATCCAATGCCATCAGCAGGTGGAGCGTCCCGGCGGCGTTGACGTCGAAGTAGGTCAGCGGGTCGGCCAGCGAATCGCGTCCACTGGTGAGCGCGGCCAGGTGCACGACACCGTCGTACGACCCGGTCCGGACGACCGCCGCGATCCCGGCACGGTCGCGGACGTCGCCGATCACCAGGTCGGCACCCGGTGCCGGCTTGCGGTCGGTACGCCCCCGACTCAGCACCGTGACCCGGTGGCCAGCGGCGAGCAGGTCGAGGGTGACGGCGTGCCCGAGGAAACCCAACCCACCGGTGACCAGTACGTACACGTCAGCCCCTTCCCCGACCACGCTCGATCACACGGAGCATTACGGCACTGGAACGATCAGATCCGCTCGGGGAGTCGGCCGACGAATGCTCGCCATGCCGCCGGGGCGAAGACGAGAGCAGGGCCATTCGGGTCCTTGCTGTCTCGTACGCCGACCGTGTTGAGCAAATTCTCGGCCACCTCGATGCATGCGCCGCCATTGGTGGACGAGCGGGACGACTTCCGCCACTTGGCACCGGTCATGTCCATGTCTTCGCTACTTCCGTGAGAAGGTCCAGGGTCGGACGCAGCGGCAGGGTTTCGCCTTGGATAGCGTCCCACGACACGCCAAGGCTAGCAATCAAGTCAGCTTGCCCGATGACTTGCGCCGCCAGTTGATTGTCGACGTAGCCGGTCCGGGAGCCATCCGGAAGATCAGCGAGAATAAATGCCCCGGCCAGGCCCGAGTACATGCCAGCCGACATCGGGACGATGCGCAACCGAATATGAGGTTGCTCAGCACAGGCCACGAGGTGCTCAAGCTGCTCGGCCATGACGGCAGGCCCACCGCACGCTCGCCGGAGGACGACCTCGTCCAGGACGACGAAGAGTTGGGGCGCGGGATCACGGTCAAGGACAGCTTGCCGTTCGAGCCGGGCCGCAACTCGCCGGTCAAGTTCCGAGGTCGGCACCCGGGCTGCCTGGAAGGTGGCGCGGGCATACCCCTCTGTCTGTAGGAGGCCAGGCACGAAGGCGTGCTCGTACCAGCGAAGCGCGGTTGCCTCGCGCTCGATCTCGATCCATTCGCGCAGCCACACGGGAGCGGCATCGCTCTTGACAAGCTCGTCCCACAGGGTCGTGAAGTAGCCCTCTGTACCCAGCGCCTCGTCCACCGACACCAGGTAGGGCAGGGTCGGCGGCTTCACCCCGGTCTCGATAGCGCTCACCTGGGAATCCGAGCAGAAAATTCGCTCGCCGAGCTGCGTCTGCGTCAGCCCGGCCGCCGCCCGGCGTCGACGCAATTCACGAAGAAGGTACTCCGACGGAGAGATTCCCATGGCTTCCACACCCTTCCACGGCGATCCTCTGCATTCCTCGCCAGCTCGTAACGACTCGCTGCGCTCCGCAATCACTTGGTCACTATTCCGGAGCCAGGGGGCGGAAGTCCAGGGTGGAAGAAGGAACGGCGCGATCGGTGGAGGAGAGGCCCGGCGATTGCGTTCGTGGTCGGGCTGCCCCGAAAGCAGCACCGGGGCAGCCCGACGCCACCTCGACACAAGGGAGCCCCATGCCGAAGGACGACAAGCCGAAGCCCGCTCCACAGCCCCAGCCAAGCCCACCCCCACCGCCACCGCCACCACCGCCCGCGCCGCCGATCGTCCCCGGTCCGATCGGGCCGTTCATCCCGCCCTACCGGGGACCGGGCCCGATGACGAACGTCGTGTTGACGGACCGGTGGAGTGAGAGCCGGAACCGGGGGCCGGGGCGATGAAAGAACCGAGACTGAGGGGCGGCGACCTGATCCACCTCACCCGCGAGGCCAGTCCCCAGTTCGTCCGGCCGATCACGGTACGGATGATCCGCGAGCTGCCCGACCGCCACACGTACGACGGCTGGACCTGGATCGAGGCGTACGAGCTGGGGCCGGACGGCCTGGCCCGGCGGCGGCGGGAGCTGTACGTCCGCCGCGCCGGGGTGCGCTGGATCCCACCTACTCCCTCGGCCAGAACGCCCGCACCCCCACCGGCGGTAACCCCGACAGCGACGAGCCCGGCAGCGAAGAAGCCGGCAACCACCAAGTCGGCTGCGAAGAAGCCGACCGCATCCCGCAGGTCGGCGGTGTCGGCGTGACGCCGCTGGACGGGCTCGCCCACCGGCCGCTGCGCCCGATCTGGCTGTGCCGCCTCGACGCGAACCCGTGGCCGTGCGGGGAGGCGAAGCTCATCCTGCTCGCCGCGTTCGCCGACGACCGGCCGGGCCTGCTGGCCCTGCTGTCGACGCTGCAACAGGAGGCGGAGGACCACCTCACCCAGCTCGACAGCGGCCGGTCCAACAACCTCACCGACCGTTTCCTGTCCTGGGCTCGACCACCCGACCGCTGAGTGTCGCCCACGACTCTCCGGTCGCCCTTCGCGCGGCCCGCCGGCCGGCGGTGCGGCACGATGGGGACATGAGCGCACGGGTACGGGCACCAGAGCTGCGGGGTCGGGGCTGGTTGAACACCGGTGGGCGGGAGCTGAAGCTCGCCGACCTGCGGGGCAAAATTTCGATTCTCGATTTTTGGACCTTCTGCTGTGTCAACTGCCTGCACGTCATCGACGAGTTGCGCCCGTTGGAGGAGAAGTACGCCGACGTGCTGGTCGTCGTCGGGGTGCACTCGCCGAAGTTCGAGCACGAGAAGGACCCGGCCGCGCTGGCCGCCGCCGTCGAGCGGTACGGCGTGCACCACCCGGTGCTCGACGACCCCGACCTGGACATGTGGCAGCAGTACGCGGCGAAGGCGTGGCCCACCCTGGCGGTGGTCGACCCGGAGGGTTACGTGGTCGCCACGATGGCCGGCGAGGGACACGCCGAGGGGCTGATCCGGCTGGTCGACGACCTGATCGCCACCCACGAGGCCAAGGGCACCCTGCACCGGGGCGACGGGCCGTACGTGCCGCCGACGCCGCCGGAGACGACGCTGCGCTTCCCCGGCAAGGCCGTGTTGCTCGACGGCGGGAACCTGCTGGTCTCCGACTCGGCCCGGCACAGCCTGGTCGAGCTGGCCCCGGACGGCGAGACGCCGGTCCGGCGGATCGGCTCCGGGGAGCGGGGCCGGGTCGACGGGCCGGCCGCCTCGGCGAGCTTCGCCGAGCCGCAGGGGCTCTGCCTGCTGCCCGCGCACGTCGCCGAGGTCGCCGGCTACGACCTGCTGGTCGCCGACACCGTCAACCACCTGCTGCGCGGCGTACGCCTGGACACCGGTGAGGTGACCACGGTCGCCGGCACCGGCCGGCAGTGGCGCTCCACGGTCGACGACCACGCCCACGACGCGCGCTCCGTCGACCTCTCCTCCCCGTGGGACCTGGCCTGGTACGACGACAAGGTCATCGTGGCGATGGCCGGCATCCACCAGCTCTGGTGGTTCGACCCGATCAAGCGGACCGCCGGCATGTGGGCCGGCACCACCGTCGAGGCGCTGCGCGACGGCCCGCTGCCCGAGGCGTGGCTGGCCCAGCCGTCCGGCCTGTCGGTCTCCGCCGACGGCACCCGGCTCTGGGTGGCCGACAGCGAG
Source organism: Micromonospora sp. NPDC048894 (assembly GCF_040649765.1). Taxonomy (NCBI): domain Bacteria; kingdom Bacillati; phylum Actinomycetota; class Actinomycetes; order Micromonosporales; family Micromonosporaceae; genus Micromonospora; species Micromonospora sp. NPDC048894. Next base: position 173,131 of record NZ_JBEZFY010000001.1, on the reverse strand, counting down.
ACCAGCGCGATCCGTTTCGTGCAGGACGGCGTGCTCGGCACCGCCGTCGGGCAGGGGTTGTTCGACTTCGGGCACGTGGACGGGCCGGCCGACCGGGCGTTGCTCCAGCATCCGCTGGGGGTGTGCGCGCTGCCTGACTCCTCGGTGTTGATCGCCGACACCTACAACGGCGCGGTACGCCGCTTCGACCCGGCGACCGGCCAGGTCGCCACGGTGGCCGACGGGCTGGCCGAGCCGAGCGACCTGGTGCTCACCGCCGACGGCGGGGTGCTGGTGGTGGAGTCGGCCGCGCACCGGTTGACCCGGCTCGCCCCGGGCGCGTTGACCGCCGCCGGGGCGGACACCGTGGACGGTCCCCGGCACCGGCTGGAACGCAAACCCACAGACGTCGCGCCCGGCGAGGTGACCCTCGACGTGATCTTCACGCCGGCGCCGGGACAGAAGCTGGACGAGACGTACGGGCCGTCGACCCGGCTGGTCGTCTCGGCCTCACCGCCGGAGCTGCTGGTCGAGGGGGCCGGCACCGGCACCGAGTTGTCCCGCCGGCTGGTGATCGACCCGGCCGTACCGCAGGGGGTGCTCCAGGTGACCGCCCAGGCCGCCACCTGCGACGCCGACGTCGAGCACGCCGCCTGCCACCTGACCCGTCAGGACTGGGGCGTCCCGGTGCGGGTCGTCGACGACGGCGCGACCCGGGTCCCGCTGGTGCTGCGCGGCCTGGACACCTGAGCGCCCGCCCGGTCGGCACCGCGCCGGGCGGGCGGGAGCACCGGACCCGCGCCGGGCCAGCAGGCGACCGGGGACGGTCTCAGGCGAACGGGGTGAGGGTGACCCCGGCGTCGATCAGCGCGGCCCGCACCAGGGCGGCCGAGGCGACCGCGCCGGGGCTGTCCCCGTGCAGGCAGATCGAGGCGACCGGGCAGGGCACGACGGTCCCGTCGACCGCCACCACCGTCTGCTCGGTGGCCATCCGGACCGCCCGGACGGCCACCTCCTCCGGGTCGGTGACCAGCGCGCCCGGCGCGGTACGCGGCACCAGCGCCCCGTTGGGCAGGTAACCCCGGTCGGCGAAGCCTTCGGGGACCGCCCGCAGGCCCGCGCCGACGGCGAGCTGGGCGAGGGTGGAGCCGGGCGCGCAGAGGATCGGCAGTTCGTGATCCCACCCGCTCACGGCCGCGACCAGGGCGGCGGCCTGCACCTCGTCGGTGGCCGCCGCGTGGTAGAGCGCGCCGTGCGGTTTGAGGTAGCGGACCCGGGTGCGGGACGGTCGGCAGAACGCGTCGAGCGCCCCGAGCTGGTAGGTGACGTCGTCGCGCAGCTCGTCGAAGCCGTACGCGATGTGCCGGCGGCCGAAGCCGGCCAGGTCCCGGTAGCCGACCTGCGCGCCGACGGCGACGCCGCGTTCGGCGGCGGCGGCGCAGACCCGCCGCATGGTCGACGGGTCGCCGCCGTGGAAGCCGCACGCTACGTTGGCGGAGGTGACCAGGTCGAGCAGCGCCTCGTCGTCGCCGAGCCGCCAGATGCCGAATCCCTCGCCGAGGTCAGCGTTGAGGTCCATGGAATCTCACCGTAGTCCCCGGTCGGGCCTGCGCGAGCCCGGTCACGTCGTCCACCACCCCGATCACCGGGTACCCGCCGGTGGTCGGATGGTCGGCCAGGAAGATCAACGGCTGGCCGTCGGCGGGCACCTGCACCGCGCCGAGCACCACGCCCTCACTCGGCAGCTCCCCGGCCACCGCGCGGGGCAGCGCCGCGCCGACAAGTCGCGCACCGACCCGGTCACTCACCGGACTCACCGTGTACGCCGTGCCGAGCAGCGACGCCAGCGCGTCGGCGGTGAACCAGTCGGCGCGTGGGCCGGGGCGCAGGGTCAGCCACAGCTCGTCCGGCACCGGCCGGCCGACGGTGAAGTCCACCGGGGCGGGTGGCCCGGCCGGCGGGCCGAGCGGGAGCCGGTCGCCGTCGCCGACCGGGGGTGGGCCGAGGCCGGAGAGGGTGTCGGTGGACCGGCTGCCGAGCACCGGGTCGACGGCGATCCCCCCGTCGACCGCGAGCCAGTTGCGCAGCCCGTGCCGGGGCGACCCGATCCGCAGCACCGCCCCCGCCGGCACCGCCAACGGCCGGCCCACGTCGCCGGGGCGGCCGTCGACCCGGACGTCGACGTCGGCCCCGGTCACCGCGACCGTGCCGGCCCGGGTCAGCCGCAGCTCACCGCCGCCGAGGGTCAACTCCAGACCGGCGGCGTCCGCCGGGTTGCCGACCAGCCGGTTCGCCAGCGCCAGCGCCGCCGGATCCAGCGCCCCCGACCGGGGTACGCCGAGATGCGCCCACCCGGGCCGCCCCAGATCCTGCACGGTGGTACGCGGTCCCGCCCGGCGCACCTCGATCACCCCACGGGTCGGCCCGGATGGCTGCTTCGCCCGGCGCACCCCGATTTCCCCGCCCCCGGTCGGCCCGCCCCCGGCCGGCCCGGTTGGCTGCTCCGGCTGCTCCGGCTGCTCCGCTCGACTCGTCCCGGTCATGCCGGCACCGGCCGGGGCCGGGGACCGCCGGTCACCCGGTCACCAGCCGGACCCGGGTGCCGGGGGTGAGGGTGGCCGGTGGGTCGGCGGCCACGTCGAAGAGGGTGAGCGTGGTCCGCCCCACCAGCAGCCAGCCACCCGGCGAGGCGGTCGGGTAGATCCCCGCGTACGGGCCGGCCAGGGCCACCGAGCCGGCGGGCACCCGGGGGCGCGGGGTGGGCAGCCGGGGCACCGCGTACTGCGGGGGGAGGCCGGTCAGGTAGCCGAAGCCGGGGGCGAAGCCGCAGAACGCCACCCGGAAGTCGGTGTCCCGCAGGCGTTGCACCACCTGGGGCACGGTCAGTCGCCAGTGCGCGGCGACCAGGGGCAGGTCTTCACCGTCGTACACGGTGGGAACGTCGACGGTGCCGGCGTCGGCTGTGGTGGTGACCGGGTCGGGGGTCCAGCCGGCGATCCGGGTGGCCGTCGACTCCGGGTCGGGCACCCCGTCGAGCAGGACGGTGCCGGCCGCCGGGACGATCTCGGCGGCGTCCAGCTCACCGGCGGCGCGGCGTCGCCACAGCTCGGCCCGCCACCGTTCCACCTGGCCGGGGTCGTCACAGTCGAGCAGGAGGGCGTGCCGGCCCACGGGTCGGATGCGCATCCCGCCATACTCCCCGATCGATGTGCCGTCCAGGGTCGCTAGACTCGACAGGTCTGGTGACGGGTCGCACTACCTAGAAGTAACCTACGGTGCCGTAACCTGATTCCGTGACCACCTCCGCACCGCTTCGACTCAAGCCTGTCGACATCGGTAAGCCCCGGATGCGCGGCTGGCTGCACACCTACGCGTTCTTTGTCGCGCTCGTCTGCGGCACCGTGCTCTGCGCCGTCGCGGCCACCCGTCCCGGCTGGGCGCCCCTGGTCAGCTGCCTGATCTACAGCGTCACCGTCTGCGGCCTCTTCGGCACCAGCGCCCTCTACCACCGCAGGGTGTGGTCGGAGCGCGGCTACCAGATCATGCGCCGGATGGACCACTCGATGATCTTCGTGTTCATCGCCGGCACCTACACACCGCTCTGTGCGCTGCTGCTCGACCGGCGGATGGCCACCATGATGCTCGGCCTGGTCTGGGGTGGGGCGCTGGCCGGCGTGGCCGTCAAACTGATCTGGCCGCACGCTCCGCGCTGGGTCTCCGCCCCGCTCTACCTGGCCCTCGGCTGGGTGTCGGTGGCGATCCTCCCGCAGATCCTGCGCCAGGGCGGGGTCACCGTGCTGGTGCTGCTCGCCGCCGGTGGGGCGATGTACAGCATCGGCGCGGTCTTCTACGCGCTGCGGCGGCCCAACCCCTGGCCCACCGTCTTCGGCCACCACGAGTTCTTCCACGCCTGCACCCTGCTCGCCGCCCTCTGTCACCACATCGCGATCTACTTCGCCCTCTTCACCTGATCACCCGTCTCCGGCCGGTCCGGGGGCAGTCGCGCCGGCCGCGCGGCAAGCCGGAGCCGGCCTGAGCAGGGAACAGTTCAGGGGCCCCGCGCCGTTGCGGGGCCCCTGAGATCATGTGGTGCGGTGCGGTCAGACCGGGTAACCCGGGCCGCGCGCCTCGCGGTACTCCTCGCGTACCACCTGGCCGCCCTGCACCGGCACGACCCGGTCGGCGACGACCTGGTCCTGACGCACGGCGGTGGTCACCACCGCCCGGCGACGGCTGTTCCAGAAGAAGAGGGTGGTCAGCAGCCCGACGAGGCCGGCGAGCATCAGCACCCAGCCCACCACGTCGAGGTTGAGCCATCCCAGATCGGCGTCGACGGCGAACGCGAAGATCGCACCCACCGCGATGAGGAAGATGCTGGCACCGATGCCCATGACGTCGCCTCCTTGGCTGTCAGCTGGCGTTACCCACCCGCCACGGCCATCGAGGGCATCGATGAGCGAGTGGCCCCACTGACATACCCAGGCGACACTCGCGTCAATCAGGCAAGCTGGGGGAATGACGGACGGCGAGGCCGAGACACGGACACTGGTGCTGCTGCGGCACGCCAAGGCCGAACAGCCCGGGAGCGGCTCCGACGTCGACCGGCGACTGACCGCACGCGGGCACGCCGACGCCGCCGCCGCCGGGGCGTGGCTGGCCGGGCAGGGTCTCCTCCCCGACGTGGTGATCTGCTCGGCGGCCCGCCGGACCAGGCAGACCTGGCACGACGTGGCGCTGGGCATGACCGGGGTCCCGCCGGAGGGTGGCCCGGCGGGGACAGCACCGGTGGTGCGGTACGCCGCCGCCGCGTACGAGGCGCACCCGGACGACCTGCTCGACCTGGTGCGGATGGTCGAGCCGGAGGCCCACACGGTCCTGCTCGTCGCCCACAACCCGGGCATCTCGCTGCTGTCGGTGCTCCTCGACCCGGAAGGGGCCGACCGGGAAGGGTTGCGTACCACCGGTCTGGTGGTGCACCGGGCGGCAGCCCCGTGGGCGGAGTTGACACCGGGCGACACCCCGGTCGTCGACCGGCACACCGCCCGCGGCTGACCCGACCCACCCGCCGGGCAGCCCGGCTCTGGTGACGTCGTCCTGCGCGCGGCCGGTCAGCGGCCGGTGTCGTCCAGCGGGGCGGACGGTCAGGACGGGGGTGCGGTGGGCGGCGGCGGATCGGGCGGCGGCGGCATCATCGCGGTCGGGTGGGAGAGCCGGTTCTCCTCCACGATGAGCGTGCGCGCCCGCTTGCGCCGGTCCTGCCAGAACCAGAGCGTGGTGAGCAGCACGGCCAGGCCGGCCAGGATGAAGACCCAGCCGACGGCGCGCAGGTTGATCCACCAGACGTCGGCCCGGATGGCGAACGTCATGATCGCGCCGAGCGCGATGAGAAAGATGCCGCTACCAATGCCCATGTGCGCTGCACTCCCCCGTGCGGTGGCCGTTGGGCGTGCCCTGACGTGGTCCGCGCGGGTTACCCGCCCAGCAGCCCTCCTACCGGGATCGCACCCGGCAAATCTGGCCCCTCTCCCGACCGCTTCCCGCACGCCTCAAGGGGTGGCGCTGTCCCGATCCTCATGGTCGACGCAGAAGGGCCGATGTGGTGATGTCCGGACGTCCCGGACACCGCCACATCGGCCCCATGCGCGTCACCCGCCGAATCCGGCCGGCTCGACCCGGTCGGGACCGGCGGTCAGTTCAGAAGGCCTCCTCGGGGATGTCCATGATGTCCAGGTCGGCGCCTTCGATGATCCGGCGGTCGGCGCCGATGCGGGGCAGCACCTCACGGGCGAAGAACCGGGCGGCGGCCACCTTGCCGGTGTAGAACGCCTGGTCGGTGGTGGAGACCTCACCGGCCAGCGCCTTCAGCGCCACGTCGGCCTGCTTCTGGAGCAGCCACCCGACGACCAGGTCACCGAGGGCGAGCAGGAAGCGGCGGCTGCTCAGGCCGACCTTGTAGAGGCTGCGGGTGTCGCCGCCCTGGGCTTCACCGAGCCAACCGGTCAGCACGACGAGGATGTTCTGGATCTCGGCGAGCGCCCGACCGAGCGCCTGCCGCTCCTCCTTGAGCTGCCCGTTGCCGGCCTCGGTGCTGATGAACTCCTGGATCTCACCGGCGACCGAGGTGAGCGCCCTGCCGTTGTCCCGGACGATCTTCCGGAAGATCAGGTCGAGGCTCTGGATCGCGGTGGTGCCCTCGTACAGGGTGTCGATCTTGGCGTCCCGGACGTACTGCTCCAGCGGGTAGTCCTGGAGGAAGCCGGAGCCACCGTAGGTCTGGAGCGACTCGTGACCGAGCAGCTCGTAGGCCCGCTCGGAGCCGACGCCCTTGACCAGCGGCAGGAGCAGGTCGTTGACCCGCCTGGCCAGCTTGGTGGCCGGTTCGTCGCCGGCCGCTTCGGCGATCGCGATCTTGTCCTGCCAGGTGGCGGTGTAGCAGACCAGCGCCCGCAGCCCCTCGGCGTACGACTTCTGCATCAGCAGCGAACGGCGCACGTCCGGGTGGTGGGTGATGGTGACCCGGGGCGCGGCCTTGTCGGCCTGCTGGGTCAGGTCGGCGCCCTGCACCCGGTTCTTCGCGTACTCCAGGGCGTTGAGGTAGCCGGTGGACAGAGTGGCGATCGCCTTGGTGCCGACCATCATCCGGGCGTACTCGATGATCATGAACATCTGCCGGATGCCGTCGTGCTTCTCGCCCAGCAGCCAACCCTTGGCCGGTACGCCGTGCTCGCCGAAGGTCAGCTCGCAGGTGTTGGAGACCTTGATGCCCATCTTGTGCTCGACGTTGGTGGCGTAGACGCCGTTGCGCTCGCCCAGCTCGCCGGTCTCGGCGTCGAAGTGGAACTTCGGCACGACGAACAGGGACAGCCCCTTGGTGCCCGGGCCGCCGACGCCCTCGACGCCGACCGGACGGGCCAGCACGTAGTGGACAATGTTGTCGCTCAGGTCGTGCTCGCCGGAGGTGATGAAGCGCTTCACGCCCTCGATGTGCCAGGAGCCGTCCGGCTGCCGGACGGCACGGGCCCGGCCGGCGCCGACGTCCGAGCCGGCGTCCGGCTCGGTGAGCACCATGGTGGAGGCCCACTGCTGGTCGATGAAGAGCTTGGCCCACTTCTTCTGCTCGTCGGTGCCCTCGACCTCCAGCACGTGCGCGAAGGACGGGCCGGAGGCGTACATCCAGACGGGCGCGTTGGCGCCGAGCACCAGCTCGGCGAGCGACCACCAGAGCGCGCGCGGGGCGCTGCTGCCGCCGAGGGACTCGGGGAGGTCCAGCCGCCAGAACTCGGAGTCCATGAACGCCTGGTAGGACTTCTTGAACGACTCCGGCAGCGGCGCGGTGTGCGTCGCGGGGTCGAAGACCGGTGGGTTGCGGTCGCTGTCCTGGTAGCTGGCCGCGAGGTCCTCACGGGCCAGGCGGTCGACCTCGGAGAGGAAGCTGCGGGCGGTGTCGACGTCCAGGTCCGTGTACGGCTCCTGGCCGAACGTCCGGTCCGCCCCGAAGACCTCGAACAGGTTGAACTCAAGGTCCCGAAGGTTGCTCTTGTAGTGGGTCATGCTCACTGGCCCCGCTTCCGGACAGGTGTTACCGATCAGTAACCCCCACTGTATTACTCACCGGTAGGCAGCGACAACCCGATCGTCGAAGTGACGGCGATCACAGCCCGGCGCGCGTCAGTTCTCCGCCGCGCCGACCTCCCACGAGGGCACCGCCACCGTCACCCCGCTACGCGGCCCGGTGTACTCCATCAGCACCAGGGCGATGTCGTCGTCGAGCCGCCCGTGCACCCACTCGACCAGCGCGGTCTCCAGGGAGGCCAGACCGTCGCCGACCGTGCCGTGGCCGAGTAGCCGCCACGCCCGGTCGGCGGTCGGGAAGAACTCGCCGTCCCGGCGTGCCTCACCGAGACCGTCGGTGAACAGCAGCAGCCGGTCGCCCGGCTCCAGCCGCTCCACCCGGGGCCGGACCACCGGCATGAAACCCAGCGGCGGCGCGGGCGCGGGCGGCTCCAGCGGGATCACCGCGCCCCGACGCAGCAGCAACGGCGCCGGATGGCCGCAGTTGACGATGGTCAGCGTCCCGCCGCGCTCCTCGACCACGGCCGCGGTGACGAAGTCCTCGTCCCCCACGTTGCGGGCCACCGCCCGGTCCAGGTCGGCCACCACCGCCCGCAGGTCGGGCCGCTCATAGGCGACGTGCCGGTAGGAGCCGAGCACGATGCTGGCGAGCCGGACCGCGTCCAGCCCCTTGCCCCGCACGTCCCCGATGATCATCCGGACGCCGTACGGGGTGTCTATCGCCTCGTACAGGTCACCGCCGATCTCGGCGGTGGCCGTGGGGGAGATGTACCGGGCCGCCACCGCCAGGGTCCCGACCTGCGGGCCGAGCGGACGCAGCACGGCCTGCTGAGCCACCGAGGCCAGCCGGGACAGCTCGCCGATCCGCACCACCTGCCCCTGCCGGACCGCCGCCACACTGGCCGCCACCACGGTGGCGAAGGCGATCCCGACCAGGGACACCGCAGTGGTCAGCTTCATCGCCGGATCGGCCACCGCGAACCCGGCCCCGACCAGCAGCGCGAGGAAACCCACCCCGGCCACCGCCCGCCACGAGGCGAACCCGGCGGCCAGGATCGGCGCCACCGTCATCAGTGCGACGTAGTGCACCGCACGGCCGTCGGCCGACTCGATCGCCGAGACGAGCGCGAGCAGCCCGACGGCCGCGCCGACGCCGGCGCGGGACCCGGGACTCAGTGGGCCTCGGCCCAACTGGAAGGCATGTTTACGTACGTGGGACAGCATGCCTGATGGAACCGGGCCGGAGAATGAACCTAGCCCCACGATTGAGGGTGTTCTACCCGGCCGTCCCGCTGGTGTCACCGTTCGCCGTCAGCCCAGCACCTCGTACCTGACCGTCAGTTCACCCAGGTCGACCGAGGCGATCGCGGCGAAGGCGGCCCGGGACAGGTCGATGCAGCGCCCGTCGACGAACGGGCCACGGTCGTTGATCCGCACGGTGACGGACTTGCCGTTGGCCGGGTTGGTCACCCGGACCTTGGTGTTGAACGGCAGGGTCTTGTGCGCGGCGGTCAGCGCGCTCGGGTCGAAGTTCTCCCCGTTGGCGGTCAACTGACCCTCGTCGTAGAAGGACGCGCCGCACGAGCCGCTGTCGACGACGTTGCTCTTCGGGGCCGCCTTCTTCGTGGTGGCGGACGGCTTGGGCGCGGGCGTGCGCGGCTTGCTCCGGGAAGCGGCCTGGGTCCGGGTCGCCTTCGGGCTGGCCGTGGCGGTGGGCGACGGGCTGGCGGTCGGGGAGACGGTGGGGCTGGCACTCAGGCTCGGGGTCGGCGCGGCGGTGGTGCCGACGACGCCGGGGGTGACCGGGTCCACGACGACGGGGGCCGGCGCGTCGTCGGCCGTCAGCTGCACCGCGCCGACGGTGCCGCCGACGGCGAGCGCGACACCGAGCGCGGCGGTGGCCGCGATGCCGGCGGGCGAGGAGAAGATCCGGGTACGGGAGTGCCTGCCAACCACCGGCTCGGTCCTTTCGTAGGCCTTCATAGCGGCTCGGACCGTAACGACAGAAGCACTTCCGAAGTCAACGTGATCATGGTGGTATGCCCGGAATTACAGTGATACGTGTGACCGATCAGCCGACGGCCGGTGGGCCGCACGGGCCAGAATGCCACCGCTGGCATTCACCGCCGAGGATGGGGTCATGACCGCCGCGCCGCGTACCGCGAGGATGGGGCCATGACCGCTGCGCTGCGCGCCCGCCTGGTCGAGCTGTTCCGCTGGGTCGACCCGGGGCCGGGCAGCAGCCACCTGGTCAGCGACGTCTCCGGCTGGTGGCGGGACCCGCAGGTGCTGGCCGGGCTCGGACCAGCCCTGGTCGCGCCGTTCCACCCCGACCGGCCGACCGTCGTCGTCGCCCCCGCGGTGACCGGGTTGATGCTCGGGCCGCTCGCCGCGACCGCCCTCGGTGTCGGCTTCGTCCCGGCCCACAAGCCCGGCGACGGCCGACTCCCCGCCGGCCCGCTGACCTGGGCGCAGAGCCCACCCGACTTCCGGGGCCGGCAGGTCGACCTGGCGGTACGCGACGACCGGCTCGGCGCGGACGACCGGGTGCTCATGGTCGACGACTGGGTCGCCACCGGAGCCCAGGTGCGGGCCGTCCGGGACCTCTGCGCCGCCCGGGGCGCACACTGGGTCGGCGTCGCCGCCGTGGTCGTCGACCTGCCCGACCCGGTCGCCGCCGAACTGGGCGCACGCGGGCTACTCACCCCCGCCGACCTGCCCTGACCCACGCTCCCGTGTCAGCCCGGCCAGGGTGCCGAGCGACTTGGCGACCAGCAGATCGGTCGGCGTGGCCAGGGTCGGGGCGACCTGTCCGGCGACCCAGTCCACCGCCACCGCCGGTGGTGCGCCGGGCGACGGGACAGCGGCACCCCGGTAGCCTCGGCCGCATGTGGCCACGGATCGGCGGACTCCGCACGCTCGCCCTCGGCACCCCCGGTGAGCTGCGCACCACCCTCAACACGCTGGTGCTCACCGGGGTCAAGACGGCCACCGCCGGCCTGCTCACCGAGTACGCCGCCGAGGCCGAGGAGTTGGAGCACGTCGGTGAACGGCTGGCCCTGGTCGACGACCGGGACGCGCTCGTCGGAGTGGTCGAGGTGACTGGAATCGACGTCGTCCCCTTCGCCCGGGTCCCCTGGGACTTCGCCCGCTCCGAGGGGGAGGGCGACCGCTCGATCGAGGACTGGCGGGCGGGGCACGCCGGCTTCTGGGCCCGGGCCGGCACCCCGGTCACCGACGACACCGAGATCGTCTGCATCCGGTTCCGACTGGTCTCGGCCGGCGACGGCGGGATACGCACCGGCGACCTGGGCACCTGAACCGGGCCGGGGCGGCACCCCGTCAGTGTCCGGCCCCCTGCCGGTGCGTGCGGGGTCCCTCAGTGTGCAGCCGCTCAGGGCCCGCGGCACCCCGCAGTGCGTGCGGCGACCTGTCAGGGCGTGCGCAGCTCCGGCAGCAGGCGGGTGGCGACGTCCGCCAGCACCGCCTCGTCGCCCGCGTACCAGCTGCTGGCCCGGGGCCAGTGCGTGATCACGTCGGTGAAGCCGAGCGCCGCCGCCCGCGCGACCTGCTCGGCGAAGAAGTCCGCGCTGCTCAGCGAGAAGACCGGCGCCGAGTCCAGGGAGAGGTACCGGGGCAGGCTGGCCGGGTCGCGGCCGGCCTCGTCGAGGGTACGGTCCATCCGGGCGCAGAGCGTCGCCACCCCGCCCCACCAGGCCGTCAGTTCCTCCTCGCCGGTGCCGGTGGTGACCCAGCCCTGACCGAACCGGGCGACCAACCGCATCGACCGGGGCCCGTTGGCGGCCACCACGAACGGCACCCGGGGTTGCTGCACGCAGCCGGGGTTGTTGCGGGCGTCCACGGCGGAGAACCAGTCACCCCGCCAGGTGGTGCCGTCCTCCCGCAGGATCAGGTCCAGCAGCTCGGTGAACTCACCGAACCGGTCCACCCGCGGCCGGGGCGGCAGCGTCTCCCCGCCCAGCACCGCCGAGTCGAAGCCGATCCCACCCGCGCCGAGACCCAGCAGCAGCCGCCCGCCGCAGATGTCGTCGAGGGTGGTGACCTGCCGGGCGAACGCCGCCGGATGCCGGAAGTTGGGCGAGGCGACCAGGGTGCCGAGCAGGATCCGTTCGGTCACCGTGGCAGCGGCGGTCAGCGTCGACATCGAGTCGAACCAGGGACCGTCGACCAGGTCCCGCCAACCCAGGTGGTCGTACGTCCAGGCGTGGTCGAAGCCCCACGCGTCCACCTGCTGCCAGCGCCGACGCGCCTCCGGCCAGCGCTGGTCGGGAAGGATCACGATGCCAATCCGCATGATCACCAGGGTACGTCCCGACGCCGCCCCCGGCCCTTCCCGTGCCGGGTGCCCGCGCTCACGTGGGTCAGTCAGGCCGGGTCTGCTCCTCGGTCTCCGACCACGGGGTCGCCTTCAGCACGATCGGCCGGTAGGCCAGCGCGCGGTCGACGACCTCGGTGGCCGTCAGCTCCGGGGTGGTCGTGAAGATCAGATCGGAGACGTCCGGACAGACGAGGTCGCGTGCGAGTCTGTCCAGCCAGTCGTTCAGCTCGCCGTCGTCGGCATAGTCGAGCCGCATGATCCGCTCGACGAGGGCGACGGCCTCGTCCCGGGTCAGCTTCGCCGGCACGGTGACCTCCTCGGAGCAGGGTCGATGGCACCCCACATGATCCTCGACGGGGAGGTGTCGAGGTTTCCGCCCCGGGCTGTCGTCCAGGTCGGCCCGGGGTCGGGTGGTCCTGGCGCGTCCTTTCGAGCTGATGTCGTCAACGAATCAGGCGGCGAGTGAGGCGTGACAGGTGGTCAGGCGGGGGGTGACGGGCGGCGGGCGGCGGGCGGCGGGCGGCGGGCGGCGGGCGGCGGGCGGCGGGCGGCGGGCGGCGGGCGGCGGGCGGCGGAGTGTGCTGACGTCGACACCGCTTCGGCCGTCGGTGTGAGTCGTTCACGTCATCAGGTCTAAAGGACGCGCACGGGTATCCGCTCCCCCGCCATGCCGATCGAGTGGGCTTCAGGTCGCCGGGGTCGCCGCCTGGGCGACGTCACCGGGGTCGTAACTCTCGTCGCAACCGCCAAGTCACCAACGCAGGCGGCACCTGGAGCCGCTACCCCGGCCCAAGGCCATGACTTGTTACCGCGACAACCCCGCTGTCGGCCGCGCCGGTGCTCAGCTGGCTTCCGAGCCAGGTGAGTAGCGTCGTGCTGTACTGCCCGCTGATGCTCCCGCCATCGGCACGGTGCGCCCTGGTTGACCTTGGAACATCGAAGGCCCCGACTCGGATTCGCATCCTGGTCAGGGCCTTCGTGGTGGAGCGGGTGACGGGAATCGAACCCGCACTGTCAGCTTGGGAAGCTGATGTTCTGCCATTGAACTACACCCGCAAGCGGAACCACTGTACCTGAGGTGACCACGCCCGCGCACCCTGGCACCCCCGCACGCCGCCGGACACCTTCCGTAGCCGATCGACCACCACCTGCTGAAATGAAACGGTCAGATGTTTCACAGAAGCAGCTTAGGGACGTTCTCAAACGTGTCGATCAGTTGTAACGTCACCCCCACGTTCACGACCTCGGCGCGACATACCCCCTGTCGCGCCGCCAGAAAGAGGTGGGCCCATGGGACTACGTCCCAACCTGCTGACCCGGCGTGCCGCCGGCGTCGCATCGACGACCTTCGCGCTGCTGCTGAGCACTGCTGCGGTGGGCGTCGTGCCTGCGGCTTCCGCATACTCCGCAGCCCCCGACAACGCCTCCTGCGCGGAGCCGGCCGACGTCCACGAGGACGTCCACTCCGACGCGCGCGTTCGCGGCGGCAGCAAGGCCGCGCACAAGCGGCACGACCCGAACCAGCTGACCGCCACGCAGGTCAAGGAGCGGGAGGCGGACTTCGCTGCCGCCCTGCGCAACAGCGCCCTGCGGTCGAAGTCCAGCATCCGCACCGGTTCGAGCGAGGGCACGACGGTGGCGCTGGCCCCGATCACCGTCCCGGTCGTCGTCCACGTGATCCAGCGGGACAGCACCCGGGCCGGGGGCAACATCCCCGACTCGCTGATCAACTCGCAGATCACCGTGCTCAACCAGGCTTACAGCGGTGCGACCGGCGGCGCGGCCACCGGCTTCACCTTCCAGCTCCAGAAGATCAACCGGGTCACCAACGCGTCCTGGTACCCGATCGTGCAGGGCTCCTCGGCCGAGCGGGCGATGAAGACCCAGCTGCGCACCGGCGGCAAGAACACCCTCAACTTCTACCTGGGTGAGCTGAGCGACGACCTGCTCGGCTGGGCGACCTTCCCCAAGCGCACCCTGGACGTGATGGACGGCGTCGTCGTGCTCGGCGAGTCGCTGCCGGGTGGCGCCGCCACCAACTACAACCTGGGTGACACCGGCACCCACGAGGTCGGCCACTGGCTGAACCTCTACCACACCTTCCAGGGTGGTTGCTCGGGCTCGGGCGACGGCGTCTCGGACACCCCGGCCGAGCGTGAGCCGGCCTTCGAGTGCCCGACCGGTCGGGACACCTGCACCGCGTCCGGCAAGGACCCGATCACCAACTTCATGGACTACACCTATGACTCGTGCATGTACCAGTTCACCGCTGGTCAGGCGAGCCGCATGGTGAACGCCTGGACCGCCTACCGCGCGTCGGCCTGACCGACACACCGCAGGCACCGGTGCCGGCTCCGTCCTTCCCGGACGGGGCCGGCACCGTCGTCTTCCGGGTCAGGCGGCGGTACGCCGGGTGTCGAACCCGTGCCGACCACGCCGGGCCGGCCGCTGGTCGGGCAGGTCGGCGACACCCGGCCGGCCCGCTGCCGGGTCCAGCCAGACCTGCACGGCGGGACGCCCGCCGTCGGGGCGCAACTGGCCGCCGTGGTCACGCCGGGTCAGCATGGCGACGTCCACGCTGAACTCGAAGAGCCGCCAGTCGACCTGGGGAGCGGCCCGACCGATCGCAGCCACCAGCGCCACCCGGGCCGGATCGGCCACCGGCTCGGCCCGACCGGCGAGATACGCCTCGTCGTCGCTCTCCTCCGCCGGGAACGAGTGGAGCGCGTAGCGGCCGTCACGTTCGAGGTCGCGTCGCTTGGGTGAGTCGACGACGAAGCAGAAGAGCCCGCCGTCGGTGACCAGCGGGCAGACCGGGTGCACCCGGGGACCACCGTCGGCGCGGACGGTGGCCAGGTAGCCGAAACCCGGCCCGTACTGCTGGAGGAGAAGGCGGATCCCGTCGGCGAGTCGGGGCTCGTCGGCGGCGAATGCGGACCATGATGCCATGCCGTCATCCTATCGAACAGGCGTTCGAAAATCAGTCCGACACGCAGGTGGAAGGGCCCGGCATCCGCCCCGCAGCCACCGCCGACGACGACCGCGGGCGGCCCGGTGGGTCGGGGCGGCCGACGCGCCGACGAGGCCGGCGGGACGGCCCGGTAGGCAGGGCGGACTGGCGTGCTCGATAGGGTGGCCCGATGCTGCTCTCCGACCGGGACCTGGTCTCCGAGATCAAGGCCGGCACGCTGGCGCTGGAGCCGTTCGAGCCGAGTCTGGTGCAGCCGTCCAGCATCGACGTGCGCCTCGACAAGCTGTTCCGGGTCTTCAACAACCACCTCTACACCCACATCGACCCGGCCGTGCAGCAGGACGACCTGACGTCGATGGTCGAGGTGCCGGCGGGCGAACCGTTCGTGCTGCACCCGGGTGAGTTCGTGCTCGCCTCCACGCTCGAGGTCATCTCGCTCGGCGACCAGCTCGCCGGCCGGCTGGAGGGCAAGTCGAGCCTGGGCCGGCTGGGCCTGCTCACCCACTCGACCGCCGGCTTCATCGATCCGGGCTTCTCCGGCCACGTCACGCTGGAGCTGTCGAACGTGGCCAACCTGCCGATCACCCTGTGGCCGGGCATGAAGATCGGCCAGCTCTGCATCTTCCGGCTCTCCTCGCCGGCCGAGCACCCCTACGGCTCGGAGGTGTACGGGTCGCGTTACCAGGGCCAGCGCGGGCCGACGCAGAGCCGCTCCTGGCAGAACTGGCGCATCTGGCCCACCCGCTGACCACACCCCACCGGGCCGGGCCCCCCGGGTCAGGGGGCCCGGACGCGTGGCTCAGCCGGGTCGGCCGTAGCTGTTGACCGGCCCGTCGTCGACCCGCTTCATCGTGATCGGCTTGCCGGCCTGGGAGGCGTGCACGACCCAGCCGTCCCCGACGTACATCCCGACGTGGTGCAGGTCGGAGTAGTAGAAGACCAGGTCGCCGGGGCGCAGGTCGGCCCGGCTGACCCGGTCGGTGACCTGGCGCTGCTGCCGGGCGTTGTGCGGCAGCGACACCCCGGCCTTCGCCCAGGCGGCCATGGTCAGCCCGGAGCAGTCGTAGTTGTTGGGGCCGGCCGCGCCCCACACGTACAGCTTGCCGATCTGGGCGCAGGCGAACTTGACGGCCGTGCCGGACGGGCCGCCGGGGTAGCCGGCCGGGCAGGGTGCCGGGCGCAGTGATCCCCCGCCGCCGTTGCCGTAGACCTTCAGCCGCAGCTTCTGCAATTTGTCGATCTCGGTGTTGATCTGCTTCTTCTTCGCCGCCAACTGGGCCTCGGTACGGGTCAGCTGGGCGACCATCTCGTCCAACGGCGCCTTGGTCGCGGCGAGTTCGTCGCGCAGTGCCGCGACGGTCCGCACCTCGCGCTGTTGGCGGCTGGCGAACCGGTCCAGCAACCCCAACTGCTCGACCACCTGGCTGGGGCTGTGGCTGCCGAGCAGCGCATTGACGGTGGACATGTTCTCGCCCTTGTACGCCTGGACGGCGAGGCCGCTGACCTGGTTCATCGCCTGGTCCACCCGCCGTTGCAGCGGGGCGATCCGCTTGCCCAGCGCGTCGGCCTGCCGACGCTTGGCGGCGAGGTCGGTGCGGGTGGCGTTGTGCTGCTCGATGATCGGTTCGAGCTTGTTCCAGTCCTGGTCGATCTGTCGTTCGATCTCGGCGACCGAGGGGTCGGCGTGGGCTGCCGTGGCGCCACCGGTCAGGGCGACCGCGACGGCGGCAAGGGTGGCGAGGGTGGTGGTGAAGCGGGACCAACGTGGGCGCGGCACCGTCGTCTCGCGGGCGACCTGGGTCGACCGGCGTGACGGTGGGCGCGGGGCATCGTGTGCCACCGGGCTCCGGGCTCCTTCTTCCTCGACCGCCTACCGGGTTAGCTGACGGGTTCGGGCGGGAAGGGAGCGCCCTACCGCAGTGGTTGCGGATTCACCCCGGCGTACCTGGGTCCCCGGCTCGCCCGGAGGCGACTCGGCGGTGCCGGCCGACGCCACCCCGGGTGGGGCGGACCTGGTGCCGACCGACGATTGACCAGAGTAGAGATGGTCGTTATCGATCCGCAACCCGCCGGGCCGGCACACTCCGTGACCGGAAGACGGGCCAACCCCCGGCCCATCGGGCCGGGGGTTGGCGTCTGCGCTGGTCAGGGTCGGCGGAAGCCGGCCACCGGCATGTAGTTGATGCTGGTCACCTGGACCGGCTTACCGGTCCGGGGTGCGTGCACCATCATGTCGTTGCCCAGATAGAGGCCGACGTGGTGCAGGTCGCTGAAGAAGAACACCAGGTCGCCGGGGCGGGCCTCGGAGCGCGGGATGGCCTTGCCCTCGTTCCACTGGGCACCGGTGAAGTGGGTCAGCGAGATGCCGGCCGCCTTGTAGGCGAACTGGGTGAGCCCGGAGCAGTCGAACGAGTTCGGCCCGGTGGCACCCCAGACGTACGGGTCACCGACCTGCGCGCAGGCGGTCGCGATCGCGGTCCGGGCGGCGGAGCTGACCACCCCGTTGATCGTGGGGCAGCCGTTCACCTTGACGGTGGTCTTCGGCATGGCCGCCTGGAGCCGCTTGATCTCAGCGTTGATCTTGGTCTTCTTGGCCGCGAGGTCCTTCTCCTGCTGCACCTCGGCGGCGATCAGCGTGTCGAGCTTCTGCTTCTCGGCGTCGTACTTGCGGCGCACCACGAGCACCGCCTCGACCTCCCGCCGCTGCTCGGCGGCGAGCCGGTCCAGAATGGTCAGCTGCGCGGCGAGGGTGCCCGGCCGGCTGGTGGTGAGCAGCGCGCTCAACTCCTGCGACGGCCCGGACTTGTAGTAGCGGGAGGCGAGGTCGCCCACCCGGCCGAGGGCCAGTTCGCTCTGCAGGGCCAACGGCTCGATCTTCTTCTGCAGGTCGGCCGACTTCTTGCGGTTGACCTTCAGCTGCGCCCGGACCTTGTTGTAGTTCTCGATGGTGGGTTCGAGCTGCTCCCACTGCTTGTCGAGAGCCGCCTCGATCTCCTCGGGCGACGGCGCGGCGTGGGCCGGCACAGCGAGCATCCCGGCACCGACGGCGACCGCCGCGACCACGGTGAGCAGGCGGCGGGCGACCCGCCGAAGGACTGCCGGCCGGGCGGGCGGCTGGCCCTGGACGTGACGTTGAGGGGGCATGGTTGCCACCGGCGTCGACTCCTTTGCAACCGACCGCCGGGCGCCTCGCTAAGGGGAAGAAGGAGGCAGACGACCCACAGCGGCCGGTGCAACATTAGGGGGAGTCCCGGTGGGGAATCAAGGCGGGTGGGCCCTCCATCACATCAGTGCAATCGCTTGCACACAAAGGGTGTTCGCTCAATTTCCAACGATTGCTGTCAATACATCGTCGAGCGTGACCACACCCAGGGGGCGGCGACCGTCGCTCACCAGCACCATGTGCCGCCGCTCGCGTCGCATCGCCAGCAGCAGATCGGCCAGCGTACGGTCCGGTGGCACCACGGCCAGCGGCCGGTAGACCTCGGCCGGCACCGGCGCTCGACGGGACGCCCCGGCGTACCCCAGGACGTCCTTGACGTGCACGAAGCCCAGCACCCTGCGGGTGGAACGCTGCACCACCGGGAAGCGGGACCGGCCGGTGGTGGTCGCCAGCACCTCCAGAGAGGCCGGTGAGACGTCCTCGGCCACCGTGGTCACCGTCGACCACGGCTGCAGCGCGTCCGCCGCCGTCCGGGCGTGCAACGCCAACGCGCCGGTGATCCGGGCGTGCTCCTCGGCGTCGAGCAGCCCCTCGGTACGGGCCTGGGCCACCAGCCCGGCCAACTCCTCGGCGGTGAAGACCGTCTTGACCGCGTCGGCGGCCTCCACCGCCCACAGCCGCAGCACCTGCCGGGCCGCCCACTTCATCGCCAGCAGCAGCGGCTTGGTGGCCAGGCAGAACGCCAGCATCGCCGGCCCCAGCCAGAGCGCCGACGGCTCCGGCCCGGCCAGGGTGATGTTCTTCGGCACCATCTCGCCGACCACCGTGTGCAGGAAGACCACCACGCCCAGGGCGATCAGGAAGGAGACCGGGTGCACCGCGCCCGCCGGCAGCAGCACCGCGTGGAACACCGGCTCCAGCAGGTGGGCCAGGGCCGGCTCGGCGATCGCGCCCAACCCGAGCGAGCAGACGGTGATGCCGAGCTGCGCCCCGGCGATCATCAGCGGGATCTGGTTCATCGCCGACAACGCCCACCGGGCCCGCTTCGAGGTCGCGGCCAACGGCTCCACCACCGTGTGCCGGGACGCGATCAACGCGAACTCGCTGCCCACGAAGAACGCGTTGCCGAGCAGCAGCACCACCGCCACCAGCAGCTCAGTCATCGACGTGCGGCTCCTCGGGGCGAACCACCCGGACCTGTTCGATCCGGTGCCGCTCCACCTCGACGACGGTGAACTCGTAACCGTCCGCCCCGGTCGTCTCGCCGGGCAGCGGGATGTGCCCCAGCCGGGCCATCAGGAACCCCGCCAGCGTCTCGTACGGCCCCTCGGGGAGCCGGAAGCCGGTCTGCTCGTACAGTTCGTCCTCCCGCAGCACCCCGTCGACCAGGACGGTCCGTTCCCCACCCGGCACGGTCAGCCCGGTGTCGTGGGCGTCGTCCACCGTGGCCGGGTCGAACTCGTCGGCGATCTCCCCGACCAGCTCCTCGACCAGGTCCTCGACGGTCACCACCCCGTCGGTGCCGCCGTACTCGTCGACCACGATCGCCAGGTCGGACCCGGCGGCCTTCAACGCCGCCAGCACGCCGTCGAGGTCGAGGCTCTCCGGCACGTACACCGGCTCGCGGGCGACCGAGGCGACGGTGGTGCCGGCCCGCGCGGCCAGCGGCACCCCGAGCGCGTCGGGTACGGCCGCGACCCCGGTGACCAGGTCGAGGGTCTCCTCGTAGACCGGGAACCGGGTCCGACCGGTCCGGCGGGACAGGTCGAGCAGCTCGGCGACGGTGGCGGTGGCCCGCAGCGCGATCACGTCCACCCGGGGGGTCATCGCCTCGGCGGCCCGCTTGTCGCCGAAGCGGATGGTGCGCCGCAGCAGCATGGCGGTGTCCGGTGGCAGCGCCCCGGCGCGGGCCGAGATGGCCGCGAGCAGGCCCAGTTCCTCCGGGGAGCGGGCGCTGGCCAACTCCTCCTGCGGCTCCACCCCGAGCTGGCGGACCAGCCGGTTGGCCGAGTTGTTCAGCCCTCTGATCAGCCAGCCGAAGGCCCGCGAGAAGGCGCGCATCGGCCCGGCGGTGGCCAGCGCTGCCGGCATCGGCCGGGCCAGCGCCAGGTTCTTCGGCACCAGCTCGCCGAAGAGCATCGAGAGCAGGGTGGCCAACGCCAGGGCGAGCAGCGGACCGAACCGGTCCGCACCGCCCAGCGGGGCCAGCAGCGGGTCGAACAGCCGGGCGAGGGCCGGTTCGGCCAGGTAGCCGGTGAGCAGCGCGGTGAGGGTGATGCCGAGCTGCGCCCCGGAGAGCTGGAAGGACAATTCGCGCAGCGCCCGACGGACGGTGGCGGCGGTGGTGTCGCCGGCCTCGGCCCGCCGGTCGATCTCCGCCCGATCGACGGTGACCAGGGCGAACTCGGCCGCAACGAAGAACGCGTTGCCGGCGGTCAGCAGCACGAAGCCGACCAGGGGCAACAGCGTACCGAGCAGCAGAGAGTCGATGGGCGTGATTGTTTCACGACCGCGTCCCGCAGTCACCGGGGCGTGGCTCACCGTCACCGGCGTCGTCGGATCGGCCCAGCGGCGGGACTCGCGCCACCGGGTTAGCGTGGACGGCATGGCACCACTCACCCTCGCCGACGAACTGGTCCTGCTCGCCTACGACGACACCGGGGTGAACCGGCTCGGCCGGCCCCACCTCGACTACGGGCTGTCCGGGGCGGTCCTGCTGGAGCTGGCCCTCGCCGGTCGGGTCGAGGTGGCCGACGACCGGCTGGCGGTGACCGACCCGACTCCGGTCGGCCGGCCGGTGCTCGACGACGCCCTCGCCCGGGTGGCCGCCGACGGCAAGCGTCGCCGACCCAAGGACTGGATCAGCCGGCTGGCCAAGGGGCTGCCCGACCGGGTGCTGTCGGGTCTGGTCGACACGGGGGTGCTGCGCCGGGACTCCGACCGGGTGCTGCTGGTCTTTCCGCGTACCCGCTATCCGTCGCCGACCGGCGCGGAGCCGACGGCGGAGACGGCGGCCCGGCAGCGGATGCTCGACGCGCTGCTCGCCGACGGCCCGGTGGAGGCCCGGACGGCCGCGCTGCTCGGCCTGACCCGGGCGGTGGGGCTGGACCGCAAGCTCTTCCGGGAGCTGCCCAAGGAGCGGCTCAAGGCCCGCACCACGGAGATCGCCGACGGGGACTGGGCGTCCGCGGCGACGAAGAAGGCGATCGAGGAGACCCAGGCCGCGATCATGATGGCGACCACGGTGACCACCACGGCCGCCATCATCACCACCACGACGTCCTGACGACCGCTGCGGCGGCGGCACCGGTGGGTGCCGCCGCCGTCGTGCGTCCGCCCCGGCGGGGGTACGACCTCAGCCGGCGGTCGGCGCGGTCTCCTTCTCGCCCGGCGCGGTGTCCGGCTTGACCGAGCGCAGCAGCACGCTGGCCACGTCGACCACCTCGACCTGCTCGCCGGCGCCCTTGCCGTTCACCCCGTCGTTGAGCATCGTCGAGCAGAACGGGCAGCCGACGGCGACCGTGCGCGCCCCGGTGGACATGGCCTCCTCGACCCGGTCCACGTTGATCCGCTTGCCGATCTTCTCCTCCATCCACATCCGGGCGCCGCCGGCGCCGCAGCAGAAGGAGCGCTCGCTGTTGCGGGGCATCTCGATCAGGGTGCCGTCGGCGCTGCCACCGCCGTTGACGGCGCTGCCGAGCACCTCCCGGGGCGCCGCGAAGACCCGGTTGTGCCGGCCCAGGTAGCAGGGGTCGTGGTAGGTGACGCCGCCGTCGACCGGCTGCACCGGGGTGAGCTTGCCGGTGCTGACCAGGTGGGCCAGGAGCTGGGTGTGGTGGACCACCTCGAACTCGCCACCGAGCTGGCCGTACTCGTTGCCGAGGGTGTTGAAGCAGTGCGGGCAGGTGGCGACGATCTTGCGCTTGGTCTTGTCCCGGCCCTCGAACGCCTCGTTGAGGGTCTCGACGTTCTGCTGGGCGAGCATCTGGAAGACGAACTCGTTGCCGATCCGGCGGGCCGGGTCACCGGAGCAGGTCTCGCCCTCACCGAGGATGGCGAAGGAGACGCCCGCCTCGTTGAGCAGGGTGGCGACCGCGCGGGTGGTCTTCTTGGCCCGGTCCTCGAACGCCCCGGCGCAGCCGACCCAGAACAGGTACTCGAAGTCGTCGACCTCGCCGACCCGGGGCACCGGGAAGCTCAGGCCCTTGGTCCAGTCCTCGCGGGTGTTCTGCGGGGCACCCCACGGGTTGCCCTTGTTCTCCAGGTTGCGCAGCATGACGCCGGCCTCGGACGGGAAGCTCGACTCGATCAGCACCTGGTAGCGCCGCATGTCGACGATGTGGTCGACGTGCTCGATGTCGACCGGGCACTGCTCGACGCAGGCCCCGCAGGTGGTGC
This sequence comes from Micromonospora sp. NPDC048894, assembly GCF_040649765.1. Classification (NCBI taxonomy): domain Bacteria; kingdom Bacillati; phylum Actinomycetota; class Actinomycetes; order Micromonosporales; family Micromonosporaceae; genus Micromonospora; species Micromonospora sp. NPDC048894. Next base: position 150,709 of record NZ_JBEZFY010000001.1, on the reverse strand, counting down.
AGGACCACAGCACGTCCGGGTCGATCACACCGCCGGCCTCGGCGTCACCGATCAACGGCTTGTCGGCCTCGGCGAGGGTGAGCACGTCGAGGTGGGCGAGCTGCGCCGCGGTGGCCTTCTCCTCGCCGGTCAGGTCCTTGCCGCCCCCGGCCAGCAGGTAGGGCGCCTTGGCGTACGCGTGGTCGCGGAGGCTGAGCACGAGCAGCTTGGGCGACAGCGGCTTGCCGGTGTTCCAGGCCGGGCACTGCGACTGGCAGCGCCCGCACTCGGTGCAGGTGCTGAAGTCGAGCAGCCCCTTCCAGGTGAACTGCTCGACCTGGGCGACGCCGAACTGGTCCTTCTCGGGGTCGGCCTCCTCGAAGTCGAGCGGCTTGCCCTGGCTCGTCATCGGCCGCAGCGGGCCGAGCCCGGAGCCGGCCGGCCGGTCCGGCTCGCGCTTGAAGAAGATGTTGAAGAACGCCAGGAAGCGGTGCCAGGCGACGCCCATCGTCACGTTCAGCGCGATGACGATCAGCCAGGTCATCGAGATGACGATCTTGATGAGGGCGGCGATGCTCACGCCGGCCGGCCAGGCGGGCAGCAGCGCGCCGACGGCGTGGCTGACCGGGGTGGCCCAGAGCGGGTACTCGAAGTGGTCGGTGGCGACCTTGAAGCCCCGGATCACGAACCCCATGACCAGCACGGCGAGGACGACCGCCTCGACGAAGTAGCCCTGCCACATGGTGGAGCCGGTGAACCGGGAGCGCCCACCCGGCCGGGTCGGCCGGTTGCGGATCCGGATCGCGATCAGCACTGCGATGCCGACCGTGCCGAGCACCGCGATCACCTCGGTGACCAGGCCGTACACGGCGAGGCCACCGATCAGCGGCAGCCCGCCGGTCGACGAGACGACCTCGAAGTACGCCTCCAGCACGAGCAGTGACAGCACGATGAAGCCGACCATCACGAACCAGTGCGCGGCCCCCACCACGCCCCACCTGAGCATTCGGGTGTGGCCGGCCGTCTCGACCAGCATGGTCTTCGCCCGGGTGCCCTTGTCGGTGAACCGCTCCGGCGCGGGTTGCCCCAGCCGGATGACGGCCACCATCTTCCGCACCGCACGCACCGCGAGCCACACCGCCACCGCGGTGATGGCGGCGGCGAGGACCGTGGTGACGATCTGGACGCTGCCCATCGAGTTGGCCTCCCGGTCTGCTGCCTGGCGAGCGGCGCGGCGGCCGGGGCCGGTTCAGGAGGTGCCCGGCCTGCCGCCGCCGCACCCCCGACCGGACCGGTCGACGACCTCGCTCCGCTCGGTCATGCGGTGCAGCCTACGCGAAAGTTACCCGACGGTAACGTGAATCTTCTCGCACCAGGCCACGCCGCCCTGCGGACACCATAGGGGGCCCGACGCCGAAGCGCCGGGCTGGGGGCGTACGCGATGACCTGGGTCGTGTCGTGGAGGGCGCCGCAGCGCCGGGCTCAACGCCAGCGGGAGAGCAGCACCAGGGAACCCACCATCGCGCCGAAACCGACCGCGAGGTTCCAGTAGCCCCACGAGGCGACCGGATACTCCTGCTCGGAGAGGTAGTAGACCACCAGCCAGCCGATGCCGCCGACGATCAACGCGACAGCGGTCACCGGCAGCCACACCGGGCTAGGCTTGCGCGTCGCCGCGGTCGTCGTCGGACGGACGTCCGTCGGCGGGGTGTACACCTTCTTCTTACGGACCTGAGACTTGGGCACGACGCTCTCCAGAGGGGTGACGACCTCGTCCGGCCTGACAACCGGGCGCGGGGGCGACGGTCCATGGCCAATAATGTTCGACAGCTAGCGTAGTCCGGAAGGCCGGTTCAGGCCATGAATGGGGTCGATCCGGTGCCCACGGTGACCGGATTCGGTCGGGTCGACGCGCCGTCGACGACCCGATCCGCACCGTGACGGGCGTCACCAGACGACGGGAGAGGAACGCAGGGTGGAGTACACATCCGGTGCGGCGTCCTGGCAGAAGGCCATGCGCCGGGCGGTCGCCGCCTTCCTGCCCCGCCGCCCCCGGCAGCGCCGACCGGGCTGGTCGATCGGCGTGCCACTGATCGCCGCCGCCGCCGGACTGCTCTTCACCACCACGGCGACCACGGCGGGCGGCACCGCCCTGCGGGAGGACCGCCGGCCCCAGCTCACCCAGCTGATCGAGGACCGCCGGGAGCAGGTGGCCGCCAGCGAGCTGCGGGCCGCCCGGCTGCGCGCCGACGTGGAGGGCGAGACCGAGACCCTGGCCGACACCGACGCACCGATCAAGGAGCAGCGGGACCGCGCCCAGGGCCTCCAACAGGCGGCCGGCTTCACCGCGCTCACCGGCTCCGGGGTGACGGTCGAGTTGAACGACGCCCCCCGCCGCAACGACGGCACCCTACCCAAGGGCGCCACCAACGACGACCTCGTCGTCCACCAGGGTGACGTGCAGGCCGTGGTCAACGCGCTCTGGGCCGGAGGCGCGGAGGCCATGTCCATCATGAACGTCCGCGTGCTCTCCACCAGCGCGGTACGCTGCGTCGGTAACACCCTGCTGCTGCACGGCCGGGTGTACTCGCCACCATTCAAGATCGTAGCAATCGGCGATCCCGCTGCCCTCCAGCAGGCCCTCGCCGGCTCGCAGGGAGTCGGGTTGTTCAAGCAGGCGGTCGACCACTACCAGCTCGGCTACTCCGAGCACGTCGGCTCCGTCACCGTGCCCGCGTTCGAGGACTCCACGGCGCTGCGATCGGCGACGGTGCCGCGATGACCCGGCAGGGCGGGGGTCCGCACGGCGGCGACCAGCACGACGAGCCGACCGCGTTCCTCCCCAGGGTCGACCGGTCCACGCCGCCCGCCGCCACCCGCACCGAGCCGGCCCGCCCGGAACCCACCGGCCCCTGGCCCACCCCCGTGCTCCCGGCACGCCAACCGCCACCCGCCTGGCCGGGCGGCCCCGCCCCCGGCACGGGCCACGGTCGGGGCGTACCCGGGAACGGGCCGGTGGAGCGCGGCCGGCCGGGACCGGACCACCCGGCGGACCCGGCGGCCACGGCGCTGCTGCCGGTGGTGCCGGCCCGACCGAACAACCCGGCGCTGGACTCCACCGCCCTGATGGGGGCGGTGCCGCCCGCCCCCGAACACCCCGGCTCCGGCGAGCCCGCCCCGCCACCACCCCCGCCCCGGCGGGGTGAGCGGGTCGTGCAGCTGCGCCCGGAACAGACCGGGGAGGGCTACAAGAGCGTCTACTCGGAGCTGACCCGGCCCAGCTTCGGCTCACGGCTGCGCACCGGGGTACGGGTCAGCGGCGAAGTGCTGATCACCTTCGGACTGGTGGTGCTCCTGTTCGCCGGGTACGAGATCTGGGGCAAGTCCGCCCTCGTCGACGCCCACCAGAGCAAACTCAACAAGCAACTGGAACAGGCGTGGGGCCCGACCGGCGACCCGACGGTCAGCCCGAGCACCCCGGCCAAGCAGGTCGCCCCCGCCGAGGGCAAGCCCATCGCCGGGCTCTACATCCCCAGCCTCGACAAGAACTGGGTGGTCGTCGAGGGCGTCACCCAGGAGGACATCCGGTACGCCCCCGGCCACTACCCGAAGAGCGCGCTCCCCGGCGAGGTGGGCAACTTCTCCGTGGCCGGGCACCGCAACCGGGCCACCTTCTGGCGGCTGGACGAGCTGAAGACCGGAGACGCGATCCTGCTGGAGGGCAAGCAGGACTGGTACGTCTACAAGGTCTACCAGACCCGGATCGTCCGCCCCGACCAGGTAGAGGTCGTCGCTCCGGTGCCGGGCGAGCCGAACGCGAAGGCCACCCGCAAACTGCTCACCCTGACCACCTGCAACCCCAAATTCGACAACTACCAGCGGCTGATCGTCCACGCCGAGCTCGACCGCGCGCAGCCCAAGTCCGAGGGCCCACCGCCGGAACTGCGAGGCTGACCACGGTGTACTCGTTCATCTGGCGCAAGCTGCCCTTCGGGCTGCCCGGCAAGCTCATCGGATCGGTGCTGCTCGCCACCGCGACGGTGGCGCTGCTCTGGTATGTGATCTTCCCCTGGGCCGAGCCGCTGCTGCCCTTCGACGACGTCCAGGTGACCCAGGACTCCGGCAACCCGGGCGGCGACTCCGCCGTCGATCCCGACGCGCCGGCCGGCGACGGGCACGACCTGCCGTACGACACCGACCGCAACAACACCCCACCCGCCCCCTCTCCGGACCAGTGAGCCCATGCGTGTCCTCGTGATCGACAACTACGACTCCTTCGTGTTCAACCTCGTGCAGTACCTGGGCCAGCTCGGGGTGGAGTGCGAGGTCCGACGCAACGACGAGATCGACGTCGCCGAGGTCGGCCGGGTCGGCGCGGCGGGCGTCCTGCTCTCGCCGGGGCCGGGCAGCCCGGACCGCGCCGGCATCTGCCTCGACGTCATCCGCCGGTACGCCGGGGAGCTGCCGATCTTCGGCGTCTGCCTCGGCCACCAGGCGATCGGTGAGGCGTTCGGCGGGACCGTCACCCGGGCACCGGAGCTGCTGCACGGCAAGACCTCCGAGGTGCGGCACCACTCCGTCGGGGTGCTGGCCGGCCTGCCGGACCCGTTCACCGCCACCCGCTACCACTCGCTGGCGGTGCTCCCCGAGACGCTCCCCGACGAGCTGGAGGTCACCGGCTGGACGGAGTCCGGTGTGGTGATGGCGATGCGGCACCGGACCCTGCCGATCGAGGGGGTGCAGTTCCACCCGGAGTCGGTGCTCACCGAGGGCGGCCACCTGATGCTGGCGAACTGGGTCGCCGCCTGCGGTCACCCGGAGGCCCTGGAACGCGCCCCGGAGCTGGCCGCCGAGGTCGACGCCCGCCGCCGGGCCGCCTTCGCCACCAACTGACACGGCCGACGCCGCCCGAGCGCCGGGGCACGCGCCGACCGGTGCCGGTCGGTCACCGCCGGAAAGAGCCAGGCCCGGTCCAACCGGACCGGGCCTGAACGTCATCGCAGGGTACGGGTCACTGGTCCTCGACCCGGAACGGCGGGGTGGGCGGCAGCGGGAACCCGCCCCCGGTGCCGTCACCGGGCGGTGTGGTGGTCGGCACCGGCGTGGTCGGGGTCGGCGGGGTCGGCGGCTCGGTCACCTCCGGCACGCTCACCACGATGGTGACCGTGCTCCCCTTCGTCTTCTTGGTGCCGGCCTTCGGGTTCTGGCTCTGCACCTTGCCGGCCTCGTCCGCCGGCACCTCCGAGCCGAGTTCGGGGTTGGCCCTGAAACCGGCGTTCTCGATGGCCCGGATGGCTTCCGCCTGGCTGAGGTCCTTGACGTTCGGCACCTCACGGACGTTGCCCCGGGAGACGGTCAGGGTGACCTTGGTGCCCTCCGGCACCTTCTCCCCCTCGGGCGGGGACACGTCGAGGACGATGTCCTCGTTCTCCTCGCTGTCCTTGTCCACGACGGTGACGACGAACTTCGCGTCCTTCAGGCGAGCCTGCGCGCTGTCGACCTTGCTGCCCTTGAGGCCGGTCGGGATGCTGACCTCGGGCTTGCCGCCGCAGATGTTCACCGTCACCTGACGGTTCTCGGCCAGCGGGGTGCCGGCCGGCGGGTCCTGCCGGGCGACCGTACCCACCTTGCAGGTGCTGTCGAAGACCTGGTCACCGGTCGCCGGCACCAGGCCGGCGTTGCGGATCTCGGTGAAGGCGGCGTCCTGCGTCTTGCCCGCCAGGTTGGGCACCGGGCTCGTCTTGGTCTCGTCGCCGTTCATCAGCAGGGCCGCGACCAGGGCGATCACCGCCAGCACCCCGACCGCCGCGAACGCCGCGATCACCCAGGCGGAACTCTTGCGCCGCTGCGGGTCACCGACCCGGGCCGGGATGTGCCGGGTCTGCTGACCGACCATCTGCGTCGGGTAACCGGCCGCAGCCGCCGCCATCGGGGTGGTCTCGTCCTGGCTCATCACCGGGGTCGCCATCACCGGCCGGCCGGCGGCGGCACGGAGCAGGTCGGCCCGCATCTCACCGGCGCTCTGGTAGCGGTTGAGCGGGTTCTTGGACAGCGCCTTCAGCACGATCGCGTCGATCGCCGGGGTCACGTCCGGGTTGATGTCGCTGGGCGTCGGCGGGGCCTCCCGCACGTGCTGGTACGCCACGCTGACCGGGCTGTCGCCGACGAACGGCGGATGACCGCAGACCAGCTCGAACAGCACGCAGCCGGCGGCGTACACGTCGGAGCGGGCGTCGACGGCCTCGCCGCGCGCCTGCTCCGGGGAGAGGTACTGGGCCGTGCCGATCACCGCGCTGGTCTGGGTCATCGTGGTGGCACCGCTGGCCAGGGCACGGGCGATGCCGAAGTCCATCACCTTGACCTGACCGGTCTGGGTCAGCATCACGTTGCCGGGCTTGATGTCCCGGTGGATGATCCCGTGCCGGTGGCTGAACTCCAGGGCCGCGCACATGTCGGCGCAGATCTCCAACGCCCGGCGCGGCTGGAGCCGCCCCTCGACGCCGAGGACCTCCTTGAGGGTCCGCCCGTTCACGAACTCCATCACGATGAACGGAAGGGTCTCGCCGGTCGGGGCGGTCTCCTCGCCGGTGTCGTAGACGGCGACGATCGCCGGGTGGTTCAGCGAGGCGGCGTTCTGCGCCTCGCGGCGGAACCGCATCTGGAAGGTGGCGTCCCTGGCCAGGTCTGTCCGGAGCATCTTGATCGCGACGTCCCGACCGAGCCGGAGGTCCCGGCCGCGGTGCACCTCGGCCATGCCACCGTAACCGAGCAGCTCGCCGACCTGGTACCTGCCACCGAGCAGGCGGGCCTGGGCTGTCATCGCGTTCGTCGTCCTTCGCTCGTCGTCGTCTCGCCGGCACCCGGTTCGAGCCGTACCACCCGACGGTACGACGTCCCGGCCGGATCGTCGCGTCCGAAGGCACTCAGCGCGCCGGACGTCATCTGGGGCGCGCTGGGATCACCGGCGCTGGTCCGCTGTCGCGCCGCGTAGGCGAGCACCCCGGAACAGACCAGCACCAGTACCGCCAGCAGAATCGCCAGGGTCACCATGCCGGACCGGGAACGCTGTGGCGGGGCCGGGGGTGGGAGCGGCTGCCGGGCGTACCCCATGGGTCGGTCGACACGCAGCGGGGCCGACGGGACTGCCGCCGCGCCCCGGGGCTGCTGCGGATAGGGCCGGGTCATCGGGGTGGCCTGGACCGGCGGGCGCTGCTGCGCCACCGGTGGCTGCGGGTGCCGGGCGGCTACCGGCGGCCTGGCCTGACCGCTGACGGGTGGCCGGGACTGCCCACCGACCGGCGGACGGGCCTGCCCGCTGACCGGCGGACGGTGCTGGTGGGCCAGCGCCGCCGGCTGCTGCCGGGGTACGGCGGGCACCTGGGCCCGGGCCATCGGGCCGGCGGGGGAGGCCGGCGCCGCCCCGGAGACCGGGCCACCCGAGACCGGACCACCGGACACCGGACCACCGGACACCGGGCCGGGATGTCCGCCCCCCGCTCGGGCCTGCTGGGAGAGGACCTGCTTGGCCTGCCGGGCAACGGCGGCCAGGGCGGCGGCGCTCGGCCAGCGGTGGCCGGGCTCCTTGGCCATGGCCCGCTCCACGATCGCCTTGACCTGCGGCGGGATGTCCCCGGGCAGGGCCCGGGGAGTGTCCCGGACGTGCCGCATGGCGATTTCGAGGGGGTTGTCGCCTTCGAAGGGTCGCCGACCGGCCAGGCACTGGTAGGCCACGACACCGAGGGCGTACACGTCGGAGGCGGGGGTGGCCACCGCGCCGGTGGCCTGCTCGGGGGAGATGTACGAGGCGGTGCCGAGCACCGATCCGGCGGCGGTGAGCTGACCGACCAGCTCGGACCGGGCGATGCCGAAGTCGGTCAGCACCAGCGTCCCGTTGGGCCGGACGAGCAGGTTGCCCGGCTTGACGTCCCGGTGCACGATGCCCTTCTCGTGGGCGGCGTGCAACGCGTCGGCGGCCTGGGCGAGCAGCGCCATCGTCCGGGCCGGGGTGAGCCGGCCGACCCGGCTGAGCGTCGCCGACAGGGCGTCGCCCTCGACGTACTCCATCACCAGGAAGGCGATCTCCTGGTCGCTGCCGAAGTCGTAGACGTCGACCACGCCGGGGTGGTTGATGGTGGCCATGGTGCGCGCCTCGCCCCGGAACCGTTCGGCGAAGCCGGGCTCGTCGAGCAGCGCCGGGAGCAGGCTCTTCACCGCGACCGTACGGCCCAGCACCTGGTCGGTGCCGCGCCACACGTCGCCCATGCCGCCGCTGGCGATCCGCTCGTCGAGACGGTAACGGTTGCCGAGCTGCACCCCGGGGCTGAGCATGTCAGCGGCCCCCCGCATCGGCGATGGCCGCCTGCATGATCTTGCCGCCGATCCGGGCCGCCTCGGCGCTGCCGCCGCTGCCGGCCTGCTCCAGCTCCACGCAGACCGCGGAGACGGCGTTGCCGTTCTTGTCCAGCGCGAAGCCGATGAACCAGCCGTGGTCGGGCCGGTCCGGGGCGGACTGGGCGGTGCCGGTCTTGCCGCCGACGGTGTAGCCGTCGATGTCCGCCGAGCTGCCGGTGCCGTTCTTGACCACGCTGACCATCATGTCCCGCAGGTCGTCGGCGACCTGACCGCTGACCGGCTGGCGCAGCTCCCGGGGCTGGGCGTTGTAGTAGCTGGTGGTGCGGTCCGGCCCGAGGAGCTGCTTGACCAGGTAGGGACGCATCTGCCGGCCCTTGTTGGCGACCGAACCGGCGATCAGCGCCCCCTGGAGCGGGGTCATCCGGACGTTGTTCTGGCCGATCGAGGACTGCGCCAGCGCGGCGGGGTCGGTGCCGCCGTCGGGGTTCTGCATGTCGCCGGTCCGGCTGGCCGCCACCGGCAGGCCCCCCTCGCCGAGCTGCCCGACGGTGAGGTCGTCCTGCTCGAAGCCGAACTGCCGGGCCTTCTCCTTCACCGTGTCCGCGCCGAGCTTCACGCCGAGCTGGGCGAAGCCGGTGTTGCACGACTCGGTGACCGCGTCCATCAGGGTGACCTGCGCCTCCGGGCAGATCGACGGGGCGGCGTTGCGGATCGGCGTGCCCGAGGTCGGCGGGGTCCAGCTGGGACCGGCCGGGATCTCGGTGTCCTTGCCGACCCCGTTCTCCAGGGCGGCGGCGGCTATCACGATCTTGAAGGTGGAGCCGGGCGGCAGCACCTCCGACAGCGCCCGGTTCTTCAGCGGGCCGTCCGGGTCCTGCTCGTACTTGTTGTAGGCCGCGGAGGCCACGTTGGTGTCGTGGTCGACCAGCGGGTTCGGGTCGAAGCTGGGCATCGAGACCAGCGCCTGCACCGCACCGGTACGCGGGTCGATGGCGATGGCCGCGCCCTTCTTCACCCCGTTGCGGTTGTTGCGCAACTGTTCGTAGGCGGTGTCCTGGGCCCGCTTCGAGATGCTCAGCAGCACGTTGCCGCCGCCGCTCTCGTCGCCGGTGAACATGTCCTTGATCCGGTTGCCGAGCAGGGCGTCGCTGGTGCCGGCGAGGAAGTCGTTCTCCAGCCGTTCGATGCCGGTGTCACCCAGGTTGACCGGCTTGTAGCCGAGCACGTGGGCGTACTTCGTCCCCGCCGGGTAGCTGCGCTGGAACTTCAGCTTGCCGCCGGTCTCCTTGCTGGTGGCCACGGCGGTGCCGCCGGCCTCGATGTTGCCCCGCCGGCGCTCGTACTCGGCCACCTGGACCCGGCCGTTGTAGTCGCTGTTGCGGTATTCGTCCGCCTTGTAGGCCTGGATCCAGTTCAGGTTGGCGAAGAGCAGACCGAACAGGACCATGACGACGACGCCGACGCGGCGCAGGGGCGCGTTCACGGGCGGATCACCTCCGTGGGAGCACCGTGCAGCTGTTCCGGCGGGCCGCCACCCGGCCGGGCCGCCGGGCCGCCACCCTGGGCCACCGGCCGCCGGGCGGCGTCGGAGATACGCAGCAGCACCGCGATGAGCAGCCAGTTCGCCATCAGCGACGAGCCACCTGCGGACAGGAACGGGGTGGTCTGACCGGTCAGCGGAATGAGCTTGCTGATCCCGCCGACGATCACGAAGACCTGGAGCCCCAGGGTGAAGGCGAGACCACCGGCGACCAGCTTGCCGAACGAGTCCCGCACCGCCAGCCCGGCCCGCAGCCCCCGCTCGACGACGAGCAGGTAGACCACCAGCAGCGCGGTCAACCCGAACAGGCCGATCTCCTCACCGATGCCGGCGAAGATGAAGTCGTTCTGCACCTCGGGGATCTCCAGCGGCTCCCCGGCACCCGGCCCGGACCCGAACAGGCCACCGCTGCCCAGGCCGAGCAGCCCCTGCACCAGCTGGTAACCCCGGTCGTACGGCTCGGCGAACGGGTCGAGCCAGATCTCCGCGCGGGTGTAGAAGTTGGCGAACGGCCCACCCACAGTGCCACCGAGCACGTACGCGAGGTAGGCGCCGCCGAAGAAGAGGACGAGACCGATCAGCAGCCAACTGACCCGTTCGGTGGCGATGTAGAGCGTCACCACGAACATGCCGAAGTAGAGCAGCGACGTGCCGAGGTCCTTCTCGAAGACCAGGACCAGCAGGCTGATCAGCCAGACCCCGACCACCGGGCCGAGATCCCGGCCACGCGGGAAGTCGATGCCGAGGACGCGGCGGCTGGCCAGCGACAGCACCTCACGCTTGCGGACCAGGTAGTAGGCGAAGAAGACAAGCAGTGCGAGCTTGGCGAACTCACCGGGCTGGATGCTGAACCCACCGACCCGGATCCACAGCTTCGCGCCGTTGATCTCGGAGAACCGGCCGGGCAGCACCGCCGGGATCATCACCAGCACGATGCCGGCCAACCCCAGCGTGTACGCGTACCGGGAGACCGCCCGGTGGTCGCGCATCACCACCAGCAGCCCGGCGGCCAGGATCACCGCGGCCAGCGTCCAGGCCAGCTGGCGGCCACCGGTGCCGGCGAAGATGGCCAGCGTCTCCCGGTCGGCGGGAGCGGCCTTGCCCAGGTCGAGGCGACGCAGGAAGCCCACCCCGATGCCGTTGAGCAGGGCCACCGCCGGTAGCAGGGCAGGATCGGCGAACGGTGCCAACCACCTGATCACCAGGTGCATACCGAAGAAGACCAGCCCCAGCGCGGCGGCCGGCATCCAGAAGTCGCGGGTGACGGTGTCGAGCAGGTTCGCCTCGACGATCGCCCCGTACGCGGCCACCAGCACCATCGCCAGCGCCAGCAGGGACAGTTCGGCGTTACGCCGGGACCGCGCCATACGTACGCCGGGCCGCTCGCCCGTCGTGGCGGGCGAGACTACCGGCTGGGCCGCTGCGGTCAAGAAGGTGTCCCTCGGATCTCAGCCGGCGGTCACTCGGGCGACCGGCAGCCCGCCGGGTCTCCGGCCGGCGGAACCGCGTCGGAGGCCGAGGCGTCGGGTGTGGTGGGCGGCGTGGGGGTGCCGGTGACGATCGGCACGCCGGTCGCGCCGGGGCTGGTCGCCCCGGGGCTCGGCGGCACCGTTGAGTTCGCCGGCACCGGGGAGCCGGTGACGAGGGAGGGAACCGGCGGGCAGACCGGCTTCAGGTTCGGGTTGCCCGGGTCCTCGCTGGTCAGCTCGGCCAACCGGCGCAGCGCGTCCGGCCGGCTCTTGGCCTGGATGCCCTGCTTGACCTGCTCCTGGGCGGCCAGGGTCAGGTCGTCGAGCTTGGCCTGGCTGGTCGAGTTCACGCTGGACAGGTCGAGGCCGGCGACCTGGCCGGGGACCCCCCGGAAGACCGCGAGCTGCCCGTTGTCGGTCGCCCCGACGTAATACTGCCGCTGGGTGTAGCTCCAGCCGGCGAAGAGGCCACCACCGAGGATGACCAGCAGGGCCGCCAGCATCGCCACGGTACGCAGCGGCCGGCGGGGGCGCTCCGGGTCGTCGTCCCGGTTGGCGGCGGGTTCCTCCGGGGCGGGCGGTCGCGGGGCGGCCAGCGCCGACGCGCGGGCCGCCGGGGTGGAGTCGTCGGCCGCGGTGGCCATCCCCCGGTCCCGGGCGGCGGCCCCGCCGACGATCGGGCTCGCCTCGACGATGTCCTGGTCGGTGGCGTCCGCGATGATCACGGTGATGTTGTCCGGGCCGCCGCCGCGCAGGGCCAGCTGCACCAGCCGCTCGACGCACTGCTGCGGGTCGGTGTACTCCCGGAGGCTGTCGCCGATGGTCTCCGCGCTCACCACACCGGAGAGGCCGTCGCTGCAGATCAGGTAGCGGTCCCCGGGCAGCACCTGCCGGACGCTGTATTCCGGGTCGATGTCCCGGCCGTCGAGGGCGCGGGTGAGCAGCGAGCGCTGGGGGTGGCTGCTCGCCTCCTCCGCGCTGATCCGTCCCTCGTCGACGAGCATCTGGACGTAGGTGTCGTCCTTGGTGATCTGGGCGAACTCGCCGTTGCGCAGGAGGTAGGCACGCGAGTCGCCGATGTGGACCATGCCGAGCTTGCTGCCCGAGAAGAGGGTCGCGGTGAGCGTGGTGCCCATCCCCTCCAGCTGCGGGTTGGCGTCCACGGTGTCGCGGAGCTGCTGGTTGGCGGTGCCCACGGCCGATCGCAGCGCGTCGACGAGCGCGTCCCCCGGGACGTCCTCGTCGAGCGGCGCCATGGCACCGATGACGATGTTGCTGGCGACGTCACCGGCGGCCATGCCGCCCATGCCGTCGGCGACGGCGAGGAGCCGCGGCCCGGCGTAGACGGAGTCCTGGTTTCCGTCTCGGATCAGACCGCGGTCGCTGTGGGCCGCATAGCGCAGGGTCAGAGTCATGGCCGTAATTCGAGAGAGGTGCGGCCGATACGGATCGGCACGCCGAGGGGGACGGGGGTTGGTCCGGTGACCTTAGCGCGATCGAGGTACGTGCCGTTAGTCGAGCCGAGATCCTCGACGAACCACTGACCGTCCCGGGGCACCAGCCGGGCGTGCCGGGCGGAGGCGTAGTCGTCGGTGATGACGAGGGTGGAGTCCTCGGCCCGACCGATGGTGATCTGCGCTTCGCCGAGGGTGATCCGGGTGCCGGCGAGCTGGCCGGCGGTGACCACCAACTGGTGGGCCGCCCGGCCCCGCTTCGCCTTCGCCGGTTTCGCCGCCTGCTGCTGGGTCGAGGCGCCGACCCCCCGCGGCGCGGCCACCAGCCGGCCCGACCGGGCACCGGCGAACAGATCCCGACGGATGACACCCACCACCGTGAACACGAAGATCCACAGCAGGATGAGGAACCCGAACCGGGCGACGGTGATGACGAGTTCCGGCAAGGCGGGTCAGCCGTCCACGCGGAAGGTCAGCGTCGTGGTGCCGAGCTGGATCATGTCGCCCGGGTTGAGGGCGACCGCCGAGACCCGCTGGCCGTTGACCATGGTCCCGTTGGTGGACCCGAGGTCGGTCAGCACCACCTGGCCGCCGTCGAAGTCCAGCCGGGCGTGCCGTCGGGAGATCCCGACGTCGGGCAGGCGCAGGTTGGCCTGGTCGCCCCGGCCGATCACGGTCGAGCCCATCTGCAACGGATAGGTGCGGCCGTCGCCCGAGACCAGCCGGACGTTGCGCGCGCCGCCACCGCCGTGGCCGGGCGGCGGGCCGTAGCCGCCGCCCTGGTCGTACGCCGGGTAGGCCGGCGGGCCGGGGTCGTAGCCGCCCGGGGAGGACACCGGGGCGACCTCGCCGCCGGTGTAGACCTCAGCGGTGACCCGGAACATGCCGGTGTCCAGCCCCTCGCCCCGCTCGACCTCGACGATCACGTCGCCGTAGACCGTCCACGCCTGCTCACCGATGAACTCCGCCTGAGACTGGGCCAGCTCCTGGGCCAACGCAGCGGCGTACGGCGCCAACCGACTGTGGTCGTACGGGGAGAGATCGATCACGTAGCGGTTGGGCACCAGGGTGCGGCCACCAGCGAGGATGGCCTTGTGCGCCTCGGCCTCCCGCTGCATGGCGTTGAGGATCTCCACGGGGTGGACCACCCCTTTGAAGACCTTGGCGAAGGCCCCTTCGACCAGGCCTTCCAGACGCTTCTCGAAGCGTTGCAGCACGCTCACCGGCTCCTCCTCGGGTCCCGAGGACATGATGGTATCTGGACGGCGCGCGCGCAGCTCGCGCGCCGCTCGGCCACCGCGCGGCGGCCCGTTCGGAGCGGCCCCCAGGCCCGTGCTACTCTTTCGTCCGCCACGAAGGGTGACCGCTCGCAGGAACGGTAACCGGTCGAGGCGAGACCGCAGGACCGGGTAGCATGTTGCCGGCCCGCCGGAGACGGCGGAGTCGACGCGCACTACCGCGTTCGACGGTCGTGCCACGGGGATGTGGCGGAATGGCAGACGCGCACGGTTCAGGTCCGTGTGTCCGAAAGGACGTGGGGGTTCAACTCCCCCCATCCCCACCACCAGACGAGGGCTCCGCAGTCGCGGGGCCCTCACTTCGTATCGGGGCGTACCGGACGTCAGGCTATGCTCCGGTGGTTTTTCCAGCCTCCTACCTTTGACCAGGGGTGTCGTGTGAGTGTCGCGTTGGTGACCGGGTCGGGCGGTCTGATCGGTTCCGAGGCGGTCCGGCACTTCGCCGGGCTCGGTCTGGACGTGGTCGGCATCGACAACGACATGCGGCAGGAGTTCTTCGGCGCCGAGGCCTCGACCGCGTGGAACGTCCGGCGGCTGACCGACGAGCTGGGGTCGGCGTACGCGCACCACAGCATCGACATCCGCGACCGGGACACCCTCGGCAAGCTCTTCGCCCGGTACGGCCGGGACATCGCCGTGGTGATCCACACCGCCGCCCAGCCGTCGCACGACTGGGCGGTACGGGACCCGTTCACCGACTTCGACGTCAACGCCGGTGGCACCCTCAACGTCCTACAGAACGTGCGGGAGCACTGCATCGAGGCGCCGGTGATCCACTGCTCGACCAACAAGGTCTACGGGGACCGCCCCAACAGCCTGCCGCTGGTGGAGCAGGAGACCCGCTGGGAGATCGAGTCGGGCCACCCGTACGAGCAGGGCATCCGCGAGGACATGTCGATCGACGCCTGCCTGCACTCGGTCTTCGGGGCCTCCAAGGTCGCCGCGGACGTGATGGTGCAGGAGTACGGCCGCTACTTCGACATGCGCACGGCCTGCTTCCGGGGTGGCACGCTGACCGGCCCGGCGCACTCCGCGACCGAGCTGCACGGCTTCCTCGGGTACGTGATGCGGGCCAACATGGAGCGCCGCACCTACAAGATCTTCGGCTATCAGGGCAAGCAGGTGCGCGACGCCATCCACAGCTCCGACGTGGTGTCGGCGTTCGAGGCGTTCTTCCGGGCGCCCCGCTCGGCGGCGGTCTACAACCTCGGTGGCGGCCGGCACTCCAACACCTCCAACCGGGAGGCGTTCGCCCTGGCCGAGCAGATCACCGGCCAGGAGATGATCACCGAGTACGTCGATGCGAACCGGATCGGCGACCACAAGTGGTGGATCGGCTCGAACGAGGCGTTCCAGGCCGACTACCCGGGCTGGAAGCAGGTCTACGACGTACCCATGATCATGCGGGAGATCTACCAGGCCAACGTCGACAAGTGGGTGCCGGGAGCATGACCGCACAGGGCAAGCGCAACGTCCTCGGCGTCCTGGTCGACGCCACCGACTACGCCTCGGCCACCGAGCAGGTCGTCGCGGCGGCCCGGGACCGCCGGCCGTTGGCGCTGACCGCGCTGGCCGTGCACGGGGTGATGACCGGGGTGCTCGACCCGGCGCACAACGCCCGGCTCAACTCCTTCGACGTGGTCACCCCGGACGGCCAGCCGGTGCGCTGGGCGCTCAACCTGCTGCACCACGCCGGCCTGGCCGACCGGGTCTACGGCCCGACGCTGACCCTGCACGTGCTGCGCCGCTTCGCCGACGAGGGCCTGCCGGTCTACCTGTACGGCTCGACCGAGGAGACCCTGGCGAAGCTGATCCCGGCGCTGGAGCGGATGTTCCCGGCCCTCAAGATCGCCGGGGTGGAGCCGTCGAAGTTCCGCGCGGTGCAGCCCGGCGAGGACGTCGAGATCGCCGACCGGATCCGGGCCAGCGGTGCCCGGTTGGTCCTGGTCGGCCTGGGCTGCCCCCGCCAGGAGGTCTTCACGTACGCGATGCGGCCCCTGCTGGACATGCCGCTGATGGCCGTCGGCGCGGCCTTCGACTACCACGCCGGCCTGCTCCGGCAGCCGCCGCCGTGGATGCAGCGGGCCGGCCTGGAGTGGTTCTGGCGGCTCGGCCTGGAGCCGAAGCGGCTCTGGCGGCGGTACGTCATCCTCAACCCCGCCTACCTGACCCGCCTCGCCGGCCAGAAGACCGGCCTGTGGAAGGCCCGTCCGCCGGCCCCGGCCACCGAGCGGCCGGCCACCTTCGCGGTCTGATCCGTCCACTGCGGACGACCGGCCGGTACGACGACCCGGTCGGTTCCGTGCCGCTGGGCCGACCGGCCGGGACACGGCCACCCCTACGGGATGCTCCGGGGTGGGAACAGGGGCTCGTCCCGGATTCGCCGCCCGCCGTTGTGGGCAAGGCTGTGTCCATGGATGGGCATCTCATCGTGTTGCTGTCGATCGCCGCCGTCTGGCTCGCCGCCGGCGTCGTGGCGGACGGCCTCCCCCGGCTGGATCGGGCCCGCGCGCTGCGACGGCGTACCGGATGGCTGCTCGCCCTCTCCGTGGCCGGGCTCGCACTGACCGCGACGGTGCTGGTCGCCGGCACGGTCAGCGGTGGGGACACCCCGGTCGACCGGGCCGCCGGGCAGCTCCCACTGGTGGCGGTGCCGGCGCTCGCGGTGGCGGTCTGCACGGTGCGCCGGGTCCGCCGGTTGCGGGCGGGCGCGGGCGCGTTCGCCGCCGCGCCGGAGACGCCCGCGCCGTACGGTCTGCGGGCCGCCGCCGGGCACCCGCTGGTCGGTCTACCGGTGCAGGTGACCGCGCTGGCCACCGTGCCGGGGCTGCTCACCGCCGCCGGGCTGGACCTGGGTGCCGGCAACGGGGTCACCGGGGTCGCGCTCACCTTCGGCGGGTTGGCCGTCCTCGCCATCGGGGTACGCCACGGCCTGCGGCACAACCGGCTCACGGAGCGGACGCTGCCGGGCACCGGACCCGCGCTGGTCGGCCTGCCCGCCTCACCGGCTGCGGCCGGCTCCCTGCACGTATAGCAGTTCCAAGATCGCCCGGGTCGCCTCGAACCACCGGTCCAGCCAGCCGGGCGGCGGTACGCTCCCCTTGGGCGGCAACTCCAGCAGCAGGCCACGCAGCAGCGGGTGGTCGATCATCGACTCGGGTGCCGTCGTTTCCCAGGTGTCCCTGGGAAACGACGGCTCGGCGAGCGGGTTCGGGTCGAGCGACGTCATCGGTGGCCCGGCCTGCTCGGGTGCGAGGACACCGTCGTCATCGAAGTCGGTGTCGCCGGCGCCCACCTCGGTGAGCATCGTGTCGCGGCGGGCGCTGCGGTACTTGCCGCCGAAGCGCTCGACCCGGCCCGGGCCGTGGGTGAGGTTTTCTGAACCGATCGTCGTCATGTGCTCTCGCCTGCCTCGCTTGGTTGCCGCCGCGTGTGGCGGGTCATCGACCAGCGCCGTACCGAGGGGTTCAACGATGCGGGGGCGCAAGTGGCGACGGGCCGGCCGGGGAGTGTCCCCCGACCGACCCGCGGTCAACGCCACGCTGCGTTGGTCAGTGTTGGCCGAACGCGCCGTTCCGAGCGTCGGCGACGAAGGCGTTCCATTCCCCGGGGGCGAATACGAGGGCGGGACCTGTCTTGTCCTTCGAGTCCCGCACCCCGACCGCCCCGATCACGTAAGCTACCTCGACGCAGTTGTCACAGTTCGGCCCACTTTTTGAGCTCTTGAACCAGGTCGCCTGCGTCAGGTCCTCGGGGAACCTCTTGGTCGCCATTTCCACAACGGCTCCTCTGCCAGTTCTGCGATGTGTGCGATGGACTCCTCCGGTCGCCTGGCCGCTGCCTGAATCTGATCGAAGATGAAGTTGTACTTCTGTAGCTCGTCGCTCTTCTCCAGGAAGAGCCCACCCGTGGCGTTCTCCGCGTACACGACATCCGGATCAACCGAGTCGGGGAAACCGAGAATCGTGAAGGTCCCGTCCATGCCGGCGTGCGCTCCCACCTCGAAGGGCAGGATCTGCAGCGTCACGTTCGGCAGTTCGGCCACCTCCACCAGCCGTCTGAGCTGACCACGCATCACCGCGTCGCCGCCCACCGGCCGACTCAACACCGCCTCATCGAGCACCACCCACAGATCGACCGGATCGTCCTGGGTCAACAACGACTGACGGCCCAATCGGACACGCACCCGTTGTTGCACCTGATCGGGAGAGATGTCCGGACGGGCCGCCTGGATCATCGCACTGGCGTACTCCTCGGTCTCCAGCAGACCGGGCACGACCTGCTGTTCGTACGCCCGGATGGAACCGGCCGCCGCCTCCAGGCCGACGTACGCCCCGACGAGCACCGTGCTGTAGGGGTGCCACCAGCCCTTCTGCCGCGCCTCGCGGGCGATCTGCACCAGCTCTTCGCTCTCCGCGCCCACCACCCCGTAGATGCGGAGCATGTCCCGGACGTCACGCGGGGTCGCCGAGGTGTGACCGGTCTCGATCCGGGAGACCTTGGAGGCGGAGCACTCCAACTGCTCGGCGACCGCCTCTATGGTGATCCCGGCACCGTCGCGCAGCCGGCGCAGCTCGGCCCCGAGCCGGCGACGCCGGATGGTCGGGCTCCGCCGTTCGCTCATCGGGGCGCCCCGGGTCCTGTTGACGGGGAAAGCTGGTGCCTCGGGCCCACCCGGTTACCTCCGGTCGATCGCGCCCGCGTCCATTACCGCCAAGGGCGCGACCGTGGGCGGCGGGCATCGTTCGCGGCAGGGGTGGAGCCCGGTCGCCGACCGGCCGCGGCGGGCGGAACCGGCGTCCAGTGTGCCGCCCCGGAGTCGGCGTGATCAAGCGCCCGGTTCACGTGTCGCACTCACGTATCGGCAAAAGTCGACGTGCAACTTGCATCTAGCACGACGCTGATGCAGTCTGTCCGTATGGTTCGAGTAACTCACCGCTTTCGACCGATCTCACCGAGTGATCATTGCCGGGGGAGCGGACGGGCCGGCGGGCGCCCCGGACCAGTTGTGTCATCGAGGCCTGCCTCGGGTTGATGACCCCACCGCTGCACGCCCGGAGGCTGCGGCGGTGGGAGCGGTAACACCCGTGAGCAGCCGGGTGATGGTCGGGTGGCGATCCACCACCAGCGGGTACGGCCCGACCAGCACCACATCGAGCACCGGCCCGCGAGGCACAACCCCGTCGCCGGACCCGCACCTCGTCCCCGTTCCGCACCGGCCGGCCCGCGACGCCGGCCATACCCTCCCAGGAGCCCATGTGCTTCCCCGCTCCGGTGACGTTCTGCACGTGACGCGTGCCGCCAGCGTGCAGTTCCTCAGGCCGATCACCTTCCGGGTGATCCGGGTGCTCGACTGGCCGACGTACGACGGTTGGCTCTGGCTTGACGGCTACCAGCTGAACGCGTCGGGAGACGCCGTCAGCCGCCGGTCGATCTTCGTCCAGCAGGCCGGACTGACCCAGCTCCGGGCGGCGACCGTGCCCCGTCAGCACCCCGCCCGTTCGCGCCGGCCGGTCAACCGCGCACCGATCGCGGTGGGCTGACTCCCCGATTACCAGGTCGGAGGGCGTACCGCCGCCATAGACTCGGTACGCCCACCCCGGCGAACGTCTCCACCCCGCGCGTTCCGGCCCCTGAACCTGGGATGGCCATGGTCAATCTGCCCGCCGCGCGGCGGCACCACAGGTCCCGTATCCGATACGCCTTCGGACTGCTCGCCCTGATCGGCGCGGTCATCACCGTCGCGGTGGTGACCCACTACCCGGCCACATCGGCCACCCGGCTCGCCGAGCCGGTACCGGCGCCCGAGATCACCGTGGTCGGGCAGGGCGACCTCCCGGCCGGCGACCCCGCCGCGCCCACCGACCCCGGCTCCGCCGCACCGGCCGACGCAGGTTCGGGAGCACCGGCCGACGCCGCCGCCCGCGAACCGGCCGCCCCTGGCCCTGACGGACCGGCCGACGCCGCCCCCCGCGAACCGGGCGACCCTGGCCACGGCGGACCGGCCGACGCCGCCGCCGGACCGATGGCCGACCCGAACGGCGCGCAGTCGGGGGTGGGCGGCGGCACGTCCACGCTCACCGAGCCCCGACGTCCCTCGGACGACCCGCAGACCGTCGCCCAGTCGCTCTTCTACTCCGGTCTGCTCGGGCTGGCCATCTCCCTGGCCGGTCTGGGTCTGGTGGGCACCCGACGCCGGATGTGGTGAGCCCCCGACGGGCCCGGTAGGCCCCAGACGGCAGGGTGGCGCGGCGACGGACTTCGACCCGGGCCGGCGGCGGAACCGTCACCCGGTGGGGCTGGCCGTCGGCGTGGCGGTGCCGGCCCCGGTCGGCGACGCCGTCGGCTCGGCGGCCACCACCAGGGTCACCTCGTCCCCCGGCGACACCAGTTCACCCTGCCCCGGGTCGGTGGACAGGACGGTGCCGGCCGGCCGGTCCGACTCCCGCGTCTGCACCCGGGAGGACAGGCCGAGTCGACCCAGCAGGTTCTCCGCGGTCTCCTGGGAGAGCCCGACCAGGGGTGGCACCGCGATGGCGGCGGGGCCGGTCGTCGGCGGGGTGGTCGGCGGAGTCGTCGGCGCTGCGGTGGTCGGCGCGCTCGTCGTCGGGGCACGGGTCGGGGCGGTCGTGGTCGGGGCGGTCGGCGGTGGGGTCGGTGTCTCGTCCGACGGGGAATCCACCGCCCGCAGGGCCAGCCAGATCCCTGCTCCGACGAGCCCGAGCAGCAGCAACCCGAGGACGCCCAGCAGGATCGGCGTCCACCAGCGCCGGCCGCGCTGATCCTCGCCGTACCACTCGGCCGGCTCCCGGGGCTCGTCCGGACGCGGCGGTGGCACCCCGGCCCGCCCGGACCACACCGGCGAACCGGCCGGCCCGCCACCGACCGGCGGCAACGGACGGGTCGCGTCCACCGGCTCCTGCCGGGCGGTGGCGTCGGGCGGCCCACCGGCCCCCGGTCGTGCCGGTGGCAGCGGGCGGGTCGCGTCGTCGGCGGGTGGCTCCTGGCGGTCGTCGCTCATCGCACGTCCTCTCGCCACCTGGCGGGCGGTAGGCCCCGGACCCGGGGTCGGTGTCCCCGGCCGGCCAGACGGTCGTGGCCCTCGGCCCCCAACGTAACGGTCGGAGGCACCATCCACCGGGATGGACGCGACGACCCGCCCCCTACCCCGTCGGCGTCGCCTCGGCCGTCGGCGTCGGACCGTCACCGCAGGAGATCGCCACCGCGTCGTTCCAGTGCGCGGTCGC
This sequence comes from Micromonospora sp. NPDC048894, assembly GCF_040649765.1. NCBI lineage: Bacteria > Bacillati > Actinomycetota > Actinomycetes > Micromonosporales > Micromonosporaceae > Micromonospora > Micromonospora sp. NPDC048894. The sequence goes on along the minus strand of NZ_JBEZFY010000001.1, from coordinate 129,370 downwards.
GTCGGCCGCCGGCACCTGGGCGGTGACCTCGCCCCGGTTCCCGGTCGGATACCGGGGGAACAGGCCGACGTCACCCAGCTCGTCGGCCGCGTCCGAACAGTCCTCGCCGACCAGGTCCGGCACCTCGACCTCGGGGGCCGGCCCGCTGACCTCGACCCGCACCGTGGTGCCCGGCCGGACCGAGGTGTCCTGGGCGGGCACGGTACGGACCACCGTCCGCCCGGAGCCGGTGCCGAAGACCAGCCGCCAGCCGAGCTTGCGGTCGTGCAGTTCGTCGCGCGCCTTCTCGAAATCGAGACCGACCAGCCGGGGCACGGTCAGGCCACCCTTGGTCGCGGCGGGCGGCGGCGGGGGCGTCGTGGCCCGCGCGGTGGTCGGCGGGGCGGTGGTCGGCGCGGCGGACGGGCTCACCGGTCCGGGGCCCGCCGCCGCCGGGGTGGCCCCCGTGTCGGGGGTACCGGGGTCGGCCAGCACCCACCCGACGGTGCCACCGACGGCGGCCAGCAGCACCGTCGCCAGGGTGCCGCCGAGCAGCAGCCTGCCCCGGCCGGGCCGGTCGCGTTCCGCAGTGTCCTGTTCGGTGTACTCGTCGTCCATGCCGCTCCCGCCTCGTCCCCGAGACGGTACCGGCCGCTGCCCACCGGTCACCGGCCGTGCTCCGCCGCTCGTCCGACTCGCCGCCCCGACCAGGGGACGCTACAGTCCCGGCATGGCGGGACGGAGCTGGGGAGGATCGGTGCTCACGGCGGTGGGCGTCGCCGCCGGCGTGGGTGCCGCGCAACTGGGCTTCGGCTACGGCCTGGGCATCATCAACTGGGCACCGGTCGACGTCGGGGCCACCGAGCCGTCCTGGTTCGCCAGTCTCGCCTGGGCGACCTGGATCGCCGCCGTCTCCACCGTCGGCGGGGCGGTCTGCGCCCAGCGGCTGCACGAACGCGGTACGGACGTCGAGACCGGCGGTGCCCTGCACCGGGTCACCCTCGCGGTGGCGGGCGCGGTCGGCGCGTTGATCACCGTGCTGCTGGTCGCGGTGCCGTCCCGGGCCGCCTCCGTGCCGGACACCTTCTCGCCGCAGACCGTCGCGGCCGGATACGCCGGGGTCGGCGTACTCATCGGGCTGGTGGTGGCGGTGTGGACGCTGCACTCCCGGGCCGCGGCGACGAACGTGACCGCCACCGTCGGCTGGCTCTGGTTGCTGGCCGTGGTCTCCGTCGTCGACGGGGTGCTCGCCGGACGGGGGCTGACCAGCGCCCAACTCGGCATCTGGCAGATCGCCCAGGACAGCCCCCGCTTCTGGTTGCGGGACCACCTCTACTGGCCAGGAGCGTTGCTCGCCCTCGGCTCGGCGCTGCTGATCGGCGCGTTGGCCGCCCGGCGGGCCGCCCGTAGGGCGGAGCTGCGACTCGGTGCGGTGGTCTCCGGTGCCGCCGGCCCGCTGCTCGTCGCCGTCGCCTACTTCCTCGCCGTCCCCCGGCTGGCCACGATCTCGCCGGCCCAGGTCTCGGCCCACCTCGTCGCGCCGTACGCGGTCATCGTCGGGGCGGCCGGGTCGGTGCTGGTGGCCTCGCTCGCCCAGCGGGCCGAGCGGCGTGCCGCCGCGCGGACGGCATCCGTACCGCACCCCCGCACCGGCGAGCTGGACGACCGGCCGGCCGACACCCATCCGGTCCCACCGTCCGATTCGGACACCCGCGCCGACGTGGACGCCCCTGCGGACCTGGACGCCCCTGCGGACCAGCACGCGCGGGCCAACCAGGACGCCCGCGCCGACGTGGGTGCCCGCACCGACGTGGGCGCTCAGGCCAACCCGGACGCCCGTGTCGACCCGGACACACGTGCCGATCCCACGGCCGCCCCGGCGGACCCCCCGGCCACCCCGACCGACACCCCGGTCGGGGAGCCGACGCCCTCGGCGGTGGGACGGGCCCGGCCGGTCCGCCGGGGTCGGGCCGCCCCGACGGCTCCGCCGGCCGGTGGGCTGCCAGCCGGTGGGTCTCCGACCGGCGGGTTGCCGGCCAGTGGGTCTCCGGAGCAGGACACCGGGTCGCCGGCCAGCCTGCCGGCGGACCCGCCCGGCGTGCCCAGGCCCCGCCCCGGACGCCGCACCCCCTGACCTTCCCGGATGCCGGCCCTCTCCCGGCTCGCGTCTCTCCCGGCCCTCTCCGACCCGCGTCTCTCCCGGCCCTCCGACTCGTCGGGGCACCGGAAGGGGTGGGGCGGGGCGGAAAAGGGCAGGCGGGAAAAGGGGATCAGCCGACCGGCCAGGTGTGCACCGGCTCGTTACTGCGTTGCAGCTCGGCGTACCGGTTGGCCATGTGGTGCAGCGCGGCGTCGCGGTCCAGGTTGCGGTGCCGTTGCGCGGCCCACACCGTCTCGGTCTGCCAGACCGCGCCGTTGCGGCCGGTACGGCAGCGCTGCTCGATGATGCCGAGCAGGCGGTCCCGCTCGGTGGGGGCGACACCGAACCGGTCCAACCCGACGGCCGCCTTCGGCAGCAGGGTGTCGAGGACCAGCTTGGTGACCGGCACCTCGCCGAGCCGGGGCCAGTGCAGCACCGCGTCCATGCCCCGTCGGGCGGCGGCGTGGAAGTTCTCCTCGGCGGAGCTGAAGGTGAGCTGGCTCCAGATCGGCCGGTCCGACTCGGCCAGCCCGCGCGCCAACCCGAAGTAGAAGGCGGCGTTGGCCAGCATGTCGACCACGGTCGGGCCGGCCGGCAGGACCCGGTTCTCCACCCGCAGGTGCGGACGGCCGTTCATGATGTCGTACACCGGGCGGTTCCAGCGGTAGACGGTGCCGTTGTGCAACCGCAGCTCGGACAGCTGCGGGACGCCGCCACCGTGCAGCACCTCGACCGGGTCCTCGTCGGCGCAGATCGGCAGCAGTGGCGGGAAGTACCTGACGTTCTCCTCGAACAGGTCGAAGATCGAGGTGATCCAGCGTTCACCGAACCACACCCGGGGGCGTACCCCCTGGGCCTTCAGCTCGTCCGGGCGGGTGTCGGTGGCCTGCTGGAACAGCGCGATCCGGGTCTCGGCCCACAGTTGGCGGCCGTAGAGGAACGGCGAGTTCGCGCCCACCGCGACCTGGACACCGGCGATGGCCTGGGAGGCGTTCCAATAGTCGGCGAAGCTGTCCGGGGCCACCTGGAGGTGGAACTGGAGGCTGGTGCAGGCGGCCTCGGGGACGATCGAGTCGGTGTGCGTACGGAGCTGCTCCACCCCCCGGATGTCCAGCTCGATGTCCTCGCCCCGGGCACCGACGATCTGGTCGTTGAGCACCCGGTAGCGCTCGTTGGTGGAGAGGTTGTCGGCCACCAGGTGCTGCTCGGTCAGGGTGGGCAGGATGCCGACCATGACGATCCGGGCGTCCGACTTGGCCGCCCGCTCGTCGGCCCGGTCCAGGCTGCTGCGCAGGTCGGTCTCGTAGTTGGCGAACCCGGCCCCCTCGATCAGCCGGGGTGCCGCGTTCAGCTCCAGGTTGAACTGTCCCAGCTCGGTCTGGAAGAGCGGGTCGGCGATCGCGGCGAGGATCTCGTCGTTGCGCATCGCCGGTTCGGCGTCCGGGTCCATCAGGTTGAGTTCGATCTCCAGGCCGGTCATCGGCCGGTCGGCGTCGAAGCCGAAGTCGTCGAGCATCAACGCGAAGACGTCCAGGCACCGCCGTACCTTCTGCCGGTAGCGGATCCGGTCCTCCCGGGAGAAGGCGCCCTGCTCGACGTCCCTACCCATTGTTTCCTCCCGGCGTGAGACGCCCGGGACGGTGAGCGTCCCGGTGCGCAGTGTGAACCACAACGGTAAGAGCGCCCACGCGCCGGGGCCAGTGCCCACCGGGTATGCGCTTGCCGCCTTCTCTACCCCGCCGCCGTCGCCCCGGCACCGGGAGCGCCGTCGCCGGTCAGTGACAATCCACACCCGTACGCGTCGCGCCCCCGCTCGTGGAGAGCGGGGGCGCGAGGACGGGGTGGCTCAGGCCTGCCGGATGGCCTCGCCCTCGATCTCGATCTTGATCTTCTTGCCGACCAGCACGCCACCGGTCTCCAGGGCGACGTTCCAGGTCAGGCCGAATTCCTCACGGTCGATCTCGGTGCTGGCGGTGAAGCCGAACACGTCGGTGCCGAACGGGGTGCGGCCGACGCCCTCGAACTCGACCTCCAGCTCGACCTGACGGGTGACACCCTTGATGGTCAGGTCACCGAGCAGGACGAACTCGTTGCCGTCGTGGGACTTCACGGCGGTGCTGCGGTACTCCAGCGTCGGGAACTGCTCGACGTCGAGGAACTCGGGGCTGCGCAGGTGGCCGTCCCGGTCCGCCTGGGCGGTGTTGATGCTGGCCGCCTGGATGGTGGCGGTGACCGCGGACTGCAACGGGTCCTCGGCGACGGTGATGGTGGCGGTCGCGTCGGCGAACTCGCCGCGTACCTTGCTGACCATCATGTGCCGGGCGACGAAGCCCACCCGCTTGTGCGCGGCGTCCAGCAGGTAGGTGCCGGCGGCGGGAATGGTCAGGCCGTCCCAGTCGCGGGTAACCGACTCGGTGCTGGTCATGTAACTGCCCTCCGGGGAAGATTGTTTAGTAGCCCAACGACTGCCTGAGCAACTATAGCCGCAACAATATTCCCCGTGTCAAGCACTGTTAGGATGGCCTGGTGAACGAAAACGTGTTCGACGACCCCCGGATCACCGCCGTCGGCCTCCTGGTCGAGGCGCACGCCGGGCTCACCGCCCGGTTCACCGCGCAGTACGAGGAACACGACGTCTCCGCAGTCGAGTTCGAGGTGCTGATGCGCCTGGCCCGCTCCCCGGGCAACCAGCTGCGGATGACCGACCTCGCCGCCCAGACCTCCCTGTCCACCAGCGGCGTCACCCGGGTGGTGGACCGGATGGAACGCGACGGGCTGCTGCGCCGTCGCGCCTGCCCGTCCGACCGGCGCAGCTCGTACGCGGTGGTCACGCCGGCCGGCATGCAGCGGCTGGACGAGACCCTGCCGGGTCACCTGCGGATCATCGAGCAGTGGTTCACCGGCCAGCTCGAACCCGAGACCCTGGCCGCGATGCTGGACGGGCTGCGCCGGGTACGCGACGCCGTCCACCCGGGGGCGACCGCCGGCAGCACCGACCAGGCACCCACCGACGAGCCGACGTCCGCCTGCTGACCCGCCGGCAGGGGCCCGGCCGACCCACCGGCAGAAAAAGCGGCAGAACCCGTTCGACCCACCGGACGCACACTCGCCGATCCCCACAAATCGGATGTCCCGGCTGGCTAGCCTTCATCACGCGGGGGGAGCACCGGGGGGTGCCGGCGCGAGCGATTGAGCGAGGGGTTTGACCAGGGGGCTTGTTCGCTCGCGCCACCCCCGCGCCTCGACCGACGGGCGTTCCCGCGCCTCGACCGACGGGCTTTCCCGCACCTAGGCCAGCAGGTTCTCCTCCTCCGGCAGCAGCCGGATGCCGCTGCGCCGGCACACCTGCGCCAACCGCTGCCGCACCTCGGCGGAACCGGTGCTCGCGGCCAGCCCGACCAGCGCCTCGATCACGTCCCGTCGGTCCTGACCGAGCTCCCCGGCGGCGACCGCCACCGCGAACCACTCCGCAGCCAGCTCCCGGTCCCCCCGGTGCAGCGCCACCGTGCCCTCGATCAACGCGCACACCCCCTCCTCCGCCCGGACCGGCCCACCCCCGGCCGGACGACCCACCACCGTCCCCGCTTCCGCCGCCGTCCGGGTCCCGGACGGCCCCGGACGACCGTCGCAGCGCAGCTCGGCCAGGACCTCGGCCGCCTCGTCCACCCGGCCAGACCGGGCCAGCGCCAGGCCCACCGTGCCGAGCACCCGCCGTCGGTGCCCCGGGTCCCCCACCCCGACCAACGCGGCGACCACCCGCCGACCCTGCTCCACCGCGTCGCCGTGCCGGCCCTCCAACCGGGCCACCTCGGCCAGGTCGGCGCGGGCCAGCAGGCGCAGCCGGGGCTCCCCGCACTGGGCCGCCAGCCGGTCCACCGCGGCAAGTCGACGTCGGGCGGCCGGCAGGTCACCGAGGCGGATCTCGTGCCAGGTCAGATGGTGCTGGGCGACGGCCATGTCCCGGGTCCGGCCGTGCCGGGTGGCCAGGGTCAGCACCGCGTGCGCCTGTTCGGCCGCCTCGTCGTAGCCCCCGGTGGCGACCAGCAGGGTGCCGAGCACGATCCGTGCCGTCAGTTCACCGGCCACGTCGGCCCGGCCGGCGAGCACCACGAGCGCGGCGCGGGCGGCGGGCAGTTCCTGTGCCGCAGCGCCGTGCTCGGCGGCGAGCCGGGCCACCCCGAGCAGCGCCCACGCCCGCAGGACCGGATCGGCATCGGCGGTACGCGGGTCCGCGAGCAGCCGCCGCAGCCACTGCCGACCGCTGACGTCCCGCCCCCGCATCCGCCACCAGCGGGTCAGTCGGGCCGCCAACCGCAGCGCGGTGACCGGGTCGTCCCCGGCGGCGTGGGCCAGTGCCGCGCCGATGTCCCCGGTCGCCTCGTCGAGCCGGCGGGCGGCTGTGGGCTGTCGCGCGCCGACCAGATCCGGCGCGGTACGGGTCACCAGCCGGGTGATCACCACCGCGTGCCGGCGTCGTACGGCGGTCAACTCCCCCCGGCCAGCGGCCTGCTCGACGGCGTACTCGCGGACCGCGTCGAGCAGGCGGAACCGCAGCGACCCGGCACCCCGGACGCTGAGCAGGCCCAACTCGACCAGCCGGTCGAGCAGGGGCACCGGATCGACCACCGTCGCCGGATCCGGGTCGACGTCGTCGGCGAGCAGTTCCTCGGCCAGCTCCACCGACCACCGGTTGGCGAAGACCGAGAGTCGACGCAGGGCGGCCTGTTCCCCGTCGTCGAGCAGCCGGTAGCTGGTGGCCACCGCCTCCCGCAGGGTCACCGCCACCGTCGTGCGGGCCGGTTCGCCGGCCCGACCCGACGGCGCGGCCTCCCAACCCCGCCCGCCGAGTTCCGGGCCGGCCAGGTCGAGCACCCGGTCGCCGTACCGGTCGAGCAGTTCGGGCAGGTCGAGGATCCGCCCACGGGCCGCCATCAGCTCGATCGCCAACGGCAGGCCGTCGAGCCGACGCACCAGCGCGGTGAGGGCGGGCAGCTCGTCGGGGCCGGGCGGTTCGGGGCGGACCCGGGTCAGTCGGGTGGTGAACAGGGCCGCCGCCGGCCAGCGGGCCAGCTCGTCCGGGTCGACCACGTCGGCCGGGGGCACCTCCAGCGGGGCCACCGGGCGGACGAGTTCACCGGGGAGGCCGACCGGGTGTCGTCCGGTCACCACCACCCGCAGGGTGGGTACCGCCGCGACGAGCAGGTGCAGCACCTCGGCCACCGGGTCGGGGGCCCGCTCGACCGCGTCGACCAGCAGCAGCGCCGGGCGGCCCCGGAGCCGGGCGGCCAACTCGGCGAGCCGGGCCGCGCCGAGCACCGCGCAGGCCGCGGAGAGCACGTCGTTGCCGTCGGAGCCGGTGCCGACCAGCACGCCGGCCACCCCGCCGGGGTGGGCGTGCGCCACCGCGTGCGCCACGGCCAGGGCGAGCGCGGTCTTGCCCACCCCGGCCAGGCCGACCAGGCTCAGCACCGGGGGCCAGCCGTCGCCGGTGAGCAGCCCGGTCAGCTCGGTCAGCTCCCGTTCCCGGCCGATCAGCTCGACCGCCGGGGGGAGCGCCATCGGCGTACCCGGCAGGTCGAGGTCCCGCAGGACGGTGCCGACGACCGGTCGGTGCGGCGGGCCGCCGCCACCCGGGGCGGTCGGGGCGGGGAGGGCCTGGCCACGGGCGCTGGCCAGGAAGCCGGCCCGCGCCTGGCCGGTCAGGCCGAGCGCCCCGGCGATCAGCTCGGTGGTGGTGCGTTGCGGCCGGTGCGACCGGCCGCGTTCCAGGTCACGGACCGTCCGCACGCCGACCCCGGCCCGCTGCGCCAGGTCGACCTGGGTGAGACCGGCGGCCAGGCGGTGGGACCGCACCAGCTCCCCGATCGGGGTACGACCACCCACGCCGGGCGAGTGATCATGATCCGGGGTCATGGGCAGGAAGGGTACGGTCGGGATACGACGCCGGGCAGCCCTTCGTCGGCCTACTGACGAAGGGCTGCGGATACCCGACAAACCGCTGTCGCCGCGCGGTGCCCCACCCGCCCGGGCGGTACGGTCACATGCCCAGGTCGCGGGCGATGATCATCCGCTGCACCTCGGAGGTGCCCTCCCCGATCTCCAGGATCTTGGAGTCCCGCCAGAACCGGGCCACCGGGTACTCGTTCATGAAGCCGTAGCCGCCGTGGATCTGGGTGGCCTCCCGGGCGTTGTCCACCGCGACGGTGCTGGCGTGCAGCTTGGCGATCGCCGCCTGCCGCTTGAACGGCTCACCGGCGAGCATCCGCGCGGCGGCGTCGTAGTAGGCCAGCCGGGCGGTGTGCGCCTTCAGCTCCATGTCGGCGATCTTGAACTGGATGGCCTGGTAGTTGCCGATCGGCTGGCCGAACGCCTGGCGCTCCTTCGCGTACTTCACCGACTCGTCGACGCAGCCCTGGGCGAGGCCGACGGCCAGGGCTGCGATGGCGATCCGCCCCTCGTCGAGGATCCGCAGGAACTGGGCGAAGCCCCGACCCCGCGCGCCGAGCAGGTTCCCGGCCGGCACCCGGCAGTCGTCGAAGGTCAGCTCGTGGGTGTCCGAGGCGTTCCACCCCACCTTCGAGTACCCGGGTGCGACGGTGAAGCCGGGGGTCCCCGACGGCACGATGATGGTGGACAGCTCCTTCGAGCCGTCCGGGTTGGTGCCGGTGACCGCGGTGACGGTGACCAGGGCGGTGATGTCGGTGCCCGAGTTGGTGATGAACGCCTTCGACCCGTTGATCACCCACTCGTCGCCGTCCAGGACGGCCCGCGTCTGGGTGCCGCCCGCGTCCGAGCCGGTGCCCGGCTCGGTGAGCCCGAATCCCGCGAGTGCCTCGCCGCTGAGCAGCTTCGGCAGCCACCGGGCCTTCTGTTCGTCGGTGCCGAACCGGTGGATCGGCATCGCGCCGAGGGAGACCGCCGCCTCCAGGGTGATCGCCACGCTGGAGTCGACCCGGGCCAGCTCCTCCAGGGCCAGGCAGAGCGCGAAGTAGTCGCCGCCCATGCCGCCGTGCTCCTCGGGGAAGGGCAGACCGAACAGCCCCATCTTGCCCATCTGCCGGACGATCTCGTACGGGAAGGTGTGCCGCTCGTAGTGTTCGGCGATCACCGGGGCGACGGCGTCGCGGGCGAAGTCCCGCACGCTCTCCCGCAGCGCCTCGTGCTCCTCGCTGAGCCGGAAGTCCATCGGTTCCTCCTGTGCGGCTGCCTCCCCCGGACGCTCGTGACGCCGGGGACGGCGGATCGGCTGGACGACCGGTCGGTCCCGGTCGACGGTGGTGGCGGTGGCCCGGCGGGCAGTGACCGGGCGGCGGTCCGGTGCCGACCGGTCAGGCGGGTCACCGGCGGCGGTCGGTCAGACCGGGGTGACACCGTGCCGGCGGCGGGAGAAGTGCCGGTCCTTGCTGCGGGCGGCGGTGAACCGGCGGACCAGTTCGGCGCGCAGCTCGTGCGGTTCGACGATCGTGTCGATCACCAGCTCACTGGCGAGCCGTACCACGTCGATGTCCCGCTCGTACTCGGCCCGCCTGGCGGCGACGAACGCGGCCCGCTCGGCCTCGTCGGGGATCGCGGCGATCTTGTTGGCGTAGACGGCGTTGACGGCCGCCTCGGCACCCATCACCGCGATCTTCGCGGTGGGCAGGGCGATCGTCGCGTCCGGCTCGAAGCCGGGGCCGGCCATCGCGTACAGGCCCGCGCCGTACGCCTTGCGCACCACCACACAGATCTTGGGTACGGTCGCCTCGGAGATCGCGGTGATCATCTTGGCCCCGTGCCGGATGATGCCCTGCTTCTCCACCACGCTGCCGACCATGAACCCGGGCACGTCGCTCAGGAACAGCAGCGGCACGTTGAACGCGTCGCAGAGCTGCACGAACCGGGTCGCCTTGTCGGCCGAGTCGACGAAGAGCACCCCGCCCTTGAACATCGAGTTGTTGCCGACCACGCCGACGACCTCGCCGTTCAGCCGGCCGAACCCGATGGTCAGCTCCCTGGCCCAGAGTGCCTGGATCTCGAAGAACGAGCCGTCGTCGAGCAGGCCCTTGACGTACCGACGCATGTCGAACGCCTGCCGCTCGCTGGCCGGCACCAGCGCGGCCAGGTCGGCCTTGGCGGGCGCGGCGACGGCCGGCGCGGCCGGCGGTTGCTGCTGCCAGTTCGACGGCAGGTAGGACAGGTAGTCCCGCACCACGTCGAGCGCGTCGGCCTCGGTCTTGCACAGGAAGTGCCCGACGCCGGACTCGGCGCAGTGCACCCGGGCCCCACCCATCGCTTCCAGGGTGGTCTTCTCCCCGGTGACCATCTCGACCATCCGGTCGGAGCCGAGGTACATGCTGGCGTTGCCCTCGACCATGGCCACCACGTCGCAGAACGCCGGGATGTACGCCCCACCGGCGGCGCTCGGCCCGAACAACGCGCAGACCTGCGGGATCGCCCCGGAGGCGCGGACCTGGTTCCAGAAGATCTTGCCGGCGCCGCGGGGGCCGGGGAAGAGGTCGACCTGGTCGGTGATCCGGGCGCCGGCCGAGTCGACCAGGTAGACCATCGGCACGCCTGTCGAGTAGGCCCGCTCGATGATCCGGATGATCTTCTCGACGGTGCGCGCGCCCCAGCTGCCGGCCTTGACCGTGGAGTCGTTGGCCATCAGGCAGACCGGCCGGCCGTCGATGGTGGCGGTGCCGGTGACCACGCCGTCGGCGGGCAGCCCCTCGGCCAGCGCGTTGGCATAGAGGCCGTCCTCGACGAACGAGCCCTCGTCGACCAGGATGGCGACCCGCTCCCGGGCGAAGAGCTTGCCCTTGCCGGCGTTCGCCGCATGGTATTTGTCGGCCCCGCCGGAGCGGGCGCGCTTGCGCAGCTGCTCCAGTGCCGCACCGTCGAGCGTCACGCCGACCCCCTCGCCCGCGCCCCGTGGACGCGCCCGACCGCCACACGCGCCGTCGGCGTCGTGGACGCGCCGACCAGCCTGAACGATCGTTAGGCTAGCGCATCCGGCCCCCGCCCGACCACCCGACCGACTTCCGCTCTGGATATTGATACTCAACTATCGATGTGACTACGCTCCAGACACCCCCTCCGGATTGGAGTGAGTCATGAACTCACGCATCAAGCGCCTCGCCGTCGCCGCCCTGGCGACGGCGACGGCGACCCTCGGCCTCACGGTCGCCAACCCCGCGCCCGCCTCCGCCGCGATGACCATCTGCTACAACACCAGCCAGGCGCCCAGCTACGCGGGCATCGCCAACCAGGCCGCCTCGATCTGGAACAACGCCACCACCAACCTGACGCTCACCGCGAACTGCGGCACCAACCTGCGGATCTACCAGATCACCGGCGGCGGCTCGTACGCCCAGCGCACCAGCCTCGGCAACGGGCGGGTCTACATCGACACCCAGCAGGCCGCCCAGTACAGCCCGCTGCGCATCATGACCCACGAGATCGGGCACATCCTCGGCCTGCCCGACAACTACAACGGCAACTGCTCGATCCTGATGTCGGGCGGCAGCGCCGGCACCAGCTGCACCAACCCGTACCCGAGCACCACCGAGGCGAACCGGGTCAGCAGCCTGTTCGCCGGCACCCTCAGCGCCAACGACCGCCGCAGCAGCACCGGCAGCCAGGTCTTCAAGGACAGCTGGCCGGGCCTGCTCAGCGTGGGCTGACCCGCGAAGCGACCCGACGGAGGGGCCGGCACCACGCCGGCCCCTCCCGCGTCGTCGGGCCGATCCGTCCCGGCCGACCCGGTCAGGGCCGGGCGGTCAGCCGGGTACGCGGACCGGCCCGCAGCACCCCCGACGGCAGCCGCTTGCCGAGCAGTTCCTCGGCCAACTCGGCGACCCCGATCAGCGCGTCCAGGTCGATGCCGGTGTCGACGCCCATGTCGTGCAGCATGTGCACCGCCTCCTCGGTCGCCAGGTTCCCGCTCGCCCCCGGCGCGTACGGGCAGCCGCCCAGGCCACCGACGCTGGCGTCGAACTCGGTGATCCCCAGCTCCAGGGCGGTCAGCAGGTTCGCCAGCGCGGTGCCCCGGGTGTTGTGGAAGTGCAGCAGCACCGGCACGTCCGGCTCCCGGTCGCGGACGGCGGTGACCAACTCCCGGACCCGTCGGGGCGTACCCATGCCGGTGGTGTCGCCGAACGCGACCCGGTCGGCGCCGTCGCGGACCACCCGCTCGACGATCCCGGCGACCCGCCCCGGGTCGACGTCCCCCTCGTACGGGCAGCCGAAGCTGGTCGCCACGATCACCTCGGCCCGCGCGCCCGCCCCGTGCAGCAGGTCGATCAGCTCGGCGATGTCGTCGAGCGACTCGTCGGTGGAGCGGTTGACGTTGCGCCGGTTGTGCGTGTCGCTGGCCGAGACCACCACCTCGATCTCGGTGAAACCGGCGGCCAGGGCCCGCTCGGCACCCCGGGTGTTGGGCACCAGCGCCGAGTAGCGCACCCCGTCGACCTTCCCGGCCTGCCGCCACACCTCGTCGGCGTCGGCCATCTGCGGGATCGCCCTGGGGTGCACGAACGACACCGCCTCGATCCGGCGGACCCCGGTGCCGGAGAGCGCGTCGAGCAGCCGCACCTTGGCCCCGGTGGGGATCGGCTCCTCGTTCTGGAGCCCGTCGCGCGGCCCGACCTCCCGGATCGACACCGCCGCTGGCATCTGACTCATGGTCACCTCGCTGTGACATCGGGTCGCCGGGGGGTCGTCCCGGGCCGCCGCCCCTCGTGGGAACGACGACCGGCGACGCCGGACGACCGGTGGTCCCTCCAGGGAACCACCACGCCGCCCACCGCCGCCACGCCACCCCGGCTGTCGGGCCGAGATCACCGGCCCGACGACCCCTCCACCACCTCGGCGGCGCTGCGCAACACCGCCGCGACCGCGCCCGCCGAGGCCGCCGCGTCCTCCCGGCCCAGGACCAGGGCCATCGCCACCGCGCCCTCGACGAACAGTGACATCGACCGCAGGCTCCGGCCCAGCCGACGACGGTCGGGGCGCGGGCGCGCGCCGTCGGTCAGTCTTCCGCTTCCCATGTTCTCCGCTCCCAGGCCACCTGACCGGCGATGGCGTCTCCACCGCCGGGTGACGTGTCCGGCTCCACCGTGCGTGTGCCGGCCGACTGTCGGCGAGCGTGTGACGGCGGAGCCGGTCGCACGACGGGCCCAACGACGGGCCGGGCCACGCCCGTACGCCGTTCTGGCCGGGCAGTCCCGGGGTGGGCGGCCAAAGTGGACCGTACGACGACGTTTACGGGACACCGACCGCCGGCTCGGGACCGGGACCGTCCAACCCGGACGGCGTCCGGTGCTACCCGGACAACCACCCGGCCAGAAACTGACCACGGACACAGGCCGGGACGCTCACGATTTGCGGATGGAGGGTACGAATACCTTCCCGCGTCAGACAGCCCCGCACGAAAGGTCCGCCCATGGCCACCCACACCAGCACGCCGTCCCCGGCCCGGGGCCGGCACCAGCGGCACTGGCTCGTCCCACGCGAGCACCTGGCCGCCGGCTACACGGCCCGGTACGGGTCGCCGGCGGTGGCCGAGTACGCCCTGGCGGTCCGTGACCTGGTCGAACGGGCCCCGGAGATCGGGACGGTCGACACCTGGAGCAGGCTGGCCGAACGGATCTGCCGGAACCGGCCGGGCCGGGACCGGGACACCTGGCGCAAGCGGCTGTCCCGGCACTTCACCACCGAGACGAAGGGCCCGCCGTGGCAGACCGTGGTGATGGTGGTCGAGTGCACCGTCCCGGCTGCCGACCGGGCGGCCACCCTGAGCCGTTTCGAGCGGCTCTACGAGGCGGCCCGGGGTGAGCCGCCGACGGATCGCCGACCGACCGACGCCCGGACCGAACCGTACCGCCCCGGGCACCAGGCGACCACCCCCGACGGGGCGGCCGTCACGGGCGACGCCGGCCGGATCATCGCCCAGCTCCGCTCGGAGAACGCCGTGCTGCGGCGCACGCTGGCCGCCCGGGAAGCCGAGAACGACCTGCTCCGCGCCACCCTCAAGGCCGCGAACCGGACCGCCCCGAAGGGTCACCCGCACCGGCTGCCCGATCGGGGCAACCACCCGGCGGACCCGCCGGGACGGGAGGCGGCCCTGCTCGACGGGCTGGCCCGCAAGGACCGCAACCCGGGGCACTTCCCCGCCGGCCCGGCCCCGACCAACGACGCCCCGGCCGGCCGGCACCGCGCACCCCGGATCGACCCGGTGACGCCCCGCCTCGACGTCGTCGGCACCCCGACGCACCGGCCGACGCCCCTGCCGTACCCGCCGGGCGGCATCCGGCGGGCCTGACCTGACCGGGCCGGACAGGTCAGGCCCGCCGCCGGTCAGCGCATCCGGCCGACGATGCCCGTGTCGTAGTCGCCGGAGACGAACTCCTCGTTGGTCAACAGCTCGGTGAAGAAGGGCAGGTTGTTCTTCGGGCCGGCCAGCGCGAAGTCGGCCACCGCCGTCCGGGCCCGCTCGATCGCCTCGGCCCGGTCCGCCCCGCTGACGACGAGCTTGGCCAGCAGGCTGTCGTAGAACGGGGTGACCGTGTTGCCGGCGACGTAGCCGGAGTCGACGCGTACCCCCGCACCGGTCGGCTCCACCCAGGTGCCGATGACGCCGGGGCCGGGCAGGAAACGCAACGGGTCCTCCGCGTTGATCCGCAGCTCGATCGCGTGCCCGCGCGGGGCCAGCGCGTCCGGGTCGAAGGTCGGCGGCAGGCCGGCCGCCACCCGCAGCTGTTCCTCGACCAGGTCGAGGCCGTAGACCAGCTCGGTCACCGGGTGCTCCACCTGGAGCCGGGTGTTCATCTCCAGGAAGAAGAACTCCTGCGTGGCGGGGTCGAGCAGGCACTCGACGGTGCCCGCGTTGCGGTAGCCGACCGCCTCGCCGGCCCGCACGGCGGCGGCCAGGAACCGGGCCCGCAGCTCCGGTGACACCGCCGGGGAGGGGGACTCCTCGACCAGCTTCTGGTTGCGCCGCTGCACCGAGCATTCCCGCTCGCCGAGTGCCACCACCCGGCCGTCGGCCAGGCCGAGGATCTGCACCTCGACGTGACGCACCCGGGGAAAGTAGCGTTCGATCAGCACCGAGCCGTCGCCGAACATCCGCTCGGCGAACGCGCGGACCTTGTCGTACCCGGTGCGCAGCTCGGCCTCGTCGGCGGCCACCTGCATGCCCATCCCGCCACCACCGGCGGCGGCCTTGACCATCACCGGGTAGCCGATCTCCGTGCCGGCGGCGACCGCCGCTGCCAGGTCGGCGGCCGGTTCGGTGGTGCCGGGCGCGACCGGCACCCCGGCCGCCGCCATCAGGTTCCGCGCGTTGATCTTGTCACCCATCGCGGTGATCGCGTCCGCGCCGGGCCCGACCCAGATCAACCCACGGGCCTGCACGGTACGGGCGAAGTCGGCGTTCTCCGACAGGAAGCCGTAACCGGGGTGGACCGCCTGCGCGCCGGTGGAATCGGCGGCGGCGAGGATCGCCTCCACGTTGCGGTAGCTCTGGGCCGGGTTCGCCGGTCCCACGCACACCGCCTCGTCGGCCTCGACCACGAACGGCAGGTCCGCGTCGGCCTCCGAGTGCACCGCGATCGCACGGATGCCGAGCCGCTTCGCGGTACGGATGATCCGGCGGGCGATCTCGCCCCGGTTGGCGACCAACAGCGACTCGATCATGTTTCCTCCAGCGTCCAGGGTGGGGACGGTTGCTCGACGTCCAGGGGTGCGGACGGATGCCAGGAAACCACGATCGGGCCGTCGGCCACGACCCGGGCAGGAGTGTCGGGGGTGGCCCGGGCAGGAGAGGGGTGCTCCGGTCAGGAGTCGGTCTCGGCCAGCAGGGCGGCCAGCGCGGCGGCCCGCAGCAGCGCCGCCCGACGCCGCCGGTCCACCTCACCGCCGAGGAACGGGGTGGAGTTCATCAGGCCGAACGCGGCGTGTGCCAGCACCCGCGCCTCACCGTCGGGCAGCCCGGGGTGCAGTGCGGTCAGCACGGTCACCCACTCCTCCACGTACAACCGTTGGAGCTTGCGGATGCGGCGGCGCGGCTCGTCCGGGAGGCGGTCCAGCTCGTGCAGGTGCAGGGCGATCACGGCCGGGTTGGCCAGCGCGAAGTCGACGTGGAAGTCGATCAGCGACTCCAGCGCACCGCGCGGGTCGCCGGGACGGCCGGCGGCCCGGTCCCGGCCGCCGTCGAGCAGCCCCTCGCTGACCGGGATCAGCGCGGCGGCCAGCATCGCCTCCTTGCCGGCGAAGTGGTGGTAGAGGGCCGGGCCGGTCACCCCGGCCGCCGCACCGATGTCGTCCATGGAGACCCCGTGGTAGCCACGGGCGGCGAAGAGCCCGACCGCGATCTCCAGGATCTCGTCGCGCCTCGACCGGCGCCGGCCCGCGCTGCCTGCGCTGCCCCTAGCCTGCTGCCCCACAGTCACCTGGCAAGCGTAGACCTCAGGCCGGACACCGGGGCCCCTCGGTTACCCGCGGGTTCACCAGGCGGACAGTGGCCGGTCGACGGGCAGCGCCGGTGATCGCCGGACGGCGTGCCCCGCCGGCCCTAGCCTGGGAGGGGAGGGAGGGCGCGGTGACGACACGACAGCCGGACCGGTCGCTGCTGCTCGCCGGTGGCCTGCTGGTCGGCGCGGGCCTCTTCGACGTGCTGTCCGGGATCGGCGACGTCGACAGTGGCGACGTCTACGTCTCGCTACACGCCGACGGACTGGTCTTCTACGACCTCACCAACTGGGCCTGGCTGCACGTGGCGAGCGGGGTGCTGCTGGTGGCCACCGGTCTGGCCACCGCGTTCGGTCGACGCCGGTGGCGGACGGCGGCCCTGGTGGTCGGCGCGGCGGTCGTCGTCGTCCACGTGCTGTTCGCGCCGTACCACCCGATCGAGGCGTTGATCGTGGTGGGGCTGGTCCTGGCCGCCCTCCGGCTGGTCGTCCGGCACCGGCGCGGCAACCGGGACGACGCGCGGGTCAGGACGGCTGACAGACCTTCCCGGTGAAGGACGGGTCCGGCTGCCGGACGTCGTTCCAGGCCGGGTTGATCCGGATCGCCAGCGGGGGCGCCTGCCAGCCCGCACCGAGCTGCTGGAGCAGCGGGTACTCCCCACGCATCCGGCTCTCCGGCACCCCGGCGAGGAAGTGGATCAGACGGTCCTGGACCAGTGACCGGCCCAGCAGTCCGCCGTGCACCCCGGGCATCTGGAACACCGGGATACCGGTGTAGTCGCCCGGAGGTGCCTCGGTGGCCGTGGTGGTCGGCAGGAAGGCCAGCATCCGCACGCCCGGCACCGGGCACATCAGCTGGTTACGGTAGAAGGGCGCGTTGTCCAACAGGGACCTGATGAACGGATCGTCCGGGCCGGCCTCGGCGACCCCTAACAGCGCTACCGCCCCGAGCAGGGCACGCAACTGCGAGCCGGTGGCCACTCCCCACCCGTGGGCCGCCCCGGCGGGCGGGTAGTACGCACGACCGGCGTTGATCAACGGGCTGAACATGACCAGCGTGTCCACCGCCGCGTGCGGGCGCTGCGCGAGATAGGTGCGGCCCAGCAACGCCCCCTCGCTCTCCCCGATCAGGGCCACCGGGCGGCCGGTACGCCGGTGCAACCGGTCCACCTGCGTCTCCAGCAGGATGGCACCGCTCTCCAGCGACCGGTTGGTGTCCACCGGCCGGTACGGCAGCGGGCGGCCGTCACCGCCCAGCCCCCGGTAGGAGAACCGTTCCACGTTCGCATCGACGGGCGGGGTCCCGTCGTAGGCGGAGCCGTGGCCGGCGAGGACGATCACCGCGTGCCGTACGTCGGCCGGGAGCCGCTGCCCGAGCACCACCTGCTCGACCGTCACCCCGGCCGGGACGACCTGCACCAGCAACGGGATCGCCAGCGGGACGGCGAGGGCCAGCGCGACGGCGATCGGAGTGACCGGCACCCGGGCCCAGCGCACCCGGGGGGCCAGCACGGCGACGTGCACGGTGCGTTCCCAGAGCAGCCCGTTGGCCGCCCCGGCGAGCAGGGCGACCGGCACCGTCCACCAGCCGGGGACGCTCCAGCACAGCGCGCTGGCCACGGTGATCACCACGAAGTTCAGCAGTGACCAGCCCACCAGCGAGATCGACGGCAGGCCGCGCCACCACGGCCCGACCACGGCGGCCCGTTGCAGGAACGGTGCCAGCAGGAACATCGGCAGCAGCGAGGCGAGCAGCACCCAGGAGAGCGCGACCACCGAGGCCGCCACCGAGATCAGCGCCCACGGGGCGACCAGCACGGTGACCACCGCGGACAGCCCGAGGTTGCGCCCGAGCAGCCAGCGCAGGCCGGGCCGGTCCACCTCGGGGGGCCAGGCGAGCGCGACCAGCCCGGTGGTGAGCAGTCCGCGGAACCCGACCAGCAGCAGCAGCCCGACCAGGAACTCGGCCCACGAGTCGTGGTAGACGTACAGCCAGCGCAGGTCGTGGTAGGTGTCGTACGGCCAGACGGCGGTGACCTGGGAGGACAGCCCTTCGGCAGCGACGAAGCCGAAGTGGACCAGCAGCACCGCCTCGATCGCCGGTGGCACGGCGGCCAGGGCGCACAGCGCCAGCAGGCGGGGTCGCGGTCTACGCACGCCCTCTCCTCACCAGGTAACCGGGGCTCCCCTAGCAGGTTCCCCTGCCCGACGACCGCGTGTCGGGTCTACCGCCGAACTACCGCCGACCGGCGTGCCGCCCGTCCCCCTGATGCAGGGTCGTCGCGCGCTGCTGGAGGCCGGCGAGCCGCAGCGCGATCCGGCGGCGCACCGGCGGCATCCCCGACACCGCGCGCAACGCCAGGTCCCGCAGCGGCCGGCCGGCGGGCGGCAGGGTGGCCAGCCGGGTCAGCCGGGCGGCGAAGCCGACGACCTCCTCGGCGAGCGGCCGACGGGTGGCGGCGTAGTCGTCGAGCAGGGTGTCGGGGTGGCCGGCGAGGACGTCGCCGAGGGCGGCACCGAGGGCCACCGCGTCGCAGATGCCGAGGTTCATCCCCTGCCCGCCGGCCGGGCTGTGCACGTGCGCGGCGTCGCCGGCGAGCAGCACCCGGCCGCGCCGGTAGTGGTCGGCGATCCGGTGGTGGACGCGGAACCGGGAACTCCAGAGCACGTCGGTCAGCCGGTCCGGCCGCCGGGTCGGGCCGCGTTCGTCGAGCAGCGCCTGGAGCCGGGCGGCGTCCGGGTCGCGGGGCGCGTCGGCGACGGCGGCGACCAGCCGGACCACGCCGTCCGGCAAGGGTGCCCAGACCAGCGGACCCGGCCGGGCGAGGAAGAGCGCGACCTCGTCGCGGGGGAGCACGCTGCTCACCCGGACATCGGCGAGCAGGAACGACTCGCCCACGTCGGCCGGCCCACCGAAGCCGATGCCGGCCAGTTCACGCACGGTGCTGTGCATGCCGTCCGCGCCGACCACCCAGCGGGCCCGCACGCTCGTCCCGTCGGCGAAGCCGGCGACCACCCCCTCACCGTCGTGGTCCAGGCCGGTGAGCTGGTACGGCCGGAGCACCTGCCCGCCGAGGGCGGCCAGCCGGTCGGTGAGCACCGCCTCGGTCACCGACTGGGAGACCAGCAGCGCGTACGGGTACCTCGACGGCAGGTCCCCGAAGCCGAGGGTGAGCAGCACCCGGTCGCGGTCCCGCACGGTGAAGCGCGCCGCCCGCAGCCCTCGGGCCACCAGCGGCACGGTGACGCCGATCCGGTCCAACACCTCCAGCGTGTACGCGTGCACGACGGCGGCCCGGGAGGTTACCGGCGGCGCGGACGCCCGGTCGACCACGGTCACCTCGACGCCCTGTCGGGCGAGGGTGGCCGCGACGGTCAGTCCGGTCGGGCCGGCTCCCACCACCAGGACGTCGGTCTGCGCGGGCAGCATCTCCCACCTCCGTTGCCAACGAACGTTTGCCAACACTTGTTGGCAAAAGGTAGGCCGGGTGAGCCCCGGAGGTCAACGCCTGTTGGCATAGAGTCGGGGACATGACCGCCCGCCGATCGGACGCCACCCGGGCCGCGATCCTGACCGCAGCCCGGCAGCGGTTCGCCGCCGACGGGTACGAGCGGGCCACCATCCGGGCCATCGCCGCCGACGCCAGGATCGACCCGTCCATGGTGATGCGCTACTACGGCAGCAAGGAGGGGTTGTTCGCGGCGGCTGCCGAGTTCGACCTGCGGCTGCCGGACCTCACCGACCAGCCCACCGACCAGCTCGGTGAGGTGCTGGTCCGGCACTTCCTCGACCGCTGGGAGGGCGACGGGACGCTGGTCGCGCTGCTGCGTACCGCCGCCACCAACCAGGGTGCGGCCGACCGGATGCGGGCGGTCTTCACCGACCAGCTCGGCGCGGCGGTGGCCGCCGTCGTACCCGATCCGGCGCAGGCGCCCCGGCGGGCCGGTCTGGTCGCCAGCCAGATGCTCGGCCTGGCGCTGACCCGGTACGTGCTGCGCCTGCCCCCGGTCGTCGACATGCCGTCGGCCGACCTGGTCACCTGGCTGGCCCCCACCGTCCACCGCTACCTCCGCGCCCCCACCTGACCCCCGGCCCGCCGACGGGCGTGACGCAACGGGGCGGATGTCGCGGTGTCCCGGGACCGGAATACCGCACCATCCACCCCGTTGCGGCCGAAGCCGGCGCGACCGAAGCCGGCGGGTGGGCTGGTCAGCCGGCCAGGCCGCCGGGCTGGTCGCCCCGGACCACGGGGGCCCGGACCAGGTTGCCCCACTCGGTCCACGAGCCGTCGTAGTTGCGCACCTGCGGGAAGCCCAACAGGTGGTGCAGGACGAACCAGGTGTGGCTGGACCGTTCACCGATCCGGCAGTACGCCACCACGTCGTCGGCCGGGCTCAACCCGAGCTGGTCGGTGTAGATGGCCCGCAGCTCGTCGGCCGACTTGAAGGTGCCGTCGTCGTTCGCGGCGGACTTCCACGGCTTGCTCACCGCACCCGGGATGTGCCCGCCGCGCAGCGCACCCTCCTGCGGGTAGTCCGGCATGTGCAGCATCTCGCCGGTGTACTCGCCCGGCGAACGGACGTCGACCAGCGGCCGGCCCGCCGCCACGTGCGCCATCACCTGCTCCCGGTACGCCCGGACCGGCGCGTCGTTGCGCTGCGGCACCGGATAGTCGGCACGCGGCCGGGCCACCTTGTCCCGGGTCAGCTCGCGCCCCTCGGCGATCCACTTCTGCCGGCCACCGTCGAGCAGCCGGACGTCGGCATGACCGAACAGGGTGAACACCCACAGCGCGTACGCGGCCCACCAGTTGAAGTTGTCGCCGTAGAAGACGATCGTGTCGCCCCGGCCGATGCCCTTGGCCGCGCACAGCTCGGCGAAGCTCTCCGCGTCCAGGTAGTCCCGGGTGACCTGGTCGTTCAGCTCGGTGTGCCAGTCGACCTTGACGGCACCAGGGAGGTGACCGGTGTCATAGAGCAGCACGTCCTCGTCGGATTCGACCACGACGAGACCCTCGTCGCCGAGGTGCTCGGCCAACCATTCGGTGGTGACCAGCCGCTGCGGGTCGGCATACGACTGGAGGCGGGGATGCGGATCACTCGGCACAGACATGAGCCCCAAGTTACGCCGGAAACCGGGGCGTCGACCGCCCGTTGGGCCCGGAAGGACGTCGGCGGGGTCAGGCGCGGCGGTGGACCAGGCGGCCGGCGACGACGGTGGCGAGGCAGCGGCCGTCGTCGGCGAAGACGGCCAGATCGGCCCGGCCGCCGACAGCGAGAGCGGGGGGTCGTACCGCGTCGAGGACGGCGACGTCGTTGCGGGCCGCCGCCGCGCGTACCGCCGGGTCGGTGAGGTGCGCGGCGAGCAGCGCGCCGACGCCCGATTGCAGCAGCGCGTGCACCCGCTCGCGCGGGCTGGCCGCCGGTGGCAGCGGCCCGTCGTGCACCAGCGCCGGCCCGAGGGTCCCGGGCCACCGCCGCATCCGCACCATCGGGTACGCCTGCGTCAGCTCCTCCACCGGCCCGATCGCCTCGATCCGGGCACCGTCGACCAGCACCGCCCAGCCCGACAGCAACCCACCGTCACCCGGCACCGGCTGGTCAGGCGGCCCGCCGGAGACGGGCACCGACCGGCCCGACGGCGGGTCGTCGCCCGATGTCGCCCGGTCCGACGGCGCATCGTCGTCACCCGGCACCGGGCGGCCCGGTGGTGGCTCGTCGTCGTGGGTGAGGCGCAGCAGGGGGGCGGTGTGCAGGGTGCGCACGATCAGTCGGCCAGCGGGCCGAGGACCGGGCGCTTCGCGGTGACCGTGTCGCCGGAGGACCGGCCGGTGAGCCGACGGGTGACCCACGGGGCCAGGTGCCGGCCGACCCAGCTCAGGTCGGCGGCGCGGGCGGCGAGCCATGGGGTCGCGGCCGGGCGTTCCGGCACCATCAGCCACTCCTCGTCGCAGCCCACCCCGAGCGTGGTCAGCACCTGGCCGGCGACCCGCCGGTGCCCGGCGGCGGACAGGTGCAGCCGGTCGGGGCTCCAGAGGGTCGGGTTGAGCCGGAACGTGTCGTCGGCGAACAGGTCGATCAGGATCGCGCCGTGCCGCTCGGCGATCTCGCCGATGAGCCGGTTGACCAGCGCGATCCGGGGTGAGACGAGGCGCTGGCCGGGCAGCCGGGCCAGCACGTCGGCGAACCGGAAGAGGATCACGTCGGCGCCACCTGACCGCAGCCGGCCCACCACCGTGTCGAACCGGGTCGCCAACGCGTCCGGGTCGAAGGTGCGGCGCAGCACGTCGTTGCCGCCGGCCGCGAAGCTGACCAGGTCGGGTTTCATGGCGAGCGCGGCGGGCACCTGCTCGGCGACGACACTCGGGAAGAGCCGGCCCCGGATGGCCAGGTTCGCGTAGCCGAAGTCCGGCCCGGCCTCGGCGGCCAGTCGGGTCGCCACCAGGTCCGCCCAGCCCCGGTAGGTGCCGTCCGGGTAGGCGTCGTCCATGCCCTCGGTGAAGCTGTCCCCGACCGCCACGAAGCTCCGCCAGCGCACGCCGCCCCCTCATGCTTTCGTTGACTGCGGCGACCAGTCTGTCACCGGCCGGCCTTCGCCTGCCGCCGCCCACCGCCCCAACGTGGCGCAGGTCATCGACCGCAGCCCGCCCAGGCCGCCACCCGGTCCACCCCGGACCGCTCAGCCCGGCGGGGGCGGGGTGGCCGGTCGCCGGCGGTAGGGGGCCCAGGCGACGAAGCGCTCGAACAGGTCACGCGGTGTCGGCCCGTCCTGCGGGTTCAGCCGGAACAGGTCGTGGCTCGCCTCGTGATAGAGCCCGGACAGATAGACGGCCAGGTCTACGGGCTGTGCGTCGTACTCGATGCGGAGCAGCAGCCGGGCCTCGGCGCACGGCCACGGGCCGCCGCAGGCCCGGCACACCCACAGCGGTCGCAGCGGCAGGTGCGGCCGGCCGCCCGGCGGGTGGGAGCGGGGCCGGTCGGCGTACGGGCCGAGGCGGGGCACCGGAAAGGGGCGGGAGTTCACCGGTCTCGACCTCCTGATGGTGGTGGGGATGGGGCCGCCCCTGCACGGGGGGTCACGGGCGGCCCCGCAGCGGGCCGGACGGAAGGCGACCCACTGGTGACATTCTGGTGATGACACCACTACTCTCGGAAGGCATCGACGCCGGCCTGGGCGAGGTCGGGTCGACGGGGAGGGCCGCCCGGTCGGACCGGGGAGGCGGCCGGGACAACCGTGGAGGACGTGTGGAAAGTGAACCGACCGCCGACCTGATCCGGGCACAACTGCGCAGGCTGCGGCTGCACGCGGAGCTGAGCCAGGAGGAGTTCGGCAAGCTGGTCCACTTCTCCGGCTCGCAGATCTCCGCCATCGAGCTGGGCCAACGGCCGTTCGACCGGCTGTTCCTCAGGCGGGCGGACGAGGTCCTGACGACCGGCGGGCTGCTCACCTCACTGCTCAGGCTGGCCGAGCGCTACTCGCAGCCGAACTGGTTCCGGCCCTGGCTGGAGGCCGAACGCCAGGCACAGCAGCTCTGGTGTTACCACCCGACGCTCGTCCCAGGTCTGTTGCAGACGGAGAACTACGCCCGTGCGGTGATCCGGGCCGACGACATGCTCAGCGACGACGAGGTGGAGCGGCGGCTCGCGGTCCGGCTGGACCGACAGGGCGTGCTCAGTCGTCCGCAGCCGCCGAAGCTGATCGCGGTGGTCGAGGAGGCGGTGCTCCGGCGCGCGGACGAGAGCTTCCGGGGCCTGATGGTGCAGCAGATCGCCCACCTGCTGGAGTGCGTCGACCAGCCGAACGTCAGCATCCACGTGATACCCGCCGAGGTCAGCACCCACGTGGGTCTCGCCGGCCCGTTCACGCTGGCGCTCGGCAACGACAGCGGTTGGGTGGGCCATCTGGAGAACCAGCTCAGTGGCACCACGATCGACAAGGACGGTGAGCTGACTATCCTGATTGCACGGTGGGAGAGCGTCCGCAGCGAGGCCCTGCCCCACAACCAGTCGGCACTGCTGATGAAGGAAGTGATGACGTCATGGAGCTGACCGGTGCCACCTGGCGCAAGTCCACCCGCAGCGGCAACGGTGAGTGCGTCGAGGTCGCCGACGACCTGCCCGGCGTCGTCGGGGTGCGCGACAGTAAGGACCCGACCGGTCCCGTCCTCACCTTCGACCGCCGGGCCTGGCGGTCGTTCGTCGCCGCCACCGGCAACGGCGTCGGCACCCGCTGACCCGGCCTGCCCCCGACACCGCTGACCCGGCCCGATGCGGGCAGCGCGGCCACGGTCGGTGCGGGCGCGGCGACGTCGAGACACGGTACCCACCGCCGAAGGCCGGCGTTGCGCGACCCGGGCAGCCACCCCTCAGGCCCGGACGGTCAGCGACCAGGCCCGGATCGTGATCCAGGACCGCGGTCGGAACCTGCCGCTCGGCGACCTTCGGCGTGGTCAGGGTCCAGGTGATCGGCAGACCCGACGGGGTGCGGACCAGATGCAGACGCAGGCTCGGCTAGGGCAGACGGTAGACGGAGACGTGGGAGCGGGACTCGGCGGTGAACTCGCCGCCGGTCCAGTCGGCGTGCCGGCTCTCCAGGGTGAACCCGGCGAGCTGCCCCATCAGGTCCAGCTCCGCGGGCCAGACGTAGCGGTGCGGGGTACGGAACAGTTCCGCCTGCCGGCCGTCGCCGAACCGGAAATGGTGGGACACCACGTGCTGCGCCAGCACGTCGTAGGTGTCCAGGCCGACGTAGCCGGGTTCGGAGTGCCAGACGACGGCCTGCTGCCCGGGTGGGAGTTTGCGCAGTTCGGGCACCCACAGTTCGACGACGAACCGGCCACCGGGAGCGAGGTGCCGGGCGGCGTTGCGGAAGCAGGCCACCTGCTCGGCCTGGGTGAGCAGGTTGGCGATCGTGTTGTAGACGAGGTAGACGAGGGAGAACTCGCCGGGGGCGACGGTGGTCGCCATGTCGCCGGCGACCACCGGGATGGCCTGCGCGTCCACCTTGGTGCGGAGCTGCGCGATCATCGGGGCGGACAGCTCGATGCCGGTGACCGTCACCCCCCGGGCGGCGAGCGGTACGGCGACCCGACCGGTCCCGATCGCGAACTCCAGCGCCGCCCCGTCACCGGCGAGCGCGGCCAACCGGTCCACCGTCGACCCCAGCACCTCCGGGGCGAACATCCCCTCACCCGGCGTGTCATACCGCCGGGCGGCCTCGCAATCCCAGATCTCCTCCTGCCGCATGCCCCCGATGCTCACCGCCCCGAAACACCAAGTCCACCCAATTACCCCGCCCCCACCCCGCCCCCGCCCCCACCCCACCCCCGCCCCGGTGATCAAGAGGTTTGCGTCACCCCGCCCCGGAATCCTGACGCAAACCTCTTGATCACCGCGAAACGGCGGGGCGACCGGCGCGCACGAGGAGGTCGCCTGGGACGGGCTGGTCGACCAGCTTCTGCGTCGGGTTCGCGGCAACGGGGTGTAACGGACGCGCCACGGGGTATCGAAGTTGGATCGTCCAAGGGTGTTTGTTGTGCGGAGGGCTCTCATGTACCGGGTCAGTGACGTGATGACGAAGCAGGTGGTCTATCTGTCGGCGGAGACCACCCTGGACGAGGCGGCCAGGGTGATGAAGGAGGCCGACATCGGGGACGTGGTGGTCACCGACGGCTCTACGCTGGCGGGCCTGCTGACCGACCGGGACATCGTGGTACGGGCGGTCGCCGAGTGCAGCGACCCGGCCAGCACCTCGATCGGTTCGATCATCACCCGGGAGGTGGTGATGATCGAACAGCACGCCACGGCCGGTGAGGCGGTGGCGTTGATGCGTGAGCGCAACATCCGCCGGATCCTCGTCTGCGACAACGAGCGCAAGCTCGTCGGCATCGTCTCCCTGGGCGACTTGGCGATGCAGCTCGACCCCAGCTCGGCGCTGGCCGACATCAGCGAGGGCGCACCGAACAACTGACCCGCCCGGCGCGGGCGACCCACGAGCGGTGTGGTCGCCCGCCTCGTCCCGGCTTCCTCCGGCCCGCAGACGGTCGGTGCGGGAGTCTGGTGGCAGACCCGCGCCGGGTGCGGCGGTAGCCTGGCGGGATGTCCGAGATGCCGACGAGGCTGGCCGAGATCGTCGGGGAGTTCGCCGACGCCCCCCGCGACGTGGTGCTGGAGATGCTGCTGGAGTACGCCGACGTGATCCCGCCGCTGCCGGCCGGGGTGGACCGCGACGACCTGGAGCAGGTCCCCGAGTGTCAGACCGCGTTCTTCCTACGCGCCGAGGTCAACCCGGACCGCACGGTCACCACCCTGTTCGACTGCCCACCGGAGGCGCCCACCACCCGGGCCTTCGCCGGCATCCTCGCCGAGGGGCTGGCCGGGGCGAGCGCCACGCAGGTGCTGGACGTGCCGGACGACCTCTACCAGCGGATGGGCCTGGCCCAGGTGATCAGCCCGTTGCGGGTGCGCGGCGGCACCGCGATCCTGGCCCGACTCAAGCGGCAGGTTCGGGAACAAGCCGGCTGAGCTGCGGGTTGTCTCCGGTCATGGAGATCGAGATCTACGCCGACGTGGTCTGCCCCTGGTGCTACATCGGCAAGCGCCGCTTCGAACAGGCCCTGGCGTCGTACGACGGCGAGGTGACCGTCCGGTACCGGCCGTTCCAGCTCGACCCGACGCCGGTGACCGCGCCGCAGCCGCTGCTGGACGCGCTGGCCGCGAAGTTCGGCGGCCGGGAGCGGGCCGAGCAGATGGCCGGCCAGGTGACCCAGGTGGCCGCCGGGGTGGGGCTGACGCTGAACTTCGACCGGGCGGTGAGCGCCAACACCTTCGACGCGCACCGGTTGGTCCGCTTCGCCGACGGGCACGGCCGGGCGGGTGACGTGGTCGAGGCGCTCTACGGGGCGCACTTCACCGACGGGGTCGACGTCGGCTCGCCCGAGGCGCTGGCCGCGCTGGCCGTCTCGGTCGGGCTGGACGGGACCGAGACGCGCGAACACCTGGCCTCGAACGTGGGTCGCCGCGAGGTGGCCGCCGACCTGGCCGCCGCCCACCAGCTCGGGGTGAGCAGTGTGCCGACCTTCGTGCTCGCCGGCAAGTACGCCGTCACCGGGGCGCAGGAGCCGGAGACCCTGCTCGCCGCCCTGACCGAGGTCACCCAGCGGGAGTCGGCCGCCTGACATCCGACCGCCCGGCGAGGGTGCCGACCAGTCCGGCCGCAGCAACGCCACCCCGGCGGCCCGGCGGGGACGGCATCGACCGACGCGATGTTTCACGTGCAACAACATCGAAGCCGATAATTGGCTAGGCCGGGCGGGCCAGGCCCTCCACCACCCGCGCGCCCGGCAGTGCGCCGAGCGCCGGCCCGGGTAGGGCGATCTTGCTGTGCCGTACGCCGGAGCCGATGATCACGTGCGGGGCGGCGATCACCCGGGCGTCGACCAGGATCGGCCAGGACTCCGGCAGCCCGATCGGGGTGATCCCGCCGTACTCCATCCCGGTCGCCTCCACCGCGTCGGCCATCGGAGCGAAGCTCGCCTTGCGGACGTCCAACGTCCGACGGACCACCCCGTTGACGTCGGCCCGGGTGGTGGCGAGCACCACGCAGGCCGCGTACCGGATCTCGCCCTCCCGCTTGCCGGCGATCACCACACAGTTCGCCGACACGTCCAGCCCCACCTCGTACGCGGCGCAGAAGGCAGCCGTGTCGGCCAGCGTGGCGTCGATCGGTGCGACCAGGATGTCGTCGACGTCGACGGGCGCGTCCGCCGACCACTGCGCCAGGGCGGCGGCCACCGGCGTGGCCAGCAGGTCGGGTCGGGTCCGGGCGGGCTCGGTCTGCAACGTTCCCATCACGGCAGCGATCCTCGCACCCCACCCCACAGGCCGCCCCACCAGGCCACGCATCGGGCCACGCCCACAGTGCGCGGGAGACGACGACGCGCGGCAGCCGGCGGGAGGGCGCGACGGGTCAGTTGCCGCCCAGGAAGGAGTTCTCCCGCAGGAACGCCCGGTCGTCGGCCGTCGCCGACCGACCGGCCCGCAGCGCCTGTGGCCGGCGGGCCTCCAGATCCTCCATGCCGTGCCGCACGGCGAGGCGGATCACCCCGTACAGGAAGACCAGACCGAAGACGTAGAGCAGCACCGTGACGACGAAGACCAGCATGGCGTCACGGTAGGCAGGACGTGAACCCGTGTCCGGCTCATCTTCGGTCGGGTCGCCCGTACGTGTCGGCCAGGTGATCGGCCCAGGTCCGACGGCCGGTCGGGACGGCGCTCGTGGTCAGCCCACCCGCCCGCAACTCCCGACCCAGCCGCCCCGGCAGGCGCACCGGCAGCAGCGGACGACGGGACCCCCGGGCCACCCGCCAGGCCCGTACCGCGTCGTCGAAGCGGAGGACCTGTGGGCCGCCGTACTCCTGCACACCGGCGAGCGGGCCGGTGGCGAGCAGCTCCGCGAGCCGGGCGGCCACCTCGTGCTGGTCGACCGGCTGGGCCAGCACCGCCGGATCCCCCAGCACCGGCCCGAGCCGGCTCGCCGCCCGCAACAGCCGGTCCAGGAACACCGGGAACTGGGTGGCCCGCAGCACCGTCCACGGCACCGGCCCGGCCGCCACCACCTGCTCCGCCGCCAGCTTCTGCCGGTAGTACGGGATCGGCACCCGATCCACGCCGACGATCGAGACGTACAGCAGATGGGCCACGCCCGCGTGACCGGCGGCCAGGGCCAACCGGCGGGTGCCCAGCACGTCCACCCGGTGGGTCGGGGCGCCGCCACCCGGCCGGGACGCCAGGTGCAGCACCGCGTCCACCCCGGCGACCGCCTCGGCCAACCCGGCCCCGGTGGCCAGGTCGGCGACCACCCAGTCCGTCGTCGGATCGTGCCGGGGCCGCCGGCTCGTCGCCCGTACCGTGAAGCCGTCGCTACGCAACCGGGGCAGCACCGCCCGCCCCAACGTCCCGCCGGCACCCGTCACCAGCACCCGCATCCCGTCCCCCTCCACGACCACCGACGAACCGACCCGACGGGAAGAGCACCCGACGGCCGACCAGCTGACGGACCGACCACCCGGAACGTGACACCGCCCCGACCGGCCCGGCGCGTCCCGGCCCTCAGGTGAGCAGGTCGACCACGGTCAACGCGAGGAAGAACACCACCACCGCCTCGCTGATGATCCACGAGTGCTGGGCCGCCCAGTCGCGCATCCGGGGCAGCACCCGGTCCGCCCGGGCACCGAGCAGCAGCAACGCCAGCAGCGGCAGGGCGAGCAACAGCAGGGTCAGCAGCATGAACGGCACCAGGTGCCACCACGGCAGGCCGTGCCGGGCGGCGGTCGCCCCCACCGTCACCATCGTCAGGTCGTCGGAGGGCATCACCACGAAGAGCAGGAGGCCCAGCCGGAGCGCGTAACCGAATCCGGCGTGCTGGAGGTGACCCATCCACGTCGGCTCGCCGGAGGAGTGCCGCCGGACGAACACCACCACCGCCAACACCACCAGCAGCCCCAGCACCACCCAGTCGATGACCGTCTCGACCTGGCGGCGGCCACCCCCACCACCGCCGGCTGCGCCCTTGACGACCCGGAAGACCAGCCAGGCGAGGGTCGTCCCGGCAACCACCACGATCGCCGCGCCGGCCAGGAACCCCAGCGACGCCCGGCGGGGCCGGTCGCCGGAGGCGAGGAAGACCGCCGCCACCAACTGCGTACCGGCCACCATCACCACGGCCATCGGCAGGATCGTCAGGAAGTTCATCGCCCACCATCCTCCCGGTCACCCCGGTCGACCAGGCGGGATTCGAGGGATCAGGCGGCCCGCACCCGGCCCGGCACCACCCGGCCGGCGAGCACCGCGCCGAGCAGGGCACAGCCCACCGCCACGGCGAGCGTCCCCGCGTAGCCGGCCGGGCCGGGCGTCGTCCCGGCGGCGAGCACCGCACCGGTCAACGCCAGCACCGTGGCGGTGAACAGCGAGTCGGCCAGTTGCAACGACGAACTGTTGCGCCCCTGCTCGTCGGGGGCCGACAGGGCCAGGGTCAACACCGACAGCGACGGGTACGCCAGACCCATCCCCAGGCCCGCCACCGCCCACCCGGCCACCCCGACCGCCACCGGCACGGCCGGCCACACGGCCAGGGTGACCGTGGCCGTGCCCGCCGCCACGCAGGCCAGGCCGAGCCGGGGCAGGGTCGCCGAGGAGCGCGGCGGCGGCAGCCGCCCCTGGAGCCAGGAACCCACCGACCAGGACAGCGCGCCGACGGTCAGCACCAGGCCGGCGGCGGTCGGCGAGAAACCCCGCTGCCGGGACAGCATCAGCGGGATGACCACCTCCGCACCGGCGAACGCCGCCGCCGCCAACCCGCGCAGCCCCACCACCGTGGGCAGGCCCCGGGCGGCCCGCAGGAACCCCGCCGGGAGCAGCCGGGGCGCGCAGACCCCCAGGCCGGTGAGGGCCACCACCACCAGGATCACGGCGGGCACGCCGCGCTGCTGCCCCCCGTGGTGCAGCAGCGCGGCGCTCACCCCCGCCCCGGCCGCCCAGCCGATCCGGGCCGCCGCGCCCGCCGGTGGCCCGGCCGGCGTCGGCCGGGCGAGCGTGCGCAGTCCCGACTCGACCAGCAGCACCGCCGGCAACGCCACCACCGGCACCGCGAGGAAGACCCACCGCCAGCCCAGGT
Source organism: Micromonospora sp. NPDC048894 (assembly GCF_040649765.1). Lineage (NCBI taxonomy): Bacteria > Bacillati > Actinomycetota > Actinomycetes > Micromonosporales > Micromonosporaceae > Micromonospora > Micromonospora sp. NPDC048894. The sequence goes on along the minus strand of NZ_JBEZFY010000001.1, from coordinate 98,130 downwards.
GTTCCACGATCAACCCGGCCACCGCCGGCCCGACCAGCGAAGGGATGACCCACGCCGCCGCGAACGCCGCGAAGACCCGCCGCCGCAGCTGCTCCGGGTACGCCTGCCCGACCACCACGTACAGCGCGACGGAGAGCAGCCCGGACCCGAAGCCCTGCACCGCCCGACCGACCACCAGGGTGCCCATCGCGTCGGCGCTCCCGGCGACGAGTAACCCGACGACGAACAGTCCCACCCCGCCCCACATCGGGGCGCGTGGTCCCCGGACGTCGCACCAGATGCCGGAGAGCACCATGGCCAGCACCCCGGCGGCGAACGAACCGCCGAAGGCGAGCGCGTAGAGGCCCAGCCCGTCCAGCGCGCGGGCCACCGTGGGCATCGCGGTGCCCACCGCCAACGCCTCGAAGGCGAGCAGGGACACCAGGGCGACGCTGCCCACCGTCATGGCCCGCAGCCGGGGATCGTAGAGGCGGGCCGCCGGGGCGAGGGTGGCGGTCACCGAAGGACCCCGGCCCGGGGCGGTACGTCAGGCATGGACCCAGCCTGCGACCTGCACCCTGGTTCAGGTCAAGGGTGAGCCAGGTCTCGTCACGCCGACTCCAGGGCCTCCCCGAGCCCCTTGGCCAGTCCCGACAGGTGCTGGTCGGCGAGCAGGTGACCGGCGGTGATCACCAGGGCGAGCGGCCACTCGATGACCTGGAGCGCGGCGAGCACCCCCAACCCGGCGTAGTAGGCGATCTTGTCGGGCGGGGGCACCGCCACCTCGCCCAGCATCGGCACCTCCACCCGTCGGGTGTATGCGCGGACCATCTCGTGACTGCCACTGAGGTGACGCGTGATCGTGCTCATCCCGGCCTCCTGCCGACTCGTCGGGTCGTCAGCCGGATTCCACCGGCACCGCCGTCCATGCCCCGCCACCGGCGGGAACTTCCCCCGCCCCGAGGGCATAACGGACGCCCTACCGGGAAGCCAGGCCGCCTGACGAACGCGGGAGGCACGATGGCGTACGGCGGCAGTGGGCGGGGCCGACGCATCGGCCGTACGCCTCGATGACCACGCTGGGCCGGGTCGCCGGCCGGGTCCTCCCGTCGGTGCCGGTGCCCCCGCTGCTCGGCGGCGCGTCCCGTACCGTCGGACGGCTGGCCCGGGTGGCCGGGCTGACCCGCCGCCGGGTGTGGTCCCGCGACGGCCGGCACCACATCGAGGTGCACGGCGTCTGCCAGGACGGCGGCGACCGGCTGGCCCGGCAGGTCGAGGCGGCGCTGCAACGGCTCCCCGGGGTGGCCTGGGCCCGGGTGAACGCCCCGTCCGGCCGGGTGGTGGTGGCCGTCGGGGAACCGAAACCGAAACTGCGCGACCTGATCGACACGGTGGCCCGGGTCGAACGGATCTGCCCGCACGAGCCGGACCCGGAGATCCCGCCCCCGCATCCGCCGGAGGACGGGCCGCGTACCCCCCGGACCCTCGGTGCGCTCGCCTCCGACGCGCTGGGCCTGACCATCTCCGCCGCCACCCGGATCCTGCCGTTCACCCCGGTGCCGGGGGAGGTGGCCGGCCTGCTCACCGCCGTCGACCTGCACCCCAGGCTGCACGACCTCGCCGGCCGGGGGTTGCGTGCCGACCCACGCGCCGAGGTGCTCTTCCCGCTCGCCGAGGCGGTCGTGCAGGGCCTGACCGGTGGTTGGGCCGGCATCGTCCTCGACGGCGCGCAGCGGATCGTGCAGTGGGGTGAGGCGCGCGCCCAACTCGCCGCCTGGACCCGGGCCGAGCCGGGGCTGACCGGCGACCCGGAGCGTGCCGTGGCCCGCTCACCCGGGGTCCGGCGGCCCTGCCCCCGCCCCGACGGCCCCGTCGAACGGTACATCTCGACGATGCTCGCCACCGGTGTCGCCGCCGGGGCCGCCGCGTGGCCCGTCGCCGGGCCGAAGCGGGCCGCCGCGCTGGGGCTCGCCGCGCTACCCAAGGCCCCCGGCAGTGGCCGCGAAGGGTACGCCGCCCAGCTCGGCCGGGTGCTGGCCCGGCGTGGCGTGATCGCGATGGACCGCAGTGTGCTGCGGGAACTCGACCGGATCGACACGGTGGTGCTGGACGCGGCCGTGCTCGGATCGGACCGTGGTGTCCTCGCCGACCTGGCTCCGCTGCCCGGCACCGACACCGGGGAGGTGGCCGGTCGGGCGTTCGCCCTGTTCGACCCCGAGCAGCCCGACGCCGTCCACGAGGCGGACGGTTGGCGGCTCGGCCCCCTGGCCGACCTCGACGCCGTCGACCCGGGGGACACCCCCGACAGCGCACGGCTGCGCACGGCGGGCGGCCCGCTGCTCGGCCTCGTCCACCACGGCAGCCTCACCGCCGTCGTCCGGGTCGCACCCGAACCGGCTCCCGGCGTCGATGCGCTACCCACCGCCGCCCGGCACGCCGGCCTGCGGCTGGTGGTCGCCGGCGACGACCCGCAGCGGTACGGCTTCGCCGACGCGGTGCTGCCCGGTGGGGACCGGCTCGTCGAGTCCGTACGTGCCCTGCAACGCGACGGCGCGGTGGTGATGCTGGTCTCCGGCGACCGGACGGCGCTTGCCGCAGCCGACTGCGGGCTCGGGGTGGCCGCTGCCGAGGACCTGCCGCCGTGGGGCGCCCACCTGCTCGTCGGCACCGACCTGCGGATTCCGGTGCTGCTGATCGAGGCGGCCGGGGTGGCCCGGCGGATGACCGGGCAGAACATCCGCCTCGCCATGGCCGGCACCGGGCTCGGCGCGTTGGGGGCGTTCACCGCCGCGGTGCCGCAGCTGCCCGGCCGCAGCCTCGCCGCCGTCAACGGCGCGGCGGCGCTGGCCTTCGCCAACGGCGTGTGGCGGGCCCGCCGGCTACCCGACCCGGCCGGGGCCCCGGAGTCGGCCACCACCGCCTGGCACCTGATGCCGGTGTCGGCCGTGCTGCGCCAACTCGACACCACCCCGGACGGGCTGACCGACGCCGAGGCGCAGCACCGGCACCGCGCCGACCCGGACGCGGCGGCCAGCCCCGTCAGCCTGTTCCGGGCCTTCGTCGACGAGCTGGCCAACCCGCTCACGCCGGTGCTGGCCGCCGGCGCGGTCCTCTCCGCCGCGTTCGGCTCACTGGTCGACGCGGCCCTGGTCGGCGGCGTGGTCGGCGGATCGGCGCTGGTCGGGGCGGTGCACCAACGCAACACCGACCGGGCGCTCGCCGAGCTGCTGTCCCGCTCGGCGGTCACCGCACGGGTGCTGCGGGACGGGGCCGAACGGGTGGCCGCCGCCGAGGAACTGGTCCCCGGTGACGTGGTGACCCTCGGCCCGGGGGACGCGGTGCCGGCCGACTGCCGGGTGCTCACCGCCGACGGGTTGGAGGCCGACGAGTCGTCACTGACCGGCGAGTCGTTGCCGGTGACCAAGGGGGCCGCTCCGGTGGTCGCCACCGCCCTGGCCGACCGGGCCTCGATGCTCTACGAGGGCACCACCATCGCCGCCGGACACGGCACCGCCGTGGTGGTGGCGACCGGTGCGCGGACCGAGTCCGGGCGGAGTCTCGCGCTGGCCCGGCAGTCCCCGCCGGAGAGCGGTGTGGAGGCCCGGCTCGGCACCATCACCCGCTCGGCGATCCCGTTGGCCGCCGCGTCGGCGATCGCGGTGGCCGGGGCGGGGCTGCTGCGGGGCGTACCGCTGCGGCAGACGGCGGCGACCGCCGCGAACCTGGCCGTGGCGTCGGTGCCGGAGGGGCTGCCGTTCCTGGTCAGCGCGGCGCAGCTGGCCGCCGCGCGACGACTGGCCGAGCACGGCGCGCTGGTCCGCAACCCGCGCACCATCGAGGCGCTGGGCCGGGTGGACGTGCTCTGCTTCGACAAGACCGGCACCCTCACCGAGGGCAGGCTGCTGCTCGCCGGGGTCGGCGACGACGGCCGGTTCGCCGATCTGCCCGGCCTCGACGACGGGTTGCGCCGGGTCCTCGCCGCCGGGCTACGCGCCACCCCGTACGCGGACGATCCGCAGGTGTTGCCGCAGCACACCGACCGGGCGGTCCGGTACGGCGCACGGCAGGCCGGGGTGACCGAGCAGACCGGCGCGTCCGGCTGGGCGGCGGTCGGCGGGTTGCCGTTCGAGCCGTCCCGGGGTTACCACGCCACCGTCGGCCGGACCACCGATGGGCTGCTGCTCAGCGTGAAGGGTGCCCCGGAGACGGTGCTGCCCCGCTGTGGTGCGTGGCGGCTGCCGGGCGGGCGGGACGAGCCGCTGGACGCCGCACGCCGGGACCGGCTGCACACCGCGCTCGCCGACCGGGCCGGGGCGGGTCACCGGATCCTCGCCGTGGCGGAGTGCCGGGCCGGTGCCGAGGCGGTCACCGACGACGAGGTGCGCGGGCTGGTCTTCGTCGGTTTCCTCGCCCTCGCCGACGGGGTACGCGAGAGCGCCGCCCCGGCGGTCCGCCGGATCCGGCAGGCCGGCGTGCACACCATCATGATCACCGGGGACCATCCGGCCACCGCCGAGGCGATCGCGTCGGCCATCAGCCCGGAAACCGACGGCCAACGGGTGGTCACCGCCACCGAGCTGGACGAGTTGGACGACGCGGCGCTGGGTGAGCGGCTGGGCCGTACCGACGTGGTGGCCCGGTGCACCCCGGCGCACAAGGTGCGGATCATCCAGGCGTTGCAGAAGTGCGGGCGTACCGTGGCGATGACCGGTGACGGCGCCAACGACGCCCCGGCGATCCGGCTGGCCGACGTGGGCATCGCCCTCGGCCAACGGGGCACCCCGGCCGCCCGTGCCGCCGCCGACCTGGTGGTCACCGACGACCGGTTGGAGACCATCATCGCCACCCTGGTCGAGGGGCGGGCCATGTGGTCGTCGGTACGCCACGCGCTGAGCATCCTGGTCGGCGGCAACCTCGGCGAGATCGCGTTCAGCGTACTCAGCGCCGCCGTCACCGGCCGGTCGGCGCTCAACGGCCGGCAGTTGCTCCTGGTCAACCTGCTCACCGACCTGGCACCCGCACTGGCCATCGCGGTCCGGCCCCCCGACGCCGACCACGCCGACGGGTTGCTCCGCGAAGGACCGGACGCCTCCCTCGGCGGCACCATGACCCGCGAGATCGGGCTCCGCGCCGCCGCAACCACCCTCGGGGCGACCGCCGGCTGGACGGTGGCCCGGTGGACCGGCCGGGAACGGCGGGCCGGCACGGTGGCCCTGGTCTCGCTGGTCGGCACCCAACTGGGGCAGACCGTCCTCGCCGGGGGCACCAGCCCTACGGTGCTCGCGTCGACCGCCGCCTCGGTCGGGGTACTCGCGGCCCTGGTGCAGACCCCCGGGGTGAGCCAGTTCTTCGGCTGCACCCCGCTCGGCCCGGTGGGCTGGGGCATCGCCGCCGGTTCGGCGCTCGGCGCGACCTTCGCCAACGGCGCGCTGACCCGCCTGGTGGAGCGCCTGCCGGGCCCGCCCACCCGCTGAGCCCGCCGCCGCCACCGCCCGCCACCACCGCCGCCCGCCGCCACCGCTGCCCGCCGCCCGCCGCCACCGCCCGCCGCCGCAAGATCGTGCTCGAACCATGATGTAGTGGCATCCTGCGGCCGAATGACCACTACTTCCTTGTTGTTGCGCGGCTCGCCGCCAGCCGAATGACCACTACATGCTTGTTGTGCGCGGCTGGCCGTGGGGATGTGCCCGGGGTCAGGGTGCGGGTGGGGACCAGGTGGCGGCGGCGCGGCCCAACCGGTCGTTGATCGCCCGGCCGACCCCCTCGTCGGGGGCCGGTTCGGCGAGGATCTCGGTCACCCCGGCCGCGTCCAGCCGGTGCAGCGCGTCGAAGAGCCGGGCGGCCGCCTCGGTCACGTCACCGGTGGGTGACAGCACCTCCACCGCCGCGTAGCCGGCCGCCGGGCCCTCCCGGAAGGCCAGGAAGCCCCGTCGAACCCCGTCGGCCGGTGCCGGCACCGCGCCCGCCACCACCCGCAACGGGGTACGCGGCGCGTAGTGCGCGGCCAATGTACCCGGGGCGACCGGCTGCCCGGAGCTGCCCTGCCGGACGGTCACCGGGCCGACCGTCGCGACGAGTTCCTCGACGGCGAGCGCCCCGAGCCGCAGCACCACCGGGTGGGGGCCGCGCGCGTCCACGATGGTCGACTCGATTCCGCACCGGGTGGGGCCGCCGTCGAGCACCACGTCGACCGCCGCACCGAGCCCTCGGACGACGTGTTCGGCGCGGGTGGGGCTGAGCTGCCCGAACCGGTTGGCGCTCGGCGCGGCCACGGGCACTCCGGCGGCCCGGATCAACGCACGGGCGGACGCCTCGTCGGGCACCCGTACGGCCATCGTGTCGAGACCGGAGGTGACGATCGGCGGGATCACGGCCGGCCGGTCCACGATCAGGGTGAGCGGTCCCGGCCAGAACCGCTCGGCCAGCGCCGCGACGGTGGGGGGCAGCGCGCCGACGAGCGCCGGCAGGTCGGTGGCGTCAGCCAGGTGGGTGATCAGTGGATCGAAGCTGGGCCGGGCCTTCGCTTCGAAGATCCGCGCCGCGGCCCGGGCGTCCAGCGCGTTCGCGCCGAGCCCGTAGACCGTTTCGGTGGGGAAGGCCACCAGGCCGCCGGCCCGCAGCACCTCGGCGGCCTCGGCGATGCCGTGCGCGGCGGGCAGGACACGGGGAGCGCCAGTGGTCACACCCCGACGCTAGCCTGCCGCCCCGGCCTGGCCCGGTGCGGGTGGCGGTCGTCCCCGCGAGGGTCGTCCCGGGTGACGTCCGCGACGGCAGGCGAGCGCCAGGGTGGGGTCACCGCGCAGCTCCGCGCCGGCGGACAGCAGGTCGTCTCCTTCTACGCCCAGCCGATGTCGGCGGCGCGTAGCTCGGCGATCGCGTGGTCGGTCACGACTGCCCCCGTTGCCGCGCCGCTAGAGGTCGGGTGCCGATCGGTCCGTTCCGCGCCTTCGGTCTCGTCGGGGGAGAATTGCGGGCATGCTCCGCTCGCCGCGCGCCCTCCTGCTGGACTTCGGTGGCGTCCTGGCCGACGCGCCTCCGCAGCCACCCGCCCCACCGGGACTTGTCCGGCGGCTGTCCCAGCTCGTCGGTGGCGCGGTGGCGGACCAGCAGATTGCCGCCGACCTGACCGAAGGCGCACGACGCTACTCGGCCTGGCGTGACGGCGCGGGCCGGACAGCCGACCCGGTGGAGCTGTCCCACTCCCGGGTCTGGGCGGAGTTCGTCACCGGCTCGTGGCCCGGACCGGCCCGCGACGCCGTCGACCGTGAGGCGACCCCCCTGTCGTACGCCTGGACGTGGCGGGCGGACTGGGCGGTGCGCCCGGGGATCCCCGAGGCGCTCCGGGCGGCCACCGCGGCGGGCCTTCCGCTGGCCGTGGTGAGCAACACCCTCTGCGGTGCCGCGCACCGGGACTTCCTCGCCGCTGTCGGGCTCGCCGGTTCGTTCGCCGCCCAGTTCTACAGCGACGAGGCTGGCCCCCGGAAGCCCAACCCGCGACTGGCGCTGCTGGCGGCAGACGCCGTCGGGGTGCCGATCGACCGCTGCTGGTTCGTCGGCGACACTCTCGGCCGGGACGTCGAGGGTGCCCGCCGGGCCGGCGCGGGAGCGGCGATCCTGATGCGTTCCCCGCGCACCGACCGGGAACCCCCGCACCCCGCCGTCGTCCCTGACGCCCGGATCGAGGACGGCCACGGTCTGCTCGCGCTGTTGCGTCAGGCCCGGGGCTCCGTCGACTGAGGACGTCCGCCCGCATCGTGGAGGTGCCGGGTGGCCGGGAGCACCACCCGTTCTGGCGGGGTCAGCCGTCGCCATCGGCTGGTGTCGCCATCGAACGGTGGCAGGAGCTTCACCACCGGGTCGCCGTCGGTCCACCTCGGCCCGTCGGGCAGTGTTGCGGCGCAGGGTGCGACGGTGGTCGACCGGGTTGGCTGCCGACCCTGCCCGGAGCCACGCTCCGGTGGCCCGATCACCAAGCTAGGCCTGCGGTATCGCGTCGTCCACCGACGACGCCCCCGCCACCTGGTGGACGGTGACCACGGCGTCGATCGGCAGTGCCGCGTAGACGTGCGGGAAGGGCCCACCGTCGGGGGCGTCCTCCCAGCGCACCGCCGCACCGAGCAGTCGGGTGTCGAGAGCGGCGACCACGAGCGTCGGCTCCTGCGCGAAGAACCGCAGCGCGGTCGCGGCCACCTGCTCACGCGAGGAGCAGTGGATGAAACCGCTGCTGTGGTCGAGCGGCGAGCCGTCGAAGCGGCCGGCGGCCTCGAATCCGGCCCACTCGGCGGGCAGCAGGATCTTGTAAATCAGCACAGCTCAGGGTGGCAGACGTCGGAGTGATCCGCAGCCACCGCTCCCGGCAGCCCACCCCGGGGTTGACAGCCCGCCTTGGCTCATGCAAATAATAGTTGGCATGAGCCAAGATGAACTATGGGAAACTTGACCGGCGATCGGCTGGTCGAGATTCTCGCCACGTTGGCCAGTCCGCACCGACTCCGCGTGCTCGCCGCGTTGACCGGCGGCCGTTCCTACGTCTCACAGCTCGCCCGCGACCTGGGCATCAGCCGTGCGCTGCTCCAGGTGCACCTCAAGAAATTGGAGCGGGCCGGCCTGGTCACCGCCCACCTGGAGTTGTCCGATGACGGCAAGGCGCTCAAGTACTACGAGGTCACCCCGTTCTCGCTCCAGCTCACGCCCGACGTGGTGGCGGCTGCCGCCGCGACCCTGAGCAACGCCGGAGACGGCGACTCCCCACCGAAGGGAACCAGTTAGATGGACGCCGCCTCGGTCTTCCTGATCGTCGTCGCCGCCGTGCTCATCTCCGTCGTCTGGTATGCGGGCGTCCGCAAGCGGACCGAGGTGTCGAGCGAACTGCAGCGGCAGTACGCCGAGCAGGCCGCCGAAACGTCTCGGCTGCTCGCCGAGATGAGCACGCAACTGGCCGATCTGCACCGCCGGACCGTCGACCTGCAACGCATCCTCAAAGACGCCGAATGACGGCGCTCGGGCTCGCACCGCCGGTCACTCTGGTCAACGTCCCCAACGCCGTCACCGCCGTACGCACGGCCGGCTCCTTCGGGCTCGCGGTGGCGGCGCTGACCCACCGCGACGCCCACCTGCTCGTCGCCGCCTACCTGGTCTACTGGATCGGTGACATCCTCGACGGTGTCGCCGCCCGCACCCTGGGGCAGGAGACCCGCGCCGGCGCGGTCTTCGACATAGTCGCCGACCGGGCCTGCACGTCGGCCTGCGCTGCGGCACTCGTCGTGCTGCGGCCCGACACCGCGCTGCCGATCGCGGTGTTCCTCGTCCAGTTCATGGTCGTCGATCAGCTGCTGAGCCTGATGTTCCTGCGCTGGCCCCTGCTGAGCCCGAACTACTTCGGCTGCGTCGACCGGCGCATCTACCGGTGGAACTGGTCTCCGCCGGCGAAGGCGCTGAACACCGCCGCGGTGGTGCTGCTGGCGATCTTCGCGCCGGCCGCCGTCGCCGTCACCTTCGCCCTCGGCGTCGCCGTGGTGAAGGTCGTCTCGCTGGTGTCCGCCGCCAATCTGCCGGTCAGCCCACCGTCCACCCAGCCATGATCGCCGTTCTGGCGGCTGCGGCCGTCGGGCTGCTGTCGGCGTTCCTGCCGTTCACCCCGGCCGAGCCCTATCTGATGGCGGCGGTGGCCACGACCGGCACGCCGCCCGTGGCGCTCGGCGTCGCCGCCGCAGCCGGTCAGACCACCGGAAAATTACTGATCTTTCTCGGTACGCGCGGCGCGATCCACTCACCCTGGCTGCGACGCCGACTCACCAGGCACACGCCCGGCACACCGAGACCGCCGGGCCGGTGGGGGACGATGCTCGCGCGCCCGAAGGCGGCCGGCGCACGACTCGTCGAGGTGATGGAGCGTCCCCGCCAGGCCACCGGCATGCTGTTGGTCAGCGCGGTCACCGGGTTTCCGCCGTTACTGGCCACCAGCGTCTACCTGGGACGCACGCCCCTGCGTCCGGTCGCGTTCGCGGCGACGTGCCTGCTGGGCCGCACGATCCGCTTCGTGGCGATCGCGCTGATGCCGCGGCTCGCCGGTTACTGAGCACGCGGACCGGCCCACCACGGTCGTCTCCGCCGTGGACTGGCGGCTCGGCCGCCGGTCGGGCAGCGGTGCACCGGTAACGAAGCGAAAACGTCCGAAGGGCGTGGTCGGCGCCGCCGGAAACCGGGTGGCAGGTTCCAGAACGACTCAAGATCAATCCTGATCTGTGCCCACCAGGTGCCCGTTGATCTTCACGGGACGAGAAGCTCGGTCAAGGGTGGTGCTGGTGGAGCCCAGGGGACTCGAACCCCTAACCCCTGCCTTGCAAAGGCAGTGCTCTGCCAGTTGAGCTAGGGCCCCCGGGCGGGCCGGGCCGCCGGGTGCTGGCCGGAGCCGGGCCGGTCAGCGCAGGTCGGGCGAGGTGGTCGCCTCGTGCCAGAGGGCGCGCTCGTCGTTGGAAGCCTTGACCTTCTTGGCCACCACGGCGGCGACACCGATGATGCCGACCAGGAACAGCAGCTTCTTGAACATGGGGCGACCCCTCGCGCTCGACTCGACTGCTCGCCGGAACTGTGTGCGGTGGGGCTAGCTGGAATCGAACCAGCGACCTCAGAGTTATCAGCTCTGCGCTCTAACCGACTGAGCTATAGCCCCGCGTAGCGACGAGCAAGGTTAACCCATCGCATCGTCCGCTCCCAAATCGGGGTGGCCGACGCTCCCGCGCCTTCCCGACCGTACCGGCCACCCCTGATCGGGGCGAGCCGTTTACCCCGGTCGGGCGATCGGAGCTCCACTCCAACCCCGCCACAGCGGTAGCGGAGCGGCTCCCACACCGCCGCATCCCCAGGAGCGAGGGCGGGGACGGCTGGTGGTGGGCGGGTGGGTGGGAAAGCACGACGCCGGGGTGACCGCGGTAGGCGGCACCCCGGCGTCGGGTCGAATCAGTCGCGTTCGGCGAGCGTCAACTCGATCCCGCCGACCAGGTCGGCACAGACGTTGTAGACGAACGCGCCGAGGGTGGCCAGCGCGGTGAACAGCACCACGTTGACCAGCCCGATCAGGGCGGAGGTGAGGATGACGCCCTTGGCGGTGATCTGGAAGCCACCGTCGGCGCCCTGCCCACCGCTCGCGCTGACCAGGTCGGTCAAGCTGTCGTTGACGCTCTGGAAGACACCCATCGCGTCCAGCGCGAGATAGAGCACCGAGGTCGCCACGACCACCACGATGAACAGGACGACGGAGACCGCGAAGGCGAACTTCATCACGGACCACGGGTCGATCCGCTTGAGGTTCAGCCGGGCGCGGCGCGGCCCCCGGGAGGCAGCGGAACTGACCGAGGTACGCGCGGCGCGTACCGCGTCACCCACCCGGGCGGCTCCGACGGCCGCCGGGCCACCGAGGCCCGGTGGCAGCCCACCGCCGTTGGCCGGCCGGGTGTTACCCGCGCCCCCGCCCGCGCCGGTACGCCCGGTGTCCGGGGACGGCCGGAACCCGCCGCCGATCTTCGGCTGGGTGCCGGTCGTGGACGGGGAGGCGGCTGCCCCCAGTGAGATCGGCTGTGTCGTGTTGCTCGACCTGGCCGTGGTGGCCACCGGCTGGGTGGCGGAGGACGGCGCGTCGGTGCCCGTCGGCTGGGGTTGCTCGGTCGTCCCCGAGTCCTCACCCGGCTTGTCCGGCGGCGGTGCCATGCCGGGTGCCCGGGTGAACTTCGGGGCAGGCGCGTCGGCGGGGACGGTCGCCCGGCCCACCGCGGCGCGGCCGGCAGGGGTTGTGCCGCTCTTGGCGGCCTCCTCGTCGACCGGGGTGGCCGAGGTCCCCTTGTTCCCCGACTTCGCCTGTGTCTCCGTCATTCAACTAGTCCTGTTCGTCAGGCTCGTCGGCATTGCGAGCAATCGCCACGATAGTCACGCCGTCCGGGAGGTCCATCAGCTTGACCCCCATTGTGTTCCGGTCACGGGTACGGCGTACAGGCTTCACCGGAGTCCGGATGACGCCGCCGTTGCTGGTGATCGCGAACAGCTCGTCGTCCGGGTCGATCACGACCGCGCCGACCAGACCACCGCGGCGCTCGGTGATCTTCGCAGTCAACACGCCCTTACCTCCCCGACCCTGGACGGGGTATTCCTCGATGGGGGTACGTTTCGCGTATCCCCCGTTCGTGGCCACCAGGACGTCCAGGCCCTCCCGGACGACCTCCATGGCCAGCAGGACGTCGTCGTCGGTGAAGCGCATGCCGATCACACCCGAGGTGGCCCGGCCCATCGGGCGCAACGCCTCGTCGGAGGCGTTGAACCGGATCGCCTGAGCCTTCTTGGAAACGAGCAGCAGGTCCTGCTCCGGCGCCGCGAGGACGGCACCGACCAGCTCGTCCTCATCGCGCAGGTTGATCGCGATGACGCCGCCGGACCGGTTGGAGTCGAACTCCTCGAGTCGGGTCTTCTTCACCAGGCCGTTTCTCGTGGCCAGTACCAGGTAGGGGGCCACCTGGTAGTTCGGGATTTCGATGATCTGCGCGATCTGCTCGTCCGGCTGGAAGGCGAGCAGGTTGGCCACGTGTTGGCCCTTGGCCACCCTACTGGCCTCGGGCAACTCGTACGCCTTGGCCCGGTACACGCGGCCCTTGTTGGTGAAGAACAAAATCCAGTCGTGCGTGGAGCATACGAAGAAGTGGCTGACAATGTCGTCCTGCCGCAGGGTCGCGCCGCTCACGCCCTTGCCGCCGCGCCGCTGGGAGCGGTAAAGGTCGACCTTGGTTCGCTTGGCGTACCCGGTGCGGGTGATGGTCACCACCACGTCCTCACGGGCGATCAGGTCCTCCATCGAGACCTCGCCGTCGAACGGGATGATCTTCGTACGCCGCTCGTCGCCCCACTTCGCGACGATCTCGCTCAGCTCCTCGGAGACGATCTTCCGCTGCCGCTCCGGCTTGGCGAGGATGTCCTTGAGGTCGGCGATCTCGATTTCCAGCTTGGCCAGGTCGTCCAGGATCCGCTGCCGTTCCAGGGCGGCCAGCCGGCGCAGCTGCATGTCCAGGATCGCGGTCGCCTGGATCTCGTCGATCTCCAGCAGCCGGATCAGGCCCTGCCGGGCGTCGTCGACGGTGGGCGAGCGCCGGATCAGGGCGATCACCTCGTCCAGCGCGTCCAGCGCCTTGGACAGACCGCGCAGGATGTGCGCCCGCTCCTCGGCCTTGCGCAGCCGGAACGCGGTCCGCCGCCGGATCACCTCGATCTGGTGCTCGACGTAGTAGCGGAGGAACTGGGCCAGGTTGAGCGTGCGCGGCACCCCGTCGACCAGGGCCAGCATGTTGGCGCCGAAGGTCTCCTGGAGCTGGGTGTGCTTGTAGAGGTTGTTCAGCACCACCTTGGCGACCGCGTCGCGCTTGAGCACCAGCACGATCCGCATGCCGGTACGCCCGGAGGACTCGTCCCGGATGTCGGCGATGCCGGCGAGCTTGCCCTCCTTGATCAGCTCGGCGATCCGCTCGGCGAGGTTGTCCGGGTTGACCTGGTAGGGCAGCTCGCTGACGACGAGCGCCGGCCGGCCCCGCTTGTCCTCCTCGACCTCCACCACCGCGCGCATCCGGATGGACCCGCGACCGGTCCGGTACGCGTCCTGGATGGCGGACTGACCGACGATCAACCCGTGGGTGGGGAAGTCCGGACCCTTGACGATCTCCAGCAGCGCTTCGAGCGTGGTCGCCTCGTCGGCCTCCGGGTTCTCCAGGCACCACTGCACCGCCGCGCCGATCTCGCGCAGGTTGTGCGGCGGGATCTTGGTGGCCATCCCGACCGCGATGCCCTCGGAGCCGTTGACCAGCAGGTTGGGGATGCGTGCCGGCAGGATGGTGGGCTCCTTGGCCCGGCCGTCGTAGTTGTCCTGGAGGTCGACGGTGTCCTCGTCGATGTCCCGCAGCATCTCCATCGCCAGCGGGTCCAGCTTGCATTCGGTGTAGCGCATCGCGGCAGCCGGATCGTTTCCGGGCGAGCCGAAGTTGCCGTTGCCGTCGACCAGCGGATAGCGCAGCGACCAGGGCTGGGCCATCCGGACCAGCGCGTCATAGATGGCCGAGTCGCCGTGCGGGTGGAACTGCCCCATCACGTCGCCGACGACCCGGGAGCACTTCACGTAGCCCCGGTCCGGCCGGTAACCCGAGTCGTACATGGCGTAGAGGATCTTGCGGTGGACCGGCTTGAGCCCGTCCCGGACGTCCGGCAGTGCCCGCCCGACGATCACGCTCATCGCGTAGTCGAGGTACGAGCGCTGCATCTCGACCTCGAGCCCGACCGGCTCGATCCGGTCGTGCTGGACGACCGCCGCGAGTGGTGTCTCGGGGGTCTCCGGCTCGTTCGGGGTGGACTCGGGAGTATCGGTCACTGTTAACCCTTATCAGACTCAGAGTCGTGTTCGTGCTGTGGATAACGCTGTGGAAACCGGCCAGGCTGTGGATAACCCGGTGGACGGCGGCCGACCGGTGCGGCACCGGTCGGCCGGCCCGTCAGATGTCGAGGAACCGCACGTCCTTGGCGTTGCGCTGGATGAACGAGCGGCGGGCCTCGACGTCCTCACCCATCAGCACGCTGAACAGCTCGTCGGCGGTGGCGGCGTCGTCGAGGGTGACCTGACGCAGGGTCCGGGTGGCCGGGTTCATCGTGGTCTCCCACAGCTCGGGATAGTTCATCTCGCCGAGACCCTTGAACCGCTGGATGTCGTCCGGCTTGGCGTTGGGCTTCTTCTGCTGGCGCAGCGCGATCAGCCCGTCACGTTCCCGGTCGGAGTACGCGTACTGGGCGTCGTCGCCCTTCTTGTTCCACTTGATCTTGTAGAGCGGCGGGGCGGCCAGGTAGACGTGACCCAGCTCGACCAGCGGACGCATGAAGCGGAACAGCAGGGTGAGCAGGAGGGTCTGGATGTGCTGGCCGTCGACGTCGGCGTCGGCCATCAGCACCACCTTGTGGTACCGCAGCTTCTCCATGTCGAAGTCGTCGTGGATGCCGGTGCCCAGCGCGGTGATCAGCGCCTGGACCTCGTTGTTCTTGAGCACCCGGTCGATCCGGGCCTTCTCCACGTTGAGGATCTTGCCGCGGATCGGCAGGATCGCCTGGGTACGCGGGTCGCGCCCCTGCTTGGCCGAGCCGCCGGCCGAGTCGCCCTCGACGATGAACACCTCGGACTCGCGCGGGTCGGTGGACTGGCAGTCGGCCAGCTTGCCCGGCATCGAGCCCGACTCCAGCAGCGACTTGCGCCGGGCCAGCTTGCGCGCCTGCTGGGCGGCGATCCGGGCCCGGGCCGCCTGGGACGCCTTCTGGATGATCGTCTTGGCCTCCGCCGGGTTCCGGTCGAACCAGTCGACCAGCCGGTCGTTGCAGACCCGCTGCACGAAGCTCTTGACCGGGGTGTTGCCCAGCTTGGTCTTGGTCTGGCCCTCGAACTGCGGGTTGGCCAGCTTGACCGAGATGATCGCGGCAAGGCCCTCGCGGATGTCCTCGCCGGAGAGCTTCTCGTCGCCCTTGAGCAGCTTCTTGTCCGCGCCGTAGCGGTTGACCACGCTGGTCAGCGCGGCCCGGAAGCCCTCCTCGTGGGTGCCACCCTCGTGCGTGTTGATCGTGTTGGCGAAGGTGTAGACCGACTCGCCGTACGACTCGTTCCACTGCATGGCGATCTCGACCGACATGCCTTCTTCTTCGGCGGCGAACTCGACCACCGTCTTGTGCATCGGGTTCTTGGAGGCGTTGAGGTGCCGGACGAAGTCCGCGATGCCGCCCTCGTAGTAGAAGGTGACCTCGCGGGGCTTGCCCTCCTCGCCCTCGGCGACCCGCTCGTCGAGCAGGTGGATGGAGAGGGCCCGGTTGAGGAAGGCCATCTCCTGGAGCCGGCGGTAGATGGTCTGGAAGTCGAAGTCGGTCGTCTCGAAGACGTCCGGGTCCGGCCAGAAGGAGACCGCCGAGCCGGTGCGGTCGGTGGTCTCGCCCTTCTCCAGCGCGTCGGGCTTGGAGTTGTGGTATTTCTGCCGCCAGACGAAGCCGGACTTGTGGATCTCGACGGCCATCCGGGTGGAGAGGGCGTTCACCACGGAGACGCCGACGCCGTGCAGACCGCCGGAGACCGCGTACGCCTTGCCGTCGAACTTGCCGCCCGCGTGCAGCACGGTCAGCGCGACCTCGACACCCGGCTTCTTGAGCTTGGGGTGCAGGTCGACCGGGAAGCCACGGCCGTTGTCGGTGACCCGGACCCCGCCGTCGGCGAGCAGCACCACGTCGATGGTGTCGCAGTGACCGGCGAGCGCCTCGTCGACCGCGTTGTCCACGACCTCCCACACCAGGTGGTGCAGGCCACGCTCGCCGGTGGACCCGATGTACATGCCGGGCCGCTTGCGGACCGCCTCCAGCCCTTCGAGGACGGTGATCGACTCTGCGCCGTACTCCTGCTTGTCCTGCGCTGCCACCCTCGGCCACTTTCTCGCACCGCCCGCGCCGGGGCGCGGGTGCGCGGGTTCGGCGGACAGGACACGACGTCGGCGCACACGGGCAGCGGCCCCGCAGGGCGGTCGCGGATCGTGCGCGCCGGTCGCCGCGGTTGCCCGCGGATCGCGATCGGCCAGACCCGACCCGGGACGTTGATCAAGGGCCGGTGAGGGCCCCTGTCCGTCGCACCGCGTCAGGTCGTCGTCTCACCGTCAATCTTACTGTGCGCACACGACAGAACCGCCACTCGGCACCCCTGGAAGGCGGCTGAGACCCTCGTAGCCGGCCGAATCTCGCTGTCCGCGACTCCCCCTACACGCCCCGGCCCCACCTCCGTGGCCGCCGCCACGGAATCGGCCGCCCTGCCGGGCGGGCGGGGGGTCGCGTCCGACGGTGGCCGTACCGTAGCTTTGCGGCGCGCGGCAAAGTTGCCCGTCTTGATCTTTTCCACCCGCAACCGGGACGATGGACCCGATCGACCCGACCCGTGCTCTCGAAAGGTGACACCAGATGGGGCTGGACAATGTCGCGGTGCACTGGCCGCGGACCGGCCGCTTCTACGACCCGGTCGCGCCGGCCGAGTTCGTCGACTTCGGCGAGGTCGTGGACATCCCCCGGATCTCCGCGCCGACCGCCGCGCTCGCCGAGCACATCGCCAAGACCGGCACGGTCCGGGCCACCGCCTACACCGAGCTGGTCGACCTGATCCTCGGGCTGGAGAATGTGCTCTACGCCACCGACGCCGCCGCCGAGGACGAGGACCCGGTGATCGATCCGGACGGTTGCTCCTGGATCGCCGGCGGGGTGGAGAAGTTCGTCGTCCAGCACCGGCCGCACGGCGAGACGGTGACCTTCGAGTCGGTCAGCGACGTGCTCCGCGCGCTGCTCGGTGACGGGCGTCTCGCCGAGCAGCAGCTGCGCTGGCTGGGCAGCCGGCTCGACCGGCTGCGCGACGAGAACGGTGACCCGCCGCAGTGGGACTTCACCTGTGCCGAGCTGGGCGTCCTGGCCGCCTTCTACCGGCGCTGCGCCGACCGGGGCTTCGCGGTCTACGCCGACGCCGAGCCCGGTCGCCGGCCCGGCCCGCAGCCCTGACCGCACCCGCACGGTGGCGGCTGACCCCGGCTGGCCGGGCGGTGCGCGGCGGCTAGCTGTCCGGCGTCGCCGGCCCGGCAGGTGGTGGCCCGGCCGTCACCGCGCCGTTGGCGGCGGCGATCACCCGGGTCAGCGCGCCGTGCAGGTCGCGTAGTTCGGCCAGCGGCAACCCGAGCCGGGCGACGACGGCCGGGGGGATCTGCTCGGCACGGGCCCGCAGCGCCCGCCCGCTCCCGGTGAGCGAGACCGCGAGGCTGCGTTCGTCGGCGGGGTCCCGCTCACGGCGGAGGTAGCCGGCCGCCTCCAGGCGCTTGAGCAGTGGCGACAGGGTGCCGGGGTCGAGCTGGAGCAGCCGGCTCAGCTCGCGTACCGACAGCGGCGCGTGCTGCCAGAGCGCCAGCATGACCAGATATTGCGGGTGGGTCAGCCCCATCGGTTCCAGGAGCGGCCGGTAGACCGCGACGACGCCGCGCGCGGCGACGGAGAGCGCGAAGCAGACCTGCTCCTCCAACGCCAGCGGATCCCCGTCGGGTGGGCCGTCCACCACGTGCACCTCCTCGTCGCCGTTGCGATGCTACCAACGATTGGTGTACCAATGGTTTGCACACCAATCGTCAGCAGGGGGGTCGGTGCCGATGAGCGAGGACAAGCCGGTGACGAAGGCCCCGGGCGAGGGCGGTCGACTCCTCGCCTGGGCCTTCAAGAACCTGGCCGGCCCGCCGGAGGTGGCCGGCGCGGTGCAGGGCGGCTCCCGCCAGGCCCGCGACGCCTGGAAAGCCGACCTGGAACGACGCAAGCAGTGGAGCCGCGAGCAGCGGGAACGCAAACGCGCCGAGCGGGAGGCCCGTCGCGCCGAGCGGTGAGCAGTGAGCCCCGAGCGGTGAGGGGTGAGCCTCAGCCGTAGGTGTCGCGCGGCCCCCGACCGCGTACCCGACGCGGCCCCCGTGACCAGGACGGTGCCGCCGGCCCGTGGATGTGCAGCTTGCGCACCACGTTGTGGCCGACCTCCCCGGCGATCCGCTTGAGCAGCGACCCGGCCAGCAAGCGCAGCTGGGTGGCCCACGCCGTCGACCGGGCCTCCACGGTCAACTCGCCGTCCTCCAGCTTGACCGGGCGGCTGTGCTGGGCGATCTCCGCCCCGACGACCTTCTCCCAGGCACCGAAGACGGTCGCCTCGGCGGCCGGTTGCTGCCAGCCGCGCGCCTTCATCAGCCGCTCCAGCACCGCACCAAGCGGTTGCGGGTCACGCGGGTCCGGCCCCGGCCCCGAATAGCCGCGCAGCCGCCGGCCGGCCCCGTCGGCAGCACCGGTGACCCCCGGGCGACGGTTACGGGCCGCCGACTCCCGCCGGGCCTTCGCCGCGTCCAGCACCGCCCGCGCCAGCTCCGGCCCGGTCGCCTGCGCCGCACCCGCCTCCGCCACCCCGGCACCACCGCCCGCCCCGGCGTCGGACGAGCCGGTACCCGACGGTCCAGCGGTGCCCGCACCACCACCGGCCCGTCCACCACCACCGGCCCCGGTGCCGCCCCGGGAGGCGGCGTCCGCACCCCCACCGGCACCGGCGTCCGCGCCGGTTCCGGCCGAGCGGGCCCGCGCGCCGTCCGCACCCCCACCGGTCCCCCCGGCGGTACGCGCACCGCGTGCCCCGCCCGGGGCGGTGCGCCCCTGGCCGCCGGTCGCCTTCCGGGGCCCGGCGGGTTGCTCCGGCTCAGTCGACACGGCGGACCGTCCCGTCGCCCACCGCGTACCGGGCGCCGCGCAGGGCCACCGGGACGTCGTCGTCCACCGCACAGGTCACCAGCAGCTGACCGGCCCCACCGACCAGTTCGGCCAGCCGTTCCCGGCGACCCGCGTCCAGCTCGGCGAAGACGTCGTCGAGCACCAGCACCGGTTCGATCCCGTCGGCGCGCAGCAGGTCGTACCCGGCCAGCCGCAGGGCCAGCGCGTACGACCAGGACTCGCCGTGGCTGGCGTACCCCTTGGCGGGCAGCGGGCCGAGAGTGAGCACCAGGTCGTCGCGGTGCGGCCCGACCAGGGTGGTGCCCCGTTCGATCTCGGCCGACCGGGACTCCGCCAGCGCGGCGGTCAACGCCTCGGCCAGCACCTGCCGGTCGGTGCCCACCCCGGTCAGCTCCACCGACGGCCGGTACGCGATCCCCGCCGCCCCCGCCCCCGCCGCCACCGCGTCGTACGCCTTCGCCACGTGCGGGGTGAGCGCGGCGACCAGTTCCAGCCGGCCGGCGAGCAACTCGGCCCCGTGCTGCGCCAGGTGGGCGTCCCAGACCGCCAGGGTCGACAGGTCACCGCCGCGCGACCCGCCCGTCTTACGGGCCAGGTACGCCGTGCGGAGCAGGGCGTTGCGCTGCTTGACCACCCGCTCGTAGTCGGCGCGCACCCCCGCGTACCGGGGCTGCCGGAGCACCAGCAGGTCGTCGAGGTAGCGGCGGCGTTCCGCCGGGTCACCCCGGACGAGTTCCAGGTCCTCCGGGGCGAACAGCACCAGCCGCAACGCGCCGATCACGTCCCGGGCCCGCCGGGCCGGGGAGCGCCCCAGCCGGGCCCGGTTGGCCTTACCGGGGACGATCTCCAGCTCGATCAGGAGTTCCCGGCCGTCGTGCACCACCGCGCAGCGGATCACCGCCGAGGTGGCGCCCAGCCGGACCAGCGGGGCGTCGGTGGCGACCCGGTGCGAGTCCAGGGTCGCCACGTAGCCCAACGCCTCCGCCAGGTTGGTCTTGCCGACGCCGTTCGCCCCGGTCAGGACGTTCGGCCCCGGCTCCAGGTCGACGCCGACCCGCTCGTACGAGCGGAAGTCGACCAGTTCGAGCCGGCGGACGTACACAGCCTGTGGATGCCGCTCAGCGCTTGTGCACGGCGTGCCCGCCGAACTGCTGGCGCAGCGCGGCGACCGCCTTCATCGCGGGCGAGTCGTCCTGCCGGGAGGAGAAACGGGCGAACAGGGCGGCGGTGATGACGTTCAGCGGGACGGCCAACCGGATCGCCTCGTCGACCGTCCAGCGACCCTCACCGGTGTCGTCGGTGTAGCCGGTCAGGGTGGCCAGGTCCGGGTCCTCGTCCAACGCCCGGTCCAGCAGGTCGAGCAGCCAGGACTGCACGACGGTCCCCTCCCGCCACGACTTGATGATGCCCGGCACGTTCGTCACCATCTCGGCGGCGGACAGCAGCTCGAAACCCTCGGCGTAGGCGTGCATCAGGCCGTACTCGATGCCGTTGTGCACCATCTTGGCGTAGTGGCCGGCACCGACCGGACCGGCGTGCACGAAGCCGTGGTCGCCGGCCGGCTTCAACGCCTCGAAGATCGGCATCAGGTGGTCGACGTGCTCCTGCGCGCCGCCGACCATCAGGGCGTAGCCGTTCACGTTGCCCCAGACACCGCCGGAGACGCCGACGTCGACGTAGCCGATGCCGCGGGCGGCCAGCCGTTCGGCCCGGGGGGCGTCGTCGCTGAACCGCGTGTTGCCGCCGTCGATGATGATGTCGCCGTCGCCCAGCACCTCGGCGAGCGCGTCGATCGTGGCGTCGGTGACGGCGGCGGGGACCATCACCCAGACCGCGCGGGGCGACTCCAGCTTGTCGGCCAGCTCGGCGAGGCTCGCGACGTCACTGCGGTCGGCGTTGCGGTCGTAGCCGACGACCTCCTGACCGGCGGCGCGCAACCGCTCGCGCATGTTGCCGCCCATCCGGCCGAGTCCTACCAGGCCGAGCTGCATCTGCCCCTACCTCCGTGCGTCTGGGTGGTGCCGGTGCGCGGTCAGCGGGACACGCGGATCGGCATGATGAGGTACCGGTACCCAGGGATGACCTCGCCATCCTCGCCTGCGGGCGAAATCACCGCCGGCTTGAACGCGTCGACGAACCGCAGCAGGGCGTACTGGGCCCCCAGGTTGGCCAGGCCGTCGATCAGGTACTGCGGGTTGAAGCCGATGGTCAACGGCTCGCCGGTGAAGGTGGCCTCCATCGCCTCACTGGCCCGCGCCTCCTCGGTGCCGCCGGCCTCGACCACCAGGCCGTCGCTGCTGAAGCTGAGCAGCACCGGGGTGGTCCGCTCGGCGACCAGGGCGACCCGCTTGACCACCTCGATCAGGGTGCTGACCGGGACCCGTGCCTCGGCGTTGCTGGTGGCCGGGAAGAGCGAGCGGACCGGCGGGTAGTTGGCCCCGTCGAGCAGCCGGCTGGTGGTCCGGCGGGTGCCGCCGGAGAAGCCGATCATGCCCTCGCCGGCGGCGCCCTGGGACAGCGCCATGGTCACCGGGCCGCCGAGGGGGCCGAGCGCCTTCGCGGTGTCGTTCAGGGTGCGGGCGGGCACCAGGGCGTTGATGCTGATCTCCGGGTCGTCCGGGTTCCACTCCATCTCGCGCAGGGCGAGCCGGTAGCGGTCGGTGGCGAGCATCGCCAGGGTGCCACCGGACAGTTCCAGCCGGACGCCGGTCATCATCGGCAGCGTCTCGTCCCGGCCGGCCGCGATGGCCACCTGGGCGACGGCGGCGGCGAACGCGGCGGCCTCGACGGTGCCCGCGCTCTCCGGCATCTCCGGCAGGGCGGGGTAGTCCTCCACCGGCATGGTCGGCAGGGTGAACCGGGCGCTGCCACAGACCAGCTCCAGGTGGGCACCGACGGCGGCGATGTCGACCGGCTTGGCCGGGAGCGCCTTGGTGATCTCGGCGAGCAGCCGGCCGGAGACCAGGGCGGCGCCGTCGGCGTCCCCCTGCACCTCGACGGTCACCTGGCTGGAGACCTCGTAGTCGAAGCCGGAGACCTGGAGGTTGCCGTCGGTGACCCGCAGCATCACCCCGGCGAGCACCGGTACGGACGGCCGGCTGGGCAGGCTCTTCGCGGTCCACGCCACCGCTTCGGCGAGCGCGTCGCGCTCCACTCGGAACTTCATCAATGCCTCCGCGTCGACGTCAGCGACAACTCTCTCATGCCGACCGCTGCCCACCGCCCCGCCCGACCGTGCGGGTACCCATCGCACCTTAGGGCGCGTGGGCATCGGCTGTGCGCCCGACCCCGTGCTTCCGGTGCCGGGGCGACTGCCGACGGCAGTGCTGCGGCCCGATCCACAGGAAGTCCAACGGTGATGATTGGTTTTTGATTCTTTAGAAGAGATAACTCATCGTCTTCATCGCACCTGTGCAAACTGTGGGTAACTCGCGTCGTCGCAGGTCAGACCCGTTATCCACCGGTGGGTTCGCTGTGGAGAACCGGGGGGAAAACCCGGTCGGTCGTCCACAGGCACCGGATGTCCCCACCGTTGTCCACCGTCGTCCACCGGTTGTCCACCGGTTATCCACCGGGTTTACCCCCAGTGCTGTGGACGACGGCGTCGGCCCGGAGCCGGCCCGTCCCCAGAACCTTCAACAGGTTGCCCACAGGCCCACCGTCGGCTGTGGAGGACGACCCGGTTGTCCCCAGCCGTCCACAGCACCGTCCCCAGGGTTTATCCACAGTCTGTGGGTAACCGGCTCGGGACGGAGCGTGGTTATCCACCGGTTGTGGAACAGGGGGTGTGGACAACCGGGCCGTCCTGTGGACGAAGGTGACGACTCATCCACAGGACGCGCCCCGGCGACCCGGGGCGGACGGGACCACCGGGGCCGTGCGCCGACACGAAGACGCCCGGCCGAGATGCTCGGCCGGGCGTCGACGACGGGTGGAAAGTGGCGTACGTCTCAGGTGTTCTGCTTGATCCGGTTGGTCAGCTCGGCGATCTGGTTGTAGAGCGAGCGCCGCTCCGCCATCTGCTGGCGGATCTTCCGGTCGGCGTGCATGACGGTGGTGTGGTCCCGGCCGCCGAACGCCTGCCCGATCCGGGGCAGTGAGAGGTCGGTCAGCTCCCGACACAGGTACATGGCCACCTGACGGGCGTTGACCAGCACCCGGGAGCGTGAATGCCCGCGCAGGTCCTCCAGGCTCACCCCGAAGTACTCCGAGGTGGAAACCATGATCTGGTCGGCGGTGATCTCCGGGCCGGCGCCGTCGGGGATGAAGTCCCGCAGCACCTCCTCGGCCAACGACAGCTCGACGGTGGACCGGGTGAGGCTGGCGAACGCGGTGACCCGGATCAGCGCCCCCTCCAGTTCCCGGATCGAGTTCGACACCCGGGAGGCGATGAACTCCAGCACGTCCGGCGGGGCGTACAGCCGCTCCTGGGCGGCCTTCTTCTGCAGGATCGCGATCCGGGTCTCCAGGTCGGGCGGCTGGATGTCGGCGAGCAGCCCCCACTCGAACCGGGTCCGCAGCCGGTCCTCCAACGTCGCCAGCTGCTTCGGCGAACGGTCGGAGGTGATCACGATCTGCTTGTTGGCGTTGTGCAGGGTGTTGAAGGTGTGGAAGAACTCCTCCTGGGTCCGCTCACGGTTCTCCAGGAACTGGATGTCGTCGATCAGCAGGATGTCGACGTCGCGGTAGCGGCGCTGGAACGCACTGGTCTTGTCGTCCCGCAGGGAGTTGATGAAGTCGTTGGTGAACTCCTCGGTCGAGACGTACCGGACCGAGCGGGCGTTGCCGAGCGTCTGGGCGTAGTGCCCGATCGCGTGCAGCAGGTGCGTCTTGCCCAGCCCCGAGCTGCCGTAGATGAACAGCGGGTTGTACGCCTTGGCCGGTGACTCGGCCACCGCGACGCTCGCCGCGTGGGCGAACCGGTTGGACGAGCCGATGACGAACGTCTCGAACATGTACTTCGGGTTGAGCCGGTTGCCGCTGCCCTCCGTACCGCCGGGGCGTCGGTCACCGCCACCGGGTCGGTGGTCGGTGCCGGCCCGACCGGGCCCGCTGTCGGTGACGCCGTCGCGGGCCGGGCCGCGCGGACCCTGCTGGTCACGCGGCGGCCGCCCCTGGTCCCGGTAGGCGGGCTCGTAGCCGCGCGGGTCGGTGTCGGGCTCGGCGCGGTGACGTTCCTCGAAACCGCGCCGCTCGGGGGCGGGGCGGTCCATCCGCGCCGGTTCGGCGAAGCCGACGCCGAACAGCGTGTCCTGACCACCGTCGCGGCTGGCCGGAACCCGGGCCGGGCGGTGGCCGTCCGGCTCCGGTTGCCCGGCGGGCGACCGGACCCCGGGCTGCTCCGGCGGTGGCCCGGCCTCCCGGGGGTACGACGGTTCGGGTTCGTCGTAGGCCGACGGCCGGAACCCCGGATAGTCGTCCACGGCCGGACCGGGCTCCGCCACGACGGCGGCCTCCGGTCCGCTGCGGTAGACGGTGCCGGCGGGCCGTCCGGCGGCGTCCTCGGCGATCCGCACGGTCACCGCGACCTGTATCGGCCGGCCCAGCCGTCGGGTGAGCGCCTCGGTGATGGCCGGTCGCAGCCGCGACTCGATGACGTCCCGGGTGAAGGCGTCCGGCACGGAGAGCAGCGCGGTGTCCTCGACGATCGCCCGCAACCGGGTCAGCCTGAGGTAGGCCCGCTGCTGGGCGGAGATGATCTCGTCGGCGAGTTCGTCCGTCGCCGCGGTCCACACCGCGGCAAGGTCGATCGTTCCGGCCACCGTCGTGCCACCCCCTCGCCTCTGCTCCCGACCGCCGCTGTGGTCCAGCGGTTGTGCCGGGCCCGCCACCGCGTTCGCGGGTGGTACCGCTCACCCACCGGACGGCTGACCGGCCGGCATCCACAAGTTATCCACAGCCTGTGTGTACCGACCGATTGTGGCCGCCCGCCGGGCGCGGGTCGGACCTGCCCCCCTGTCGGGGAGGGCGTTTGAAGCGGGTTCACCGTGCCGAACGATTCACTGCCGGGTCCGGTCTTGCCCTCCGACCACAACCCGGAACCGAAGCTGACCGCAAACGCGCACGGTAACAGCGACGACGGGCCGCCATCAACCGCCGCCACCCCGACCGCCGCTCCCACCCCGGGCGGGACACCCGCTCGACAGGACACCGGACCAGCGGATCGCCGGTCCGGGTGGTTTGACGGTCATTGCCCCCCTGCGTAGGCTGGAGGGGCTGCTCTGTCGCCCTCTGCTAGGGTGATGGGTGCTCGCTGTCCGTGGTCGTCGCCCCGCATCGCCGAGGTTCCGCGCCGCCGGGCAGCACCGATCGGAGGCCACCACCGAGGTGGTCTGGTCCACCAAACGACCCCGGGCGAACCCGCGCCGGGGACGTACGAAAACGGAGAGCCTGACGTGAGCAAGCGCACCTACCAGCCGAACAACCGCCGGCGCGCGAAGACCCACGGCTTCCGGCTGCGCATGCGCACCCGTGCCGGCCGCGCCATTCTGTCGACCCGCCGTGCCAAGGGCCGTAACCGCCTGTCGGCCTGAGGCCGACCGGTCCGGGGACGTGGACAGTCGTGCTGACGGCCGCACAGCGCCTGCGGCGTAGCAGCGACTTCGCCGCAGCCGTCCGTGGTGGTCGACGCGTCGGGCGTGGTGCCGTCGTCGTCCACCTGACACTGCCGGTGGCCTCCACATCCGCCGCGACCACACCCCTCGGGACAACCTCGCCGGAGCCGGCGCGGAGCACCGACCCGGAGCTGATCTCCGGATCGAGCCGCGCCGGCTTCGTCGTGTCCAAAGCCGTCGGGCCCGCCGTGGTCCGCAACAAGGTTCGCCGCCGGCTGCGGCACCTGGTCCGTGAGCGGCTGGACGCGCTACCGGCCGGCAGCACCCTGGTGGTACGCGCCCTCCCCCCCGCCGCCGGCACGCCGTACGCCCGGCTCGGCAGCGACCTGGACGCGGCGATCGCCGCCGCCCGGACGCCTCGGGCGCGGCGGTCGCGGTGAGCAACGGACCCGCCGTGTCGGCACGCCGGAGCATGGGTGCCCGGATGCTCAGTGGTCCCATCATCGCGTACCGTCGTTGGATAAGCCCGGCGTTGCCGGCCCGCTGCCGGTTCTACCCGTCGTGCAGTGCCTACGCCCTGGAGGCGGTGACCCGTCACGGCGCGCTCCGGGGGGCCGGCCTGACGGTCCGGCGGCTGTCGCGCTGCCACCCTTTCCACCCTGGTGGACACGACCCGGTTCCGGAGCCGGGCCGCCGCCGACGCGCCGACGTGACTGGAGTCTGAGAATTGAGTCTCGACTGGATCTACTACGCGATCTCGTGGATCCTGCTGACCTGGCACTCGGCGTGGGACGCCATCGGGGTGCCGGTCCGCACGGTGCTCGGCACGAACTGGTCGTGGATTCTCGCCATCGTCTTCCTGGTGGTCACCGTCCGGGTGATCCTCTTCCCGGTCTTCGTCAAGCAGATCAAGTCCCAGCGGGCGATGCAGGCGCTCCAGCCGAAGGTCAAGGAGCTCCAGGAGAAGCACAAGGGTGACCGGGAGACGCTCCAGAAGGAGATGATGGAGCTCTATCGGAAGGAAAAGGCCAACCCGCTGATGGGCTGCCTTCCGATGTTCCTCCAGATCCCGGTCTTCCTGGGTCTCTTCCACGTGCTGCGCCGGCTCGACCCGGCCAAGGAGGCCAAGAGCCTCTACGGCTGGACCGCCGAGCAGTTCGACAGCGCCTCCAGCGCCACGATCTTCACCGCCCCGATCGCCGGCAAGTTCGGCTCCACCGCCGACGAGCTGGCCCGGCTCGGTGCCAACGGCACCACCGTGAAGGTGATCGCCGGCATCCTGGTCCTGGTCATGATGGGCACCACCTACCTGACCAGCCGTCAGATGATCCTCAAGACCGGCTGGGCGGAGGACCCGCAGCAGCGGATGATCCAGCGGCTGATGCTCTACGGCATCCCGCTCTCCCTGCTCGTCTCCGGCTCGATCTTCCCGATCGGCGTGATCATCTACTGGGTCACCAACAACCTGTTCACCCTCGGCCAGCAGCAGTGGGTGCTCCGCAAGTTCCCGCCGCTGGTGACCAACAAGGGGGTCACCGGCAACAAGGCGACCAGCTCCGGTCCGGTGCAGCCGGCCAAGACCGGCGGTTTCCTCAACCGGAACAAGCCGGTCGCGCAGGCGCCCGCCAAGCCGGCCGCGCCGAAGGTCGCCGGGCCGAAGCCGGGTGCCAAGCCGGCCAACCCCAAGAAGGGCCCGGCCAAGCGCCAGGGCTGAGCCACCGGGCCGCCGTCGGGACGACCGACGGCGGCTCTCCGGCACCGCGCAGCCGCCTCACGGTCGGCGCCGGACCGGGACCGCCGCGCCTTGCGCGGTTGCGGGCGAGACCGCCCGTACCAGACGTGCCCGTGACCGAACCGGCCTCTTTCCGCCGGTCGCCCGGGAGACCAGCGGACCCGACGGTCCGGCCGAGCTAGTACGGAGATGACACCGTGACCGACACCAGCATCCCCAGCGCGGACGCCTCGCTCGACGAGGAGACCGTCCCGACCGCCGCTACCGGTGAGGGTGAGCCCGCCGACGGCGGCAAGGAGAAGAAGTCAGCCGGCGAGGGCGAGCTGTTCGCCCAGAGCGAGATCGCCGCCGACTACATCGAGGGGCTGCTCGACATCCTCGACTACGACGGCGACATCGACGAGCTGGTCTCCGGTGGTCGTCCGGTCGTCGAGGTGGTCGGTGGCCGGTTGCAGAACCTGGTCGGCCAACGCGGCGCCACCCTGGAGGCACTCCAGGAGCTGGCCCGACTGGCTGTGTTCCGCCAGACCGGCTCGCCGAGTCGGCTCCTGCTCGACGTGGGCGGCTACCGGGCCACCCGGCGCAAGGAACTCGCCGCCGTCGCCAAGAACGCGGTGGAAAAGGTCAAGGAGCACGGCGAGCCGGTGCGGCTTGAGCCGATGTCGGCCTTCGAGCGCAAGTGCGTGCACGACGTGGTCAACGCGATGAGCGGGGTGGAGAGCGAGTCCGAGGGTGTCGAGCCGACCCGGCGCATCGTCGTCCGGCCGGCGGACTGAACTGGTGACGCCCGACGACCTCACGACGGATGCCGGTCCCGGCCCGGGTGGCACGCCGCCCGGGCCGCCGTCCGAGCCTTCCGCCCCGTCCGCCCCGTCTGCCCAGGACGCCACCCTCCCGGCCGAGCTGGCCGCCGCCGCGACGGCGCTCTTCGGTGACCGGCTCGACCTGGCCGCCGGGTACGCCGAGCTGCTCGCCACCGACGGTGTGGTGCGTGGTCTGATCGGCCCCCGGGAGGCACCCCGGATCTGGGACCGGCACCTGCTCAACTGCGCCGCCGTCGCCGAGCGCATCCCCGAGGGTGCCAGCGTGATCGACGTCGGCTCCGGAGCCGGGCTGCCCGGGCTGGTGCTGGCGATCGCCCGTCCCGACCTGAACGTCGTCCTGGTCGAGCCGCTGGCCCGGCGTACCTCGTTCCTCGTCGAGACGGTGGAGCGGCTCGGGCTGGCCAGGATGGTCCGGGTGTTCCGGGGCCGGGCCGACGAGGCAGCCACCGGGGCGTCCGGCGTCGGCCCGTTCACCGCCGACGTGGTGACCGCCCGCGCGGTGGCACCGTTGGACCGCCTCGCCACCTGGAGCCTGCCGCTGGTGGTTCGCGGCGGCCGGCTACTCGCCCTCAAGGGGTCGTCCGCGCTGGACGAGATCGCCGAGCATGCCGAGGCCGTGGCGAAGCTGGGCGGCGGCGAGCCGACGGTGCAGCTGTGCGGCACCGGCCTCCTCGATCCGCCGACCACCGTGGTGGAGATCGTGCGGGAGCGGGTCGTCCGACCACCGGGGGCCAAGGTGGCCTCGAAGCGCGCTCGCGGTGGCCGCAAGCGCGCCCGCTGAGTCCTGTCTGTCGCCGCGGATCGGTGCCCGCTGCCCCCGGGTGCCCGGTGCGGTGGCACCGATCCGCGGCGGACGCGGTGCCGCCGGAGAACGAAGATGGACCCGCCGCGCCCGTCCCCCGTAGGCTGACCGCGCGTCGATAGTGTGGGGCGGGTGGATGTCGGGCGCACCGGGTCCCGATCGCCCCCGCCGGGCCGTACGCTCCGCGGTGCGAGCGCGTACGGCAAGCGAGACGGGGTGCGGACCGACCATCCGGAGCGGGTAGGGATGACAGGTGCATGACGACGGCAGGTACGACGATCCACGGGTGAACCGTCCCGACGGATCGGGCTCGGACGCGGGCCCTGTTTCACGTGAAACCGACCATCAGGACCGGACTGCCGGTGGGCAGCCGGCGATCCATCCGCCGGAGCGCACTCCCGGATCGCGGCGTGAGCCTCCGGTGGTGGGTGCGGCACGCCCGGCTCCCGAGTCGTACGTTCCTCCGCCTACCGCCCGATCCGGCTCCGACGGCGGTCCCACCCGTGCTCCCGATGGCCGGGCAGCACCCTCGGCACGACGTAACGCGGGGGCGTCGTCGCGGTTCACGGCTCCGCTGCACGGCAATACACCATCGGTGCCCACCCAACCCCACCCCGACGCGGTGCCCGACGCGACGCCTGCCCTCGACATTCCTGGGCTCGTCCCCGGGCCCGTCGCCGTGGGTTCGGCGGACGCCGCGTACGTTTCACGTGAAACCCCGACGCGCGAAGAGGATGACCCACCGTTGGCTATGGAGGCGATGCGCGCCGTGCAGATCCTTAATCCGAGTGGCGAGGTGACCATGCCCCGTCCTGAGCGGACCCGGGTGATGTGCGTTGCCAATCAGAAGGGCGGCGTGGGCAAGACCACGACCACGGTGAACCTGGCGGTGGCGCTGGCCCTGCACGGCAACCGGGTGCTGGTGGTCGACCTCGACCCGCAGGGCAACGCTTCCACCGGGTTGAACGTCCCGCACCACACCGGGGTGCCGGACGTCTATGACTGCCTGATCGACAGCGTGCCGCTGGCGGAGGTGGCCCAGGAGGTCGAGGGCATCCCCAACCTGTGGTGCGTGCCGGCGACCATCGACCTGGCCGGCGCCGAGATCGAACTGGTCTCCGTGGTCGCCCGGGAGTCCCGGCTCAACCGGGCCATCGAGGCGTACCCGGGGCACTTCGACTACGTCTTCATCGACTGCCCACCCTCCCTCGGGCTGCTGACGGTCAACGCCCTGGTGGCCGCGCAGGAGGTGCTGATCCCGATCCAGTGCGAGTACTACGCGCTGGAGGGGCTGAACCAGTTGATAAACAACATCAACCTAGTTCGCCAGCACCTCAACCCGAAGCTGGAGGTCTCCACGATCCTGCTCACCATGTACGACCGCCGTACCCGGCTGGCCGACGCGGTGGAGCAGGACGTCCGGAACCACTTCGGCGACAAGGTCCTCCAGGCCGTCATCCCCCGCAACGTGCGGGTGTCGGAGGCCCCGAGCTATGGGCAGTCCGTGATGACCTACGATCCCGGATCGCGGGGAGCCACGAGTTACTTCGAGGCTGCCCAGGAAATCGCCGAGCGCGGTGCCAAGGAGCCGGTGAGCCGGAATGCGTAGTGCGGACGAGTCGCTGGGAGGCGTCGTATGAAGAACCGTCCCCGGGGCGGTCTGGGTAGAGGGCTCGGTGCGCTGATCCCGACCGGGCCGGTGCAGGAGAGCACGACCACGGCGACCCTGCCCGTGGAGGTCGACCCGGCGCGGCCGGCGACCGAGACGTCCACCGATCCGGTGGCCTTGGACGTGACGATGCCCGCGCCGGTGGCCCTCGCACCGCCACCCGACGAGCCGCAACTCAGCCCGGTGCCCGGTGCGCGCTTCGCCGAAATCTCCGTCGACGCGATCGTGCCGAACCCCAAGCAACCCCGGCACGTCTTCGACGAGGAGGCGCTGGAAGAACTCAAGACCTCCATCCAGGAGGTCGGCTTCCTCCAGCCCATCGTGGTCCGGCAGCTGGACAGCGAGAAGTACGAACTCGTCATGGGTGAACGGCGCTGGCGTGCCGCCCAGGCGGTCGGTCGGGAGAGCATTCCCGCGATCGTCCGGGAGACGAAGGACGACGCCATGCTCCGGGACGCGCTCCTGGAGAACATCCACCGGGCCAACCTCAACCCGTTGGAAGAGGCTGCGGCCTACCAGCAGTTGCTGGAGGAGTTCGGCGCGACCCACGAGGAGTTGGCCCGGCGGATCGGGCGGAGCCGGCCACAGATCTCGAACACGATCCGGCTGCTGAATCTTCCCCCGCAGGTGCAGCGCCGGGTGGCGGCCGGTGTGTTGTCGGCCGGCCACGCCCGCGCGCTGCTCAGCCTCGACGAGGCCGAGGCGCAGGAGCAGTTGGCCCTGCGGATCGTCGCCGAAGGGCTCTCGGTCCGGGCTACCGAGGAAATCGTGGCACTGACGCTCAGCGACGGCCCCGCGAAGACCCCGGCAGCCAAGCGCCGGTCCAAGGCGCACGCCCCGGCGTTGACCGATCTGGCCGACCGGCTCTCCGACCGGTTCGACACCCGGGTGAAGGTGGACATCGGTCGGAGCAAGGGAAAGATCACGATCGAGTTCGCCACGGTGGACGACCTGGAGCGGATCGTCGGCATCATCGGGGTCGGCGAGGAAGGCCAATCCGAGCCCGAGGACTGATCCGTTTCCCGCCGTTCCCCGGCCGCGTACCCGAGACGGGTACGCGGCCGTTCTGGTGGTGCTGCCCTGCCGCCAGTATGGGCGGTGGACCTGCTGCACTCAGCAGAGCACGTCCACGCCGGGCCCTCGCCCTTTCACCACCCGACTCCGAGGCGTGGCTTCCCGCCCGGCGGCCGTTCTGCTCGGGGTCGGCGGGTTTCTCCCCTGCGGGTCGACATTTCCTCGGGTGCCGCCATCGAGCCGAGCGTCGCCCCCGTTTCACGTGAAACGCAGGAGCGCAGAGTGGACCGCAGGCCAGTCGCGTCCCACCCGCCGACCGCGTGCGGAACCGCCCACCAGTCGACCGGTCGGCCGGGAACTGCCCACCAAGGCGACCGGTCGGCCGGGAACCGTCCACCAAGGCGACCGGTCGGCCGGGAACCGCACGCCCGACCGCGCGCGCCGGCGGGAACCGACCGCGCGCCGGCGGTCGCGGACCACCTGGCATCCGAGGCTTCGCGGAGTAGCCGCCGTCCGCGGAGCGGTCTGCTGATCCGCCCGGCGGCTGCCGTGATGGGTGGACCGGATCGCTCAGGACGCCGGAGACGACTGGAAAGGTGACGCCCCGTCCTGGTGGTACCCGAGATGCTCACGTGACGGCTCAGTCGATCTGAGGGCCTCGGCCCGCTGCGCGAAGCGGAGCCACGGCCGCGCGCTGGGGAGCGAGGCCGACTGTCGTCCTGGGGGCGGTCCGTGCCGTGGGATTTTCGGGCGTGACGGGCACGGCTGCGGGTCGGGCATCGACCATGGTCGCCTCCGGCCATGGACGGGTCGCGCGACCCCCGCCCGCCGGCCTTCCGGCCCCTCCGCCTTCCGGCCCCTTGGCCCCTTGGCCCCTCCCGCACTCCAGCCCCCGACCCTCGGCCCTCCGCCTCAGGCCCTCCGCCCCAGGCCCTCCGGGCCCCAGCCCCCGGGCCGTCCGCCCTCGGCGGGAGATGCTGCTGTCGGCCTCCGGGACGCCACTACCGAAACGACGTTGTTCCACGTGGAACAACGACCTCGATCAGGTTTCACGTGGAACATGCCCGTGCGGTTGCGATCCAACTTCCACCCCGCCGAACCTTCCGTCCGATGGCGGCGGCGGGCGGTACCGGCGGGGAGGCGTCGGAGCTGCCCACTCAGCAGTCGGCACTGCGCCGGTTTCACGTGAAACCGGCCTGCCGCTCCACCGGCGATCGCACCAGGTGCCCGGGGCGGGGTTCGCCGTTCCACACGAAGCCGGACTCGCGTGCGTAGCCATGGAGTCGGCTCCGGCGGCGCAGGTAGCAGCGAATGGTGATCTCAGCGGGCGATCGCGGTGGTCGGTGGTCGGGAGCGAGCAGCGCCATGGCGTCGACGAGGGCATGGGTCTCCCGTATCCCTTGTGATCGAGTGGGCCTCTCCATGGGGCGTCCAGGAGGTGGAGAGTGCCCTCAGGGGATGAGGAGGAGTTGGCGACAGGAGCACGGCCGGTGCTCTGGCGCTCCCCCACGGGACCGATCGGATGGCCGAGAGGACCGGTGTCCGGGCTAAAAGCCCGGAGCTGCCGACAGCTACAGCCGCCCTTCGATCGTTGAACGAGTCGAGCACGCCATCCCTGTGAACAGTGCTGTGGACGAACGCCAAAGTTATCCACAGAAGTTTTCCACAGGCACTACCCGTTTCACGTGAAACAGCGCGTCAGAGCCATCCCCAGCCTGTGGATGACGGGGTGTGGTGGTGATCTCATCAGCCTGTGGACAACCCACCTGTCGCCCCCTCCGCGCCCCGGTGTCAGCCGCTTCGATCGGCCGAAATCCCGTCATGATCAGCGGCGTTCGGGGTAGGGACAGCGGTGCCGGTCTCGGTTAGGGTCAGCGTCGTGCACGACACCCCTGCCTCCCCAGTTCCGGACTTCACCCAGTGGCCGTCGTTTCCCTTCGAGGGTGAGCTGCGCGTCAAGCACCTCGACGAACCGGTGGCGGTCGAGCCTCCCCGTAAGGGCGAAGGGCTCCGGGAGTGCATCGCCTGCAAAGCACCCGACGACGCGTACATCTGGGTGGGTGAGCGGTGGCGGGTGCGGGCCATGGACCGTCCGACCGGCCTGCCCATGGTGCTGATCCTTGAGTCGCGCTCGCATCTCGACCTGGGCGACCTGCCCAATTTGCTCGCTGCCGAACTCGGGGTGATGACCGTCCGACTGGAACGCGCCATCCGCTCGCTGGACGGCGTCGCCCGGGTGCATGTGAACCGGTGGGGTGACGGGTCCGCCCACCTGCACATGTGGTTCCTGGCCCGTCCGTACGGCCGACTCCAGCTGCGTGGCACCTTCCTGTCGCTCTGGGACTCGATCCTGCCGCCCATCTCCGAATCCCAGTGGCGGGAAAACCTCGCACATGTCGCGGCCTGGCTCGCCGAGTTCGGCGGCCGGCCCCTCGCCGAGCCGCCGCGGATCCAGTGGCAGACGCCCTCCAGCATCGCCGCGCAGTCGTCGGCCGAGGCAGCCGCGGCTGCGGCTGCGGGAGACGCCGTCTCCGTGATCGAGTCGGAGGAGGAGATCCCTCTCCCGGTCCCGACGGAAGGCTCGACCGGGGCCGAAGCTGAGACCGGAATCAACACCGAGACCTCGTCGGTGGAGAGTGCGACCGCGTCGGCCCCGGAGCGGACCGGGCCCGACAGCGCGGCCCTCGTCCTCGATCCGCGCAGCACCCAGGACGCCGAAAGCAGGGAAACCCGCACCGTCGGCGCTGACGACGACGGCACCGCTGACGGTGCCGGTCCGGGACGGGCCGACACGGCTGCCCGTCCCGATCCGGAGGGCACGGCCGACCGGGCTGCCGCCGCAACCGGCACCGGCCCGGGTGGCAGCGGAACGGACCGGCCCGGTACCGGGCCCGGAAACACCGACACGGTCGCGTCGGAGGCCGAAGGCACGGCAGTCGACGGTACGGACGGGACCGGCGCCGTCAGCGCGGCGAAGCCCACTACGGGCCCGGCGTGACTGTCGCGTCAGACCCCGACCGGCGCTGACTCGGCCGCACGGGGACCACCCCGACCCGCAGGGCTACCGACCCCTGTCCGGGCAACCCGACGGCAGGAAAGCCCGACGGCGCGGGCGCGGATCAGGGGCGGCGGCGGGCTGCCGTTCGGCCGACCAGTGTGCCGAGGACCTGACCGAAGTCCAGCCCGGCCGCCTGGATCGCCAACGGCAGCAGCGACGTCTCCGTCATGCCGGGCGACACGTTGACCTCCAGCACGTGGGGTCGGCCGTCCCCGTCGACGATCAGGTCGACCCGGGAGAGGTCGCGCAGCCCGAGCGCGGTGTGGGCGGCCAACGCCACCTCGGCCACCGCGCCGGCCACCGCCGGGTCGAGGCGGGCCGGTGCGTGCCAGGTGGTCCGGCCGGCGGTGTAGCGGGCGGCGTAGTCGTACACGCCGTTGCGGGGCACGATCTCCACCGGCGGTAGCGCCTGTGGCCCGTCGCCCAGGTCGAGCACCGACACCGCCACGTCCATGCCGGGCACGTACCGCTCGACCAGTGCCGTCGAGTCGTACGCGAAGCAACCGACCATCGCGGCCGGGAGGGCGGCGGTATCCCGCACCACGGCGGCACCCAGGCCCGAGCCGCCCTGCGTGGGCTTGACCATCAGCGGCAACCCCAACCGTTGCACGATGCGGTCGAGCACGGCCACCGCGCCCAGCTCGGAGAAACGGTCGTGCGGCAGGGCCACCCAGTCGGGGGTGGGGATGCCGTTCTCCCGCAGCACCGCCTTGGCTGACGGTTTGTCCCAGGCCAGCCGGGCGGCCCGCGCGTCACAGCCGACGTAGGGCACGTCGCACAGGTCGAGCACCCCACGTAGCGAGCCGTCCTCGCCGGTCGCACCGTGCAGGGCGATCACCACGGCGTCCGGCGGGTCGGCGGCCAGCGCGGGCAGCAGTGCCACGTCGGCGTCCCGTAGCTCCGCCTCCACCCCGGCGCTGCGCAGCGCGTCGAGGACCCGCCGGCCGGACCGCAGGGAGACGTCCCGCTCGTACGACAGGCCACCGGCCAGCACCAGGATGTGCAGGTCGGCGGCGGAGCCGGTGGTCGCAGGAACTGCGGCGGCGGAATCGGTCACGACGGTGCGCTCGACGGGAATGGCAGCCATGCGGGCATCATGCCAAGTCGGGGCCGGGGACGTCCGCCCCGCCCCGCCGGCTCCCGGTCGGACCGACCGGGCCGAAGACCTGCCGCATGGCGATCTCCTGCTCCATGACCCGGGCCAGCCGGCGTACCCCCTCCCGGATCCGCTCCGGGGCGGGGAAGGAGAAGTTGAGCCGCATGTTGCCGGTGCCGGTGCCGTCGGCATAGAAACCGGTGCCCGGTACGTAGGCGACCCGGGCGGCGATGGAACGTGGCACCATCGCCTTGGCGTCCAGCCCGTCGGGCAGGCTGGCCCAGACGAAGAGACCACCGGTGGGCCTGGTCCAGGTGGTGCCCTCCGGCATCAGGTCGTGCAGCGCGCCGAGCAGGGCGTCACGCCGTTCCCGGTAGACCTCGCGGTAGACCTTGAGCTGTTCGCGCCACGGCATCGTCGACAGGTACGTCGTGACGGCGGCCTGCGCGAAAGCGCTGGGGCAGAGGATCTGCGCCTCACTGGCGATGACCAGTTTGTCGCGGACCGCGTGCGGGGCCAGGATCCAACCCACCCGCAGCCCGGGGGCAAAGGTCTTGGAGAAGGTGCTCAGGTAGAACACCCCGTCGCGGCGGCGGGCCCGCAGCGGCCTGGGCGCCTCACCCTCGAAACCCAGCTGGCCGTACGGGTCGTCCTCGACCACAAGCAGGCCGGCGCGCTCGCAGATGTCGAGCACCCGTTCCCGCCGTTCCTCGCTCAGCGTCACGCCGGCCGGGTTCTGGTAGGTGGGGATGGTGTAGAGGAACTTCACCCGCCGGCCGGCGCGGGCCTGGTCGGCGATCGCCACCTCCAGGGCCTCCGGGATCAGCCCGTCGTCGTCCATCGGCACGTGGACGACCTGCGCCTGGGCGGCCTGGAACACCCCGAGTGCGCCGACGTAGGTCGGGCCTTCGGCGAGCACCACGTCACCCGGGTCGAGGAAGAGCCGGGCCACCAGGTCGAGCGCCTGCTGACCGCCGACGGTGACCACCACGTCGTCGGGGGAGGCGCCGCAGGAGGCGTCGATGCCGGAGTCCGCCATCACCTCGCAGATCCGTTCGCGCAGCTCCAGGGTGCCCTGGCCGATGCCGTACTGGAGGGTGGTGGTGCCGAGCTCGCTGCCGAGCTTGCCGAGCATCTCGCCGACCGCGTCGAGCGGCAACGCGGCGATGTAGGGTGCGCCACCGGCGAGCGAGACGACCTCCGGCCGGCTGGCCACCGCGAAGAGGGCCCGGATCTCCGAGGCGGTCATGCCCCGGACGCGCCGGGCGTACCGGTCGGTGTAGTCGTCAAGCGTCGTGCCGGTCATGACATCACCTCGATCGGGTGTCGGTCGGGCTCCCGCCCGCTGGGGTACCCGCGGTGCCGGCGACCATGGCGGCGCGGGGACGCCGGTCGGTCGATCGTAATCCCCGGCGGGGCGGTCGTCGGTCACGATGTGGTCCCCGTCCACATCCCGGACGTCCGTCCCCGGGCCCGGGTGGCGATTCGCGCGTCCCCTCCCGTACGGTCGGCAGGCGGCGTACGATCGCTCGTCGGGGACGCAGCCGGTGTGCCGCCGCTGCGGGCTGGTCTCGCCTCCGAGCCTGAGTGTGGGGATGCGCTGATGTCGCGACGTCTGGTCAGTCTGACCCTCGACACCCTGGAGGACCTGCCTCGCCCGTGCCGGCAGTGCGTCTACTGGGAGTTGGACCCGGTCTCCGCCGAGCGGGCCTGCGCCAACGGTGACCCGGGGCTGGAGAAGGAAGCGTGGGTCTCCCAGACGCTGCTGGAGTGGGGTTCCTGCGGCAAGCTGGCGTACGTCGACGGGATGCCCGCCGGTTTCGTGCTGTACGCGCCGCCGGCCTACGTGCCCCGCTCTATGGCCTTCCCGACCTCGCCGGTGTCGGCGGACGCCGCGTTGCTGATGACCGCCAGTGTGGTGCCCGCGTTCGCGGGCGGTGGGCTGGGCCGGATGCTGGTGCAGGGTGTCGCCCGGGACCTGACCAAGCGGGGCATCAAGGCGATCGAGGCGTTCGGTGACGCGAAGTTCGGTGACGAGCCGGAGGACACCGTGCGGGCCTGCGTCGCCCCGACCGATTTCTTCCTCTCGGTGGGCTTCAAGACGGTCCGTCCGCACCCCCGCTACCCGCGCCTGCGCCTGGAGCTGCGCACCGCGCTGAGCTGGAAGTCCGACGTCGAGTACGCGTTGGAGAAGCTGCTCGGCTCGATGAGCCCGGAGAGCCTGCTCCGGCCGGTGCGCCCCGCCCCGGCGACCCGGTCCAGCGCCGGCTGAGCGGCGAGCCCTGCGCCCGCCAGCCCGCGGCACCACCGGGTTCAGTCGCGGACCGCGCCGGCCGTCACCACCGCCCGCAGGGCGCTGACGTCGATCGAGCCGGTCGGCACGTCCCGTTCGACCGGGAAGAACATCCGCTGTACGGCGGCCACGATCGCCTCGACGACCCGGTCCCGGAACCGGGGGTCGACCAGCCGGGACCGGTCCTGCGGTGAGGTCAGGTAGCCCACCTCGACCCGGACGGCCGGCATCCTGGTCAGTCGCAGCAGGTCCCACGCCTTGGCGTGGGTACGGCAGTCCCGCAGCCCGGTCCGCGCCACGATCTCCCGCTGCACCAGCCCGGCGAGTCGTTCCCCGGTGGCCGAGGTGACGCCGTTGTCGGTGCCGTAGTGGTAGGTGGCGACCCCGTCGGCGGCCGGGTCGGCGTGACCGTCGGTGTGCAGCGAGATGAACACGTCGGCACCGAGGGAGTTGGCCAGTTCCGCCCGGTCGACGTCCGGCAGGCAGTCGCGGGGGGAGGGGCCACGGGTCAGCTGCACCCGTACCCCGGCTGCGGCGAGCCGCCCCTCCAGCCGGCTGGCCAGGTCGTGCACCAGGTCCGCCTCGGTCCAGCGCAGTGAACCGTCGGGCACCACCACGCCCGGGTCGGTGCCGCCGTGCCCCGGGTCGATGACCACGGTCCGCCCGACCAGCGTCGGGCCGGACTGCCGGATGGCGTCGGACTCCCGCAGCCACTGGGGGCGTCCGCCGACCACCTTGCGGCCGAGCCGCCGCAGCGCACCCATCGTGTACGGGCCGCAGGAGCCGTCGGGCTTCAACCCGACCTCACGTTGGAACTGGGCCACCGCCCTGGAGGTGCGTACGCCGTAGACGGCGTCGGCGCCCCCGACGTCGTACCCCATCTCCAGCAGTCGTTCCTGCAGGGAGCGGACGTCATCGCCGGTGAGGGGTTCGGGCACCGCGTGGTAGAGGGTGCGGGCCCCGAGTCGCCAGCGGGCCGCGTCCAGGGCCCGCCAGGTCTCCGCGCCGACCCGGCCGTCGGCGCTGAGCCCACGGGACTGCTGGAAGGCCCGGACGGCACGTTCGGTGGCGACGTCGAACTCGTCACCGGGTGTGGCGGCGAGGAGGTCCAGGCCGGTCAGGACGGCACGGATCTCGGTCACTGCCGGTCCACGGTCACCGGATCGGATCGGACGCACGCAGGACCCCCTCAGAGGTTGGCTGCCGGGCACCTTCGCAGACGGCCACGCTGTGCGTCCGGAGGACCAGCGCTTACGGAGCGTACCGTGACCGGTCTGGTTCGGCCGGCGGTTCGCGCAGGTCAGGTGGCGCCGGGACGACCGGAACCCCGCACCCGGTGGGGGTACGGGGTTCCGGTGGTGCGCAGGTGTTACAGCGCCGACTCGATCAGCCGGACCAGTTCGCCCTTCGGCTTGGCCCCCGCGATCGACTGCACCGGCTCGCCGTTCTTGAAGATGGTGAGGGTCGGCACCGACATGATCCGGTAGGCGCGGGCCGTCTCCGGGTTCTCGTCGATGTTGAGCTTGACGATGGTGACCTGACCGGCCATCTCGCCCGCGATCTCCTCCAGTAGCGGCGAGACCTTGCGGCACGGGCCGCACCACTCGGCCCAGAAGTCCACCAGGACCGGCTTGTCGGACTTCAGCACGTCGGCGGTGAAGCTGGCGTCGGTGACGACCTTCGTTGCTCCCACTATGACCCTCCTCCTCAGATTGTTGGTGTTGCTGTCGTTCAGCTCAGGGTGGCGATGAACCGCTCGGCGTCGAGGGCGGCGGCGCAGCCGGTGCCGGCGGCGGTGATCGCCTGCCGGTAGGTGTGGTCGACCACGTCACCGGCGGCGAAGACACCCGGCACGCTGGTGCGGGTGCTCGGGGCCTGCACCTTCACGTAACCCTCGTCGTCCACCTCGACCTGGTCGCGGAAGAGTTCGCTGCGCGGGTCGTGGCCGATCGCCACGAAGACGCCGGTCACGTCGAGCACCTTGACGTCGCCGGTGTGCACGTTGCGGACCCGGACGCCGGTCACCTTGCCGTCGTCGCCGAGCACCTCCTCGACGGTGCTGTTCCACTCCACCCTGATCTTGTCGTTGCCCAGCGCGCGGTCGGCCATGATCTTGCTGGCCCGGAACGAGTCGCGCCGGTGGATGATGGTGACCGACTCGGCGAACCGGGTGAGGAAGCTGGCCTCCTCCATCGCGGAGTCACCGCCGCCGACCACCACGATGTGCTGGTTGCGGAAGAAGAACCCGTCACAGGTGGCGCAGGACGACACGCCGTGCCCCAGGTATTCCTGCTCGCCCGGGACGCCCAACGGACGCCAGGCCGAGCCGGTGGAGAGGATGACGGCCTTGGCCCGGTAGGCGGTCTGCCCGACCCACACGGTGCTCACCGCGTCGGAACCGGTGTCGCCGGTGTCCTTCAGCTCGACCCGGGTGACGTCGTCGGTCAGGAACTCCGCACCGAACCGTTCGGCCTGCTTGCGCATGTTGTCCATCAGCTCGGGGCCGAGGATGCCGTCGGCGAAACCGGGGAAGTTCTCCACCTCGGTCGTGGTCATCAACGCACCACCGGACTGCACACCCTCGATCACGAGTGGCTTCAGGTTGGCGCGCGCGGCGTAGACCGCCGCCGTGTAGCCGGCCGGCCCGGAGCCGATGATGATCAGGTTGCGGACCTCGTCCACTGCCGTCTCCCGATGTGTGTGTACGACATCGGCGGCGCACCGACGTCGATCCGAGCGCCGACGGTTCAACGACGTCGGCGGCTGACTTGCAGAACGTCATCGTACGAACCGGGGATTCCCGGACCGGTCGTCCGGTGGGTCACGTCACGCGATGCGGGACGAGGGGTGACCGGGTCCTCACCCTACCTGCGCCTGGTAGCGGGTGTCCGCGCCGGACCCCGGCACACCGCACTCCGCACCGCTCGCCCACGCCCACCGTGCACCGCTGGGATCGGTGAAGCGGACCACCACCGCAGGCAGGCCGTTGAAGGTGGCGTAGTCGACCACCTCGACGGCGACCGGCCCACGGTTGTGCTCGGCGGCGATGTCGGCGAGACAGGCGTCGAGCGCCGCCCGCCCGGTCAGCCGGTCGAGCCCACCGGGTTCGGTGAGTCGCTTGCTCTCCGGCGTGGTGGGGTCGATCTGGGTGGTGACGTCGGGCCCCTCCGCGGACTGGAGACCCGGCGGGGTGACGGGGCGGGGCAGTGGGGCGGCCGTGGTGCCGCGCAGCGTCGTCGGGGACCAGTCGATGCCGCTGCGTTGGGTCTCACCGGTGAACCGGAAACCCCGGCCCGCGTTTTCCGCGCCGTCCTGCGCCGGCCCGGCCATCGTCGTGGCGGGGGAGTCCCGGGAGGCCGCGCCGTCGAGCAGGTGGGCCACGCCGAACCCCACTGCGGCCAACGACACCGCGGCGAGGCTGACCGGCCCGGCGAGCCGCGCCCAGCGCCGTCGCCGACCGGGACCCGACGCATCGGTGCGTCCGGCCCCGGCCCGACCGCCGGGGGTACGCGACCCGCCCGGTTGCGTGGGCACCGGGCCGACCTGCGGGTCGGCCCGGTCGGGTGTGGCGGTGTCGTCGGTGGGTGGGGTGGCCGGGCCGGCACCGGCGAGCACGGCGGTGAGCCGCTCCACCACGGCCAGGGGCATCTCCGGTACGGCGGCACCCCAACCCGTCAGCTCGTCGTGCACCCGGGTCAGGGCGGGGGCCAGCACGTCGTGCGCGTCGGACCAGGCCGGGTCCTCGGCGACGAGTCGGGCGACGACGGTCTGCTCCGGGGTGCCGTCCAGTGCCCCGCCCAGATAGTCGGCGAGCAGGTCGTGGTCGACCTCCCTGAACTCCCGGCCCGTCACGTCTCCTCCTGGATGGCGCCCCGCCGGGCCTGCCCCGACCCCGATCGGACGCCGTCGGTCGGCTGCCGGTTCCCCGGTGTGACGTCGGAAACGTCCTGACCCGTCCGGAGGTGCCCGCCCCGCGTGGTCGCTGAGCTGGCGGCCGGGTGGGGCGACGGTTCGTCCCCACCTGCGCGCAGGTGCCCGAGCACCCGGGCGAGCCGGGCCCGGCCCCGGGCGCAGCGACTCTTGACCGTGCCCTCGGCCACCCCGAGGATCAGGGCGACTTCGGCCACCGGGTAGCCCTGCACGTCCACCAGGATCAGCGCGGCCCGCTGCTCGACCGGCAACCCGGCCAGCGCCTGGCGTACCACCAGGGCGGTGTCGTGGTCGATGGCGGGTGCCGCCGGCTCGACGCCGCCGGTGCCCCGGGCGTCGTCGGTGTGGTTGCCGTCGGGCAGTGGGACGGTGGGGTGGGCCTGCCGGCGGCGGAGCCGGTCCAGGCAGGCGTTGACCACGATCCGGTGCAGCCAGGTGGTGACGGCGGAGTCGCCCCGGAACCGGCCGGCGGCGCGGTGGGCGGACAGCAGTGCGTCCTGGAGGGCGTCGGCCGCCTCCTCCCGGTCACCCGTGGTCCGCAGGGCCACCGCCCAGAGCCGGTCGCGGTGCCGGTGGAAGAGTTCGGTGAAGGCGTCCCGGTCACCGGCGACGTGGGCACGCAGCAGGTCCAGGTCGGTGGCCTCGGGCTGCGGTGCCCCGGTCGCTGCCGGCCCGCCGGTCGCCGGGTCGGGTGGGTGCCCGCCGCGACCGACCATCACCACGCCCGGCGGAGGCGGAGGCGGTGACGGGGTCGCGGCCGGCAGGTCACGATCCCTGGACCGCGATCTCCTGGACGCCCAGCTTGAAGCCCCGCTCGGTGGAGGGCAGCTCGGTGATCCAGAAGAGCAGGTACTGGTATTTCTGCTCGGGGTCGAAGCCGTCGAAGGCCATCTTGGTGCCGTCGTGCTGCTCGAACGGCTGCCCGATCCGCGTCTTGAACCCCTTGACCAGGTCCTTGTCGCCCTGCGAGCTGGACGGGAAGTCGCCGGTGCCGGTGAACAGCGCCGCGGAGACGCCGGAGTCCGACAGGGTGGCCGTGAGCGACTTGACGGTGTGCAGGGCGCCGAGGTCGATCCAGACCCCCATGCCCTTCTTGTAGTTGCTGAAGTTGGCCGAGTAGTAGGTGTCGGTCTCCCAACCCTTGTCCTCGTCGCCGTCCAGCATCTTTTCGGCGTCGCCCAGCTCGTTGCGTTGCCGGCTGTCCGGGTCGATGATCCGGATGTCCTGGATGTTCAGCTTGCGCACGGCGGGGGCCGGGGTGGCGTCGCCGGCCGGGGTGCTGGCGGAGGGGCGGGCCACCGGCTCGGTCTGCGGGTCGTCGTCGCCACCCAGCGTGTTGATGCCGATGAGTAGGCCGATCAGGGCGACCGCCAGCAGACCGGCGATGCCGATGGCAACCTTCCGACCCCCTGCGGCGGCGAGCGGCGAGCGGTCCTCGACGCCGTCGGCGGTGAACCGGATGGTGCCGGTCTGGTCGAGGAAGTGGTCCTCGGCGGGGATGTCGAGCCGGCCCAGCTCGGCCGAGAGCACGTCCGACGACGGCGGGGCGATCTCGGCGTCGAGCAGGTCCATGGTCAGGTCGTCGAGGTACGCCGGCACGCCGGCCCGGACCTGCCGGGGTGCGGCGATGGCGCCGCTGGCGTCGCGGACGGCGTCCGGGATGGCGGCGCGGCCGTGGCCGGCGGTCGCACCGCGTAGCGGCGCCTCGGCGTGCGGCCAGTGCCCGGTGAGGGCGAAGTAGAGGATGCCGCCCACCGCGCGGATGTCGGCTTCCTGGCTGTCGTCGCCGTCGGTGCGGGCGTCGGCCAGCACCACCCGGCCGTCGTCGCTGATCATCACGGTGCCGGGGTGCACGTTGCCGTGGACCATTCCGGTGGCGTGCACGGCGGCCATGGCGCTGGCGACCGCGTTGCCGATGGCGGTGGCTCGGGCCGGATCCAACGGGCCGTCGGCGACCAGCTCACGCAGGGACCGACCGTCGACCCACTCCCGGACGACGTAGGCCCGGACGTCCTCGTCGATGGCGTCGTAGACGCCGACCAGGTTGGGGTGGATGACCCGGCTGGCCGCCACGGCGGCCTGGAGCATCTCGGTGGCGGAGTCGCCTCCCGGGTAGCGGAGCACCACGGCCACGGGACGGCGCAGGATGACGTCGACGCCCCGCCAGACCAGGCGCCCGGCGCTGTCGTTGTTGATGTGCTCGACCAGCTCGTACCGCTCGGCGAGGATCTCACCGGCTGTGGGAGCACCGAAGGTCATGACCGGAGGAGCGGTTTCCTCCGCCTCCTGACCCTCGCCGACCTGGGTCACCCGTCCTCCCTCGGTGATCGTGTCGATCGATGGACCCGAACTGCTGGGCATGTGGCTT
Organism: Micromonospora sp. NPDC048894; assembly: GCF_040649765.1. Taxonomy (NCBI): domain Bacteria; kingdom Bacillati; phylum Actinomycetota; class Actinomycetes; order Micromonosporales; family Micromonosporaceae; genus Micromonospora; species Micromonospora sp. NPDC048894. The sequence continues at coordinate 53,494 of NZ_JBEZFY010000001.1, read as the reverse complement.
CCCGATCCGCCGTCGATGGAGCGGCCGGCGGCGTCGACGCGGGAGTCGGCCACCTGCCGTGTCCGTCGACAGCGACCTTACCCGGACCGCCCGCCATCCCGACATGTCATCTTCCCGCCGCGCTCAACGGGCCGTCGCATATGAGGGGATTAGTCCGGTTACCGCCACTCTCGCCCGCGTTGCTGGCACATGTACTGGCCAATCTAGACGCTGGCCGCAAGCCACCGACCCCCGGGCCGGCCCACCGGTGACAACCCGGTGGCAGTACGTCAGGTTCCCCCCGAACGGCCGCACATGCTCAGCCGTACGGTTGGTTGTCCACAGGCCCTTACGGTGACTGAGCGGGGACTAACCAAGTTATCCACAGGCGTGTCCCCAGGCTGGTGATCCTCGTTCACCCTGCGTGTCCCCTGTCCGCCCGGCCCCGGTACGGGCAGCGGATCAGCGGCCGAGCCGGCGGCGCACCATCCCGACCACCTCGGTGATCTCACCGATCCGCAGCACCATCGCCAGGCCCAGGTACGTCCCGCCGATCACCACCCCGCCGAGGACCAGCCGCACCGCCGCCGCCGTCCAGCTCAGGTTGCCCGGGTCACCGGGGAGCAGGTTGACCACCAGCAGGCCGACCAGCGCCGCACCGAGCGCCGCCACCAGCACCTTGCCGACGGTCCGCATGATCCGGCCCAGCCCGATCCGGCCCACCCGGGGCCGCAGCAGCATCGCCGAGAGCACCGCCGCCGCCACGTACGAGACGGCGTTGCCGAGCATCATGCCGGCCGCCGCGAAGGTGGCCGAGAAGGTGACGAAGACCCCGATCTGCACGGCCACCCGCAGAATCACCACCGGGATGTTGACCAGCGCCGGGGTGCGGGTGTCCGGCAACGCGTAGAAGGCGAAGGTGAACAGCTGGCTGATCGCGAACGGCACCAGGCCCAGCGCGGCGACCAGCAGCACCAGCGAGGTGGCAAGCGCGTTGTCACCGGTGAACGCGCCGTACCGGAAGACCACCACGGAGACCGGGCCGGCCAGCACCGCGTAACAGACCGCGATCGGGGCGAGCACCGCCGTCACCATCCGGGTGCCCCGGGACAGATCGGCGGTGACGTCGGCGAACCGGCCCTCGGCGGCGGCGGCGCTCATCCGGGGCATCAGCGCCGTGATGATCGAGACGGCGATGATGCCGTGCGCCATCATCAGCAACAGGAAGACGTTGTTGTAGATCAGCAGGCCGGCGTTGCTGTCATCGCCACCGGCGGCCCGGGTGAGCAGGTTGACCACCACGAACAGGCCGAGCTGGTTGACCGCGACGTAGCAGAACATCCAGCCACCGAGCCGGGCCAGCTCACGCAGGCCCAACTCCCGGAAGTCGAACCGCAGCTTCCACCGGAAACCCACCTTGCGCAGCGCCGGCAGCAGCCCGGCCGCCTGCACCGCCACCCCGAGCAGGGTGCCCCCGCCGACCAGCAGGATCCGGTCCCAGCCGATGTCCTCCGGGCCCAGCGCCTGCGCGCCGTACACCACGATGTAGAGGCCGAAGGTGCCGATGACGACCAGGTTGTTGAGGATCGGCGCCCACATCGGCGCGGCGAAGTGCCCCCGGGTGTTCAGCACCGCCGCGATCAACGCGCTGACGCCGGTGAAGAACAGCATCGGCAGCATCAGGTACGACAGGTTGGTGACCAGGCTCGTGTACGCCGCGTTCTTGCCGCCGGCGTAGAGCGTGGTCAGGGTCGAGGCCAGCAGCAGGGCCAGCACGACCGTGACCGCGAGGGCCAGCACCGCGAGGGTCAGCAGTCGCTGGGCGTACGCCTCGCCCCGGTCCGGGTCGGCCTTGCGCCGGCGTACCAGCACCGGGATCAGCACGCTGGTCAGCACGCCGCCGAGCAGGAACTCGTACACCTGGTTGGGTAGGAACTGGGCGGTGGTGAACGCGTCGCCGACGGCGCTGCCCAGCGCGGCGCCGATCATCAGGTTGCGGATGAAGCCGGTGCCCCGGCTGACCAGGCTGCCGACCGCCATCACCGCGCTGTTCGCCGCGGCGCTGGTCTCGGCGACCACCTCCTGCGGCGGCGCGGTCGCCTCCACCCCCGGCTGGTTCAGCGGCTCGGCGGAGATGAAGGTCGCCCCGTCGTACGGCCGGAGCCCGTCGTCACCCTGCGCGGCGTTCGCGCTGCGGTAGAGCCCGCCGCTCATCTCCAGCCTCCCGGGGATCCGTCGGAGCCGGTACCGGTCCGCACGCCATGACCATAGTCAACCCGGACCCGACACCCGCGCCCGGCGGATCGGTTCCCGTCCCCGCCCGATAGGCTGGCGATCCCATGTCCGAAGCCTCCACACCCCACGCCGCCGAACGCCGTGAGCTGACCACCGCGCAGCGCAACGCCGTCGCCGAGCTGCTCCGCGTCTCACCGGTCGCCGACGAGCTGGGCCGCCGGTTCGCCCGTGCCGGGCACGAGCTGCACCTGGTGGGTGGTTCGGTGCGCGACGCCCTGCTCGGGCGGCTCGGCGACGACCTGGACTTCTGCACCGACGCCCACCCCGACCAGACGTTACGGATCATCAAGGGCTGGGCCGAGTCGATCTGGGAGACCGGTCGGGATTTCGGCACCATCGGCTGCCAGCGCGACGGCCTCCGGCTGGAGGTCACCACCTTCCGCGCCGAGGCGTACGACCAGGTCAGCCGCAACCCGGTGGTGGAGTACGGCACCAACCTCACCGACGACCTGCGGCGGCGCGACTTCACCGTCAACGCGATGGCGGTCAGCCTCCCCGACCACCGGTTCACCGACCCGTACGGCGGGCTGGACGACCTGGCCGCGAAGATCATCCGTACCCCGGGCACGCCGGCCGAGTCGTTCGGCGACGACCCGCTGCGGATGCTGCGGGCCGCCCGGTTCGCCGCCCAGCTCTGCTTCGCCGTCCACCCCGACGTGCGGACGGCGATGACCTCGATGGCCGCCGACCTGGACCGGATCACCGCCGAGCGGATCCGCGACGAGTTCACCAAGCTGCTCTGCGGCACCGACCCGATCACCGGGCTGCGGCTGCTGGTCGACACCGGGCTGGCCGACCGGTTCCTGCCCGAGCTGACCGGCCTCAAGCTGACCATCGACGAGCACGCCCAGCACAAGGACGTCTACGAGCACACGTTGACCGTGGTGAGCAACGCGGTGTCCTACGAGACGGACGGCTGTGACTTCGTGCTCCGGATGGCCGCGCTCATGCACGACGTGGGCAAGCCGGCCACCAAGGCGGTCGGTGGGGACGGCCGGGTCAGCTTCCACCACCACGAGGTGGTCGGTGCCCGGTTGACCAAGGCGCGGATGAAGGCCCTGCGCTACCCGAAGGACGTCACCTCCCAGGTCACCAAGCTGGTCGGCCTGCACCTGCGGTTCTACGGGTACGGCCGGGGCGAGTGGACCGACTCGGCCGTGCGCCGGTACGTCACCGACGCCGGTGACCTGGTGGACCGGCTGCACAAGCTGACCCGCTCGGACTGCACCACCCGTAACCGGCGCAAGGCCGCCCAGTTGGCCGCCGACTACGACGCGTTGGAGGAGCGGATCACCCGGATCGCCGCCGAGGAGGACCTGGCCCGGGTCCGGCCCGACCTCGACGGCAACGCGATCATGGAGCTGCTCGGCGTGCCACCCGGTCCGCTGGTCGGCCGGGCCTGGCAGCACCTCAAGGAGCTGCGCCTGGAACGCGGCCCGCTCGACCGTGACGAGGCCGAGGCGGAACTGCTGCGCTGGGCCCACGAGCAGGGCCTGCGCTGAGCTGACCGACGGAAGGGGCCGCCCGGCACACCGGACGGCCCCTTCCGTCGTACGGTCAGCGGGTCTCGACCGCGCTGCCCTCGACCGGCGGCTTGCCGTTGGCCGGGGACCCGGCCGACGCCGCGCCGAGCTTGGCGAGCAGGGCCGACAGGTCGATGCCGGTGAGGTCGGAGCCGAGCTGGAGGCCTTGGGCCACGTTGCCGGCCACCGACTTGGTCAACGAGGACGCCCCGTCGGTGGAGATCACCGTCAGCTTGTCGATCGCGCCGATCGGGGCGCTGGCCGCCTCGACCACCTGCGGCAACATCTTGACCAGCAGGTCGAGCACGGCGGCCTCACCGTACGCGGCGAACGCCTCGGCCTTACGGGCCATCGCGTCGGCCTCGGCCTGACCCCGGGCCAGGATGGCGGTGGCCTCGGCCTGGCCCTCCCGCTCGACCGCCTCGGCGATGGCGGACCGCCGCCGCTGCTCGGCCTCACCCTCCTTGGCGCCTTCGATCGCGTTGGCCTCGGCCAGCGCCGCCCGGCGGGCCCGCTCGCCCTCACCGGTGAGCCGGGCCTGCTCGGCGGCGGCCTGGGCGGCGGCGATGGTGGCCTGCCGCTGCGCGTCGGCGTTCAGCACCGCCGCGTTACGGGCCGCCTCGGCCTCCTGCTCCACCTTGTACCGGGCCGCGTCGGCCGGCTTGCGCACCTCGGTGTCGAGCTGACGCTGCTTCAGCTCGGCGTTGCGCTCGGCCACCTTCTGCTGCTCGGAGAGGATCGCCTGGTCCCGCTCGGCCTGGGCGAGCGGCCCGGCCGCCGCCGACTTCGCCTTCGCCGCGTCGATCTCGGCCTGGATACCGGCCTGCTTCAGCGACAGGTTCCGGTTCGCCTCGGCGATCGCCTCCTCGGCCAGCAGCCGCTCCTGCTCGGCCTGCTGTCGGGCGCGGGCCTCGGCGATGGCCGCGTCCTTGAGCACCCGGGCCGCCTCCGGCCGACCGAGGTCCTGCAGGTACGACCCCTCGGCCAGGATGTCCTGGAGCTGGAAGGTGTCCAGCACCAGCCCCTGGTTGGTCATCGAGTGCTCGGCCTCCTCGGCGACGGCGTTGGCGAACGCCGCCCGGTCCCGGATGACCTCCTCGACGGTGAGCCGGCCGACGATCGAGCGCAGCGCGCCGGCCAGCACCTCCCGGGTGAAGTTGTCGATCTCGTCCTGCTGGTGCAGGAACCGCTGGGCGGCGGCGCGGATCGCGTCCTCGGTGCCACCGACCTTGACGATGGCGACACCGTGCAGGTCGGCCCGGATGCCCTGCTTGCTGACCGCGCCCCGGATGCCGACGTCGATGCGACGGCTGGACAGGTCGAGCGACTGGAGCTTCTGCACCACAGGCAGGACGAAGACCGACGCGCCGAGGACGACCTTCTGGCCGGAGTTGTCGGTGGACCGGCCGCCGTCGGCGGTCTGCGTGGTCCGACCCTTGCGGCCGGTGACGATGAACGCCTCGTTCGGGCCGGCGACCTTGATCCGGGAGAGCACGAACAACACGAGGACGAGGGCGAGGACGACCGCGCCGCCGATGGCGATGAGGAGAGGCATGGGGGTTCCGTCTCTGCGAGAAGAGGGGTCAGTAGGTCTCGACGTGCACGCTGGTCTCGCTCAGCGTCTGCACCACGAAGATCTGCGCACCGAGCGGGATGGGCCGGTCGGCGCGGGCGTTGAGTTTCACGGGTTGGCCGGCGACGCGTACCCGCACCTCGCCGTAGCCGCCGGTCGGGATCGGGGTGACCACCAGGCCGAGCGCGCCGACCAGGTCGTCCCGGGTGGGGGTGGCGTCGGTGCGCATGTCGCGCGCCGCCCGGCTCAGCCGACCCGCCAGCCACGCGGTGGGCACTGCGGCGAGCGCGCCGCCACCGACCGCCGCCGCGATCATCCCCGGGGTACGCCCACCGAGCAGCTCGTTGACGATGGCCGCGCCGAAGCCGAACGCGCCGAGGAAACCGGCGACGGCCTCGACGGAGACCGGACCGTCGACGTCGGGATGACCGAAATGCAGGATTTCGCCGCCGAGCAGGGCGAGCGCCAGCACACCGACGCCCGCCCCACCGATGATCAGAAAGATGAGCGTCCCCGTGGCCACGACCTGCACGGTAGCGACCCGACGCAACGTTCCGCGTGATCATTTGGGGGCGACGGACACCGTCCGTTCGGCCAACTCCCTCGGCAGCGGCAACCGTTGCAGCTCGTGGCCGACGGGGTCGGCGAGTACGACGTCCCGGTAGCCACCCGGCCGCCGGTAGAGCAGCCGGTCGTCGCCGACCCAGGCGACCTCGGCCACCGGCAGCGGGCCGAGCACCGTGCCGGTGACCGCGTCGACCAGCAGCGGCTCCCGCTGCCCCTGGACCACCACCCGGTTCCCGTCGGGCGACCAGGACCACGGGCCGGCCGGGTCGCCGGGGATCTTGACGAACCGGGTCGGGCGCCCGTCGTCGGCGGAGAAGAACTGCACCCCCCAGCGCGGATGGCGGAGCTGCTCGGACCGGGGTGCGAAGCTGCCGGTCAACGGCAACGCCACCTCCCGGCCGTCGCGGGTCCAGGTGAAGGCGCAGTGGTCGGTGCAGAGGTACCTGACCGGGTCGATCCGGTACTCCCGGTACCGTCCACCGACCCCCAGCACGCCGAGACGGTGCACCCCGCCCCGCAGGACGGTCACCGCCAACCGGCGGCCGTCCGGCGACCACTGGACGTCCAGCGCACCCCGGATCCGCTGCCAGCGCAGCTTCCCGGTGGCCGCGTCGGCGAGACCGAGCTGGCCGGGGCGCTGCTCGTCCCGCACGGCGGTGACCGTGCCCGTGGGGGCCGGCCACACCTCGGCGTATCCGCCGGCACGGACGTAGCGGGACCGGGTGCGGTCCAGCACGTACCCGGTGCCGCCGGTCACGCCGCCGGTGACCACCCAGCCACCGGGCAGCGCCAACGGCCGGGCCGGCCAGTCGGCACCGGGGGTGGGCAGCAGCGTCGTACCGGGGGTGGGGCTCGGCGTGGGCCGCACCGGTTGGACCGGGTGCTCCGGCCGGATCAGCACGAGCGGTACCACCAGGGCCACCGCCACCACCACCGCCGCGCCGACCACCGCGACTCGGCGTCGGGTGCGCAGCCGACGGCCCCGGGCCAGCGCCGCCAGGGCCAGCCGGGGCGACGGCCGCGCCTCGTCGGCGAGATCGTGCACGGCGGCCCGCAGCGCATCCTCCGCCCGTCGGCTCATCGCTTCACCTCCGGACTGCCGATGAGATCGTCGAAGGACGGCCCAGCTCCCGCAGCCGGGCCAGCGCGCGGGACGCCTGGCTGGCCACCGTGCCGGCCCGGCAGCCGAGGATCGCGGCGGTCTGCTCGACACTGAGGTCCTCCAGATAGCGCAGCGTCAACACCGCCCGTTGCCGGGGCGGCAGCGTCCGGAGCGCGTCGCGCAGCAGCATCCGTAGCTCGCTGTCGTGGCTGCTGTTGCGCTCGCCGGGCCGTTCCGGCAGCACCGCCACCGGGACCTCACGTCGCCGGGCCAGCCGTCGCCAGCCGGAGACCTGGTCGTGGTAGAGAATGCGGCGCACGTACGGCTCGGCGTCACCCCGGATCCGGGGCCACCGGGCGTACGCCTTGGCCAGCGCGTTCTGCAGCAGGTCCTCAGCGGCGTGCTGGCTGCCCGCCAGCGCGTACGCGACGCGCAGCAGCGCGTCCCCCCGTTCGTTGACGAACGCGGTGAACTCCCCGTCGGTGCCTTCGGTCACCGCTCACCTCCGTACCGAAGACGCTCGGCGGCGGGGAGACCTTGCCCCGTCCGCAGGTGTTTCGTCGCCGTCGGCTCCGTGGGGTGGCCGGAGACGACGGACGGCACGTCCGGCTGGTCCGACGTGGTGGGCCGATCCCGCGCCCTCTCCGGGCCCGGCCCCCGCTCCCGGTGTCGGTCGGGGCGGGAAGAATGGCGGTATGCGCTGGACCGTGCTCCACTCGCCGATCGGGGAATTCTCCGTGGCCACCGACGACACGGCGGTCTGTGGCACGCACTTCGGCCGGGTCGCCTCGGCCGACGACGAACCCGCCAACGGGCTGGCCGGCCGGGCGGTCGCCGAATTGCGGGCGTACTTCGCCGGTGAGCTGACCGGGTTCACCGTGCCGGTGACGGTGCCGCGCGGGTCCGAGTTCGAGCGCGCCGTCTGGCGGGAGATGACCCGCATCCCGTACGGGGAGACGCTCACCTACGGCGAGGTGGCCCGGCTGGTCGGCGACCCGGGCGCGGCACGGGCGGTCGGGGTGGCCTGCAACCGCAACCCGGTCCCGGTGATCGTGCCCTGCCACCGGATCGTCGGCGCGGGCGGCAAACTGGTCGGCTTCGGCGGCGGCCTGCCCCGCAAGGTGACCCTGCTGGAGTTGGAGGCGGGGGTGGCGCTGCGCCGCGCCTGGTCGTGACGATCAGATCGCCGATCAGTGCGGCAGGACCGGGTGGGCGTGGACGCCGGTGTTTTTCGGTTTTTCTGGGTGGGCAGCGGCAGCGGGACGAGTTGCGGGGCCGCGAGTGTGTGCCGGGCGTGGGGCGCCTGGGCAATCTCCGTCGGACAACCCTGGGCCCTGGCTCGGATGGTGGTCGGCCAGCCGGGCACATGCCCCTCGGTGGTTGATGAATTCCCAGCTCACAGATATCTGGCGAGTTTTTCGGGGGGCCTGCCCGAATAGCAGGAACCCACCTCCGCAGCCTTCCGAACAATCATCATGTTGTTCCCGCAAGCAATTATCTGAGCTGCGTGATGACTCAGTCCGGCATTGAGATTCGGTGAGTGGGGGGAGCAAGATCGGAGGTGCGGGCGGGAGTTCGACGACGGTGTTCCGTTAGATCCGACTCCCTGCGCCGAATCTTCCAACGAACAACGCGCGACGTGACACCGTCGTGCCGGCAAGGAGTTCCGACATGTCTTCTCAACACCAGCTGGATGGCGGCCGTCCGCGGCGGCGTGGGGCCGACGGGGGTGCCCTGGTGGCCGTTCTGCTGGCCATGCTGATGATCTACTCGGCGCTGGTGATGCGCGATGGCGGGTCCTGGCGGGTGGCGGTCGCCATGCCGGCGATCCTCGGGATCGTCGCGGTCCAGATGGCCCGCTGGACGTCGCAGACCTGGGGCCGCAGCCACCGGCGGACGCTGCGCCGGCTGTTCGACATTCTGGGCCCGGAGACCGGACCCGGAGGCCGGGACGTCGCAGAACTGGCGGGTCGATCCGACGGACAGACTCCCGAAGGCCGGTGACGGTCGTCCTACACGCGCAGGAAGGTCAGAACGAGAGTGCAGAGCCCGGCGGCACCGCCGACCGAACACGGGACAACCAAGAGGACGGGCCGGCCGCTGAACCCGGTGGTGGGCTTCGGCCCGGCCGCCCAACTCGCTCAGAAGCTGCGTGACGCGTACCTGGCCGCTGGTGAGCCGCCCATGAAACGCGTGGCGCGCAAGGGCGACGTGAGCACGAGTACGTTGTCGGAGAACCTCAGTGGTCGGAGGATCCCCACGTCGCGTGTGTTGGACGCCTTCCTCGTCGGTATCGGCGTCACCGACGAGGTCGCGCGCGACTGGCGACGACTTCGCGAGGAGGCAGTTGAGGCCGCCGAGCGGTTCGAGCCGGACGGCCGCATCGCCTCGTCGTCAGGCCTGCTCGTCGCGCTGCGTCGGCTCAGGGCGGAGCAGCGGCTGACCGACGAGGAACTCGAACGGCGGCTCGACGCGGTGAGTGGGGAGCGACTGAAGGGCGCGTTGTCGGGTCCGGTGCCGAGAAGAGCACAGGTTGACGCCATCCTGGCCGGTGAGGTCGACCCCGGTCCGGATGCGCTGGGTTACCTCGTCCTCTGCCTCGGTGCACACGAGAGCCAGGTCCGCGCCTGGTGTGCGCTGGCCGATCGCCTCGGCGAACAGCAGACGGAACCGCGGGACCCGTTGCCTGATCCGCTCGTCGCATCGACCCGGGCGGCAGACGCAGTGATCGCCTCGGGTGCGGCGGCCGAGGGGACTCCTGGGCCCTCGATCGTGCGACCATCCCGGCGGCGGTGGCACATGCTGGCGGCGGTGGCACTGACCGCCGTTTCCCTGGTTCTCCTGGGCATGGCGACGGCCGACCGCAGGCGCGACCGGGTCGCGCCGGACAACGAGCGGGCCGGTGGTCCGGTGGTGGAGGAGGCGCCGGACGGTCGGTACGAGGTCTTCGTGCTGGACCAGCGGATTGTGGTCACACCGCAGTCGGCGATCGCCCGGGAGGATGCGGTGCTCACCAGGCTGGTCGTCTCCCGGACGACCACCTCGTCCGAGGTGGACGCCTACGAGGAACGGGAGTTCCGGAGGACCGTCATTGACGGGCAGGACTGCGAGTCCAGCACGCTGATCCACGCGGACCACCGGAGGGAGCCTGAGCCGACGCAGTGCACTGCCTCCGCGCTGACCCGGTTGCGGGTCCCGAACCCGTCGACGGACCCCCGGGAACTCAGCCGGCAGCTCCTGGTCGATCAGGGAGCCGAGCCGGGATCAACGGCCGAGTCGCTGGCCGTGCTCCGGGGGATAGCCAACCTCAACAAGGAGCACTGCCTCGGCTCCGCACAACGAGCGGCGCTCCTGCGGGTGCTGGCCGGTCTGCCTGGTCTGGTGTTCCGTGACTGGTTGATAGACGCGACAGGTCGGCAGGGACTGGCGTTCAGCATCGACGGCGAAGCCGCGAAGAATGCTGTGGGCACCCGGGACACGCTCGTCATCGACCCTGCTCGCGGTGCGCTTCTGTTCCACGAGCAGACCGTACGTCCCGAGTCGCCGGTGCCGGTGGTCGAATCCGGAACCACGTTCGTGGACTGCGAGCTGAGGAAGGGGCGCGACTGAGCAACCGCCCGGGGAGGGTGGGTCTTCTGCGAACCCCCCCCGGGCGGCAGTACCGTCGAGCCGAGGTGTCAGAAACGCGGCCCGAAAAGGCGAACCGGGAATGCGCCATGTGAAGAATGACGCCGACGGTGACGGTTTCCGGCACGGATGGTGCCGATGATCTGCTGCCCACGGGTCGATCCCACATGGTCATGCCCTTGATCGCCGGCGACGGAACTGATCCGCCCGATCCGGGGCGGCAAACAGTTTAGCGGAAATCGATGATCGCAGCCGTCCTACGGCCGATCAGAATTCCCTTCCGGTCTGGCGATCATTCGTGGCGCGACTCTACCCTGAGCCAACGGGCGTCACTGAGCGTCGCCGCTCGATCTCAGAGCGTTCATCGATTGCTCCTGGCCTGCCCTGCTGTCGCTCGACCGAGGGAGGGAAGCCACCATGATCCGTGCCGTTCGCCGCCTGTTGGCCGGCGTGATGATCAATTTACTGATCATATTCGGCAGCTTCTCGGCCGCGACCCCTGCGGCTGCGGCATCGGGAACCTCGCCAGGTGTGCTCGCCGCCCCCAGTTGCCCGGACGGGTGGTTCTGCTTCTACGACGACGTGCGATTCGGCACCCCCTACGGGAAGCTGTCCGACTGCGGCTGGCAGAACCTGGCCACCTGGGGCTGGCAGAACCGCACGGAAGCGGTCTACTACAACCTGAAAAGCGGTTCGGTGACGTTCTACGAGAGCAACGGAACTCCGCTTTTCACGGTGAGCGTCTCGAAGAGATCCATCAGCGATGTCTATCCGAAGCAGAACAGGGCGGACAAGGTCTACCGGGCCTGTTGAACACGGACAGCCCTTCGGGTCGATCCTGGAACCGGCGCGACCTTGCCGGGCGGACCTTTCTGCCGGCGGCTGTCGCCGTACCTGGAAATGGTGGACCGAACGCGTGAGGGCCGGGTCCGCACGGACCCGGCCCTCGACGGTGCGGTGGTCGGCGCGTCAGCGCTCGATGTCGCCCTTGATGAAGGACTCGACGGCGGCGTGCGCGTCGTGGTCGGCGTACTGCTCCGGCGGGGACTTCATGAAGTAGGAGGAGGCCGAGAGGATCGGGCCACCGACCTTGCGGTCCAGGGCGATCTTGGCGGCCCGGACGGCGTCGATGATGACACCGGCGGAGTTCGGCGAGTCCCACACCTCGAGCTTCAGCTCGGCGTTGAGCGGGGTGTCACCGAAGGAACGGCCCTCCAGGCGGATGTACGCCCACTTGCGGTCGTCCAGCCACGGCACGTGGTCCGACGGGCCGATGTGCACGTCGCTCTTGACCATCTCGTGCGGGATCTGGGACGTGACCGACTGGGTCTTCGAGATCTTCTTCGAGACCAGCCGGGTGCGCTCCAGCATGTTCATGAAGTCCATGTTGCCGCCGAAGTTGAGCTGGTAGGTGCGCAGCAGCTCGACGCCCCGGTCCTCGAACAGCTTCGCCAGCGCGCGGTGCACGATGGTGGCGCCGACCTGGCTCTTGATGTCGTCACCGACGATCGGCAGGCCGGCGTCGGTGAACTTCTGCGCCCACTCCGGGTCGGAGGCGATGAAGACCGGCAGCGCGTTGACGAAGGCGCAGCCGGCGTCGATCGCGGCCTGGGCGTAGAACTTGGCGGCCTGCTCGGAGCCGACCGGCAGGTAGCAGACGACCACGTCGACCTGGGCGTCGCGCAGCGCCTTGGTCACGTCGACCGGCGCGGCGTCGGACTCCTCGATGATCTCGCGGTAGTACTGGCCCAGGCCGTCGAAGGTCGGGCCGCGCTGGACGCTGACGCCGGTGGGCGGCACGTCGCAGAGCTTGATGGTGTTGTTCTCGCTGGCGACGATCGCCTCCGCGAGGTCCATGCCGACCTTCTTGGCGTCCACGTCGAACGCCGCGACAAAGTCCACGTCCGATACGTGGTAGTCGCCGAAGGTGACGTGCATGAGACCCGGGACGCGGTCGTTCGGGTCGGCGTTGCGGTAGTACTCCACGCCCTGCACGAGGGACGAGGCGCAGTTACCCACACCGACGATGGCGACGCGGACGGAGCCCATAGCGTCTGCCTCCTTCTTCATGACGGCCGCTCATTCCTGGACTCTCCAGGCGGAGGCGGGCTGTTGTTGTCTCGTGGACCGCCGGCCGTCCCGGGTCGCGGGACTGTCGGGGCACGGCCGGAGCGCTCGTTGGCGATGAGCTCCTCCAGCCAGCGGACCTCGCGCTCGCAGGCGTCGAGGCCGTGGCGTTGCAGTTCCAGGGTGTACGCGTCGAGACGCTCGGCCGCCCGGCCCAGCACGTCCCGAAGTCCTTCGCGACGCTCCTCGATCGTGCGGCGGCGACCCTCCAGGATGCGCAGCCGGGTCGCCTGGTCGGTGCGGGCGAAGAACGCGAAGTGCACACCGAAGCCCGTGTCGTCGTACGTCTCGGGCCCGGCCTGCGCGATCAGTTGGGCGAAGCGTTCCTTGCCCTCCGCAGTGATCTTGTAGACCACCCGACCTCGTCGGCTGGTCAGTGCGGGAACCTCCTCGGCGGTGGCCGGTGCGTCGGCGGCCTCGGTGATCCAACCCGCCGCCTGCAACCTGCGCAGGGTCGGGTAGAGCGAGCCGTAGCTGATCGCCGCCCGGATGGCGCCGAGCTTGGCGGTGAGCTCCTTGCGGAGTTCGTAGCCGTGCATCGGGGCCTCCTGCAGGAGGCCGAGGATGGCGAGCTCGAGCACGGGCCACCCTTTCCTTACCCTCGGAGCGGCTGATTAACCGCCTCGATGTATCGGACCGATACATCGCACGTTAGTACCTCCCCCGCTGTCAGGGCAAACCCCCGTTCTGCGCCAGCCCGTGCACGGATCGTGACGGTGGTCGCCCCACCCGATCGGAACGCGTACCCTTTGCCGCATGCGCACGTCTCGTCAGGTGGTCGACTACTCGCTGCAGAAGCGAGCAGTGCTGCGTGACGTGCTCGCCGGGCGGATCGGCACGTACGACGTGTGCGACGCCTCGCCCTACCTGAAGAACGCGGCCCGGTTCCACGGGGAACCGACCGAACAGCGGTGCCCGATCTGTCGGAGCGAGAACCTCACCCACGTCCACTACATTTACGGGGACGAACTCAGGCAGTCCGCCGGCCAGGCGCGCACGCTGGCCGAGTTGCCCGCGCTGGCGATGACGCTGCGTGAGTTTCAGGTCTTCGTGGTGGAGGTGTGCCTCGGCTGTGACTGGAACCACCTCGTCGAGCAGTTCCTGCTCGGCGGGGACGGGCTGGCCGACGGCGGTCCGGAACAGGGCGCTGCGGAGTCCGCCGCCGCCGCCCGGCAGGAGCGAAGGCGAGAGGCGCAACGGTGAACCTGGCTGATCCGGTCGACTCGGGTGTCGTACGACACAGACACCGCGACCGGCGGCCCATCGGCCCGATTGGCCCGAATGATGTGGAATTTGCAGCGCGCACCCGGCTCATCGCCGGCCTCATGGCGCGTGTGTCAGCTCACGGCAACCCGGTGGTGGCGCCCCCGCGTCCCACCGCGACCGGCAGGGTGTGAGGAATGAACTCGTACGGCGATCCCAGTTCCCCGCGCGCGCGGGCCCAGGTACCGGGTTCGAACGGCGGCCCCGGACCGGGGGCGGACGACGCGTACCCCCGATGGGGCGGTGACGACCGGGGTGCCGCCCCGGCCGGCCGGGCCTCGGTCGGCGGTGCCGCGCCCACCGGGCGGGCTTCGGCGGCGGTGCCCCCGCCGCGCGCGACAGGTGGTGCGGCCCCGGTCGGCCGGGCTACCCCGGGCCGGGCCTCGGTGCCGGTCTCCCCGGCCGGGCCGGGTCGGGCCTCCGTGCCGGTCTCCCCGGCCTCGCCGGGATGGGGTGGCGGGGGTCGGGCCTCGGTGCCGGTCTCCCCGGCGGACGGACCGGCCGGGCGGGCCAGCGTCGGGACGGCTTCCGCCGGCCGGGCCAGCGTCGGCGCGGCCTCGGTCGGCTCCGCGGGTCGCGCCTCGGTGGCGCGGGCCGGCGTCGCGCCGGTCGGCGGCGGCGGGCCGGGTGGGCCGGGCGGCCCGAACGGGCCGGGTCGCGGCTACGGCGGTGGTGCCGGCGGTGGGCGTGGACGCGGCCCGGGTGACCCGGACGCGATGGCGAAGGCCAAGCGGCGCAAGCGGATCAACCTGCTGATCGCCGGCTTCGCGGTCTTCATCATGCTCGCCGGCCTCGGCGTGGTCGGCTTCACCTACTACTCCACCACCGTGGTGCTGCCCAACCAGATCAAGCTGCCGCTCGCCACGACCATCTACGCCAGCGACAACAAGACGGTCATCGCCAAGGTGGGCGAGCAGAACCGTACCTTCGTCTCGATCAACCAGATCCCGCAGCACATGCGCGACGCGGTGGCGGCGGCGGAGGACAAGAACTTCTACGAGCACGCCGGTGTCGACTACAAGGGCATCGCCCGCGCCGCCTGGAACAACCTCTCCAACGGCGACAAGCAGGGCGCCTCGACGATCACCCAGCAGTACGCCCGCAACGCCTACGAGAACCTCCAGGACGACTCGTACGCGCGAAAGGTGAAGGAGGCGATCGTCGCCTCCAAGCTCAACGATCAGTTCACCAAGGAACAGATCATGGAGCACTACCTCAACACCATCTACTTCGGCCGCAACGCGTACGGCATCGAGGCGGCGGCGCAGACCTACTTCGGCAAGTCGGTCTCGAAGATCGACGTGGCCGAGGCCGCCGTGCTCGCCGCCCTGATCAAGCAGCCGGAACCGAGCGCCACCCACAAGGGTTTCGACCCGGCGCTCAACCCCGCCGAGGCCAAGGACCGCTGGGACTACGTCATCAAGAACATGATCGAGATGCGCTGGGTCGATGCCCCCGGCCGGCCGGCGCATCCGACGGAGTACCCGACGAAGACGCTGCAGACCCCCAAGGAGTCCCGGTCGGGCGTCAAGTTCGGCGTCAACACCCCGATCGGCAACGTCATCAACTACGTCTCGGCGGAGATGCGGGAGAAGAAGCTCTGCACCGACAACGACGCCGAGGTGACCGAGCGCAAGCCGCGCTGCTCGGCGATGCTCCGCGAGGGTGGTTACCGGATCCGGACCACCATCGACAACAAGGTGCAGAAGGCCGTCACCAGCGCCGCCCAGCGCGGCACCAAGGGCTCCGAGTTGGACGGCGCGCGCAAGAACCTGATGGCCGCTGTGGTCTCCATCGACCCGCGTAACGGCCGGGTGCTCGGCTACTACGGCGGGGACGACGGCACCGGCACCGACTACGCCGGCACGAACACCGACACCAACGGCAACATCACCGGCGGGCACTCGCCCGGCTCCAGTTTCAAGATCTACACGCTGGCGGCGGCGCTGGAGGCGGGCAAGTCCGTCGACTCGCGCTGGAAGGGCCGGGCGTTCACCCCGGAGGGCGTGGAGTTCCGGGTCAGCAACGCCGGCACCGACAACCCCAAGTGCGGGGACTCCTGCACGCTGCGGGAGTCCACGCTGCAGTCGTTGAACGTGCCGTTCTACCACGTCAGCCTCGATATCGGGCCTGACAAGATCGTTGACATGGCGGCCAAGGCCGGCGTCAGCATGATGTGGCAGACGAACGTGAGCCCGCCCAAGGGGCACGACCTGACCAAGGAGAAGGCCGCCGACCTTGCGCCCGACCCCTTCTACCACGTGGTCGCCTACGGTCAGTACCCGATCACCGTGCTCGACCACGCCAACGGCATCGCCACCTTCGCCAACAAGGGCATCTACAACAAGGCCCACTTCCTGATCTCCGCCGAGAAGCAGAACAAGGAGACCGGCAAGTGGGAGAAGCTCGGCGGCGAGCAGCTCAAGCCGCAGAAGCGGATCAACCCGGACGTGGTCGCCGACGTGACCGACGTGTTGGAGGCCTACCCGGGCCGGATCAACCACACCTTGGCCGATGGCCGGAAGTCGACCGCCAAGACCGGCACCTGGGAGCTCAAGGAGGGCACCACCCAGAACGGTGACGCCTGGACCGTCGGCTACACCCCGCAGCTCGCCACCGCCGTCTGGGTGGGCAACAAGGGCAAGCGGGAAGCGATCAAGCTGAACAACGGCGCCAACATGACCGGTTCCTCCATGCCCGGCGAGATCTGGGAACGGGTCATGAACGGCGCCCTCAAGGGCGAGGAGAAGCTGGACTTCCCACCGGCGGCGAAGGTCGGCGACCCGGAGTCCGGCAACGGCACCCCGCCCCCGCCCCCGCCGCCGCCGCCGAACCCGAACGGCCAGAACTGCGCACCGACCGACCTGCAGTGCCTCCTCGGCGGTGGTAACCAGAACGGCAACAACCCGGGCGGCAACAACCAGGGCGGGAACCAAGGCGGGAACCAGGGAGGGAACCAGGGAGGGAACCAGGGCGGCGATCCGCCGACCCCACCCAACCAGAACCTCCCCGGCCAGAACGGCGGGAACGGCGGCGGACTGCTGCCCACCCCGCGTACCCGGGACTGAGCTGACCAGCACACCGACGAGCGTCTATGCCGCTGCCGGCGACCCGCAGACCTGCGGATCGCCGGCAGCGGCGTCTTTCGGCAGGCCCCCACCGGGGCGGTCCGCGCGGGGTTAAGCGGGCCGCCGGCGGAACATGCTGCTCGTCCGGGAGCCATTCATAGGGCAGGATGCATTCTCATGAGCACCCAGCCGACGACCGGCATCGACGACGCCGGGAGCAGCGACCACCCGTCCCGATCGGACGGCTTCGTCCGGGGCGTCTCCGAGGCGATCGGCGGGCCGCTCGGCGACCACGCCGTCGCCGTCGACCGGCCCGCCGGCCGGGAGAGCCGGTTCTGGACGGCGGCCCGGATCGTGCTGGCCCTGGCCTGCCTGACCCTCGCCCTGCACTGGGTGCAGAAGGCGCCCTGCCAGAACGGCGCCTGGCAGAACAACATCCAGTACACCCGGATGTGCTACACCGACGTGTTGGCCCTCTATTACGCCGAGGGCCTGCACGAGGGCAAGGTCCCCTACCGGGACCACCCGGTGGAATACCCGGTGCTCACCGGCTACATGATGGGCGCCCTCGGCCTGCCGGTGCACGCCGTCGGGGTCGACGACCCGACGATCAACCAGGGCCGGTGGTTCTACAACGCCAATGCGTTGGCCCTCAGCGCGCTCGCTGTCGCCACCGCCGCGGTGATCCTCGCCCTGCGCCGCCGACGACCCTGGGACGCGGCACTCTTCGCGCTGGCCCCGGCGCTGTTCCTCACCGCCACCGTCAACTGGGACTTCCTCGCCATCGGGCTGGCCGCTCTCGGGCTGGCCGCCTGGGCGAAACGACAACCCGTACTGGCCGGCATCCTGCTCGGACTGGGCGGTGCGGCGAAGATGTGGCCGCTGTTCCTGCTCGGCCCGATCCTGATCCTCGGCCTGCGCGCGAATCGGCTGCGGGCCGCGTTCACCGCCGTCGCCACCGGCCTGGTCGCGCTGGTCGCGGTGAACCTGCCGACGGCGATCCGCTACCCGGACAACTGGGGGCGGTTCTTCGACCTGAACACCACACGGCCCATCGACTGGGGCACGCTGTGGTACATCGGGCGGTACCTCGACGGCAAGGTGAACACCGGCGCCCCCGGCGACCAGGGCCCGTTCCAGTGGCTGAACGGCAACATCCCCACCCTCAACAACCTGTCGTACGCCCTGTTCGGGTTGGCCTG
This sequence comes from Micromonospora sp. NPDC048894, assembly GCF_040649765.1. Taxonomy (NCBI): domain Bacteria; kingdom Bacillati; phylum Actinomycetota; class Actinomycetes; order Micromonosporales; family Micromonosporaceae; genus Micromonospora; species Micromonospora sp. NPDC048894. Next base: position 35,168 of record NZ_JBEZFY010000001.1, on the reverse strand, counting down.
CATCGGCGTGGCCGTGCTGACCCTGCGGGCACCCCGCCGGCCCCGGCTGGCCCAGCTCGCCTTCCTCGTGGTGGCTGCCTTCCTGATCTTCAGCAAGGTCTGGTCGCAGCAGTTCGTGCTCTGGCTGCTGCCGCTGGCGGTGCTCGCCCGACCCCGCTGGGGGGCCTTCCTCGCCTGGCAGTTCGCCGAGGTGTGCTACTTCGTCGCCTTCTACGGCGAACTGCTCGGCTCGGCCACCAGTCGGCCGGTCTTCCCCGAGGGCGTCTTCGTGCTCGCCTCGTCGCTGCGGCTCGGCACGGTGGTGGTGCTCTGCGTCCTGATCGTCAAGGACATCCTGCACCCGGAGCGGGACGCGGTGCGCCAGACCTACCTCGACGACCCGGACGGCGGCGTGTTCGACGGTGCCCCCGACGCTCCCTGGCTGGCCAAGCTCCGGGGAAGAACCGAACTCCGGGCTGTCGTGCAGGATCGGTAGTGGAGCGGTGTCCTACCTGAGAGACGCTTCTCGCAGGCGAGCGTGAGGAGGGCTTTGTGGATGGCGGCCTGGATCTCCCACCTGCCATCGCCCGACGCCGCGTCGGCCACGGCTGCGGCCTCGGCGCACGACGATGAGTCGTCGAGTAGGCCACCGCACTGTTGCACTGGTTCCGCCGCCTCCGCATCCGCTGTGATTCCTTCGCCCGATGATGCCGCGCTTACGACCAACGATCTGCATTCCGGCGTCCGAGTGTCGGCTCCGCCTGAAAACTGACCACGTGGTTCCGGCTGAATCGGGACCACCTCCTGAAGCATCGGGAGGTGCTGAACGTGGAGGACTGGGCGGAGATCCGGCGGCTGCGTCGGTCGGAGGGCATGGCGATCCAGGCCATCGCACGGCGGTTGAGGATGTCTCGCAACACCGTGAAGAAGGCCCTGGCCAGTGATGGGCCGCCGCGGTATCGGCGGGCGGCGAAGGGCTCGATCGTGGATGCCGTCGAGCCGCAGATCAGGGCATTGTTAGCGGAGTTCCCGGACATGCCCTCGACGGTGATCATGGAACGGGTTGGGTGGACCCGGGGCAAGACGGTGTTCTGCGATCGGGTGCAGCAGTTGCGGCCGTTGTTCCGGCGTCCCGATCCGGCCCAGCGCACTGACTATCTGCCGGGTGAACTGGCGCAGTGTGACCTGTGGTTTCCGCCGGCGGACGTGGCGTTGGGCTTTGGGCAGGTCGGCAGGCCGCCGGTGCTGGTGATGGTGTCGGGGTATTCGCGGTGGCTGTCGGCGTTGATGATCCCGTCGCGGTAGTCACCGGACCTGATGGCGGGGCACTGGACGTTGATCTCCGGCTGGGACCGGACGCCCAAGGCGTTGGTGTGGGACAACGAGTCCGCGGTCGGGCAGTGGCGGGCCGGTAGGCCGCAGCTGACCGAGACGATGAACGCCTTCCGCGGCACCCTCGGCATCAAGGTGATCCAGTGCCGGCCGGCGGACCCGGAAGCCAAGGGTTTGGTCGAGCGGGCCAACGGCTACCTCGAGACGTCGTTCCTGCCCGGGCGCCGGTTCGGCTCACCGCAGGACTTCAACACCCAGCTCGCCGAGTGGCTGGTGCGGGCGAACAACCGCCAACACCGGGCGTTGGGCTGCCGCCCGGCCGAGCGGTGGGACGCCGACCGGGACGCGATGCTGTCGCTGCCGCCAGTGGCACCGGTGGTTGGCTGGCGACAGACCACGCGGCTGCCCCGAGATCACTACGTGCGTCTGGACAGCAACGACTACTCGGTGCATCCCTCGGTCGTCGGGCGTCGTGTCGACATCACCGCTGACGCCGATCGGGTGCAGGTGTTCTGCGACAGCCGCCAGGTCGCCCGACACGACCGCTGCTGGGCCAAGCATCAGAGCACTACCGACCCCGCTCACCGCCAGGCCGCCGCCGATCTGCGCACTGCCGCCCGACAAGCGCCGGCACCGGCAGCCGCCGCCGAGGTCGAGCAGCGGCGACTCAGCGACTACGACCAAATGTTCGGCCTGAACGAGGTGGCTGCGTGATGGCCACCAAAACCAGCAACCGCAACATCTCCTCCGAGATCGCGTTCCTCAGCCGCGCACTGAAAGCACCCTCCCTCGCCGCGTCGGTGCAACGCCTCGCCGAGCGGGCCCGGGCGGAGTCGTGGACGCATGAGGAGTTCCTCGCCGCCTGCCTGCAACGCGAAGTCGCCGCCCGGGAAGCCCACGGCGGTGACGGCCGGATCCGAGCTGCCCGCTTCCCGGCCCGCAAGAGTCTCGAGGAGTTCGACTACGAGCACCAACGATCGTTGAAGCGGGAGACCATCGCTCACCTCGGCACCCTGGACTTCGTGGCGTCGAAAGAGAACGTCGTGTTCTTGGGCCCGCCCGGCACCGGCAAAACCCACCTGTCCATCGGCCTTGGGATCCGGGCCTGCCAGGCCGGCCACCGCGTCGCGTTCGCCACCGCCGCCCAATGGGTGTCCGGCCTCGCCGACGCCCACCACGCCGGGCGCCTGCAAGACGAACTGGTCAAACTCGGCCGGATCCCACTGATGATCGTCGACGAAGTCGGCTACATCCCCTTCGAAGCCGAAGCCGCGAACCTGTTCTTCCAACTCGTCTCCAACCGCTACGAACGAGCCTCGCTGATCGTCACCAGCAACAAGCCCTTCGGCCGCTGGGGCGAAGTCTTCGGCGATGACGTCGTCGCCGCAGCCATGATCGACCGCCTCGTCCACCACGCCGAGGTCATCTCGATGAAGGGCGACAGCTACCGACTCAAAGACCGCGACCTCGGCCGCGTCCCACCGGCCACCAAGACCAACGACTAAAGATCAACCAACCCGAGGTGGTCCACCTCGGGATGCCCGCATACACCCCGCAGGGCCTCTTCCCCCCGCACACCCTGCTCGGCGGTGGACGGGTCCCGGCCCAGGTGATGCTCGGCATCGCGGCTCAGGAGTCGAACATGTGGCAGGCCTCGCGAAACGCCCTGCCCGGGGTCACCGGTAATCCACTGATCGGCAACTACTACGGCCTGGAAATCTACAATGCCGGGACTGCCGACGACTGGGACGTGCACTGGGACAAGGCGGACTGTGGCTACGGCGTCACCCAGCTCACCGACGGCATGCGCTTGGCCGGGCACCCCAAACCCGGCGAGGTGCTGCTGCCGTACGACTCCCAGCGGGCGGTGGCGCTCGACTTCGCCGCGAATGTAGCGGCGGGCCTGCGTGTGCTTCAGGACAAGTGGAACCAGACCCGGAGCGCCTCGTTGATCATCAACGACGGGAACCCCGCCGGCTTGGAGAACTGGTTCTACGCCCTCTGGGCGTACAACTCGGGCCTGCATCCCAACCTCGGCACCGGCGAGCCATGGGGTCTCGGCTGGGGCAACAATCCGGCGAACCCGCGGTACCGGCCGGACCGCCGACCGTTCCTTGAAGACAGCTACGCCGACGCGGCCAAGCCGCAGTTCTGGCCCTATCAGGAGAAGGTGCTGGGATTCGCCGGGCATCCGCCGAACCTGCTGGAGGGGCCGGATACCTTCGTGGCCGGCTTCCGGGCTGCCTGGTGGAGCACCGTCGAGGACCGGGAGAAGGTCAAGCCGCCGGTGAACTTGTTCTGTGACGCGTCCAACGACTGTCATCCTGGGGAGCTGCACACCCCGGACGATCCGGACGTGGTGGGTGAGCCGGCCGGGCCGTGTGCGCATCGCAACGCGGCAGGCAAGTACGACCTGGTGTGCTGGTTCCACAAATCGGTCAACTGGAAGGGGAGCAGTCAGCTCGGCAATGAGGTGCTGCGCTTCGATCCCGGCTACGCATACCAGGACGACGCGACAACCTATCTGCCGAAGTGTGATCTGACCGGCCTGCCGACGGGCAGCCTGGTGATCGACGATGTGCCCGGGGGTACTCCACCCGTCCGTGCGGGTTGTACGAACAGTTGGACCAATTCCGGCACCTTCGGGCTGAGCTTCGCTACCGACTCCGTGGGAAATCTGCCCTCCAAGGTCGACTTCCATCAGATCGGTGGTGGCTTCGGTGGACACTTCTGGTTCGCCCATACCTGGGCTCCAGGTGATCTGGGCGGCAAGATGAAGGTCGCTGGCACCTGGACCCTCAACCAGGCGGTCACCGGTTGGGCGCGGGTGATGGTGCATATTCCGGATCACGGCGCGCACACCCGGCAAGCCACCTACGAGATCGACCTCGGGCAGGGATTCGGGGCTGGTAAGAAGCGGGTCGTCCTGCAACGGGTGCAGAGCAATCAATGGGTGTCGCTCGGGGTGTTCAAGTTCACCGGAACGCCGAAGGTGCGGCTGACCAACGACGCGTATGACGGAACCGGGGACGAGGATGTGGCGTGGGATGCCATCGCGATCCAGAAGTTGACAGCCAAGCCCCGCCACCAGGTCGTTTCTCTGGGTGATTCGTACTCGTCGGGTGAGGGGGTCTCAAGCTCGAACGGGTCCGACTATTACCGGGAGACCGACTACAAGCAGATCGTCAACGACGAGGTTCGCTATCAGGACGTCTGCCACCGGTCCCGGTCCGCCTGGTCCCGGTTGGCGAAATTCTCCGACAGTACGTCAAGCATCGGCTCCCGTTCGGACGGTTGGGATCCGAACCTGGATTATCAGTTCCTCGCCTGTTCCGGTGCTCAGACGGAGCAGCTGCTTCCCGGCTACACCGTCCCAGCCGGGCAGCCGTTGCCGACGAATGCGTGGGGCGAGGCGGCCGAATACCATTCAGGTGAGATGTCGCAGCTCGACCGAGGTTTTCTGGACGAGAACACCACGTTGGTGACACTGTCGATCGGCGGTAATGATGCCCGCTTCGCCAATGTGCTCCAGTTCTGTTTCCTGAACAGCTTTAACTGCGACACCGACACCTATCCCGGTGACACCAAGCCGCTTGCTGCGCAGGTCAAGGCAGACATCGAGGGGCCAGTGAAGCAGTCCATCAAAACAGTATTACGAGAGATCCACAAGAAGGCGCCAAGTGCGCAGATCATGCTAATGGGCTATCCGAAGCTGTTCGAGGACACCGGGCCACTCTGCATGCCCGAGATCAGCGACGGGGAGCGGAAGTGGTTGAATAACACGGCCATGCTGCTGGCTTCGGTAATGGGCCTCGCCACGACTGAAGCCAGCTCGGAGGGCATCCCCACTTATTTCGGTGATCCCACCTTTGCGTTCTCCGGTCATGGTGTCTGTGCTCAGACGGAGGAAATCCACAGGGTGGTTTACACCCTGACTCCGGGCGAGAATGGGGAGTTACTGGACGAGCTGCCGGAAAGCTGGAACAAGTACGGCATTTCGCAGCAATCATTCCATCCCAACCTAGGCGGCTCTAACCGCTATGCTTCGGTGATGAATCACGTCGTCGTCGATTTCATGGGCCTGTGATCAGAGCTTTCCGAGCGGTGCCGGTGGGGAGGATGCTCCTCCTCGCCGGCACCGCCCTGCTCTGCCTCACCAGCTGTGGTCTCGACTCCGAGGCGCGGGCGGTCGACACGGCGACCGACTCGGTGCGGTCCCGCGCCGAACTGGCCCGGCGTACCGCTGTCGCAGTCCTCGCCGACCCGCACACTGCCGAGCGTGACCCGGCAGGCCAGCTGGCCGCTCTGGCCGGGTCGGTGGGCACCACAGAACGTTTCGGCACGGTCTTCGCCAGCCGGTCCTCCCCTGATGAGCGGCTGGAAGTGGACGTCTACTACGACGGGACCGCCAACGGCGGTGGATTCGTCGCCGCCGAGGTTCACGTCCGGCTCTGTGTGCGGTTGGCTGGCGTCGCCGAGAAGGACCCTCAGGTGACGATGACCGATACCGCCTGCCCCGGGATCCCCGACGGGTCCGACCGCCGAATCGTGAAGCTCACTGATTAGAAGCCTCCGCTGTGCCGTGCCGACGGGAGCAGGTGCTCAGAGACGGAACACGACGGCGTTGCCGACCTGCTGACGGGTGATGCCCAACTGCTCGACCGGCGCATCCACCGTCACCTCCCACGGCGTACCGACGATCTGGTCCCGCAGCACCACCACGTTGCGTACGCCGAGGGTGCGCAGGTAGTCGACGCTGGTCTGGTCGGGGAAGGCCGCCGTCACCCGACGGACGTCGTCGAGCTGCTTCGGGGTGAAGCCGCTGCCGCCGTTGACCACCTGCTGGAAGCGGCTGGTCGACCAGAGCATCACCGGCTGGTCCTGGTTCTGGCTGCTGGGCAGCACCAGCAGCGGACCGTCCACCGTGCGCATCGCCGCCGGCTGCTCCGGCACCACCGGGTGCGGTGTGGTGTTCAACCCCTCCACGACCACCAGCAGCAGCGGCAGCAGGGTGGCCACGCGCAGCCACGGTGACGGCCGGGAGGGCACCCGCTCGGTGCTCAGCTCGCGGACCCGCTGGGCGAAGGCGCTCACCGCACCGGCGGCCAGCAGGCCGAGCAGCAGCGTCGTCCAGAGCATCATCCGACCGGGCGTACGCAGACCGTTGAAGCCCGGCAGGTGGTCGAAGAGCGGCGCATAGGTGAAGGTGCCGTCGAAGAACCGGGTGCCCATCGCCAGCACCATGGTGACCAGCACCCCGGCCAGCATGAACAGCCGGTGCCGCAGCCGCCACACCGAGAGGAACAGCCCGCCGGCCGCCAGCGCGTACAGCACGAAGCCCGGCAGCAGGGTCATCTCCGGATGCCAGGGCAGCGCCGCCCGCGCCCCCTCGTGCAACCCACCCCAGATCCACGACTCGCCGGGCGCGGTGAAGAAGCCGCTCGCCGGTGGTGAGTAGACACCGATGTCGCCGATCGTCCGTTCCGCGTTGGGGTGCAGCTCGGCGACCTTGAAGTACGGCACCGCCAGCAGCGCGCCGACGGCGGCGAAGAGGAGCCCGCCGACCAGGTCGGCCACGAACAGCCGCCGCCCGAAGGGCCGCCGCCCCTGCCGCCGCCGCCAGAACCACACCACCGCCGAGACCAGCAGGATGACCGCGAGGACGTACGCGAAGACCAGGCCGATGCCGAAGCCCAGGCTGAGCTGCCAGGCCGCGACCGCCCACCCGGCGTACGCCCAGCCGACCCGGCGGCGTTCGGGGCGGTAGCCGTGCCGCAGCGACCAGCCGTGTCCCCGGGCCAGCATGGCCAGCGCCAACGGGATACCGCCGTTGGAGACGATGTGCAGGTGACCGGCCTGGGCGAGCAGCCACGGCGCGTACGTGTAGCTGACCCCGGCGACGGCCGACCCGATCCGTCCCGCGCCCAACTGCCGGGCCAGCACGTACGCCCCGAAGGTGGCCATCGCGTGCGCCAGCACGAACATGATGTTGTAGCGGAGCACGGCGGCGTCCGGGCCGGTGCCGAGTAGACCGACCGGGGCGTACCCGAGCAGCATGTCGGAGAAGGCGAAGCTCCACGGCTCCGGGAAGAACGTGTTGGACTGGAACAGCTGCCCCGGGTCGGTCCGCAGGGCATGCCCGGACCAGGCCATCTGCCAGGCCTGGAGGCTCGGGTCCCAGTAGTCCTGGGGGAGCGTGTAGAGCGGGTAGCGCAGGGTCGGCCAGGTCATCCCCACGGCCAGCGTGAGCGAGCCGAGGACGGCGAGCGTCCACTCGTGCACCAGGAACCGGCCGGTGGCGTGGGCTGCCCGGACGGGGCGGCCGGGCACCGGTTCGGGCGCGGGCGCGAACGAGGTCCACGGATCGGCCTCGGCCGCCGGCTCCTGCTGCTCCGCTTCGCCCCCGGCCGGCCCGTCACCCCGGCTCTTCCCGGCTTCGTCTTTCTCGGCCCTGCTTCTCCTGAGCCGGTCTTTCCAGGTCCTGGGCTTCGCAGCCGGGTCGATCGTCGTGCCGGCCTGGTCGGCTGCCACCGCGATCGTCGTGCCCTGGTCGGCTGCCACCGCGATCGTCGTGCCCTGGTCGGCTGCCACTGCGGTCGGTGTGCCGGCCCGGTCGGTCGCCACCGTGGTCGGCGCTGCGGCCTTCTCCGTGGTCGTCCCGGCCGGCTGGGCCTTCGCCCCGGTCGGCCCGGGGTCGGCCCCGGCCTTCCCGCCGCCGGCCCTCCCACCCTCGGCCCGGCTCTCGTCGGCTACCGGGCCGCCCTCGGCGGGCTCCACGCCGGCTCCGTCGGCCTGCAAGTCGGGTCCGCCCGGCTCACCGCCCGACCCGGCTGGCTGCGGGTCGGGTCCGGTGGCCGGGGGCGGGGGCGGGTCGTTCCTGCCCGGCTCCGAGCTGTCCCGCGCGTCGGGTGCCGGCCGGTCCTGCGGCGACCCGGGGGTGGGGTCCGTGCCGCCGGTCTGCCGTGGGGGTGGGCTGCCGCCCGTCGCGTTGGTGGTCATCGGCGCTCAGGCCCCCGTGCCGAGCTGCCCACGGAGGAAGGCGATGTCGGCACCCTGACCGGTCGCCCCGCCGGGGGTCTCCACGATGACCGGGGCGTCCGCCGCCCGGATCACCGCCACCAGCAGCTCCGGGTCGATGGTGCCGCCGTCGAGGTTGTCGTGCCGGTCCTGCCCGGAGTTGAACCCGCCCTTGGAGTTGTTCGCGTGCACCAGGTCGATCCGGCCGGTGATCGCCTTCACCCGGTCGACCAGGTCGAGTAGCTCCTCGCCACCGGCGTACGCGTGGCAGGTGTCGAGGCAGAAGCCCACCTCGTAGTCACCGAGGGCGTCCCAGAGCCGGGCCAGCGCGTCGAGCCGCCTGGCGCAGGCGTTGTCGCCGCCGGCGGTGTTCTCGATCAGGACCGGCACGGGGAAGCCACCGGAGTCGGCCGCGTAGGCGAAGGTCTTGCGCCAGTTGTCGAAGCCGACGGCGAGGTCGTCACCGGCATTGACGTGGCCGCCGTGCACGATCAGCCCCCGGGCGTCGAGCTGCGCCGCCGCAGTGGCGTGGGCCAGCAGGAGCTTGCGGCTGGGGATGCGGATGCGGTTGTTGAGGGTGGCCACGTTGATGACGTACGGGGCGTGCACCCAGAGGTCCACGTCGGCGGCGCGCAGCCGGTCGGCGTCCTCCCGGGGTTTCGGGGCCTTCCAGCCCTGCGGGTCGGAGAGGAAGAACTGCACCGCCTCGGCGGTACGGGTGGCCGCCTCCGCCAGCGGGTCGGCCTGGTCGACGTGGGCTCCGATACGCATGCAGGCGAGCCTACGTCCCGTCCCCGACGCCGGCTGGTGACGGTCGCGGGCAAGTCGCGCCGTCCCGCCGCCCCGGTCCGCCGCGCCGCAGGGTGCGTGGCGTCACCCGGTGACCGCGGCGATCGTTGACCGAGGTAGGGCAGTGGGACGAATAGTTGCAATTCGGCTATCACGTGACGATTGCCGTTGTACCGTCAGATAACAACAGGATGAAGCTCCGCGGGGTGTCCTCGATCCAACCTCATCGGTGTGGTCGTTCCTCCCCAGGTCCCACCCAAGGAATGCGGACGGGACGCCCCGCGGCCCCGTGGACAGGGGTCCACCGCCGGCCTTCGGGTGTCGCGGTGGGCCCCTGTCGCCCTTCCTGCCCGACCGGGTCACCCCGTCGGGTCGACCTGCCCGGGCATGATCGTCGGGGCCGGGTATTCTGGTCCGGTTGTCCGCGTCCGGTCGGGTTCCCCCGCTCCGGGACGGGCACGACGCACGACCTCCTGCCACGGAAGGACCGTGGCCGCCTAGCCCACAGGAGGTGAGCACGTCTTGCGTCATTACGAAGTAATGGTGATCCTCGACTCCAGCCTCGAGGAACGCACCGTCGCACCCTCGCTCGACACGTACCTGAACGTGATCCGGACCGCGGGTGGCTCGGTCGAGAAGACCGACGTGTGGGGCCGCCGGCGCCTCGCGTACGAGATCAACAAGAAGGCCGAGGGCATCTACGCCGTCATCGACCTTCAGGCGACGCCGGAGGCGGTGGCCGAACTCGACCGCCAGCTGCGGCTCAACGAGTCCGTGCTGCGCACCAAGGTCATCCGGCCGGAGATGCGCTAAGCATTCAACCCCGGTTCGCCCGGATCAGCCTCGTCGGTGATGTCGTACGGCTCTGCGAGTCTGTACGACGCAACGATGAGTGCGCGAGGAGTTGGTCATGGCAGGAGACACCACCATCACGGTCATCGGCAATCTGACCGATGACCCCGAGTTGCGGTTCACCCCGTCGGGTGCGGCGGTCGCCAAGTTCCGGGTCGCTTCGACGCCCCGGTTCATGGACAAGACCACCAACGAATGGAAGGACGGCGAGCCGCTCTTCCTGGCCTGCACCGTGTGGCGGCAGGCGGCGGAACACGTCGCCGAGTCGCTCCAGCGGGGCGCCCGCGTGATCGTCTCGGGTCGGCTGCGTCAGCGGTCGTACGAGACCCGCGAGGGTGAGAAGCGCACCGTCATCGAGCTCGAGGTCGACGAGATCGGCCCGTCGCTGCGCTACGCCACGGCGAAGGTGCAGAAGATGTCGCGTTCCGGTGGTGGCGGCGGTGGCTTCGGTTCCGGTGGCGGTGGCAATCAGGGCGGCGGCGGAGGCAACTTCGACGACCCCTGGGCCTCTGCTGCTCCGGCTCCCTCCTCGCGCGGTGGTTCGGGCGCCAATTTTGATGAGGAGCCACCGTTCTAATGGCGCCGAGCGCCCGCGATCGTAAACCAGGAGCACGTGCAATGGCCAAGGCTGCGGCACTTCGCAAGCCGAAGAAGAAGGTGAACCCGCTCGACAAGGACGGGATCACCTATATCGATTACAAGGACACCGCGCTGCTGCGTAAGTTCATCTCCGACCGCGGCAAGATCCGCGCTCGGCGGGTGACCGGGGTCACCTCCCAGCAGCAGCGGCAGATCGCCCGTGCGGTCAAGAACGCCCGTGAGATGGCGCTCCTGCCGTACACCGCCACGGCCCGCTGAGAGGAGGCACCGACATGAAGATCATCCTGACCCAGGAAGTTTCCGGTCTCGGTGCCCCCGGCGACATCGTCGAGGTCAAGAACGGCTACGGCCGTAACTACCTGCTGCCGCAGGGCTTCGCGATCAGCTGGACCAAGGGTGCGGAGAAACAGGTCACGGTCATCAAGCGGGCCCGCTCGGCCCGGGAGATCCGCGACCTGGGCCACGCCACCGAGGTCAAGGACCAGCTTGAGGGCCTGAAGGTCAACCTGAAGGTCCGCGCCGGCGACGGTGGCCGGCTCTTCGGCTCGGTCACCCCGGCCGAGGTCGTCGACGCCGTCAAGGCGGCCGGCGGCCCGGTCCTCGACCGTCGTCGGCTGGAGATGCCCGGTCACATCAAGTCGACCGGCGCCTACCCGGTGCGGGTCAAGCTGCACCCCGAGGTGTCCGCCAAGTTCGACCTCAACGTCGTCCAGGGCTGACCTCACCGCACAGCATCACCCGACATGGCCCGCACCGGCACCCGGTGCGGGCCAAGTCATGTCCACCGACGGCCCGGGGCTCTGCGGCGGCGTCCCTTCACCCCTGGGACCGTCGACCGCACACCACCCCAAGCCAGGCTCGGCGGCACCGCGCGGCGCCACCGACGCCGGAAGCTCCGCGCAGGTCAGCCGATCGGCTGACCGGTGATCGCGCTGATCAACACGGTGGACAGGCCACCACCCACCACCGCCGCCGCCAACGCCACCGTCGCCGGCCGCCAGGTCGTCCCCACCCGGCGCAGCAGGACCGCCACCACCAGACTGCTCAGCAGCGACAGCCCGAACCGGGGTGCCCCCGCGACCAGGGAACCGAAGGCGTGCGCCCGGGGCGGTTCACACCCGCCGCCGCTGATGTCCGTGACACAGCCGGCCGGTGGCTGACCGTCCAGGGTCAACAGCCACAGAAACACCAGCACCGCCGGCACCAGGTAGCAGGCGGCGGTGTAGACCAGCGGGCGCAGCGGGCCACCCGGGTCCGGGTCGAGCAGGTCGTCCTCCAGGCGGCGGCTCCACGAACCGGCACCCACCGATCCGATCCGGTCCCGCAGTGCGGCCGTCGCCACCGACCGGCCCGACGCCGGCTCGGCCCGACGCCGGGGCACCGGCCGGGGCCTCGGTGCCGTGTAACCCACCACCGGAGAGCGGGGTGCCGAGGTCGGTGGGTCCATCCACCGGGGATCGTCGCCGGCCAGCCGGGTGCCCGACCAGAACCCCTCCGGCTGCTCACCCCACGGCCAGCCCTCGCCACCCGTCACCGGCTGCGAGGACCGGGGAGGCACCGACCGTTCCCACCGGTCGGCGTCGTCCCGGGCCCGGCGGCCGACACCGTCGGCGTCCCACCGGTCGGCGTCGTCCCGGCCCCAGCGGCCGTCACCGCCGGTGTCCCGGCGGCCGATCCCGCCCGTGTCCCGGCGGTCGACCTCGTCACGATCCGCGGTCACCGACCCCCACCGGCCGACACCGCCCGTGTCCCGGCGGCCGACCTCGTCACGATCTGCGGTCACCGACCCCCACCGGCCGACGTCCGTCCGGTCCCACTGCGCGGTGTCGGTGAACCGGTCCCACTGGCCGGTGTCGTCGCTCTGCTCCCACCGCGACGCCCCGCCGGGACGCTCCCAGCGGTCGTCAGCCACCGGACTCTGCCAGCTGTGCACGCCGGACGCGTCCCACGGGTCCACCGCAGGCCGGTACTCCGGCTCCGGCTCGGCGGAACGGCTCCACGGGTCGCTCGCCGGACGGCTTCCCGGGTCGGTCAACGGCCGGGCCCACGAATCGTCGGTGTTGCGCCGCCGTCGCCGGGGCGGTTGCTCAGGTACGGCCTCCACCGGCAGGTCGGAGTCGTCACCGCCGGACCAGATCACCTCGGGCCGGCGGGACGGCGACCGCCGCGGGCGAGCCGTCGGGGCGGCCCCGGAGACCGGCGCACCCTCATCGGTGTCCGCCCGCCGGCTGCCGACGTACCCCTGATCCTGCGGGCGGTCGAAAGTCCACTCCCGGGTGTGGTCGGACTCGGGGGCGGCGGCGATGGCGCGGGTTTCCCGCCGTTCGCTCTCCCGCCGCCGTCTGGCGGCACGACGACCCACCCCGGAGACCGGAGGGGCGTCGTCGTCCTCGTCGTCCGGGGCGGCATGCCGGCCACGGCCGTCGGCGTGGGCGATCCCCGACTCGACCGCCCACCGGGGCAGGTAGGCGTCGACGGGCTCCTCCTGGCCACGCTCGACCGCCCGGCGGCGGCTCGGCGTGCGGTAGCGGTCCGTCGAGGAGTGTGAAGCTGACAGGACCGGGTCGCCGAGGTCGTCCCACGGGGCGATCGGCTGACGCTCGCGCGGGTTGCCCTCCCCGCGCTCCCAGTCCCGGTAACTCACGGCCGGAGCGTGACCCTTCTCAACCGAAAGTGCAATCCGCTGTCCAGGTGTAGCCGTTTCGCAGAGATAGTACGGGAAGACCGACCCAAGAGCCTTACCAGAAATTATTCGTCCACAGGGTGGGGACAAAGAAACACCAGGTCAGAGCCGTGGAGCCCGGATTTCCTCCACAGTTTTCCACAGGCTGTGCACACGCTGCGCACATGGTTGTCCACTCGCGTCCACAGGTTGTCCCGAGGCTCATCCACCGCGCCGGTTGAGGGTCTGACCTCGGGGTCCGTATCGTGGGGCACCGACCGGTCGCGCGATGGCCCCCCGATCGACCCGACCGGCAGGTGGCACACCACCGGCGTACCGCTGGGGCCAGCTCGACGCTGTGGAGGGGGAACCGTGTCGGTCACCGACGACATGCGGGCGGAGCCCCGGGCAGCGGGGCAGTCGTCCGCCCCGCCGCCCCGCGACGGCCAGTTCGACAAGACCCCACCCCAGGACGTGGCCGCCGAGCAGTGCGTCCTCGGCGGCATGCTGCTCTCCAAGGACGCGATCGCCGACGTCGTCGAGATCCTCAAGTCGACCGACTTCTACCGGCCCGTCCACGCCACCATCTTCGACGCGATCCTCGACATCTACGGGCGCGGTGAGCCGGCCGACGGCATCACCGTCGCGGCGGCCCTCGCCGACTCGGGGGACCTCGCCCGGGTCGGCGGCGCCCCCTACCTGCACACCTGCATGGCGGCCGTCCCGACGGCGGCGAACGCCTCCTACTACGCCCGGATCGTCGGCGAACGCGCGGTGCTGCGCCGGCTGGTCGAGGCGGGCACCCGGATCGTGCAGCTCGGCTACGGCACCGCCGCCGGGGGCAGCCGCGACGTCGACGACGTCGTCGACCTGGCCCAGCAGGCGGTCTACGAGATCACCGAACGGCGGGTCAGCGAGGACTTCGCGATCCTCGCCGACATGCTCCAGCCCACCCTCGACGAGATCGAGGCGGTCGGCGCGCAGGGCGGCGTGATGACCGGGGTGCCGACCGGCTTCACCGACCTGGACCGGCTGCTCAACGGCCTGCACCCGGGGCAGCTCATCATCGTGGCCGGCCGGCCCGGTCTCGGCAAGGCGCTCGCCCTGGACACGCCGCTGCCCACCCCCGACGGCTGGACCACGATGGGTGAGGTCGAGGTCGGCGACCGGTTGCTCGCCGCCGACGGTACGCCGACCACGGTCACCGCCGCGTTCGCCGTGATGCACGGGCGTCCCTGCTACGAGGTCGAGTTCTCCGACGGCAGCGTGATCGTCGCCGACGCCGAGCACCTGTGGCAGACCAGCACCCGGACGTGGGCCCTCGCGCCGGCAGGCGGCATACCGGCAGACGCAGCTCAGGGCCCCGCCGAGGCCGGCTACGGCGTAGTCACCACGGCGCAGATCGCGGCGACGCTGCGTACCGGCCCGGAGGGAAGCCCCCGCCACGCCGTCGCCACCTGCGCCCCCCTGCAACTGCCCGAGCGGGCGGTGCCCATCCCCCCGTACGGCCTGGGTGGCTGGCTCGGCGACGGCCGGGCCGACCCGGGTCATCTCGCCGGGTCCTTCCTGGCGACGCTGCGGGAGATCGGCGTCCTCGCGGACAAGCACATCCCCCGGGACTACCTGCGCGGCTCCGAGGCGCAACGTCGGGCGCTGCTCGCCGGGTTGATGGACACCGCCGGCACCCTCACCCCGACCGGCGACCTCCGGTACACCTCGATCTCGCGTCGGCTGACCGGTGACGTGCGGGAACTCGTGGTGGGTCTCGGGTACCGCTGCACGGTCACCGAGCGGCCGGCACCCGGTCGGACCGGGACGACGTACACGGTCGCCTTCGCCACCCAGGACGCCGTCTTCCGCCGCGAGCCCAGGGCGTCCGCCGAGGCCGTCCGCCCACGCACCGACCCGGGTGTCCGGTACGTGGTGGACGTGCGGCCGGTGGCCAGCGTGCCGGTGCGGTGCGTGACCGTCGACAACCCGGACCATCTCTACCTGGCCGGCCGGTCGATGATCCCCACCCACAACAGCACGGCCAGCATGGACTTCGCCCGCAACGCGGCGATCCGGGCCAACCAGGCCGCCGCCATCTTCTCGCTGGAAATGAGCAAGGTCGAGATCGTCATGCGGCTGCTCTCGGCCGAGGCGCGGGTCCCGCTGCACGTGCTGCGCAGCGGGCAGCTCTCCGACGACGACTGGACCAAGCTGGCCCGCTGCATGGGTGAGATCAGCGAGGCGCCGCTGTTCGTGGACGACACGCCGAGCATGAACCTGATGGAGATCCGGGCGAAGGCGCGGCGGCTCAAGCAGAAGCACGATCTCAAGATGATCGTCGTCGATTATCTCCAGCTGATGACCTCACCGAAGCGCACCGAGAGCCGTCAGCAGGAGGTCGCGGACCTGTCCCGTGGCCTCAAGCTGCTGGCCAAGGAGGTCGAGTGCCCGGTGATCGCGGTCAGCCAGCTCAACCGTGGCCCCGAGCAACGCACCGACAAGCGACCCCAATTGTCCGATTTGCGCGAATCTGGCTCGATCGAACAAGATGCTGACGTCGTCATCCTGTTGCACCGCGACGACTACTACGACAAGGAGTCGCCGCGCGCCGGAGAGGCGGATTTCATAATCGCCAAGCACAGGAATGGTCCGACCGATAGTATAACGGTCGCGGCCCAGCTTCATCTCTCTCGATTCGTCGATATGGCTATCGGATGACCGGGGCCGGGAGGTAACTCGCCGGTGAGCGGCGACGAGACGTGGTCGTACGTGCGGAGAGCGGGGAGAGCATCACGAGTATCGCCCTGCGTTACGGGGTGACAAGGCAGGCGATCCGAGGGATGCTCCGTCGTTGTGGCGTACCTGCGCGTCGGACCGGGAGGCTGACGGATGCGCAGCGGGAGGAAGTGATAAATCGATTTCTCAACGGAGTGAGCCTCGGGCAGATCGCCACCGAGTTCAGCGTCACGGTTCCGTCTGTTCGCGGCCTGATCTCCCGCCGAGGAATCAATATCCCATCAGTCTCGGAGGGTTTGCGGCATGATGCCTTCGACAGCCTGACGCCTGATTCCTGCTACTGGATCGGGTTCCTGTTCGCTGACGGATGTGTCAGCTACCGGCCAGGTCACCTGCCGCAGATATCGATAGGGCTGGCTGAGCGAGACCGAGGCCAGTTGGTCGCGCTGCGGGATTATCTGGGCTGTGGTAACAGCATCTCCCAAACAAATCCGACCCAAGGATCGTGTCAGTTCTCCGTGCGTTCGCGGAGCTTGGCGGACCGGCTCATCGAATTGGGCAGATACGATGATTCCATCGACGAGCGGTTGGTCGTCTCGCGCGACTTCTGGCGTGGTGTCGTCGATGGTGACGGCTCGCTGGGGATCTACAAGAGGGCAGCCCCGAGCGGTCGAACCTTTGCTCAGTTCAGAGTGGTCGGAAGACGACATGTCATGACCGCATTCGTTTCTTTCCTCGAAAGTAGCGGCATCAGTGGTCTGTCGGTGCGTCCACACAAGAGTATCTGCACTGTCGGAACCACCTGTGGGCCGGCCGAGAGGATAGCCTCCCTCCTCTACCTCAATGCCGAACCGGCGCTGGCCCGGAAGGCGGAGATTGCCGCACAGATGATCGTCCGCCAGCGGTAGCACATCAGTTCCGTGCCCGTCGAGATCAGCCGAGCAGCGGGAACCAGCCGGCTGCCTCGCCCAGCGCCACCCGGTCCCGGTCGGTCAACGGCTCCCGACCGGTGGCCTTGCCCAGGTAGGTCAGGTCGTCCCAGTCGGCGGGCCGGACGGCGTCGTCGCTGAGCAGGCCGTCCATGGTGGTGACCGCGACCTCGACGGCCAGCGGACCGGGCGGCGGCCCCTCGGGCAGGTGGTGCACCAGATCGAGGTGGTGTACGACGGCCTCGGTGGTCAGCGTGGCCAGGAAGTCGGGCACCCGCAGCACGTGCCCCTGGGTGGTGACGTGCCCCTGCGGGTCGGCGGCACCCGCCGCGCGGACGGCAGCCGGTGCGGTGTCCGCCCAGATCCGGACCACACCGGTGGGCCGGTCGAAGGCGGCGGCCGAGCGGCGGACCCACCACGCGTGCCGGGCTGCGGCGTCGGGGTCGTCACCCGCCGGGAAGGACCGCCAGTAGCTGACGTCGTCGGTGTCTGCCGGCCCGTCGGCGGGGCTGGCCAGGGTGACCAGGGCGCGTTGGGCGTCGCCGAGCAGGTGGAAGAGCAGGTCGGCGACGACCCAGCCGCGACACCGGGTGGATCGTTGCAGCGCCGCGTCGTCGAGGTCGGTGACCACCCGGGTGATCCCGTCGTAGACCTGCGCCAACGCGGTGTGCTGCCGGACGAACGTCATGCCGTGCAGCGTCGCACGAGCGGCGTGCCCCGGCACGGCGGTTGACGGGCCACCTACCGTGGCCACCCGGCAGTGCCGCCCGGCGGGACCGGGCCGGGCACGGAAGGTCCCGGCCCGGTCGTCGACGGGATCGCTCAGCCGAACATCTCGTCGAGGAAACCCTTGTGCTTCTTGCGCTTGTAGTGGCCGTGGTAGCCGTGGTGCTGCTGCGGGTGACCGTAACCACCGTGGGTGCCGTACGCGGGCTGCGGCGGGTAGCCCGGCGGGGGCGGGGGCGGCGGCACGGCACCGTAGCCCGGCTGGTGGCTCGGGGCGGGCGGTGGCGGAGGCGGCGGTGGGTATCCGCCGGGCGTCTGGACGTGCTGCTGACCGGGGACGGGCCCCGGCTGACCGGGCGCGGGCGCACCGCGCTGCTGGTTCCAGTTCGCCTCGGCCTCGAACAGCTTTTCGAGTTCGCCACGGTCCAGGAAGATCCCCCGGCACTCGCCGCACTGGTCGATGACGACTCCGCTGCGCTCGTACTGGCGCATTTCTCCGCGACACTTGGGACAGGTGAGCTGCATCGCTCGACGGTACCCGGTCGGCGCAGCATTCAGGCGGTGGCGATCAGCGCCCCGGTCACCTCGTCGTCGTCGACCTCGTGGAAGTCGTCGTAGTAGGCACTGACCGCGCCGAAGTCGGCGGGCCGCCGGGCGCAGACCACCTCGTCCGCTTCGGCGGTGAGCATCTCGTACGCCTGCTGCGCGCCGACCGGCACGGCGACGACGACCCGGTGGGCACCGAGTCGCCGGGCGACCTGTACGGCGGCGCGGGCGGTCGCACCGGTGGCCAGGCCGTCGTCGACGATCAGGGCGGTGCGTCCGGTCAGGTCCAGCGGTGGGCGACCGGACCGGTAGCGGGCCTCCCGGCGGTCGAGTTCGGCCTGCTCGCGGCGTTGCACTTCGGCGCTGTCGGTCGGATCGAGTTGGGCGGCGACCTGGTCGTTGAGGACCCGCACGCCACCGGGGCCGAGCGCGCCGAAGGCCACCTCGGGGGCCCAGGGCAGGCCGAGCTTGCGGACCACCAGCACGTCGAGCGGTACGCCGAGCCGGTCGGCGACCACCCTGGCGACCGGCACCCCGCCGCGGACCAGGCCCAGCACGACGACGTCGGGTCGACCGGCCAGTGCGGTGAGTCGGGCGGCGAGTTGCCGACCAGCGTCGTCCCGATCGTGGTAGCTGCTCATGTGCTCAGGTTTACGCCCTGTGGGCGGGGCGTGCCGGGGACTCGGCGGAACCGGGGTCCGGTGGGTGGTCAGGGCGGGTGCCCAGCTCAGCAGGGCGATGGGGTAGAGCAGGTAGCCGAAGCGGGTGGTGGGCATCAGCAGGATGGCGGCGAGCAGGCCGTACCCGCAGATCAGCGTGGTGGTGGCGGCGCTGCGCGGTGGGCGGCGGACGAGCCGGACGGCGATGGCGGCACCGGCGGCGACGAGCAGCGCGGCGGCGACGAGCCGACCACCGGGCAGGGCGGTGGCGATCAAGTGGCCGGGGAAGGGGGACTGGGCGGGGCTGGTGACCTGGCCGTGGCCCAGCGGGAAGCGGAACACGTTCTCCACCAGCGCGTCCCGGTCGACCAGCAGGGCGGGGAGCAGGGCGAGGGCGGGTAGGCCGAGCGCACCGACGGCGACCCGCAGCCCGGCCCGCCGGGTGGTCCCCCAGAAGATCAGGACCAGCGCGACCGGCCAGGCGAAGAGTTTCAATGCGCCGGCCAGCCCGACCGCCACCCCGGCCCCGCCGGGCCGTCCGGCGGCGGCGAGGGCCAGGGCCAACAGGCAGAGCGCGAGTACGGGCAGGTCGTCGCCGCCGGTGGCCAGGGTGAGCGCGCAGATCGGCAGGACGGTCGCCGCCTGCACGCCGCGCAGCACCGCCGCCGCCCCGGCCCAGCCTCCGCCGGCCCAGCCTCCGCCGGCCCAGCCTCCGCCGGCCCAGCCTCCGCCGGCCCAGCCTCCGCCGGGTCTGGCGGACCGTCGCAGGGCGACCACGGCAAGCGCCAGTGCGGCGGCGGTGACCAGCGCGAACCAGACGCGGGAGTCGGTCCACCAGGCGTCGGCTGCGGCCCGGGGCAGCCCGAACAACGCCATCCCCGGCTGGTACGGGGTGTAGCCGAGCAGCCGTTCGTCGGCGGGCAACGCGGCGATGGCGTCCGGCCCGAGGTAGGGGGTGCCGTGCTCGGCGAGCCGGATGCCGGCCTGTTCGACGACCACCACCTCCTCCTGGGCCCGGTCGGTCCGCCCGGCGGCCCGCTGCCCGGCCTGCACGAGCAGCGGGAGCAGGGCGGTGCCGACCCAGGCGAGGCCGGTGACGATCGCGCGGGCGGTGGTGCCGGCCAGCCCGGGGCGGTGGCGTCGCAGCAGGACCTGGGCGGCGACCAGGAGGGTCGCGGCGAGGTAGCCGACGGCGGCGACGCTCCCCCAGGCCCGGTGCGGTGCCAGGGTGGAGGTGGCGGCGGTGACGGCGGCAAAGGCTGCGGAGACGGGGTAGAGGCCGAGGTCGAGGGCGAGTCCGTCGGCTGCGGTGTCGACGGTCCGCCAGCGGCGGGCGGCGCGGTCGGCGACGGTCACGCCGGCAAGTGTGGCAGACCGGTCGCGCGGTTCCGGGCGGGCTGGCGGCGGCCGGGGGTGCTGAGGCGGATGACCGCGCCGGTGTCGTGCAGCGGGGTGGCGAGGGTGCCGGGCCGGCCGCCGGAGCCGCGTTGGAGGGCGGCGAGGAGCGCGCCGGCCGGCAGTGGGCGGGCGAACAGGTGCCCCTGGCCGGCGGCGCAGCCGAGTGACCACAGGGCGCGGCGTTGCGGTTCGCTCTCCACGCCCTCGGCGACGACCGCGAGGTCGAGGCTGCGGCCGAGGTCGAGGGTGGAGCGGATGACGGCCGCCGCCTCCGCGGAACTCTCCATCGCGGTGACGAAGCTGCGGTCGATCTTCAGCTCGTGGACCGGGATGCGGGAGAGCAGGGAGAGGGAGGAGTAACCGGTGCCGAAGTCGTCCAGGGCGAGCCGGATGCCGGAGTCGCGCAGCCGGCTCAGCACCCGGTCGACCACGTCGAGTTGGCTGAGGGTGAGCGTCTCGGTCAGCTCCAGGACCAACCGGTCGGGGGGGAAGTCGTGGGCCTGGAGGCGGGCCAGCACCGCGCTGGGGAATCGGGCGTCGAGCAGGCTGCGGGGGGAGACGTTGACCGAGACCGGGAGGTCGAAGCCGGCCGTACGCCAGGTGACGGCGGCGACGAGTGCCTGGTCGAGGATGGCCTCGGCGAACGCGGGGAGCATGCCGGAGCGTTCCACCGCCTCGATGAAGCGCAGCGGATCGATCACCCCGTGCCGGGGGTGGTGCCAGCGGGCGAGGGCCTCGGCTCCGGTCACCTCGCCGGTGCCGAGGTCGACGAGCGGTTGGAAGTTGACGGTGAACTCGTGGTCGGCCACCGCGCGGGGCAGTTCACCGCCGAGGGTGAGCCGGCGCAGGTCGGCGGTGTCCCGGGTCGGGGCGTACGTGGCGATCCGCTGGCCGGCACGTTTGGCCTGGTACATGGCGACGTCGGCGCGGCGCAGCAGCTCCGGCATGCCGCCGGTGGCGGGGGCCGCCGCGATGCCGCCGCTGGCCTCCACGCTGATCCGCATGCCGTCCACGTCGAGCGGTTCGTGCAGGGCACCGAGCAGGGTCTCGGCCCGGTGGGCGGCGATGGCGGGGGCGGGCAGGTTGCGCATCAGCACGGCGAACTCGTCCCCACCGAGGCGGGCGACCAGGTCTTCGTCGCGGGCGGCGGCGCGCAGCCGGTCGGCGACCTGCATCAGCACCTGGTCACCGGCGGCGTGGCCGAGGGTGTCGTTGACCTCCTTGAAGTGGTTGAGGTCGATCAGGACGAGGGCGGTCACCCCCTCGGCGTGCCGGGTGCCGAGCTGCTCGGTGCCCCGGTCGAGCAGTTGCCGGCGGTTGGCCAGGCCGGTGAGCGCGTCGTGGCTGGCGGCGTGGGCGTGTTCGGCGGCGACCCGGGCCAGTTCGGCGTACGCCTGGGCGTTGCGGACGGCGGTGCACAGGGCGGAGGCGAAGGTGCGCAGGGTGTACTGCTCGCGTTCGTTGAGGCGTACCGGGCCACGGAACCGGAGTCGGAGCATCCCGACGTCGGCCGTCCGGTCGTGGCCTTCGAGCCGGGCGGGCAGGACGGTGCCCTCGATGTCGCTGGGGGTGCCGGCGGGGCCGTCGTAGGTGATGGTGCCGCTGGCCCCCCGTACGGTGCGGCCGGCGTCGCGCAGCTCGATCTCGACCTCGTCGGCGGAGAAGAGCTCGGTGGCCTGGGTGACGGCGGTGGTGAGGACCTTGTCCAGGTCGACCACGTTGAGCGCGTCGGTGGTGCGGGCGAGGCGCTGCCAGGCCTGCTGCTCGGTGCGGGACTTGACCTGGTTGGAGTAGAGCAGGTGGAGGCTGAGCACCAGGGGCGGCACGGCCAGCAGGAGCCGGGGGTCGGCCTGGAGGATGACCAGGGTGACGGCGATGAGGACGAACCGGGCCAGCACGCTGGTCAGGCGGAGCCCGAGGTCGTCCCAGAACAGTCTGCGTAGCGCGGTGCCGGTGGCCATCGCGATGACCGGCAGGGTGAGCAGTTCGTCGAGGACGACCGCGACGAGGTAGGCGAGCCCGATCATGCCGATGACGTGTCGGAGGTCGGTGTCCTGTGGTGACCAGCCGAGGGTGTGCAGGGCGATGCCACCGCCGGCCGCCAGCAGCATGCTCTTGGCGATGCCGAAGGCGGTCTTGAGGGGTGAGGGCTTCATGGAGAGCAGGGCGATCGCGACGCCCGTGCCGGTGGTCAGCACGACCAGGGGTGCGGGGGCGACGGCCAGGCCGAGGACGATCGCGGTCTCGCTCCACGATATTGCGTGGACCGTTGCCCGAATTCGAATTCGCCAGTTGATCCGGACGCCGAGTGCGGCCATGAAGGCCAGGGCGATGGATCGGGTGAGGTCGCCGCCGGTGAGGTGCAGGTGGGCCAGTTGGTACAGGGCGACGGCCGCTGCTGCGGTGGCCACCACGCAGACGAGGCCGACGTGCAGCGTCAGCTGCCGCTCGGCCTCCGTCTTGCCTTCGTCCGGTCGTGCCATCGTGTCCTCGACAACCACTCCGTGTCGCTGAGCAGAGGCCAAGGCTACGTGGGGTCACGCCGCCACCACAATCGTTCAGAGCCACTCGTGTGCGGACATCGCTTTCGCCTCCCCTGGTCGCCGTGTCCGACCTTCCGGTCGGGATCTGACAGGGGACAGCCTAAGGGCGGTTAGGACGATTTTGGAGGTATAAATGTAACTATGAGCGATAGGTGAGAATTGAGTGCAGGTTGGTGACTTTCCGTTTCCACGGGGAAACGGAGTGCTGAGTGCTCCCGACCGTTCTCGTTAACGCTAGATAATGGTGCAGCGGCGGGGTTTGCGACATCGGGTGAGGGTCGCTGGTTGGAGCAACTGTGCGGTGACCGGCGGGTGAGTGCGACGGATCACCCGATTGCGGAACGCAGCGTAGTCGTGTGGGCGCGCTGGTGCCAGTGCCGACGAAGTGGCCCGGTGGCGATTCGCGGTCGCGACGCGACGTTGGGTTTCTCGTCCGTGACGACGAGGTGTCCGATCTCTCGGGCGATGACGTTTCCCGCTCTCCCGCCGACCCGAGAACGTATTAGTGGCGACCGATGAAATCGACGGTGAACTATCGATCACGAATCATCCCGTACGGCGTCGACCCGCTTGATCCCCACCGCCCGGGGTGAATGGGACGTACCCCCCGGTCGGACCCGGCCGCTAGGCTCGCGGACGTGACCGATCCCGCGCAGCTCAGCCACGTCGACGCCGCAGGCGCGGCCCGCATGGTCGACGTCTCCGCCAAGCCGGTGTCCGGCCGGGTCGCCGTGGCCGCCGGCCGGCTGCACACCACCGCCGAGGTGGTGGACCTGCTGCGCCGCGACGGGCTGCCCAAGGGTGACGCGCTGGCCGTCGGCCGGCTCGCCGGCATCATGGGCGCCAAACGCACCCCCGACCTGATCCCGCTCTGCCACCCGATCGCCCTGCACGGCGTCGACGTCGACCTGCGCCTCACCGACGACACCGTCGAGATCACCGCCACCGCCCGCACCGCCGACCGGACCGGGGTGGAGATGGAGGCGCTGACCGCGGTCGCCGTCGCCGGGCTGGCCCTGATCGACATGGTCAAGGCGGTCGACCCGGCCGCCACCGTGGACGCCGTCCGGGTGCTGCGCAAGACCGGCGGCAAGACCGGCGAGTGGGTCCGCCCCCAGGACCGGCCGTGATCCGGGCCCGGGTGATCGTGGCGTCCAACCGGGCCGCCGCCGGGGTGTACGCCGACACCAGCGGCCCGCTGCTCGTCACCGGCCTGCGCGAGCTGGGCTGCCAGGTCGACGAACCGGTGGTGGTGCCCGACGGTGAACCGGTCGGCGAGGCACTGCGCGCCGCCCACACCGACGGGATCGACGTGGTGCTGACCAGCGGCGGCACCGGCATCACCCCCACCGACCGGACCCCGGAGGTGACCCGGGCGCTGCTCGACCACGAGATCCCCGGCATCGCCGAGGCGATCCGCGCGTACAGCCGGGACCGGGTGCCCACCTCGGCGCTGTCCCGGGGGTTGGCCGGGGTGCTGGGCCGGATGCTGGTGGTCAACCTGCCCGGCTCGCGGGGCGGTGCGAAGGACGGTCTGGCCGTGCTGGGCCCGATCCTCGCCCACGCGGTCGACCAGTTGCGCGGCGGCGACCACTGACCGCACGGCCGCCCCGGCGGCGATAGGCTCGCGGGGGTGAACGCGGAGCCCCGCGTCCCGTCCGAACGGAGGCCCCCGGTGAGCACGGAAACCGCCGCCACCGCGGCCCAGGTCGCCGCGCCGCCGCCGGCCGGATGGGAGGAGGCCCGCTCCCGGGTCTACGCGGTCGGCCTGGCCGCCGCCCTGCCCGCCGTCAACCGGGCGCTGGCCGACGCCGACGGGCACACCCTGGCCGAACCGTTGACCACCCGGACCGACCTGCCGGCCTTCCCCACCTCCAGCGTCGACGGCTGGGCGGTGCGCGGCACCGGCCCGTGGGACGTCGTGGGGCGGGTACTCGCCGGACACACCCCGGCCGGGTTGACCGCCGACGGCACCACCGTCGAGATCGCCACCGGCGCGATGGTCCCCGCCGGCACGACCGCCATCCTGCGCATCGAGGACTCGGGTCGTACCCCGGACGGGCGGGTGACCGGCACGCCGCGCCCGAACCCGGAGTGGCGGGAGCCGGGCGAGGAGGCGGTGGCCGGTGAGGAGCTGCTGCCGGCCGGCACCCCGGTCGACCCCGCGCTGATCGGGCTGGCCGCCTCCTGCGGGCACGACCAGCTCCGGGTCCGCCGTCAGCCCCGGGCCGCGCTGCTCGTCTTCGGCGACGAACTGCTCACCGCCGGCCCGCCCGGGTCGGGCCGGGTCCGCGACGCGCTCGGTCCCGCCGTGCCGTCCTGGTTGCGCCGCTACGGCTGCCAGGTGCGGCCCTCCGACGTGGTCGGTCCGGTGGCGGACACCCTGCCCGCCCACGTGGCCGCCCTGCGCGGGGCGCTGGCCGTGGCCGACCTGGTCTGCACCACCGGCGGCACCATGCACGGCCCGGTCGACCACCTGCACCCCACGTTGGAGGCGCTCGGCGCCGACCACGTGGTCAACACCGTCGCCGTCCGGCCCGGCTTCCCGATGCTGCTGGCCCGGCTGGTCGACGACGACGGACGGGTCCGTTTCGTGGCCGGGTTGCCCGGCAATCCGCAGTCCGCGATCGTCGCCCTGGTGTCGCTGGTCGCGCCGCTGCTCGCCGGGCTCCAGGGCCGGGTGCTGCCGGCACTGCCGTACGCCACCCTCGCCGGGCCGGTGCCCGGCCGGGGCGACTACACCCACCTGGCCCTGGTCCGGCTGGACCGGGCCGCCGGCACCGCCCACCCGGTCCGGCACGTCGGCTCGGCGATGCTGCGAGGGCTGGCCGGCGCGGACGGGTTCGCGGTGATCCGGCCGGGCACCTCCGGCGAGGTCGGGGCCCGGGTGCCCGTCGTACCGCTGCCGTTGCTGCCCGGGGAGCGCACGTGGTGACGGCCGACCCCACCACGGCCCTGCTCGCGGTCACCGACCAGCCGCTGGACCTGGCCGCGCACGAGGCGGCGGTCGCCGACCGCCGGGCCGGCGCGGTCGTCTCCTTCCAGGGCGTGGTCCGCGACCACGACCACGGCCGACCGGTCACCCTGCTGGAGTACGAGGGCCACCCGAGCGCCGTCGAGACGCTGCGCGCGGTGGCCGCCGAGATCGCCGCCGACCCCGACGTCTACGCGGTGGCCGTGTCGCACCGCATCGGTCGGCTCGACATCGGGGACGTGGCGCTGGTGGCGGCGGTCAGCACGGCACACCGGGCGGCGGCCTTCGCGGCCTGCGCCCGGCTGGTCGACGAGGTGAAGGCGCGGCTGCCGATCTGGAAACGGCAGGTCTTCGCCGACGGCACCGAGGAGTGGGTCAACTGCCCCTGACCGTGGCGTCGTGCCCCACCGGGCCGGCCGGGGTCGGCCGACCGTGGTGGCGCGGGCCGGGCGGGGTCAGCGGCGACCGGCCGTGGTGACACGGGCCGACCGGTCGGGATAGAAGGCGGGCTCGGCACCGGGCCGCCACGGCAGGGCGGCGACCAGCACGATCAGCGCCAACGCGAGCGAGTTCTCCATAAGCGCGCCGAACAGGCCGTTCTGGTAGTGGGACACCTCGGGCAGCTTGTGCTCGTACGGCCAGATCGGCGAGATCACGAAGAGCAGGTACAACCCGAGCGCCGCGGCCCCGTGCCGCAACCCGGTCAGCGTCGGGTACCAGATCGGCGGGCGCAGCCCACTCACCCCGGGTGGCCCGCCGAACGACTGCGGGCCGGTACGCACCGACAGCCCCCGACTCGCCTCACGGCGGCGTACGGCGGCGTCGGCGAGCACGACGATCGCCGGGATGACCCAGACCAGGTGGTGCGACCAGGAGATCGGGCTGATCACGTTGGCGGTCAGCCCGACCAGGGTGAACGCGGTCAGCTCGTCGCCGTCGGCGCGGGCGTTGGCGGCCCGGGACAACCCGACGGCCAGGATCAGCACCGAGAACGCCAACCAGAGCAGACCGGGCGTCTCGATCGAGTCGTAGAGCCGGGCCAGCAGCCCGGCCAGCGACTGGTTGGGCGTCATGTCGGCGGCCCCGACCCGCTCGGTCTGCCACAGCACCCCGCCGAAGTAGGCCCGCGACTCGGTGCCGACCAGCGCGAAGCTGCCCAGGGTGACGCCGATGATGGTGCCGACGGCGGTGGCGGCGACCCGCCACTGCCGGGTGACCAGCAGGTAGACGATGAACAGCGCCGGGGTGAGCTTGACGGCGGTGGCCAGGCCGATGCCCATGCCCGCCCAGGACCCGCTGTAGAGCAGCCGCAGGAACGGGCCGTCGGTGCCGCGTCCGTGGGTGCCCCGCCGGGAACGCCAGCGCAGACCCACCAGGTCCGCCATGATCAACGCGAACAGGAGCAGGTTGACCTGCCCGTACCCCAGGGTCTCCCGGACCGGTTCGAGGGCGGTGGCCATCGGGGTGGCGATGGCCACGGAGTACCAGAGCGGCCAGCCGAGCCGGTCGACGATCGGGCGCAGCAGCGCGGCGAGGATCACCGCCAGCGCGGCGATGCTGCCGGCCGCGTTGATCCAGCCGGCCGCCTCGATCGGCAGCATCGCCATCGGCAGCATGGCCAGCGCGGCGAAGGGCGGGTAGGTGAAACCCAGCGTGGTGGTGGGCGCGATGAACTCGTACAACTCGTGCCCGCTCGCCCACCACACCACCGCGCCGTGGTAGATCTTCATGTCGAAGAAGTTGTACGGCCGCCCGAAAGCACCGATGGCGAGCCATGCGGCATAGGCGACGGCGGCCACGATGCCGACCCGTACGACTGTCCTACGATCGATCCCACGCGTTGCGCGACGGACTGGGGCGAGGCGGTCCGCCCGTCTACCGACGGTCGTCGGCATGGCGTGGCCACCCCCATACCAAGGTCGTCCTACCCGTCCAGGTCCGGTAGGGAGCCTAGAACGGCGCCTCACGTTGCTGCCTCCCGCGTTATCCGACCGTGTCCGATCCCACACCAGTTTTTGACATTTCCACCGCGTTAACGGGTGTCGGGTGGTTCAGGTAATTCGCGGCCTTACGGGGGGTGGTGGCCGAATCGATGCAGGTCAGCCGGGAAGCCGGCGGGCGGCGGCGGCCGACCGGACGGCGATCCGGGCCTCCCGCCGGGCGGTGCGCACCGCACGACCGACCGACCGTCGAGAGTGGCCGATGCGGTGACCGGCCCGCCAGCGCAGGCCCGGCCTGCCCTCGGTGTCGGCTGCGGCGAGCAGCAGACCACCGAAGAGCCCGAGGTTCTTCAGGAAGTGCACCTGGTTGTTGCTCCGCGTCGTCGGATCGTCGTTGTCCCAGAACGGGTGACCGGCGACGGTGGTGGGCACCAGGGTGCCGGCCAGGACCAGTGCGGCCGGCCGGGTGAACTTCCCGGTGGCCAGCATCAGGCCGGCGGCGAGCTGCACGGCGGCGTTGGCGCGGATCAGCGTCTCGGGGTCCGTGGGGAACTGCGGCGCGGCCCGCTGGACCAGCGGAGCGACCCGGTCGGTGACCGGCCGGGCAGCCGTCACGAGCCGCTGGGGGTGTTGGAAGTTGCGGGCGCCGCTGACCACGAAGATGCCGCTCAACATGACACGGGCGAGGGAGCGCACGGGTTTCATTGCTCAGTCATACCCCGTTTGGACCCCTGCTATCCGGGCAACGGCCGATCCGGAGCGCTCTGCGTGCCGTCGCCCGAAGCAGGTCGCGCCGCTGCTCCCGGGACCGCGCCGTGCCGGTCGGCGCGATGACACGCCACGCCGAACTGGGCGACCGTCGCTGATGGACCTGCCACGACCGGTAACGTCGCGCCGGTGACGACCCTGCGGTTGCGTCCCGAGGGCCCGGCCGACGCCGGCCCGATCCGTCGGGTGCTGGCTGCCGCCTTCGCCCGCCCCGACCGCACCACCCCCGGTGAGGTCGCGCTCGTCGACGAGCTGCGCGGCAGTGCGGCGTGGCTGCCGGAACTGGCGATGGTCGCCGAGTACGGCGGCGAGGTGGTCGGGTACGCGCTGCTCACCCGGGTCCGGGTCGAGGCCGACCGGGAACGCGCCCCGGCGCTGGTACTCGGGCCGGTGGCGGTGGCCCCGCACCGGCAACGGGTCGGGCACGGCACGGCGGTGGTGCAGGCCGCGCTGGAGGCCGCCACCGAGCTGGGCGAGCGGCTGGTGGTGGTCCTCGGCGACCCGGCGTACTACCGGCGGTTCGGCTTCACCCGGGCCGACCGGATGGGGCTGGTCAGCCCCTGGTCGGGGCTGGGAGAGCCGTGGCAGGCGCTGGTGCTGCCGCCGGAGACCAGCGACGCGCCACCACCCCCGCGCGGCGAGGTGGTCTTCCCACCCCCCTGGTCCCGGGTCTGACCCCGTGGCCGGTGCCGGCCGTCCGGCGGGTCCGGTCGCCCCGTGGCCGGTGCCGATCAGGCCGGCTGGGTACGCAGGTAGCGGCCGAAGTGCGGGACGGTGAAGGCGACCGTGCCGCGTTCCCCCGAATAGATCAGACCCTTCTTGATCAGCGCGTCCCGGGCCGGGGAGAGGCTCGCCGGCTTGCGGCCCAGCGCACGGGCGATCTCGGCGGTCGGCACGGCGGCGTCCATGTCGTCCCGACCACCGCCGTCAGCCTCGCCCGCCACCTGGGACAGGGTCGCCATCGCCCGCATGTACTCGCGTTCGGCAGGGGTGGCCCGCTCGAACCGGGAACCGAAGAAACCGACCGCCAGCTCCGCCTCCGCCTCCGGGGCGGCGACCCGGACGTCCGCGTCGGTGATCGGGGAGCGGGGCGCATGGTCCCAGGTCGCCTTCCCGTACGCCTGGACGAAGTACGGGTAGCCGCCGGACGACTCGTAGAGCAGGTCGAGGGCCTTCTGCTCGTACTCCACCTGTTCCCGCCCGGCCGGCGCGCACAGTGCCTGGTCGGCGGCGATCCGGTCCAGCCGGTCGATCCGCAGGTAACGGAAGAGCCGCTCCGAGTACGACTTGGCGGCGCTGAGCACCGCCGGCAGGTGCGGCAGGCCCGCGCCGACCACGATCAAGGGTGCGCCGAGCTGGGACAACTCGTGGCAGGCCGCACAGAGCGCCGACACGTCCTCCGCACCGAGATCCTGCATCTCGTCGATGAAGACGGCGATACCGGTGCCCACGTCCCCGGCGACCGCCGCCGCGTCGGTGAGCAACTCCACCAGGTCGATCTCGATGTCCCCGGAGTCGGCCCGGCCGCTGCTGGCCGGCACGTCGATGCCGGGCTGCCACCGGTCACGCAACCGGGGGGCCGCACCGGCCCGCCCGGTGGTCGGTGCGCTGCGCTGCGCAAACGCCTTGAGTACGCCGAGGAAGGCGTCGATCCGCTCCGGTGCCCGGTGCCGGGGGGCGAGTTCGCGGACCGCCATGTGCAGCGCGGCGGCGATCGGTCGACGCAGCGACTGCTCCGGTCGGGCCTCGATCTTGCCGGTGCCCCAGAGCTGGTTGATCGCCTGGGAGCGCAGGGTGTTGAGCAGGACGGTCTTGCCGACGCCGCGCAGGCCGGTGAGCATCAGGCTGCGCTCGGGGCGTCCCCGGGCGATCCGTTCCAGCACCACGTCGAAGACGTCCAGCTCCCGCCCCCGCCCGGCGAGCTCGGGCGGGCGCTGACCGGCGCCCGGGGCGTACGGGTTGCGGACCGGATCCACGCATCGCACAGTATCGGGCGGTCTAGCCTGCGGACTAGAGATGCGTAGACGGGGCTACCGGCGTGTCGCCCACCGGGTCCGGGCAGGTCCCGTGGTGGAGGCGACGGGGGTGCCGGCGACCCTCTCGACACGAATATGGGGCTGTCTAGCGTTGATGCTAGACAGCCCCATATTTCCCTGTTCAGCTGCGTTTGCGCAGGCAGAGTACGTAATCGAAGAGGTCCACCGAGTTGTCGTGCACGTAGTTGGCGTTCGACTCCGGGGCCAGCGACTTACACCGGTCCCCGTTGGTGGACGCCGGAATCCGCAGCAGCACCTCGTAGGTGTTCGGACCGCACGGCACCTTGCGCAGGTCGGCGTCACTGGCCGTACCGTCGTTGACCACGCAGTCGCCCCGGACGATCTGCTCCGCCCGGGTCGGCGTCGGGGTCGGCTCGGCCGTGGTCGGCTCGACGGTCGGCTCCGTCGGTGCGTTCCCGGTCGGCCCGTTCTCCGTCGGCGAGGCGGACGCGACCGCCTCCGGAGCCGGATCGTCGCTGTCACCCGACGCCAGGAGGAACCAGCCACCCACCACGAGGCACGGGCACAGCAGCAGGACCACCACCAGCCCGATGATGAGCGCGATCCGACCGCCCCGACCCTTTGCCGGCGGTGCCGCCGGAGGCGGGAAACCCTGCCCCGGATATCCCGGTGGCGTGGGCTGCCCCGGGAAGCCGGGCGGCGGTGCGGCCGGTCCTGGGAAGCCGGACGATGGTGCGGCCGGTCCTGGGAAGCCGGACGATGGTGCGGCCGGTCCTGGGAAGCCGGACGATGGTGCGGCTGCCCCCGGGAAGCCGGACGATGGTGCGGCTGCCCCCGGGAAGCCGGATGACGGTGCGGCCGGCCCCGGGTAGCTGGGTGCCGGGGGCGGTGGGGACTGGGCGGGGTAGCTGGCCGGTGGTGGTGACGCCGGTGCGCTGAACGCGCCGGCCGCCGGTGCGGCGGTCGGCCCGGCGGGCGGGAAGGGCCCCGGCGGCGGGTAGCCGGCCCCCGAGGACGGCACCGGCGTGCCGGTCGGCGGGAGATAGGTGTCCGGCGGAGGATAACCCGCCCCCGAGGACGGAGGTGGGTAGCCCGTTCCGGAAGACGGCGTCGGGTAGTCAGCCCCCGCTGCCGGCATCTGGGTGGTCGGCGAGTACCCGCCCGCTGCGGGCATCTGGGTGGTCGGCGAGTATCCGCCGCCCGCTGCGGGCATCGGCGTGGTGGCCGGCTGCCCGGCTCCCGACACCGGCAGCCGGGTGGTCGGCGGCTCAGGTGGCGTGGAGATCGGGGCGGTCGGCGGTTCGGCGGCGAAGGGTGCGGTCGGCGGTTCCGGCGTGGTGGCCGAGAGTGGTGCGGTCGGCGGTTCGGGCGTGGTGGTCGAGAGTGGTGTGGTCGGGGGTTCGGGCGTGGTGGCTGAGAGTCGTGTGGTCGGCGGTTCGGGCGCGGCGGCCGAGATCGGTGCCGTCGGCGGCTCCGGCGAGGACGCGGCCATTGGTGCGGTGGGCGGTTCTTCCGCACTCGGAATGGGTGCCGTGGCCGGCTCGCCCGCCTCCCGTGACACCGGCACGGTCGGTGGCTCGACGTCCTCCCGGCGGATCGGTGTGGTCGGTGGCTCGACGTCCTCCGGGCGGATCGGTGTGGTCGGCGGCTCGTCCGGGCCGGTATCGGGTCCGGTCGGCCCGGCGGAGAGCGGGGCGGTCGGTTGGTCGTCCGCGTCACCCCGGAGGGGTGCGGTCACCGGTTCCTCGGCAGCGCCCGGGGCAGGCGCGGAGATCGGCGCGGTCGGCGTCTCGTCAGCCGGATGCGGGGCAGCCGGCGAGTTGACGGCGGTCACCGGTTCCTCGGCGGCGTGTGGAGCCGCCGGGGAGATCGGTGCCGTCGGCTGCTCGTCCTGGTTGCGGGTGAGGGGTGCCGTCGGCTGCTCGTCCGATCCGCCCGGGATCGGTGCCGTCGGTGGTTCCGCCTCCGACGGAATTCTCACGGTGGGTGGCTCCGGCTCGGCGCGGAAGATGGGCTTCGTCGCTGGTTCGGGGTCGGGGTGCGCGAGGGGCGCGGTGGGTGGCTCCGGGTCGCTGTTCGAGGGACGTTGTTCCTCGTCGGGGCGGCCGGAGTCGGGTGGGCCGAAGGTTGACAATCTCTCCCCCAGGGGTGGGCTCAGCGCTGCTTCAGGCAGAGGACGAAGTCGAGGGTGTCCAGCTCGCTGTCGAAGAAGTACCAGTTGGTGTAGCCCTCCACCTTGCCGCACTTCGCCTCGGCGTCCCTTTCACCACTGGTCGCCCCGTCGAAACGACGTAAGACCTCGTACGTTCTCGGGGCGCACTCGGTGATCAGTAGCTTGGGCTTGCCGCCGGCCGGACCCTCGTTGCGGACGCACTGCCCAGCCTTGACGAAGCGCGGGTCGGCCGAGGCGGCGGGTGCGGGGGTGGCGGTGGTCGACCCGCCCGGTTCGGCAGTGGCCGCGTCCGGCACCACCGGTGCCGTCGGCAGCGCCGCACCGGTGTTCGTCGGCTCGTCGTCGCTCAGCAGGTACCACAGGGTGCCACCGCTGACGGTCAGCACGGCGAGCACAACCAGCACCGCGATCAGCGGACCCCGGCCGCGCCCCGACCCGGGGTTGCCCGGGTAGGCCACCGGTCCGCCCGCCGGAAACTGCCCTGCCGGCCCGTACGGCTCCGACTGGAACTGGTCGTACGCCGGATGGTGGGGCTGCTGTCCACCCGTCGGCTGGGTCGGCACGGTTGCGGGGTGGGGCTGCTCCGGGGCGGGCTGGCCCCAACGGTCGTCCGGGCGTCGCCCACCCCACGGGTCCGGGGAACCGCCCGGTGGTCCGTAGTTCGCCATGCCCGCCCTCCCGCGTGCCGAGATGCCGGTCGTCCGGAAGGACGCCACCGACGTGGTCACCGTAGCGTGGTCCCGCGATGACCTCACCTTCCTCGGCCGCGACACCCGCCCGACCAGCGCTGATCTGGACCGCACTCATCCTGGTCTACGTGCTGTGGGGTTCCACCTACCTCGGTATCCGGGTCGTGGTGGAGTCGATGCCGCCGCTCGGCTCGGCTGCCGCCCGCTTCGGTGGTGCCGCGTTGGTGCTGGCGGTGGTCCTGCGGCTGCGGCGGGGCGCGGGTGCGTTGCGGGTCGACCGGCGGCAACTCGGCTCGGCCGCGCTGGTCGGGGTGCTGCTGCTGGCCGGCGGCAACGGCCTGGTGGTGCTCGCCGAGTCGGGCCCGGCCGGCGTGGCGGTGCCGTCGGGCATCGCCGCGCTGCTGGTGGCCACCGTCCCGCTGCTGGTGGTGCTGCTGCGTACGGTCACCGGGGACCGCCCGCCGGGGTGGACGTTCGCCGGGGTGACGGTGGGCTTTCTCGGGCTGGTGCTGCTGGTGCTCCCCCGGGGCGGGACGGGGACGGTGCCGCTGGTCGGTGCGTTGACCGTGGTCGCGGCGGCCACCTGCTGGTCGGTGGGGTCGTTCCTGTCCAACCGGTTGCGGATGCCCGCTGACCCGTTCGTCGCCACCGTCTACGAGATGGTCGCCGGGGCGGTGGCGCTCGTCGTGCTGTCCGTGACCCGGGGTGAACTGCGCGGGTTCTCCCCGGCGCAGGTGACGACCCGTTCCTGGTTCGCCCTGGCGTACCTGCTGGTGGCCGGGTCGTTGGTCGCCTTCACCGCGTACGTCTGGTTGCTGGCCCATGCGCCCATCTCGCTGGTCTCCACCTACGCCTACGTGAACCCGGTGGTGGCGGTGGCGCTCGGCGCGTTGCTGGTGGCTGAGCCGATCACCGGTCAGGTGCTGCTCGGCGGTGCGGTGATCGTGGCCGGCGTGGCGCTGGTGGTGACCACGGAGCGGGCCCGCCGGCCGGCGGGTGACGGGGCAGCCGCCGTACCGTCCCGGCGGTAACGTCGAGGGCCGTGCCCGTCGGCCCGGTGACCGTAACCGCGATGCTCGGCGTCCTGGCCGGCCTCGCCGCACCTCGGATCGCCCGCTCCTTCCCACCCCGCACCCCGCCGGCCATGCACCCGACTCCAGCGCCGGCCGTGGCCTCGGTTCCAGCGCCGGTCGGGGCGCCGGCTCCAGCGCCCGACTGCGCGCCGGCTCCAGCGCCGGCCGTGGCCTCGGTTCCAGCGCCGGTGGGGATCGCGGTGGTGGGGGCGGTGGTCCTCGGTGGGTTGGCCGCCGCACGGTGGCCGGAGCCGGCACTGCCGGCGTTCCTGCTGGTCGCCGCCGTGGGTCTGGTGCTGGCGGTGGCGGACCTGACCAGCCTCCGCCTGCCCGACCCGCTGGTCGGCGCGGCCGCGCTCGGCGGCGGCACCGCGTTGACCGTCGCGGCCGTCGTCACCGGCACGCCCGGTCGTCTGGCGCTCGCGCTCGCCGGGGCCGCCCTCTCCCTCCTGCTGTACGTCGTGCTGGCGCTGCTGCCCCGCTCCCGGCTCGGCTTCGGTGACGTGAAGCTGGCGGCGGTGCTCGGGCTGCCGCTGGGCTGGCTGGGCTGGCCTACCCTCTGGCTCGGCCTGCTCCTGCCGCACCTGCTCCAGGGGCTGCTGGTGCTGGCGCTGCTGGCCGCCCGCCGGGTACGCCGGGACACCGCCCTGCCGTTCGGCCCGGCCCTGCTCACCGGTGCCTGGCTGGCCGTCCTGCTCGCCTGACTGTGAGCATGGCGGGGTCGGTTCATCAGTGGTGAGCTGATGGTCGGCAGTAGCAGGTGTGACCCTTCGCCTGACTGGTTTCGTGCCTTCG